>NZ_JACSPV010000057.1 GCF_014836955.1 Bacillus norwichensis
TTGCACGCAACTCCAATCTTTGCTTGTTTCTAGACAATTCAAGTATAAAAGAATTGGATGTTTGCGTGTGTTTTTTTTGTGCGAATTGTGTGGTAACCCCAACATTTAGTATAGAGCCAAAATAAAAAAGACTTGAGCAACGTTGTAACGATGCTTCAAGTCTTTTTTAATTATCGAATGTCCCCGCTTTTTTCTCTTTGTTCAGCCTAATTTTATAAATGATTAATATGAGTGCAGCCACGACAAGTCCTTCTACAATCGGAAGAAAGATCCCAAGAAATGTAAGTAGTGTACACCCCATAAACAGAAAGATATAAATAATAGCGGACTTCAACAATGGAAGTTTTTTTGCAAACCCTAGTTTATAAACGAGGATACAAAGTGCCACAATTGTTAAAAACAGGAGCCAACTTGCCACTTTGGGACTTTGAGTCTGCTGATAATAAATTTTAAAAAATGGAGAAAAGCTATCAATCGCATCTTGGTCTGACTTTGTCATGCCAATGGCAAAAAACAGACTACCAATGAATTTCATTCAGGCTACCTCCCATGTCTTTAGAAAGGGGCTTCTTTTTATAAAAGAAGCCTCCATAAGCATACCATATTTAAGCAGTATTATAACAAATTCAGGCGAATTTTTTCTTCTTGGCTGCCTTTTCCCGTTCATTTTTGTTCAAAATTGTTTTACGCAAACGGATGGACTCAGGAGTTACCTCGCATAACTCATCATCATTAAGGTATTCAAGCGATTCTTCCAAAGACATAATCTTAGGCCGCTTGATGACTGAAGTCTGGTCCTTTGTCGCTGATCTAACATTCGTTGCATGTTTTGTCTTCGTAATATTAACAGCCAGATCATTATCGCGTGAATGCTCGCCGACAATCATTCCCTCGTATATTTCTGTACCAGGTTCAACAAATATTGTTCCACGATCTTCCACATGCATGATTCCGTATGTCGTAGCCTTTCCGCTTTCCATAGAAACGAGGACACCTTGATGCCTTCCTCCGATTTGTCCGGAAGCCATCGGTTGATAGCTGTCGAAGGTATGGTTCAAAATTCCGTAGCCTCTTGTCAATGACATGAACTCTGTTGTATAACCGATCAAGCCCCGAGCAGGAACATGGAATATTAGACGAACCTGTCCTTTTCCGTTATTGATCATATCCAACATCGTACCTTTACGGGAGCCGAGTGATTCAATAATGCCTCCAGTATACTCCTCTGGAGTATCAATTTGAACATGTTCAATCGGTTCACATAGTACACCATCAACCTCTTTGATAATGACTTGAGGTTTTGATACCTGAAGTTCAAAACCTTCGCGGCGCATATTTTCAATCAAAATAGACAGATGAAGCTCACCTCTGCCTGAAACAACCCACGCATCCGGAGATTCTGTATCTTCGACACGAAGACTGACATCTGTTTCAAGCTGTGTTTTAATTCTTTCCTCTATTTTTCTTGCTGTTACAAATTTCCCTTCCCTGCCCGCAAACGGACTATTATTGACCAAGAAAGTCATCTGGAGGGTAGGCTCATCTATTTTCAGCATTGGAAGAGGTTCCTGATGGTCGATTGGACACAGCGTTTCACCAACGTTGATGTCTTCCATTCCAGACACCGCAACAATATCCCCTGTAAAAGCCTCTTCAATTTCCATTCTCTTCAATCCAAAGAAACCGAATAGCTTACTTACACGAAACTGTTTCACGCTCCCATCCTGTTTCATCAGAGCAACTTGCTGGCCAACCTTGATCGTACCACGGAAAATACGGCCTATTCCTACCCGTCCAACATATTTATCGTAATCCAAAAGGGATACCTGAAGCTGGAGAGGTTCCTCCCTGTTTTCCACTGGAGCAGGAATATGCTCTAAAATCGTTTCATACAGCACTTCCATGTTCTCATCCTGTTGGCTTGGGTCTGTGCTTGCTGTTCCATTTATTCCTGAAGCAAAAATGACTGGAAACTCTAACTGGTCATCATTAGCATCAAGCTCGATAAATAACTCAAGGACTTCATCCACCACTTCTTCCGGACGCGCGAAGTCGCGGTCAATCTTGTTGACTACAACAATTGGCGTCAAGTTTTGTTCCAAGGCTTTTTTCAATACAAAGCGAGTTTGAGGCATACACCCTTCATAGGCATCTACTACAAGCAGTACGCCATCTACCATTTTTAAAATCCGTTCTACTTCTCCGCCAAAATCAGCATGTCCCGGTGTATCCATGATATTAATTCTTGTATCTTTATATTGAATGGCGGTATTTTTCGCTAAAATCGTAATACCACGTTCGCGTTCCAAATCATTGGAGTCCATTACCCGGTCTTCAACATGCTCATTTGTCCGGAATGTACCGGATTGCTTGAGGAGCTGATCGACCAAAGTCGTTTTTCCATGGTCAACGTGGGCAATGATCGCAATATTTCTGATATCATTTCTTGTATTCAAAGTAGTTCCTCCTGCCTGAAATAAACGAATGTAAATATAACTTAGCAATTATACCACAATAGTAGCCAAGCCGATATTTTTTTTGTACAATTAATGAATGAGGAGGGCGGACAACGTGAATGGCATTAAGTTTAATTTTCTGTTTTTAGCCATATTAGCGGCGTTTTCCATCGTAGGGATGGGCTTTTCCCTCGGTGCAAGAAGTACAATTGGAATGATTGTCTGTTTGATCATTTTAATATCTGTAATGGGCTATGGCTTTGCTACAAAGAAGAAATACAGGGAATCCGGTAAATTATAAACACCCCTTGGTTTTATGATTACACCCCACTTTGGAATCATACAGAAACGGTCCAGCAATCACCTGGACCGTTTCTTCGTTCATAAACCTTTTGATAAATAATTTTGGATGATTATTTCATGGAGACCCGGTCTTGCCACGACTATGGGGCTTCTTTCCAACATTTTCAATGGCTCCCCTTTTAAATTTGTTACTTTTCCGCCAACTTCTTCCACAATGATTTTTCCTCCGGCAAAATCCCACGGTGAAAGACGCATTGTTATGTAGGCATCAAGTCTTCCGGTTGCAACGAATATAAACTCAAGTGCAGCAGAGCCATATGATCTTGTTCCCCTCGCATCCTTCACAAGTGGTATTAAGGTCTCTTTTGGATCAATCAGCCTATTGGGAATCAGCCACGTTGAATTGATTCCGATTAACGCTTTTTCTACAGGAATCTCTTCTAATGCCGGGAGTCTCTTGTCATTCCAATATGCACCTTCGCCAGCTCTTGCATGATACAGCTCCTCATAAACAGCGTCATATACAAACCCAAGTCTCGGCTCTCCATTTTCATAAATCCCAATAGAAATCATGAAATTTCTCTGCTGATGAACAAAATTGGTAGTGCCATCAATCGGATCTATAATCCAAATAATACCAGATAATTCGGTCGGTTCATCTCCAAAACCTTCTTCACCTAAGATCCGATGACCAGGAAATGTTTCCCTTATTTTTTGAGTAAAAAACTGTTCTGTTTCCTGATCAATATTTGTTACTAAGTCATTTGGATTTGTTTTAGTCATGATCTCCGGTGTAGTTGCAAAAGAAGAGACAATCCTTTTGCCGGCCTCTTGAAGCCACGCTTTGGCATGTTTATCTATCAATGTCCAATTTGCCATTGTCATCCTCCGATCACTCTTTCCTTCTTCAATACTCAGCTTATTGAATATTGCCCATCTTTTCAAGGAATAACAGACGAACTTTTCAAAAGGACCCAAGGCTCCTTTTAGCGTTCAGTACATTTTCCTCAAATTTTTATTTCAAAATTAGTCACAAAAAGACGAACTCTTTCATTTAATAATTCCGAAGAGAGTTCGCCACCTAAATCTATTCTATACCTTTTGCCTGCATTACCATTACAATGCTTCCATTTTTATCAATTCACCGCGGATCCTTTCTAGTTTGCGCTTCGCTTTTGCCTTCATTTCCTCGTTGTTTTCTTGCATTGCATCAAAGAGAACTGCGAGTTCATAGTTCAACTCTAGGTGAAGAACAGCAAGTTTTTGTTGGTCCACTGCCTTCTTTCGATAAGTGCTGACGACTTGCTTCATTATAAACACTCCTTCCGAGATTAGTGGCAAGTGCTTACCTTATCATTCGCTTACTCTATCGTATGTTGCCGATTGATTGCCGGTAACAAAATTGTGCACATACCTAGGATGATTACGAATGACTCTTTATTTAATAGTTAAATACCCATTTGTCGATACATATAAACTCCTGTTGTTCTCTGTCTGATGCTGCTGCTTGTCTATAGCCGTATTTTTTCTTCAGAGGAAGCCTGTTTCATTTTTTGAATAACCTTATAGGTAGAATAACCACTCGCCTCTTCAAACTCATTGCATATATTCTTTTCGTCTGCTTTCCCCGGTACAATCTCTTTAAAACGTCGATACGCCTGCATCAGGACATTCCTTTCAATACCTTTTTCATGTGCTTTTTCTATTGATTGAAAAAAACGGATAACATCTACAGTTTCATCCGTTGACCAATGATGTGAAATCGGATATTGATAATCCATTAATAAACACTCCACTTCGCGCGAATTTTTTCAGCCTCTTCTATCATTGTTTTCATTAGTTCTTTGACACTGACAACCTCATGTATCAAACCTACTGCCTGCCCTGCCCAACCAAATCCTTGCTCCGGTTTGCCTTCATAAATATATTTTTTATTGGCTGTTCCGCTTATGTATTGCTTCAATTCTTCGTAGCCTGCTCCAGCTTCCTCAAGATTAATAATCTTTTTTGACAATGGAGTTGCGATTACCCTACCGGGTGCTTTCAGCGTTCTTTTAATTATCTCTGTGTCTGTTTCAGTCCCATCAATAATGGCCTGCTGATATTGCTTTGAAGCATGGATGCATTCTTTTGTGGCAATAAACCTCGTACCCATTTCAATTCCTTCTGCACCAAGGCTCATAGCCGCCATAATTCCTCTTCCGTCAGCAATACCGCCGGAAGCTATAACTGGAATTCTTACCGCATCAGCAACTGTTGGAATGAGGACAAATGTACCGGTGTCATTTCTGCCGATATGTCCCCCTCCCTCCTGTCCAACAACCATTACAGCATCTGCGCCAAGTTCCTCTGCTTTTATAGCCTGGCGTTTCGCTGCGACAAGGACAAGCTTTTTTATATCTACATCTTCCAGCTCTTGAAAAAATTTAGTAGGGTTTCCACCCGTAACAGAGACCACTTCGACCCCTTCTTTAACCGCTACCTCCAGCATATGTTCAAAAGGACGTCCGTGCTGTCCGATGGCAAAATTAACACCGAACGGCTTGTCGGTCATTGCCCTGGTTTTCCTTATTTCTTCCCTCAGCTCCTCAGGCGTTGATAGTGACATGGCTGTGATTTGTCCTAAGCCGCCTGCATTGGAGACTGCTGAAGCCAGCTCAGCATAGGCTAGATAAGCAAGCCCTCCTTGGATAATAGGGTACTTGATATTGAGTAGATCGGTCACTCTTGTTTTCCACTTTGTCATTCCATCATCTCTCCTTTTATTTTGGGGTGATTGAAAACAAGCATAAGGCGAATTTTAATGAGGAAGTTCCCTAGCCATCACAACCTGTGGATTCGGTGGCATTAGCACTTCCTGTGCGTCATAGCTAGACACAGGAAAACTTAACTCGAACTAAATATTTCATCTGTTTTTATACTTTCTTACACTATAACAAAAGGAGCTCCCCGCCTGGGATGCTCCATATTTTAGTCAGTCTTCATCTGTTTTTCCATAGCATTCGCAGCAACAGGAATACAATTTTGTCACTTTTTCATCTTCAACATAATCGATGGTCGCATTGCACTCCTGGCAAATGATGATCCCCATCTTCTCCACCCTTCCTGTGAACAGGCTTGAAAACGATTATTCGTTAAAGTCATAATAATATAACACATCCTGTTTTATCAAGCCCAAATTGTATGTCACAATTCACATATTAGGAGATTATTTCGTTTCTGTATCAATTAAGATAGGGTCTAGGAGTTCGTACCCTTTATCACGCAGTCCCTCCACAATTTTTTCCAATCCATCATTCGTCCATTCACGGTCGTGCATAAGCAAATTGGCACCATCTTGAAGCAAAGGAGTATTAACCATAATATCCGAGATGGCCTCACCTGTCATATACTCTTTTTCCCAGTCATATCCATATGTCCAATTCATCAGCAGCATATCTTCATCGTCAATGAGCTGCCGGCTGTAATCAGTGTTCTTTCCAAAAGGAGCACGGAAAAATTTGGGCTTTTCTCCTATGATTTTTTCCACGATTTCATTTACAGACAAAATTTCTTCCTTTTGTTTTTCTTCAGGAAGGGTTGTCAAGTCACTATGCGAATATGTATGATTTCCAATTATAAATCCAAGGTCATGTATCTCTTTAATCACCTTTTCTTTTTCAGGAGAATTGATAAAGTGTCCATTGACGAAAAAAATAGCCGGCGCATTTAGTTTCTTCAAAGTCTTGGCCATTTCCAGCGCATGTTCATCTGGAGCATCGTCAATAGTCAAAAGTGCCACTTGGGGATTCGCTTCTCCAATCGATTCCAAAGCAAAGGTATTTTGATTCACTTTATATTCTGGAACAACGGAGGTGTCCTCCTGCTGCGTGGAATCATCTTTTGGCTTATTCTCTTCCTCCACTTCCTGTTTATTTCTGCTTACTTCCTGTTTGGCTGATCCATCATCGTCAGGCTTGTCCTTTTGTGACGCTTCCTCTGTACCACAAGCAGCTAAGAGCAAAATTGCCGCTGTTATGGTGAAAAACTTCTTCATCACTGTCTTCCTTCCTAAAAATGAAAATATGAATTTACTTTATTATAACTTTTTTTCCATTTTATAGATAGAGGAGAATCATCACTCTTCTTAAAACGAAAATTCCCCTCATCGCAGATTTACCACTAAAAAACCATCGATCTGTATAGCATATTCAATAAAAGATGAATCCCCGCATAAGTACATAAGCTTGTTATCGTAATAAACACAGTGGTTTTATTTGATTTGACTATCATTCTCGCAATTAAGAAAGCAAGATAAAGAAACACGGAAAACAGGATGGACTTTGCAAGAATATGATCACGCCCTGAGAGCCACTCCGCGAGTGTAAAACCGCTCCATACCATCAACTGCAAAAGAAGTGCCACATATTTTTTCATTGTATGTCACCAACTTTTCAGAAACTAGCTCTTGTATGGAACATATGCATTTTCTCGATTAAATTAAACCATTTTTAAGAAATTCGAAACGACTCATTACCTTAGACGACAAACACAAGGCAAATTTTGATAAGCAGTTTAGTCCTTGCGGGCCTAAGCGCTGTCCTCCTCGAGCCGCAGCACTCTGTGGCTTTGATGTACTAATACATCCTGTGGGTCGGCGGGCTCAGTTCAGCGACGTCCTGTCACCTTCACTCGCGCTTGCACATCCATACGTCACTGCTAGATATAGGGAAACTTAGTTCGAACTAGTATTTCATCTGATTTTATACTCTACAAAGAAAAACCCATGACATTTCAATATGAAATGTCATGGGTCCTTTAAATCTTTATTTAATAACATGGATAGGAGTTCCGAGAGCTACCTCTGCTGCCTCCATCGTCATTTCTCCCAGAGTTGGGTGAGCATGGATGGTCATAGCCACATCTTCAGCTGTCATGCCAGCTTCAATAGCAAGTCCGATTTCAGCGATCACATCAGAAGCATTTGCTCCTGCAATTTGTCCGCCGATAATCAGTCCGTCCTCTTTACGAGTGATCAGCTTGACAAAGCCGTCTGTCGCATTAAGCGCCAGCGCACGGCCGTTTGCTGCAAACGGGAATCTGGCTGCTTCAATTTCAATGCCTTCTTCTTTAGCCTGCTGTTCAGTATATCCAACAGAAGCTAACTCAGGCTCTGAAAAGACGACCGCTGGCATACCGATATAATCGACTTCAGAGGACTGCCCTGCAATAGCTTCGGCAGCGATTTTACCTTCATAAGAAGCTTTATGTGCCAACTTAGCCCCTTCAACAATGTCACCAATTGCAAAGATGCTTGGAACATTAGATCTGCGCTGTTTGTCGACTTCAATCAGCCCTTTTTCATCAATCTTGACTCCAACCTGTTCTAAGCCAAGCTCGTCCGTATTAGGCCTTCTTCCGACCGTTACAAGTACATAATCTGCTTCAATGGTTTGTTCTTCACCTTTTGCAGCATATGTAACTTTTACTCCCTGATCGGTTTCTTCAACGCCTTTTGCCTGGGCATCAGTAACAACATTTACATTTTTCTTTTTCAAATTGCGTTTGACAAGTGAAGTCATTTGTTTTTCGAATCCGCCAAGAATATCTTTCGTGCCTTCAATGATTGTTACGTCAGTACCAAAGTTGGCATAAGTAGACCCTAGTTCGATACCGACATATCCTCCACCGATTACAACCAGACTTTTTGGAAGTTCATCAAGGTTGATTGCACCTGTAGAATCAAGCACGCGTTTTGAATATTTAAAGCCTGGGATCTCAATAGGACGAGAGCCTGTTGCTATGATGGCATTTTTGAATGTGTATGTTTGTGCAGAGTTTTCATCCATCACACGAATGCTGTTTGCATCGACGAAATAAGCTTCGCCTTTCACAATATCGATTTTGTTGCCTTTCAAAAGCCCTTCGACACCGCCAGTCAGTTTTTTCACCACTCCGGACTTCCAATCTTGGACTTTACCAAAGTCAAGACTGACATTCTCCGCTGTTATTCCGATGTCTTCTGAATTTTTGGCTTCTTGGAAACGATGGGAAGCTGAGATCAAAGCCTTGGATGGGATACATCCAACATTTAGGCAAACTCCTCCAAGTTCCCCTTTTTCAACAATCGTCACTTTTTGGCCAAGCTGCGCAGCCCGAATAGCCGCAACATACCCGCCAGGTCCGGCACCAATTACAATCGTGTCTGTCTCAATTGGAAAATCTCCTACTACCATACTTTACGCCTCCATTAGTAAAAGTTCAGGATCACTTAACAGCAGCTTGATGTGATTTAATGCCTGTTGTGCAGTTACGCCGTCAATAATCCGATGGTCAAAGCTCAATGATAATGCTAACACAGGTGCAGCAACAATTTCACCATTTTTCACTATCGGTTTTTCTGCAATTCGTCCAATACCAAGGATTGCTGTTTCCGGATGATTGATGACTGGGGTAAACCATTGCCCGCCAGCAGATCCGATATTTGTAATTGTGCAAGAACCGCCGCTCATTTCATTCGGGGATAATTTTCCTGTTCTTGCTTTATCAGCCAATTCGTTGATCTCTTTTGAAATAGCAAAAACTGATTTGGAGTCTGCACGTTTTACGACCGGAACGAGTAAACCTCTTTCTGTATCGGCAGCAATTCCAATGTTGTAGTAATGCTTTTGTATAATTTCTTCTTTTTCATCATCAATAGATGTATTCAGCGCAGGGTACTCACGCAATGCACTTACTAAAGCTTTAACAACATATGGAAGATAAGTAAGTTTGATATCTTTTTCAGCAGCAATGCCTTTGAACTTCTTACGGTGGGCAACGAGTCCTGTTACATCAACTTCATCAAGAAGTGCTACATGCGGAGCTGTATGTTTAGAGTTGACCATTGCCTTAGCGATTGCTTTTCTAATACCACTCATTTTTTCTCTTGTTTCAGGATAGTCACCTTCCGGAATAACAGGAGCTTTCTTCTGCTGTTGCGCCTCTTGTTTTGGTGCTTTCTGTACTTCAGAAGCAGTTTCTTTTTCTGTTGGTGCATTCAAATATCCATCAATGTCAGACTTTAAAATGCGTCCATTTTTCCCTGAACCGCTGACAGCCTGTATGTTTACATTTTTCTCTCGCGCATATTTCCTTACGGAAGGCATGGCAATAACTCGTTTGTCTGAAGCTTCTTCCTCATTTGCAACTGCTGCATCGTTGTTCGCAGCCTGTTCCTTCGGTTCAGCGTCAACTTGTGCTGGTTCAGCTTGCGGTTGTTCAGCCGCTTCAGTTTCACCTTCACCATGATCACCCTTGAATTGGAGATCCTCATATCCTGGCGCATCAATCTTAATGAGAACATCTCCAACTACAGCTGTCTCACCTTCATTGACGAGAATTTCCTCTACCGTTCCAGCAACCGGTGAAGGTATCTCAACCACTGCCTTATCATTTTGAACTTCACATAGAACATCATCTTCTTCAACTTTTTTACCTAGTTCAACAAACCATTTGACTATTTCGCCTTCATGGATTCCTTCACCGATGTCAGGCAGCCTAAATTGGAATGACAATGTATTCACCCTCCTGTTATTCGTATTCCGTATAGATTATCTACTTAGGAAATGAGAAACGCATAGCTTATAATTCATTTCCTCTATCGATCCGTATGCGTTTAGCAGCTATTGACAGCAAACTTCGCACCTTTCACTTCAATCATCAAAAGACACTTTAGTCTGCACGTTGATCAATAAACACTTACGCTTTTCATCTTAAAATTCAAGCACTTTCTTTGCAGTTTCAATTATATCCTTATGGCTAGGAAGCCAAACTGGTTCTGCTTGGGAGAAAGGATACACCGTATCTGGAGCTGTTACCCTTAGTACCGGTGCTTCCAAACTCAAAATCGCACGATCATTGATTTCTGCTACTACATTAGCAGCAATTCCAGCTTGCTTTTGAGCTTCCTGCACTACAATCGCACGATTTGTCTTCTCAACCGATTGGACGATCGTTTCGATATCGAGAGGGCTGATAGTACGAAGGTCGATGACTTCCACTGAGTGCCCTTCTTTTTCAAGTGCCTCTGCAGCTTTAATAGAGTCGTGAACCATTGCACCGTACGTAATAATGGAAAGATCTTTTCCTTCCCGTTTCACTTCTGCTTTTCCAAGCGGGATTGTGTATTCCTCTTCAGGAACTTCTTGTCTGAATGAACGATATAATTTCATGTGTTCAAGGAAAATTACAGGATCATTATCGCGAATAGCAGATATAAGCAAACCTTTAGCGTCATATGGTGAAGATGGGATTACTACCTTCAATCCAGGTTGCTGAGCCATCAAGCCTTCCAGGCTGTCTGCATGCAACTCAGGTGTATGAACACCGCCGCCAAAAGGTGAGCGAATCGTAATCGGTGCATGATAAGAGCCGCCTGTACGGTAGCGCAAGCGAGCTATTTGTCCGCTAATAGAGTCCATTACTTCATAGACAAATCCGAAAAACTGAATTTCTGGAACAGGACGGTATCCTTGAGTAGAAAGTCCGATTGCAAGGCCGCCAATACCGGATTCAGCCAAAGGAGTGTCAAATACACGCTCTTCCCCAAACTCTTTTTGCAATCCCTCAGTCGCGCGAAAGACACCGCCATTAACCCCTACGTCTTCTCCAAACACAAGGACGTTTTCATCATTGCGCAGCTCAGTGCGAAGCGCATCAGTTATTGCTTGAATCATAGTCATTTGCGCCATGGCTTACTTCGACTCCTTCTCTTTATATATTTCATACTGCTCTTGCAAATTGTATGGAAGTTCTTCAAACATATTTGAAATTAAATCTGTAACTTTTTGCTTCGGCGTATCATCAGCCTGCTTAATAGCCTGCTTGATCTCTTCTTTCGCCTTTTCTATTATTTCGTTCTCTTTTTCTTCATTCCAAAGGCCTTTGCCTTCCAGATACTTTCTGAAACGGACAATAGGATCTTTCTTTTCCCATTCATTATCTGTATCAGATGTACGGTAACGAGTTGGATCATCCCCAGCCATCGTATGCGGACCGTATCTGTAGCAGATCGTTTCAATTAAGGACGGGCCGCCTCCATTGATTGCACGCTCTCTTGCTTCACGAACAGCAGCATATACTGCCAATGGATCCATTCCATCAACCACAATCCCAGGAATACCAGCAGCAACAGCCTTTTGTGCTATCGTTGTTGCAGCAGTTTGCTTTTCACGTGGAGTGGAAATAGCGAATTGGTTGTTTTGCACAATAAAAACAGCAGGAGCACCAAATGCACCAGCAAAGTTAATACCTTCATAGAAGTCCCCTTGTGAAGAACCACCATCACCAGTATAGGTAGCAGCCACTGCTTTCTCTCCACGCTTCTTCAGCCCAAGAGCTACGCCTGCAGCTTGAACGTATTGTGCTCCAATGATAATTTGTGGCGGAAGCACATTGACACCTTCAGGGATTTGGTTTCCGACAAAATGTCCTCTTGAGAACAAGAATGCTTTATGCAAAGGAAGTCCATGCCAAAAAATCTGTGGAACATCCCTGTAACCCGGCAGAATAAAGTCTTCTTTTTCAAATGCAAAATGTGACGCGATAGCAGATGCTTCTTGTCCAGCAGTTGGTGCATAGAATCCTAGGCGTCCTTGGCGGTTCAAGGAGATGGAGCGCTGATCCAAAATTCTTGTGTAAACCATTCGGCTCATGAGCTCTACAAGTCGTTCATCGGAAAGGTCAGGCATCATTTCATCATTGACCACTTCACCTTTTTCATTTAAAACCTGTACCATTTCAAACTTTTTTTCAATGCTTTCCAGCGCTTTAATTGCATCAAATTTAGCTGCCTTCGCCTTTGAAGCCATCGAAATCACCAATCCTTCCTTTGTTTTTCTTATTTTGGCTTTTATAAATTAGAATACCCTAAACGGCACGTTCAACTAATGAAAAGGCCTGTTCCTATATGTTTTCCACAAATACTGTGCTAAAAACTAGTCTTTTCTCCGTATCTTAAACTGTATTAATTGATTTTCGCCGTTTTATAATACAATTATCTGTATATCTCGTTTTTTAGATTACATGACAATGTCTTTTAAGTCAATGATTATAGTATTAAAAAGCAACGCATTTTTGCATCAATAGAAATCAAATAATATCTGTATTACAAAAATAGAAATAACTGTATCACACACAAAACAAAAAGTTCCAAGGTGTTATACAACATAATCGTTTCAAAAAAAAGCAGGTTAATTCTGTAATTTGGTTATATTTAAAGCTAAAAAAACAAAAGAGAACGAGCACTCGTTCCCCCAAAAAACAGATTAGTCATTGATTATGCCTGCCTCTTTATACAGTTTTTCTTTCTCCTTATTGAATTGATCAGTGAGTTTATTAAATTGTTCATTTGCTGTCTGAACTTCTTCCTGCACCTCGTTGGCAGCTTCGATTTGAGACTCTATGGTTTCCAACTTTAATTCTTTTTCTTTCATCATTTCATAGATCTTCCGGTCTTGTTTGATTGCTTCATTATATGCTTTAACCAACTGTTGATGGCTGTCATAACGCTGGTTCATTAAATCTTGGAGCTCTTCTGCTTTTTTCTTTAGCTGATCGTCCTTTAATTTGTCGATTAAACCATCGATTTTATCAAATTCCTTTTTGGAAGCCGCCATTGCTGATTCTTCCTTGGCCAGCAGCTCTTCGCGTTTATCCAAATTGGCCAAGGCCTTGTCTGAAAGAGACACAATTTCATCGAACTTTTTCATGCCAAGATTCATCATATCATCAAACAAAGATTTTTCTTCTTTTTCCAGTTTCATCAAAGGCTTTTGCTGCTTTTCAAAATCTTTTTCCAAAACAACGGTTTCTTCCAAACTCTTATGTATTTGCTCCTCTGGACTTCCACATGCAGATATGAAAGTTGAGGTGGCAAGCAGTATTGCTGCTAAATGACGTTTTTTCACCGATATTCCTCCCATCATTACCATAGTTTCTACTATAATGGCATGGAAAAGAATTTACAACAGACGGATGTCAGGAAAAATAAGTTTAAGTTCAACCCTAGTGGATTTCTGTCCCACTGCTTTCAGACGTATACGGTTCTCAATGGCTAGCTTGGTCTCTTCACGCTGAACAAGAATACCGGCATTTCTTTTTAAATTTGTACTCAGTAAACAGACGCTCCCGCTTTTCTTTATGCATATATATTTGGTAAACTGATTTTTACAAGAAACATTTCAGGAGGAAATACGATGCTGCTAATGAAGGATATCATACGAGACGGACATCCTACTTTAAGGAAAATCGCCAAAGAGGTGCCGATCCCGACTGATCCCGCTGACATAGAAACGTTAAAAAACATGAAGGAATTTCTGATAAACAGTCAAGATCCGATTATCAGTGAAAAATATGGGCTCAGGGGTGGAGTCGGCCTTGCCGCACCACAAATCAATGTGTCCAAACGAATGTTTGTCATGCGGCTGAACGATGAAAAAGGGCAGGAACACGATTATTGTTTCATCAACCCTAAAATTATCAGTCATTCGGTAGAGAAGTCTTATTTAACATCAGGTGAGGGTTGCTTGTCAGTTGACCGTAGCATACCAGGCTATGTCCATCGTTATGCAAGAATTACTGTCAAAGGCCATAATGAAAAAGGCGAAGAAGTAAAGCTTCGCTTGCGCGGTCTGCCGGCGATTGTCTTTCAGCATGAACTTGATCACTTGAACGGTGTCATGTTTTATGACCACATTGACGAAAAGAACCCTTTTCAACTCAAAGAAGGGGCAATTCCTATCGAGAATTAAATCCGGACTATCCGGATTTAATTGTTTAGGAATCAGATAACTATTTCTACAAATTCAAGCATGCGAGAGGCCGCGCCACAAAATCACACCAAGCCTCTCGCTCTTCCTTTATTTTCGTAAAGCACTTACTTTTCTAAAAACGGTTTGAGCTCGAGATTGCTTCGAAGGAACCTGATAGAAGGCCGACTTCTTTTAACCCTTTTACAATCCCATCATTTTCTACATCTGCTGTTACAAAGTCCGCATGCTCCTTTACGATATCATGCGCATTGCCCATAGCCACTCCGGTTCCTACTTCCTGCAGCATTTCAATATCATTCAAACCATCCCCAAATGCATAAACATCTTCCATCCTAAACCCAAGCCGAGCAATTAATTGCCGTATTCCTCTTGCTTTTGATCCTCCCTTTGGAATAATGTCGAGCGAAAGCTCATGCCACCTAATAAACGAGATTTCTGAAAAAGCATGTAGATATTCTGCTTCATTTTCTTTTGTAAATAACAGCGCCTGATAGATATCTCGTTTGATGTAAAACTCAGGATCGTATCCGGGATACGCCATTTTGAGCGACCCTAGACTTTTTCTTACGCGTTCATTATTTTTAGCATTTGTTTTTAACGTGTTTTCGTTTAAGTAGACGAGAGCATGCTCGTGTTTACTAGCTGATTCTTCAATGTCTTTCAAAATCTCTGTATTGATAGAGTTTGATGCAATCATTTCATTTTCAAAGACAACATATTGCCCGTTAAAACAGACATAGGAATCTATATTCAGTTCCTCGAGCAATGGAGATACCATAAAGGGTGCCCGTCCAGTCGCAATAGCTGTATAAATACCGTTTTTCTGCAATGTATGAATGGCATCCTTTGCTGAGTCAGGTAATTTTTTATCTCCATCCAGCAAAGTACCGTCAATATCAAAAAAGACAATTTTTTTCATTTTTAATTTCACACCCCAATGAATCTTTTTCCAATGATATCCATGATAGATCATTGTATTTTCAGCATATAATAAAACAAATAAACTTGCACAAAAAGAGAATGCAATTGCCAAGAGGCTTTTACTTTGGACAAAAATCGGTTAAAATGGATAGTAAGGAGTGATTCACCATGTTTAAGAAGCTAAGACGGAAGCTTTTAAAACAATGGAAAGATTTGCTCAAGAAAAAGACAATTGCCTGATGATTCAAATACAGCCATTTACAAACCCTCTATCTTAGAGGGCTTATTCTTTTATTATATATGGTTTCCTTTTATCAAATGCGCCTTGGCGTATTTGTTCCCAGATTTTCTCGAGCTTCGCTCGATAATTTCCTCTGAAAATCTGTGGCATCCGCCGGAGGCTTTAACTTTATTCAGCCGGGATTTGAACCCCCGTAGAATGGAATACCAGCATGTATTCATCCCACCACTTACCGAAGTGGGAGACTTCTGCTGAATAAAATTAAACTGCACGCGTTAAAAACATGCATTCGTTGCTGCTTTTTAATATAATAGAGAATATTGGAATTTGAACACGGAGTTAAGGAGAGAAAGTGATGATCTATAAAGTGTATTATCAGGAAAGCTTATTGGAAATGCCTGTACGGGAAAATACGAAAGTTTTATTTATTGAAGCCGAAAGTGAATTGGACGTACGCCGACATCTGAAAGACCGCCAAATCAATCTCGAATTTATTCAATTGTTGGAAGGACCTTATCTTGAATATGAAAAGAACAGTCCCAACTTTACATTGGAGACTATATAGGTTATGAAGTTTGTAAAAAATGATCAGACGGCTGTTTTCGCCCTGGGCGGTTTGGGTGAAATCGGCAAAAACACGTATGGAGTACAGTTCCAGGATGAAATCATTCTGATCGATGCTGGGATTAAATTCCCTGAGGATGAGCTTCTTGGAATTGACTATGTCATTCCAGACTACACGTATTTAGTAAGAAATGAAGATAAGATAAAGGGACTTTTCATTACGCATGGACATGAGGACCATATTGGAGGTATCCCTTATCTGCTGAGAGAAGTCAACATCCCCATCTATGCAGGAAAACTTGCTATGGGACTGATTAAGAACAAACTTGAAGAGCATGGCCTTCTTCGTAAAACGACGTTTCATGAAATCAAGGAAGAAGATGTCATCAAATTCAGAAAGACATCAGTTTCTTTTTTCAGGACAACCCATAGTATCCCTGATTCATATGGGATTGTTGTAAAAACCCCTCCGGGAAATATCGTTCATACCGGGGATTTCAAATTTGATTTTACTCCAGTTGGAGAACCGGCAAACTTAACAAAAATGGCGGAAATCGGAAAAGAAGGCGTTCTTTGCTTGCTATCGGACAGTACAAATGCGGAAGTACCTCATTTCACCATGTCTGAGCGCAAGGTTGGAGCAAGCATTCAAGATATTTTCCGCAAAGTAGATGGCAGAATCATCTTCGCAACGTTTGCATCAAATATTCACAGATTGCAACAAGTAGCTGACGCAGCTGTTGCTAATGACAGAAAAATTGCTGTTTTTGGAAGAAGTATGGAAGCAGCAATAGAAATTGGTCAAGAATTAGGATATATTCGTGCTCCTAAGGATACATTCATTAATACACAACAGCTTAATAGGCTCCCTGCCAATAAGGTAACCATTCTTTGTACCGGAAGTCAGGGTGAGCCAATGGCGGCATTGTCACGTATTGCTAACGGAACGCATCGCCAAATACAAATCCAGCCTGGAGATACCGTTGTTTTTTCATCCTCGCCTATTCCAGGGAATAAAAACAGCGTAAATCGAACAATCAATCTTTTGTACCGCGCTGGTGCTGATGTCATTTCAGGATCACTGAGTAATATTCACACTTCTGGACACGGCGGCCAAGAAGAACAAAAGCTAATGCTTAGGCTTATAAAACCGAAATTCTTTCTCCCAATCCACGGAGAATTCAGAATGCAGAAAATGCATGCACAGTTGGCTGTCGACTGCGGGATTCCCGAAGAAAATTGCTTTATTATGGATAATGGAGATGTTCTTGCACTCAGTTCTGATCGCGCGGATGTTGCAGGTAAAATTCCTTCTGGATCTGTATACATCGACGGAAGCGGAATCGGGGATATCGGTAATATCGTCCTTCGTGATCGCCGAATCTTATCAGAAGAGGGTCTTGTCATCGTCGTTGTTTCCATTGACATGAACCAATATAAAATCGCGGCTGGCCCGGATATCATTTCCCGCGGCTTCGTCTACATGAGAGAATCTGGAGATTTGATCAATGAAGCACAGCGAATGCTTGCCAAACATTTAAACAAAGTCATGGATCGAAAAACGACACAATGGTCAGAAATTAAAAACGAAATCACGGACACACTTTTGCCTTTCCTATACGAAAGAACAAAAAGACGTCCAATGATTTTGCCAATTATCATGGAAGTATAACATAGAAAAATGCCACCTGCGTTCATTTGCAGGTGGCATTTTTTTAGCCGTATTTCCTGCTTCCATTAAAAGCTGTTACAGGTATTTTGCCGTCGTGGACAGTGTTCCCGTCAAACCAGATCGTATTTTATTTATCGGACAGCGGTTGAATCGGACGTATTCTGTTTTTCTGGACAGTACTCAGCTTTTGAGGAAAGCATTCCCTCTCGCAAAGACAGTTTTTCAATATCCTAAAAGCGACAGACTCCTTTCAGAAGGAAATCTCCAAATACAAAATCAGTCTTAGAAAAACAAAAACTGTTTTTCTAAGACTGATTGACTTTAACCTTTTTACAAATAGCCTATTTTGCCCTGCTCGAGAAACGCTATCCACTCTCTTTCGATCGTATAGACCAAATCAAAGCATCGCTTTATTCAGTCAGTCGCTCCGCTTATTCAACTAATACCTTCTTTTCAAATCGGTTAATGTCTGTATCGGCCCCGATGATGATCAGTATGTCATTGAGCTGAAGTGGAGCATTCGCCAACGGTGAAACGATGATTTCTTTTCCTCTTTTAATGGCTACAATGTTCAACCCGTACTTTGCTCGTACGTCTAATTCTATTAGCGTATATCCTGCCAGTAAGTCATTGACCATTACCTCGACGATACTATATTCCTCTGATAGCTCAAGATAATCGAGAACATTGGTGGAAACGATATAGTGCGCAATCCGCCTTCCCATATCGCGTTCAGGGTGAACAACATGGTCTGCCCCAATCTTCCGAAGTACCTTTTCATGGTAGTCGTTTTGCGCTTTAACGGTTATGTGTTCAACACCCAATTCCTTCAGGATGATCGTTGTCAGAATACTGGATTGGATATTATCACCAATGGCAACGATGACATGGTCAAAATTTCGTATACCTAAGCTTTTCAAAACGTTTTCGTCTGTTGTATCGGCAATCACTGCCTGTGTCGCTATAGAAGCAAATTCATTTACTCGGTCTTCATTAATATCGATAGCCATCACTTCCATCCCCTGCTCTGTCAGAGAACGGACAATGCTCCCGCCGAAGCGTCCAAGGCCAATAACCGCAAATTCTTTTTTCAACTTTCATTCCTCCACTTTTGCTATGTTGCCATTTTAGCATATTTGAAAGTCATTAACACTCCCGATACTACTCTCATATCGCTAGATACGTTTGGAACACAAAAAAAGTAAATTCATCTATAAAAGACGAATTCACTTTCTAATTAATCCATTTTTAAATGCATATATGACAGCCTGCGTCCGATCCTGAACTTCCAATTTACTTAAAATATTGCTGACATGTGTTTTAACCGTCTTTAACGTGATGAAAAGCTCATCCGCTATTTCTTTGTTTGCTTTGCCTTCAGTCATCAATGTGAGGATTTCCGTTTCCCGATTTGTTAAATCTTCATGAAGGGAACGCTTAGATCCATGAGACAGCTTTTTCATCATTTTATCCGTAACTTCAGGCTCCAAGACTTTCTGACCTTTATAGGCAGATCTGACAGCATCTGCGATATCACTAGCCTTGGATGTTTTTAACATATAACCAGTAGCTCCCGCCTCTAATGCCGGGTATACTTTTTCATCATCCAAAAAACTTGTTACAATTAATACTCTCGCCTCAGGCCATTCCTCTAGAATTGCTTTTGTGGCATCAATTCCGTTCATGCCTTCCATAACCAAATCCATTAAGACGATATCCGGACGCAGCGACAAGGCAAGATCAACACCTTGTCTTCCATCCCCTGCTTCGCCGATCACCTCTATATCCTCTTGAATGGATAAATAAGCTGACACACCAATTCGAACCATTTCATGATCATCCACTAACAAAACTTTGATCATTTCTTATCCTCCCTCCTGATTTGGCAGAGGAATTTTCACTTCAATGCTTGTTCCCCTTCCCGGCAGACTAACTATCTTGATTTTACCTCCAATCTCTGAAGCCCTTTCCCTCATGTTTGTTATGCCATAGGAACCAGCTTTCTGATCATCGATATTGAAACCTTTTCCGTCATCAACCACCTTTAAAAAGACAAATTGATCCACTTCCATCATATGAACTTCCAATGTTTTGGCTTTTGCATGTCTTAATGTGTTTGAAACTGCTTCCTGCAGTATCCGAAATAAATGATCCTCAATTCCTTTTTCTAACTGCACATCCTGCAAATTCCACGTTACCTTCAAAGGCAATTTGGCCGTCAATTCGGACAAGAGCTCCTGCATACCAACTTTAAGGCTTTTCCCTTCCAACTGGATCGGCCTGAGATGAAGAAGCAATGCCCTCATCTCAGATTGAGCTTCATTAATGACCTCTTCAACCAAAACCCGTTGCTTGGCAGTTGCTTCACTTGTGGGATCAGGACTTTGGTTAATGGCTGACAAAAGCATCGTGGCAGCAAAAAGCTGTTGGCTGACAGAGTCATGAAGCTCCCTCGCCAATCGATTTCTCTCTTCTGTGAGCACCTCTTCTTTTAGTTCTCTGTTCCATTCCACCCGTTCGTTGGTGAACTTTTGATATAGTAACGTTTGCTCCTTTAGCCGGGTCCGAATGTTTTCAATCCCTTGCCAAATGGAAGGGAAATTATCATTTTTCACAGGGGGAATACTTACTCGGTCATAATTTCCCCCTTCCAGTTCCAAGAGACTCCATTCAATTTTTTCTACCTTTTTGTCAATGGTAATCCCAACTATGTAACCAGTGATTGAACCAACCAATAAGCAGACTGCAAGGATGAAAAAGACATTTGGAACAAGCAAATATTTTTTTTGCATCAATGACGGGTACCAATCTGTATCAACAGTAAATAAAAGCATTAAAAGCACAAACAGGAAAATGAAGAGGGCCAGGGACGCAAAATAAAATGACAATGTTCTGGCCATTTTCATGTGCGTCTCACCTCAACATCTCCGAAAACAACACTCGTAACTATTTTTATTCTCCTAGAAGCTGTTTCGTCATCTCCGTCTGTATAGTAAATAACATTGGAATTTAACAGTTCTTCCTTTTGGTTGAATATACTCAGCTTACCACTAATCGCAGAGTGATTAACGGTTACGGAGGCATCAATTGGCACGATAAGCTGAATATTCCCAACTAAACCGCGTATGAGAACAACACTTTCTCCCGGGGGGAGCATTGTCATACCCATGTCTATGATCGTATTTCCAAATCCGCACTGTATATTAATATCATCCCACTCAAAAATTTCATTTACGACCTTTTGAGTTCCAGAAATCATATTCTTAATATAAGGGATTTTCCTATTAACTTTTGTCTGTTGATTCGGCGGGATTGTTTCTACCACAATTCTCTTGGCTTGTTTTTTCGTTTTTGAATATTGAATCAGTGCATATATGGCTGCTGCCATAATGAAAAATTTAAAAACAGCCGTGGAAATAAGTGGAATCAAAACAAGTGAAACTCCGATAATTAAGTATAGTTTCTTCGAATCTCTATCTTGTTGACTTTTCCAATAATATATAACAAAGCATCCTATGAGGAGAGGGACATAAAGCCGCCAATTGAGCAGAAGCTCCAACGCCATTCCAATTCCGGCAAACAGCATGACCCAACCAATTTTGCTGTTTCTGCTCAAGTTTTTCATTGGTGTCCCTCCTCATCAGTAAATTGGTTACTTCTATTCTATCATGAGTTATCTCGTAAATCTCCACTATCTTGTTGGTTTAATTCTTTTGCCAGCTGCTGAATACGTGCATCAAAAATGCTGATTTCATATTCATCATTCGCTTTCTTTTCCTCCCGCTCAAATAACCTTCCAATGTTCTCCATATTCTCAGCAGGAGTCCCAAACTCGGTATCTTTCAATACCTTGTTCATTTTGTTTTTCATTAAGACTACGTTTTCCTGCCCCATAAGCTCCAAACGTTTCATATGCATATCTTTTAGCTTCAGCTTCATTTCACGGTGCTTTTGCTCCAGCTCTTCCAATTGAAGCACTGAATTATCATAAGCATTCTTCAATCGATCGGCACGTTCCTCGTATTGGGCCTGTTCGCGTAATGCAATTTCTGATAAATCCTCCGCTCCCGCTTTTAGGGCGATTTCTCCTTGTTCTTTTCTCTTTTCAGCCATTTTTTCTATCTCTTGCCACTCTTTGTAGAACTCGTTCCTCAAGAGCTTCTGCCTTTCGATTAGCTTCGCTGCTCTTTTCACTTCTGCTTCACTTTCACGCAAATATTGATTTAACAGAGAAATTGGATTTGTCTTTTTCTGTTTTTCGGCAACTTCATAAAAATCATCTTTTATAGCTTGTTTGATTCTTTCAAATAAAGTGTTCATTTTTGTCAGTCTCCCTTAGTTTTAATTTTTGGTATGGCCTTTTTCAAGGTCTTTCCATTGGCGTTCAAAATTTACGAATGGATCTTGTTCTACTTCAATTTCTTCCGCCTCTTCTTTTTTCCAATTTTTATATCCCACATAAAGAACATAAACAGCCGCTATTCCTGCCAATGCCGGTAAGTTTCCCAGTAGACCGGTCAGCCCGATTATTCCAAGGAGCCCCCAAGCAATTTTTTGCCATGTAGAGTGGGTTTTTAAAAACTGTTTCAGCGAGTAGTAAACGATAATTAAGCATATCGCCATACCCACAATATTTCCTAAGCTTGCAATCGCAATGATGGCCAAAATGACAGCTAGTGTAAAAACAAGCACATTTTTCATTTTGATCTCCCCTTTCCTATCTGTTGTCTCTATCTTAAAGGATTAAATGGGGACACCAAACGACCTAAAGCCGTGTTTTTCTCTCAGACTAGAGACCGAACCATAAAGGAAAAGAGAAAAGCGCGTAGGTTTAGGCAACAAGTACAAAGTTGATTTTGATAAGGGAGTCCTTCAGTCACCACAGCAAAGCTACTCATTTCAATTACATCATGAAAAGCTGCGTTGACTATGCTTCATGCAGCTGCGCCGCAGGAGAACACTCCTCCTGAATAAGCTTCTATGTAATGTGATCTTTCGCCTGTCCGACTTAAAGCCCACGTCCCTGTGACGACCGTTGGCAATAGGACATACTGTGTGTCGGCTGACTCAGTTCGGCGACGTCCTGTTGCTTCGTCTGCTAGCACATCCTGTGCGTCACAGCTAGACATTTTAATATTTAATTCGGGCTAAATATTTCATCTAATTTTATACTTCTTTACTCGAATCGAGTAGGAGGGAGTGATTAACTCCCGTCCTCTCACACCACTCGTACATACCGTTCGGTATACGGCGGTTCGAA
>NZ_JACSPV010000058.1 GCF_014836955.1 Bacillus norwichensis
AAAAACATAAGAATAGACGGCTGTTTGGCATGCGCACCGAAAAGGTGCGCTTATTTTATTTATATTTCGGGCTTACTCATTATCAAAATCAGAATATGAATAGGTAAAATGGGAAGGACTGCATAGAATAATGGGGCTTTATGGATTTGGTAGTTTAAAAATGGGGAGGATTCTTTTTTCTTAGGACAGCTCAGTTGAAATTGGTAGAATGGTTTCCTTCTTTGCTGAGGAAGATTTATCTCGGTTTTATTTACGTGCTGGATTCTGTCTTGCAGCTGGTTCTATGCCAAGTGCAATTTTGTCATTAGGTTAAAATCTGGGATTTTTAGGTTTTGCTCCATTCTTAGTTCAATGACTGATGCCAATCAGTATGTGGGGTTATCTGCAAAATATTTTATCCAAGCTATAGTTTGCCGCATCTTGAAGAGCTCATCCTTAGAATATTTATATCACCTCCAAAACCAGATGAACACCAAGAAGTTCCTTGATCCTATTTATCTAGAAGCGTCTCTCCGAAATTGAGCCATATCAGTCTGCACAAACTCTATACCCTTTATTTTTTGAAAAACATCCCTCCTCGTATAGACATTATGAATAGTATTCGACATTTTTAGAAAAAATCCTTTGATCGCCAATCCTTTCATCATCTTTTTGTTTCCAATTCCCACATAGTTTGATTTAATGTTATTAATATTTAGTACGATCTCTTTGACGAAAGGGTAATATATGCTGAACACTAATCGGATGACAAATAGAAAAATATTATCAGTCGTTTGTATTTTTTTACTGTTTCTGACTGTTTTTCGTTTACTATGGATGTTTTATTATCAAACGCCTGGACAGCCAGCTGTAAAAAATGGTGTCTTGGATCTGAGAAACGGGCAATTTGAAGAAAGTGATACCTTTTCACTTGACGGGGACTGGCTGTTTTACCCTAATACTTTTCTAAGCCCTGATACTACGAACGAAAAACACCAATTTATCATGGTACCGGAGAGCTGGGGGAGTTTTCTGCCTGACAGAACGCCGTTGGGCTTTGGAACGTATCAATTACGTATCCTTCTTCCTGAAAAGAAAAAGCAATTGTACAGTTTCTACTTTAAAGAAGTTGCCACCTCAGCGGAAGTCTATGTGAATGGAGACCTCATTCATAAGGCCGGTCAACCTAGAGAATTTAAACAGAACTATACAGGCTATTTACAGCCTTTTATGACCACATTCCAATCTGACAATCAGGAACTGATCCTTTTAATTCATGTCGCCAATTTCGAACTCTCACATACTGGCGGCATTACAAAATCTATCAAATTTGGAACTGATTCTGCTATCCATAAAGAAGTAAGGTCCACCATGATTCTCCAGACAATTGTGGCCAGTATTCTATTACTTCATGTTGTCTATGCCTTTTTTCTACTGTTTATTAATAAATTTAAGCAAAAAGAGGTCATTTACCTAGCATGCTTATTATTTTTTGCAGCTCTCTCTATTCTGGTGGACGATGATAAAATCTTGTTCAACCTATTTTCTGTCAATGTGGAATGGTCTGTAAAATTAGCACCGATAAGCTTTATTTTCATTTTATTTTTCATGCTTCGATTCAATCAGTATTATTTCTCTTCCAAACATCGAATATATCATATCTTGTATATATTGTATGGAATTCTGCTGATTGCATGTATTTTTACGCCGTTGAAGTATTTTCCATATGTCTTTTTATGCCAAATATCTATAAATATAGTATCTTACGTGATTATGGTCATACACACCTATAGGATGATGCGGAAAGGACTTAAAGGCACCCTCTTCATTTTCTTAGCTTTAGTCAGCAATTTCTCCAACCTTGCTTGGGGAATTGCGATCAATTTAAAAATAGTGGATATTCCTTATTATCCTTTTGATTTTTTAATAGCCATTATCCTGTTTATCCTTCTTTTCATCAATAATGCCTTGCAATTAAAGAAGGAAAACACTCAACAAGCACGAAAACTAGAACAGATGGATGTGACTAGAAATGAGTTTCTTGCCAATACTTCACATGAATTGCGAAACCCGCTTCACGGAATTATTAACATAACTCAATCCATTTTGGATGATGAAGAAGAGAATTTATCACCCAAACATAAAAGTAATTTGGAATTGTTGGTAGATGTGACACGGAGAATGTCTTTCACCTTAAACGATTTACTAGATGTTGCGCAATTAAGGGAAGATAAATTCATTTTAAACAAGAAAAATATCCACCTTCCTGCTATCACATCAGGTGTCCTAGATATGCTCCGCTTCATGACGGAAGGAAAAGACATTCAGTTCGATCTTCAAATTGAGGAAGATTTTCCCCTTGTACCTGCGGATGAAAATCGACTGATTCAAATTTTGTTTAATCTTATCCATAATGCTATTAAGTATACTGAATCGGGATATATAATCATCAAAGCGGAACATAATCGAAAAACAGTGACAATCTCAATTGAAGATACTGGAATCGGGATAGATGAAAAAACCAAGAAGAGCATTTTTGAACCATATGAACAAACAGATTCAGGAGCGACAGTTCTCGGAGGAATCGGGTTGGGACTGCATATCACTAGAAAATTGGTAGAATTGCATGGCGGTGAAATTCAAGTTCAATCCACCCTTGGAAAAGGATCTATTTTTTATTTCACGCTCCCATTACTTGATAAAACGGTGGACAATAAAGGTGAAAAGAAGGTGCCTGAACGCCTTGATTCTTCCATAAGAATAAATCAGCACGCAGAGAACTTTTTACCTGCAATCAGTCAGTCAGAAGCTTTCAATCATAAACCGCGAATCCTTCTTGTTGATGATGACCCTGTCAATCTGCAAATCATTCAGGGTGTACTCGACAAGACCTATCATATCTCAGTGGCTTTGAATGGAGAAGAAGCTTTAAATTTGATCAAAAGTCATCAGTGGGACTTGATAATTTCTGATGTGATGATGCCGAATATGTCAGGATATGAATTAACCCAGATCATCCGTGAACAATATTCCATCTCTGAGCTTCCAGTCCTACTATTAACGGCGAGATATCAGCTGGAAGATATTTATAATGGATTCCGTTCAGGTGCTAATGATTATGTGGTAAAACCAGTCGATTCATTGGAGTTGAAATCCAGAGTACGGTCGCTGATCAACTTAAAATTGTCCATTCATGAACAGCTTCGAATGGAGGCAGCGTGGTTGCAGGCACAGATTAGACCGCATTTCTTATTTAATACGCTAAATACGATTGTCTCTTTAAGTGATTTGGATACGGAAAGAATGATTGGCTTACTGGAAAAATTCGGGCATTATTTACAAAGAAGCTTTCACGTAACGAATTCAGAGACTGTCATTCCGTTAAATAATGAGTTGGATTTGGTCCGTTCTTATTTATATATTGAAAAAGAACGATTTGGAGAAAGATTAACCATCGAGTGGGATTTAGATGCTATAAACATCAATCTTCCGCCTTTGTCAATCCAGCCATTGGTGGAAAATGCTGTGCAGCATGGCGTATTAAAGCAAATTGAAGGTGGTACAGTCATTATTCGGATTAAGAAGGTCAGCACTGGTGTTGATGTAATAATTACTGATAATGGTGTGGGAATGGACCAACAAAAGATAAACAAAATTTTAAATAACACTTTAACTTCTTTTCAGGGAATTGGCATTATCAATACGAATAAGCGCTTAAAGAAGATCTATGGGAAAGGGCTCACCATCGAAAGTCAGCCTGGCATTGGAACTACGGTCCGTTTTACCATACCTGACACGATTATTAGTAAAGCTGAAACTAAAAAAGACTTTAGTAACGGGGTTTAAATAGGAAATACGTAAGATGAGCCTCCTGCTCGATTAATGGTCACCGTTTTGACTGGAAGCCATTTAAGACGGGAGGCTCTAATCATGAACGCTAATCAAATGCGCCTTGTGTATTTGCGGCTAGATTTTATTGAGCTCCGCTCGATAAATTCCCTCTGAAAATCCGTGGAATCCGCCGGAGGCTTTACCTTTATTAGCTGGGGTTTGAACCCCAACTAAATGGAATACTCATACACATTACAACCTG
Organism: Bacillus norwichensis; assembly: GCF_014836955.1. Lineage (GTDB taxonomy): Bacteria > Bacillota > Bacilli > Bacillales > Bacillaceae_C > Siminovitchia > Siminovitchia norwichensis. Next base: position 4,073 of record NZ_JACSPV010000058.1, read on the forward strand.
AAACAATCAAGGGTGGGCACCATTTCTGGTTTTCTTCTATCCGCTCTTTTCAGGTCATGCCGCCTGTATTCAATAACTTAGGCGGCACGATCTGTGTCTCACAGTTTATTTCGTTCAAATTTGGTATTTTTCCCTTAATAACTCCACAATGAACGGTTTGACTTCGGATATAAAGTAGAGAGATCCCGTAACTGCGAGCACATCTTCAGGATGCAGCTCACTAACGATTCTCTCCGCTAGCGAACGCCAGTTACTTTCAATAGCGGCATCCTCTATTTTGGCAATCTCCTTGAGTTTCAAAGCGTTAGCTGCCCTTGGAAAGTCAAACTCTGTAAAGGTTACTTTTGCGTTAATCTTTTTAAACAGCGGAAGCATATGGGGCAGGTCCTTATCCTCCAATGCTGCAAAGATCACTTGGACTTTTCTCTTGCTATACCTTTCTTTCATCGTAGATAGGAAAGCTTCCAGTCCTTCTGCATTATGGGCTCCGTCCAAAATCACTGTAGGATGTTCTCGCAAAACCTCCATTCTCCCTGGCCAATATGCCTTCTTTAGTCCTGCTCTAATGTCTTTTTCATGCAATTGAAGCAATTTTTTTTCCTTCATGTACAAAAGACTCGCTACAGCTAAAGCAGCATTTTCCGTCTGGTGACGTCCTAAAAGAGAGAGCTTCAAATTTTCATATGTCGTTTCCTTGGATTGAAATGTAAATTTTTCTCCACTAGGAATGGATTCATTATTTTCAATTGAAAAGTCACTTCCCAATTGAAAAAGTACCGCCTGTTTTTTTTCCGTTTCCTCCCGAATAACAGACAGTGCTTCTCTTTGCTTGGCTCCAGTAAACACCGGAATTCCTTCCTTGATAATACCAGCTTTTTCGTAGGCAATTTTACCAATCGTGTCACCAAGAATGTTGATATGATCCTTTCCTATGTTTGTAATGATGCCTGCGAGCGGCTGGATGATATTCGTGGAATCGTATCGTCCCCCAAGCCCTACTTCCAAAGTTGTAAAATCGACCTGGCGAATGTTCCCAAAGTAATATAGAGCCATGGCTGTAATGATTTCAAATTCTGTCGGCGGCCCCCATTCTCCTTTTTTCAGCTCCTCTGCCAAAGGTTTGATCACCCGTGTCAATTCGATCAATTCATCGTCCGAAATGGGGCTGCCATTAATACTGATTCGCTCGTTGAATGTTTCTATGTATGGAGATGTAAATGTTCCGACATCATAGCCAGCTTCATTTAAAATGGAGCGAAGAAATGTGACAGTTGAACCTTTACCGTTCGTTCCTGCCACATGAATGGCTTTCAGCTTCATTTCCGGATTCCCCAGCTCCTTTAGAAGCCATTCCATTCTTGCCAACCCCAGATTGATCCCATACTTTAGCTGCGAATGAATCCAGGAAATTGCCTCAGAATATGTATTCATTGTAAGCCCCTCCTTTTCGTTAAATAAGGGAAGCAAATCCATCACGGACTCACTCCCCCCTTTGAATTACGTATGTTGCTGCGCTTGGCCTTTAGTTGGAAGCCTTCAGTTCTTTAATGCGTTCTTCAACTATTGCGCGCTTGGCTAAATAGTCTTTTTCTTTCGCGCGTTCTTCATCAACTACCGCCTGCGGTGCTTTATTGACAAATCTTTCATTGCTTAACTTCTTCTGGACTCTTTCCACTTCACTATTCCACTTCGCCCACTCTTTTTCGAGCCTTGCGATCTCTTCTTCAATATTCAGAAGACCAGCTAATGGAAGGAACAGTTCAACTCCAGTGACTACAGCTGTCATCGCTTTTTCCGGCGCCGTCATATCTACTTCCATGACAAGATTCTCAGGATTACAGAATTTCTCTAGGTAGCTTTTGTTCTTTTGCAGAATATCAAGGACGGCTTTATCCTGAGCTTTCAGCATAAGCGTGATTTTTTTGCTCATCGGTGTGTTCACTTCCGCACGGATATTGCGAACCGAGCGGATGATATCCATCAATATTTTCATTTCATTAGCCGCATCCCTGTCGGTTAGCTCTTCTTTAACCTTTGGCCAGGATGCAACCGTAATGGACTCACCTTCATGAGGCAGGTTCTGCCAAATTTCTTCGGTAATGAACGGCATGAAAGGATGCAAGAGTCTCATAGTTTGGTCAAGCACATAGGCTAAAACGGAACGAGTCATTTTCTTTGCAGCCTCATCCTCACCGTATAGTGGGAGTTTGGCCATTTCAATATACCAATCACAAAGATCGTCCCATATAAAATGATACAGCACTCTTCCCACTTCACCGAACTCGTATTTGTTGGAAAGGCTGGTTACTGTTTCAACCGTATCGTTCAACCTTGTCAAAATCCATTTGTCCGCAACCGATTTTTCTGCTGATAAATCAATTTCATCGAACTTGAAGCCATCCATGTTCATTAATGCAAAACGGGAAGCATTCCAAATTTTATTGGCAAAGTTCCATACAGCTTCGACTTTTTCAATGCTAAATTTTAGATCATGCCCCGGTGAACTTCCTGTAGCAAGGAAATATCTCAATGAATCAGCCCCATATTTGTCGATTACATCCATCGGATCGACTCCGTTTCCTAGAGACTTACTCATTTTACGGCCTTCTGCATCGCGGACAAGACCGTGAATCAATACATCATCAAACGGACGCTTTCCTGTAAATTTTAAACCTTGAAAAATCATTCTGGAGATCCAGAAGAAAATAATATCATAGCCTGTTACCAAGCAATTCGTCGGGTAATAGCGTTTAAAATCCTCTGATTCTACATCAGGCCAGCCCATTGTTGAAAAAGGCCATAGCGCAGAGCTGAACCAAGTGTCGAGAACATCTGGGTCCTGCTCCCAATTGCCTTCATCTTCAGGCGCTTCCAGCCCCACATATATTTCACCTGTTTCTTTATGATACCAAGCCGGGATTCGGTGCCCCCACCAAAGCTGCCGTGAAATACACCAATCGCGGATATTTTCCATCCAGTGCAAATATGTTTTTTCAAACCGATCTGGAACAAATTGCACCTTCTCTTCTGAATGCTGGAGCTTGACCGCTTCATCAGCCAGCGGTTGCATATTAACAAACCATTGTGTGGACAAATATGGTTCAACAACTGCACCACTCCGCTCAGAATGTCCAACAGAGTGCATATGCTCTTCAATCTTGAACAAAATACCCTCTTCCTGCAAGTCCTTGACAATTTGCTTTCTGCAGTCAAAGCGATCCATTCCTTTATACTTTCCTGCTTCTTCGTTCATCGTGCCATCTTCATTCATGACGAGCACACGCTCAAGATTATGCCTGTTTCCAATTTCGAAGTCGTTCGGGTCGTGAGCCGGCGTAATTTTTACAGCACCTGAACCAAACTCCATATCAACATAATCATCTGCTACAATAGGAATTTCTCTTCCCACAATCGGTAAAATAACTGTTTTTCCAATTAAGTGCTTATACCGCTCATCTTCCGGATGTACCGCAACAGCAGTATCTCCCAGCATCGTCTCAGGACGTGTTGTTGCAATCTCAATTGACCCGCTTCCGTCCGCTAATGGATAGCGCATATGATAAAAAGCACCCTGTACATCCTTGTAAATGACCTCGATATCAGAAAGAGCTGTTTTCGTTGCTGGATCCCAGTTAATGATATATTTCCCTCGGTAAATAAGACCCTCATTATATAAACGGACAAATACTTCACGAACGGCTTTGGACAATCCATCATCAAGTGTAAATCGCTCGCGTGTATAATCCAGCCCCAATCCTAGCTTCGCCCACTGCTGACGAATGAATCCCGCATATTCTTCTTTCCATTTCCATGTCTCTTCTAAAAACTGATCTCGGCCTAAATCATAACGACTTTTTCCTTCTTTACGAAGATGCTCTTCGACTTTCGCCTGCGTAGCAATCCCCGCATGGTCCATACCTGGTAGCCATAGTACATCATAACCTTGCATTCTTTTCATGCGTGTTAAAATGTCTTGAAGCGTCGTATCCCATGCATGGCCCAAATGCAATCTCCCCGTTACATTCGGGGGCGGGATGACAATTGTATAGGGTTCTTTTTCTGTATTATTTTCTGCTTCAAAAAACTTCCCTTTCAGCCACCATTCATATCTGTTTTTTTCAATATTCAACGGATCATACTTCGTTGGCATATCAATATGATTGTTTTCCATAGTTATCCTCCTTTGGCATCCGCCTATTCAAATCAAAACAAAAAGCCCCCTTCGTTAAAAGGACGAAGGGAGCTTATTCGCGGTACCACCTTTTTTCACAGGCTTCAGTAAAGTATAAGCCTGGCACTCATAAACATAACGGATTTTCTCCGGCATTCGCTACTGACCGTTCACGTATGCTGCTCCTGGGTGACCTTTCCATTGTTCCGGCTTAGGAAATCTCTCAGCAATGATTTCCCTCTCTGAAAGCGGATGGCAATGTACTTTTCCCTTTCAACGCATGTATTCATCATTCATATACTTAATTTCATATACTTAATATAGTAAGAAAAGATTCGCCTGAAGTCAAATATGACAGCACAAATATATGCATTTTACCGGGAGCTGGTGCTTCCTGATGTTTTTATACATACAGTAAGGCACGAAAACGGCCTTTGTCACATATTTTATCAAAGAAGCATTTTCGGGGAGGTACGGAGAGTGAAAAGAAAACTGAACAAGCACACATTTCGAACATGGATGAGAACTTTTAAAGATGTATGTAAACAACTGATTATTCCTTTCACCATTTTTCAAGCTATTCGCACCATCCTGTTTCCTTCCACATTCGATATATTGCTGTTGACTATTTTTATCATAGTGGCTCTTTCCTACCATTATGAATTAATTTAAATACCCCTGCCATCGTTAACTGGGAGGGGGATTGCCTGCTTCATTTTTTTGCTGTTCCATTTCTTCGAGAGTCATCACGATATATTCTGTATTTTTCATATACCAATATTGCTTTTGCAATTGGCGGACAAACTTATATTCGTTCTTGTCCTTCCCTGCTAAAAAATATCTTTCTACCGCTTGGAAGATGCGCTCTGGATGCGAAAGATAGCTCAGAAAAAGGAGCATTTCCTCTTTTTGAAACGGAAAATGCCTAAAATAAACAGCCAGCCACTCCAATCCTTCATCAAATCGATTTGGATATGTTTTTAATGACCTGGACAAAAATGGAAGAAGATCATGAATCGGCGAAGCCGTCCTTGCCAGTTCAAAGTTCGTAAAATAACCCGTTCCGTTTTCATTATATAAAAAGTGTTCGGATGAAATTTTCCCATGAACAATTACACTTCTGGCTTTTGTCTGTTCTTTGGATTCCTCATACCATTCATTCAGCTTACGGATCGAATAATTCTGGGCCAGAGTGATTTCATGATAAAATGTACAAAATAGCAATTGAAAAGGGGACATATACCAATCTTTCTCAGCCCGTTCGACATACTGTTCCAAAGCCTCCTTTTCCTTTTCCCAACGTGTCACTGTTAATTCATAATGCTCTGTCCGATCGTTTTCAGCCACCTCTACCTCTCTCGCTGAGATGGTATGAAGGCGGGCCAGTTCACGAAACAGCTCCTGGTTTTTCTTCACCTGCCCTTCCCTCTCCCGATTATCAAGCCAAGGCATTAAATAATAAAGCCACGGATTGACCAACACTCCGTACCGTCCATCCATCGTTGGATAGATTGGTACAATCCGGTGATAACCCCGCTGATACAGAAGCTGGACATACTGTAAAAAATCCACTCCATGCTTTGGTTTAATTCTCTTTAAAGCAAACGTCCCCTTATCAGTGTATAGCTTGTGGACACGCCCATATTTTTCTGCATATTGTAAATGTAAGCCATAAAGTTCAGCAATGAAAGAAATATCTGTTTCATGATAATTGGTCATTTGATCACCCGCTTAGCACTTATTTCTGCAGATCTGAATATGGCTTTCAACTTATCCACGAATGAAGAAAAGGAGGATTGCGGCCAATCTATCCTCCCATTAAAATTGGAAATTATTTTCTATAGGCCGTCTTACCGGGTATATAGAGAACCTGCCCCTCATAGACTTCCTGACTTGGATCTAATTGGTTTGCCCTTAATATTTGCTGTACACTGACTCCATATTGATCTGCCAGCCTTTCCAATGAATCACCATGTTGAACAAGGCGGACTTTCAGTTTGGCCGAGTCATCTTCTTCCTTTCTAGCAAAAAAATCTGCAAAAGATATCGATTTATACTTATCTTTCTTTTTCTTAGGCTTTACCTCAGGTGTCTTTTTCATTTCATTACTCTCATGGTGACTGCTGGATTCATGTACTGGCGATTCCTCGACTATCTTTGATGATTCTACCGCAGAAACAGAAGGTGATTCCTTGCTGTGCTTTTGGAAGAATCCTTTGAGTCTGTGAGCGACCTCATCCATGTCCATTTCAGGAAGCATTGGAAATGGGAACGGAAATTGATTATGGTGGTGATGTTCAGGAGGTTTTTGCTGATGATCTTTAGATGACCTAGCCTCAGCCATAAATGGTGTATAAAGTTCTTCCTCTTCTTTACTTTCTTCTACGTATTCACTAGTGTGATTTGATTCCGGTTCTTCTTCGGCTTCATATTCCACCAACTCCACCTCTACGGTACTCTCTTCTTCCTCCGCCTCTTCAGTCCGTACATGAACCGTGATGGACTCTGGTATGGATTCCATACTTTCGACCTGTTCATTTTGTTCAGCATAATCGCTATGCTCAAAATGTTCAGCATGCTCCTCATGCTCAAGTTCTTCAATTTTTTCACGATGTTCGGCGTGTTCTAGTTGTTCATTATGTTTATGATGTTCGACATATTCTAGTTGTTCTTCCCTCTCGCTATGTCCGGCATATTCATGTTGTTCGTTTTGTTCGAGCTGCTCTTCATATTCTTCCTGTTCTGCCTGCTCCTCATCTTCTCGATGCTCAGCATACTCGAGTCGTTCTTCATGTTCGCTAAACTCGATAGGCTTGAGTTGTTCCTCCTGTTCGCGATGTTCATGATGGCTCTCTTCCTGTTCACCCTGCAAACCGTATACATGAACTTCTGCTACAATATTTAAACGAGAATTTTCCGGCATGACGTAGTCGAAAGATTCAACCTCAATAAACACTTCATTAGAGTCATGGATTCTATCCCTTGGTATCGTGATATCGACAGGAAATTGGTGAAAAAAATCACACTCTTCACTATCTCTGTCCCCCACTTCCTGTACATACCTTCCTTTTAAAAAACTCTCTTCCGAACCTTCTTCTAACTGAGTAGAATCTATGCGTTTATACTCTCCTGTCAGATTTAGACTCCCTCTTAACACAACAATTTCTTCTTCTTCAACAATCGATATATTCGGATCTAAAGATATTGAAATCAGCTCATCGACTTCCTGTCCGCTTTTAAACAAGACGGATTCTTCCAATGTAAACTTGATAGATGAATGCCCGTTCTCAGACAAGATAGCTCCTCCTTTCACTCCGTACAAAAATATATGGGTCAATTACATCCTATGTTGTGTAGGAATTAATTATGAAAAGAAAAGATAATATAAGGAAATGGAATTCAGAGCTGCCTATAAACTAACTTGCTAATAAATACAAAGAGCAACTTATTACCACATAGAATTTTTTGCCAACAAGAACAAAAGCGCAGGCGCCTGTTTATCGACGTACAGACTGAGCTGAAATGTGGAAGACGGCGTTTAGGGGCGACAAGCGCTGGGGCGCAATCCAGTGAAGTCGTTCTTTAACTTCATTGGATTGATCGAAGCGACCTCGAGCCCCTGCCGTCAGCAACTAGACAAGAGTGACTCTAACGAGATAAAGGAAACACGGCGACGGAGGCAGGCTCAAAACGCGACATCCTGTCGCTTCGCTTGCACTAGGACGTCCTGTCCGTCGGAGCCGATGTTGACTTATCGTAGGAGGAGGCACAAAGTCTGCTAGTCGATAGGCGCTGGAGCTGGACGCAGCATAATCTGATAAATAAGTTATACACAAGCATAGAATTTTATAATTTCCTATACCATAAAAAAAGAACCGTCATTAAACGGTTCCCTATAGTTAGTATTATTTATTTGAAATAGTGGCAAATGCTTGTTCAGATGCTTCAATGGTCGCATCAATGTCAGCATCTGAATGCTCAGTTGATAAGAATAATCCTTCAAATTGGGATGGTGGTAAAAATATGCCTTTATTTGCCATTTCCTTGTAATAAGCAGCAAACATGGAGAGATCACTTGTTTTTGCTTGATCGTAGTTATAGACATCTTCATTTGTAAAGAAAAATCCAACCATTGATCCAGCACGGTTGACCGTATTAGGAATTTCATATTTCGCCGCTGCTGCTTTTAATCCTTGTTCCAATTTGATAGCTTTACGATTGAATTCATCGTAAGATTCAGGAGTCAACTGAATCAATGTTTCATATCCAGCTGCCATGGCAAGCGGGTTTCCAGAAAGTGTACCAGCTTGATAGATTGGACCGCTTGGAGCAATTTGTTCCATGATTTCGGCTTTTCCTCCAAATGCTCCTACTGGAAGTCCTCCGCCAATCACTTTACCAAGACAAGTAATATCAGGAGTAATGTTATAATGCCCCTGAGCACAATGATAGCCCACACGAAAACCGGTCATGACCTCATCAAAAATGAGTAAAGCACCGTTTTCAGTAGTCAAGTCGCGGAGACCTTCAAGGAATCCAAGCTGCGGAGGCACTACCCCCATATTTCCAGCAACTGGTTCAACGATGACTCCCGCAATATCATCTCCATACTGTTCGAAAGCATAACGTACGCTCTCCAAGTTATTGTATGGGACTGTTATGGTATTTTTTGCAATACCTTCGGGAACTCCTGGACTGTCTGGCAATCCTAGCGTAGCCACACCAGAACCTGCTTTGATAAGAAGGGAATCCCCATGACCATGATAACAACCTTCAAATTTTAAAATTTTATTCCGACCTGTATAGCCTCTCGCCAAACGAAGAGCGCTCATTGTTGCTTCAGTGCCTGAAGAAACCATCCGAACAATTTCAATGGAAGGCACGCGCTCAATCACCAGTTTAGCCAACTCATTTTCAATAAGAGTCGATGCACCGAAACTTGTCCCACTTTCCGCAACCTTCTTGATCGCTTCAACGACACGGTCGTTTGTATGGCCTAAAATAAGCGGCCCCCATGATAAGACATAATCAATATACTCATTTCCATCTATATCAAAAATACGGGAGCCTTTCCCACTCTCCATGAAAATCGGATCCATGCCTACGGACTTAAATGCGCGGACAGGGCTGTTTACTCCCCCTGGCATCAGCTTAACCGCTTCTTTGAATGCTTCTTTCGATTTTTTAAAAGATCGCATGAACATAACCTCCACTTTATTTAGACAAGAAAGTATCTTGTTTACTCATACGCTTGTGATTTTCTTTTTTGGACTCGTCCAGTCTGTACGTCGTTAAACGAGCGCTTACGCTTTTCTTTATTTCAACCATTTTGCCATGTCTTTGGCAAAGTATGTGATGATCATGTCTGCTCCTGCACGCTTGATGCTTGTCAGCATTTCCATGACAATCGCTTTTTCATCTACCCAGCCGTTCAAAGCAGCAGCCTTAATAAGGGAATACTCTCCACTCACATTGTAGGCAACAATCGGAGCATTGAATTCGTTTTTCACATCACGAATGATGTCCAAGTAGGAAAGGGCAGGCTTAACAATCAGCATATCCGCTCCTTCTTCCATATCGGAATGTGCTTCACGCAGTGCCTCCATTCTATTAGCTGGATCCATTTGATAAGTTTTTCGATCCCCAAACTGTGGAGTACTGTTCGCAGCTTCACGAAAAGGTCCGTAAAAAGCAGAAGAATATTTTACTGCATAAGACATGATGGGTATTTCCTGAAATCCTGCTTCATCCAACCCTTTTCTAATCGCAGCCACAAATCCATCCATCATGTTCGAGGGGGCAATTATATCCGCACCAGCTTGTGCTTGGCTGACAGCCGTCTTCACAAGTAGCTCCAGGCTTGCATCATTTTGCACATACCCTTCTTCGACCACACCGCAGTGTCCATGGTCAGTATATTCACAAAGGCATGTGTCAGCAATAACCAACATTTCTGGAATTAATTCCTTTATAACCCGTGTAGCTTTTTGCACGATTCCTTCATCTACATAAGCGCCTGTTCCACAATCATCTTTTTCATTCGGTACACCGAAAAGGATGACAGCCTTAATACCAAGTTCATGAATTTCAGCAATTTCTTCTTTTAACAGATCCAATGAAATTTGAAAAGCACCAGGCATGGATGAAATTTCTGTACGGGTGTTCTCGCCTTCTACAATAAAAAGAGGATAAATCAGATTTTCCGGATGTATGTGTGTTTCTCTCACCATTGCCCGTAAAGCAGCGGATTTCCGAAGTCTGCGATGACGTTTGAATTGAATTTGGTCCAATGCTATTCTTCCTTTCTCTCCTGTCCAAAATACTGGCACAGTTCATGGAACATAGAATCTATTGTATATTTTTCAGGGCATACTTTAACCAAGTATCCCTCGTTTTCTATTGCTCTTTTTGTTATTTTGCCAATACTTACTAGCAAAATAAACTGGAGATGTTCCTCCAAATGGTATTGCTTTATCACTTTATTAAAATGATGAAAAGTGGAGGGGCTTGTAAAACAAGCAGCATCAAGCCGATCTTCCTTTATAATCGTAACCAGCCTACCGATGTCCTTTGTTGGATAAAAAGTTTCGTAGACAACCCATTCATCAGCTATAACATGATGGCTCCGAAAGCTTTCGGCAATCGTAGTACTTGCCAGATTCCCTTTTGGAATCAACGCTCGCTTTGCGGTATGCCCTTTTTCAAAAAACTCCCTTGAGAAATCTTCTGCCGTATAAATATTGGGCATAAAATGCGACTCAACTCGATATCGGCTTAATTCAGCTCTTGTTTTCTCACCTACAGCCGCAAATTGAATATGTTCTTTAAACATTTCAAATTGTTGCCGTTGGGACTCAATGTGCTGAAAAAAATACTTGACGCCATTTTTGCTTGTAAAAATGATCCAATCATATTTATGGAGCGATTGGATAAAATGGACCGCGTTCAAGTCTTCATGAGGGCGAAAATCAATGAGCGGAACCATATACGGAATCCCTCCAGTGGAGGCCACATCATTGCAAAACTTTTCACCCTGTTCTCCACCTCTAGTGATCAACACATGCCTGCCTCGTAATGGAAGCTGGTCTGCTGTCATTGCTCAAGTTCCTCTTTTACATTCTCGATTAAAGCTTTAGCGCCCTGTTCAATTAAGCTCGCTGCTGCTTTTACACCAATTTGCTTCGGATCTGTGCCTTTAATCATATCCGAATAAACTGTTTTGCCATCAGGAGAAGCCACAAGAGCTGTGAGCTGAATATCATTATTGGGTAAAACTTCAGCAAAGCCCGCGATTGGCACCTGGCAGCTTCCATCCATCTCATGAAGAAATACACGCTCTGCCTCAACAGCCCGTGCTGTTTTTTCACAAGTTAGCTTAGCTAGTTCAGTCAGCAGCTCTTTGTCATCCTCCCTGCATTCGATGGCCAATGCTCCTTGACCGATAGCAGGCAAGCAGAAATCTGGATCTAAATATTCCGTTACAATGTCTTTATTCCATCCCATGCGGATCAACCCCGCTGCTGCTAGAATAATGGCATCATAATCTTCAGTTTTAAGTTTGGATAGCCTTGTATCAATATTTCCTCGTATCCATTTAATTTCCAAGTCAGGTCTTTGAGCCAAAATCTGGGCTCCTCGTCGTAAACTGCTCGTACCTACGATAGAACCAGCTGGCAATTCTCTCAGCTTAAGACCGCTTTTTGAAATGAATGCATCACGATGATCTTCGCGCAGCGGTACGCAGCCGATGACCAATCCTTCTGGAAGTTCTGCAGGCATATCCTTCATGCTATGGACAGCCATATCAATCTCACCGTCATATAACGCCTGCTCTATTTCTTTGATGAACAACCCTTTTCCGCCAATTTTGGATAATGTGACGTCTAATATACGATCTCCCTTTGTTACAATTTCTTTTACTTCAAACTCAAAAGGAGCGCCCAGCTTTTCCAATTGTTCGCGTACCCAGTTTGTCTGTGTGATTGCCAGATTGCTTCTCCTCGAACCAATTACAATTTTTCTCATATACAAATGCCTCCTGTGAATACTGCACTTAAATGCCCGTCTGCATCATCTTTACGAAAACCAAAAGTGAAACTTAGATATCCTACTGATTAGGAAAAAGTTGATTAACACAAATAAAAAAGCCGCCGAATTCCATAAAGCCAATTTGCGTCCGAAAATGACGCGTTTAGCAAAAGCATATAGTAAAAATCCATAAATGACCAACAAAAAAAAGGACCCGATAATTTTAGGATCATACCAATGAAAGACTGGAAGCTTAATCACTGCCCATCTGAGACCTAGAATTAGACTTAATAGCAGCATAGGGAAACCGATCGTATTGAGAACAAAAGATGCTTTTTCCAGTTTCGCCAAGTCCGCCAATCGCCATAACTTCTTCTTCCACTTTTTCTCCTTCAGCAATTTAAACTGAAGCAAGTATAGGGTTGAAAACACAAATGACGCTGAAAAAGCTCCATATGACAGGATCGCGATTGTTATATGAATCAACAATAATTCAGACATCAGCTGCTCCGCCGTTACAAAAGAACGCTGAATCGGCGCAAAAGCATGAATAGCCATGAAACAAAATCCTATCAAGTTTATAAAAAATACCGTGAAATCAACTTTTAAAATATGATGAATAAACAAAGAGATTGTGATAAGTACCCAAGTATAAAAATACAGCCCTTCAAAGAGCGTCAATACTGGAAACCTGCCGGTATTTAACATGTACATAAACAAAAAGATTGTTTGAAATGCCCAAACAATCAAAAGCAACCGGAAAGCAAAAGCGTTTGCCTTCCGATTATGATCAACGAAATCGATAAAATAAAGCAGAATGGATAAGGCATATATGACAATTATCAATTCTGGAAGTCTTGCCATTACAAGGTCAAACATAGACTCATTCCTCTTATGATTGGAATGTTTGCAGTGATGCTGCAAATTTTATTTTCTTTTTCTCGGGTTCTTTTGCAGGCGCAGGTGATGCTTGTTTTACAGAATCTTCCAAATCAAAAATTTGCTTAAAAAGCTCAATTTTCTCTGAAGCATTTTCCAGACCTGAAAATTCCTTCACTTGCATAATTGGATCTTTCAACATTTGATTAATGATACTCTTTGTATGCTTGCTCAATACTTTTCTTTCACGCTCCGTAAGGTTTGGAAGCTTTCGATCAATACTTTCCATCGTTTGAGCCTGAATGGACAAAGCTTTTTCCCGCAAAGCCGTAATAACAGGTACGACACCAAGCATATTCAGCCATTCTTGAAAATGGATGATTTCTGTTCCAATCATTCCCATGATTTTATCCGCAGCTAGTTCTCTCTCGGCCAAATTCGCCTGAACAATCCCTTCCAGATCATCAATGTCATAGAGGAAAGAACTGTCAATTTCTGAAATGGCAGGATCTAAATCGCGTGGAACAGCAATATCAACAAGGAAAAGCGAACGCCCTCTCCTCATTTTATCAACTTGGACCATCATGTCTTTAGTCAACACATAATCAGGAGATCCAGTGGAGCTAATGACGATATCGGCTTCCATAACCGCACATTGCAGTTCACTGAGCGGCTTAGCCTGTCCAGCAAACTGATCCGCTAAATTTTGTGCTCTTTCTAGCGTACGGTTAACAACCGTAACTTTAGTTGCTCCATTTGAATAAAGATTTTTGATAGCGAGCTCGCTCATTTTCCCGGCTCCGATAATAAGTACATGCTTGTCCTTCAGTTGACCGAATACTTTCTTTGCCAACTCGACAGCTGCGTAACTAACAGAAACCGCATTGGACCCGATTTCGGTGTCCGAGTGAGCACGCTTGGCCAATGTTACAGCTTGTTTCATCAAATGGTTAAAGACTGTTCCAGTTGTCCCTCTTTCTTGACCAAGCAGGAAGCTGTCCCTAACTTGACCAAGAATCTGGGTCTCCCCTAGAATCATGGAATCTAATCCACAGGTAACTTTATATAAGTGCTCAACAGCACGTTCTTGCTCGTGAATGAATAAATGATTAGAAAAGTCCTTTTGATCTATCTGAAACCATTCTGCCAAAAATTCTTTTATATAATAACGGCCAGTGTGAAGCTGATCCACCACAGCATACACTTCCGTCCGATTACAGGTGGACACAATAACATTTTCCAAAATGCTCTTTTTATTTTTCAATGCCGTCATAGCAGAGGCAAGATCGCTTTCAGCAAAAGCTAGGCGTTCCCTGACTTCGACAGGCGCTGTTTGATAATTCAAACCAACCACGATGATATGCATTTTAAAACAGGCACCTCCAAAATGATCACTCAGTATCTTTAGTATACCACTTTACATTAGAAGAATTCTAAAAAGATGTGAACAGAAAACGAAACCTATGGTATATTTAAGTGCGAGGCAAATGTTCAGCTCCGCTAGGCACAAGGCAGGTAGTTCTTGCTACCGCAACAATTAATTAAAACCATTTTCAATCCTTTTGTACCATAGCAAATATAGGGACTAAATACAAGTAAACGCGCTGGATGTGATTTTTTTGAAAAATAAAGGAATGCTTTCTGGAGTTATCTTTTTGGGGTTTGGAGTTTACTTTTTTTTACAGCAATACAACATACAAATTTTACAGGATTTATATTCCTGGCCCACCCTGGTAATCATTATTGGAGGCGGCTTTTTGGTTCAAGGCTACTTAGGTAAAGATCATGAAGCAATTTTACCGGGGGTTGTCCTAGCCGGGATGGGGATACATTTTCACATTGCCAATAAACTTGAGATGTGGCAGGACTTTGCTGGAGTATTCTTATTGCTGGTCGCTGTCGGCATTTTACTTACATATGTAAAAACGGGCGTTGGCCTTATGATGGGGGTTTTATTTTTAGCGGCTGCCTCCTTACTTCTGTTTTTCGACCGGCTTACAAACTGGGCTGCTGAGAATGGGCACGATATCTCTTTGCTCAGCAAATTCTGGCCTTTCTTCTTTATTATAGCCGGAGGATATTTTTTGTTTCTCCAAAGAAAAAAATAAATTTCAGGATCATCTGTCCTGAAATTTATTTTATTTGAACCTTTTAGTTAATATGTTCCAAGCGGTATCCTTGCCTTCACCCGTTTCCGAAGAAAAGATAACAAGTTCATCTTCTGGTATCAGATTCAGTTTGTTCTTGGTTATCTTGGCATGCTTTGACCATTTTCCCTTTGGGATTTTATCCGCCTTGGTAGCGATGACTACGCATGGAATGTCATAGTATTTCAGAAAGTCATACATCATGACATCATCCTCCGTAGGCGGATGGCGGAGATCGACGATCAGCATGACAGCCCGCAGTTCTTTCCTTGTTGTCATGTACGTCTCAATCATTTGCCCCCAAGCTTCCCGCTCCTTTTTGGACACTTTCGCAAATCCATATCCCGGGACATCTACAAAGTAGAGTGTCTCCTCTATCTTGTAAAAATTCAACGTTTGCGTTTTTCCAGGTTTGGAGGATGTTCTGGCCAAGCTTTTACGATTAATCATTTTATTAATAAAAGAAGATTTCCCGACGTTTGACCTGCCGGCAAGTCCAAATTCCGGCAGACCTTCATCAGGGTATTGCTCAGGCTTAACAGCACTGATTACCATTTCTACATTGTTTACTTTCATTATGCCTCTCCCATCAAAGCTTTCCCAAGCACTTCATCCATGTGTGTCACTGGAATGAAAGTCAGGTCACCCTTTACACTGTCAGGAATTTCATCAATATCTTTTTCATTATCTTTTGGTAAAATAATGGTCGTCAACCCTGCTCTATGAGCACTCATCGATTTTTCTTTCAATCCACCGATAGGTAAAACCCTTCCTCGTAGGGTGATTTCTCCGGTCATGCCTACTTCTCTTCTAATCGGGCGACCTGTTAGAGCAGAGACAAGGGCAGTAGCAATCGTTATCCCTGCAGATGGCCCATCCTTCGGTACTGCACCCTCAGGCACATGGATATGGACATCATACTTTTCGTAAAAATTATCTGGAAACTTCAGTTCTTCCGCTTTTGATCGGACATAGCTGAAAGCAGCTTGGGCTGATTCCTTCATTACATCTCCTAATTTTCCGGTCAAAATTAGCTTTCCTTTCCCCGGAGTCAAGGATACTTCGATTTGAAGCGTATCGCCTCCAACCGTTGTATAGGCAAGCCCTGTAGCAACTCCCACTTGGTCTTCAAGCTCCGCCTGACCGTAACGGTATTTTTTCTTACCAAGCAGTTCTTCAAGATTATTCTCAGTCACAATGACTCTTTTACGGTCACCAGCTACAATGATTTTTGCTGCTTTCCTGCAAATAGAGGCAAGCTGACGCTCAAGCTCCCGGACACCAGCTTCCCTTGTATAATATCGGGCAATCGCCTTAATAGCATCTTCTTTAAGCTGAAGCTGGCTCCTCGTTAACCCGTGTTCTTCAATTTGCTTAGGAAGCAGGTGATCCTTGGCTATATGAATTTTTTCCAGTTCCGTATAGCCTGCAATGGTAATGATCTCCATTCTGTCCCTCAACGGTCCCGGAATGGTCCCTAAGTCATTTGCTGTCGCAATAAACATCACTTTTGAAAGGTCATACGTCTCTTCAATATAATGGTCGCTAAACGTCCTGTTCTGTTCAGGGTCCAACACTTCGAGCATGGCTGATGATGGGTCACCCCGGAAATCATTTGACATCTTATCAATCTCATCCAGTAAAAATACCGGATTAATTGTACCCGCCTTTTTCATCCCTTGAATGATCCGACCTGGCATTGCTCCAACATACGTACGTCTATGCCCGCGAATTTCGGACTCATCTCTGACTCCTCCAAGAGAAATCCGCACGAAGTTTCTTCCCATGGATTCTGCAATAGAACGCGCCAGGCTGGTTTTTCCCACGCCTGGCGGTCCTGCAAGGCAAAGTATTGGGCTTCTGAGTGATTGGGTCAATTGCTTAACCGCAAGAAATTCAAGAACACGTTCTTTCACATGCTGGAGACCATAATGGTCCCGCTCAAGGATTTTCTCTGCTTTATGGATGCTCAGGTCATCTTTAGTCGCTTTCGTCCACGGCAGTGAAACGAGCCAATCAAGATAATTACGAATCACAGCACTTTCTGCTGATGTCGCTGGCACTTTCTCATACCTATCTAATTCTCTTAACGCTGTCATCTTTGCATGTTCCGTCATACCCGCATTCTCTATTTTCTCGGTCAGCTCAGCCACCTCGCCGGCTTTGCCCTCTTTCTCACCGAGTTCTTTTTGAATGGCCTTCATCTGCTCACGCAAATAATATTCTTTTTGGGTCCGCTCCATTGATTGCTTGACCCTCTGACCAATCTTTTTTTCCAGATTAAGCACTTCTTTTTCATTATGGATGATTTCAATGACATTGCTCAGCCTTTCATTCACATCGAAGGTTTCGAGGATATCCTGCTTGTCCTGCAATTTCAAAGGCAAATGGGATGCAACAATGTCCGCCATCCGTCCAGGCTCCTCCATATCAGCTACAGTTGCGAAAGTTTCCGCTGATATTTTCTTGGACAGCTTAATATACTGTTCAAAATATTGAAGCATTGTCCTCATCAAAGCCTGAACTTCCACATCTTTTTCAGTTTCATCTTCAAAAAGTTCAAGAGTGGCAGCGGCAAAATCGTCTTTTACAATATAACTCTTCATTTTTGCCCGCGAAAGTCCTTCCACAAGCACTCTAATCGTACCGTTTGGAAGCTTAAGCATTTGCTTTACTTTCGTCAACGTTCCCACTCTATAAATGTCTTCCTCACCAGGCTCATCAATAGCAGTATCTTTTTGAGTCGTCAAAAAAATAAGATGGTCGGTGAGCATCGCCTGCTCCAATGCCTGAACGGATTGTTCCCGTCCGACATCAAGGTGTAAAACCATCGTCGGAAAAACAAGCATTCCACGCAATGGCAGCAGGGGAACGAACGCCTCTTTTTGTTTTGTCACATTCGTACACCTCCCAGTAATGTTCCTTCCATCAGAGAAGGACTTTGAAACATATTACCACAATTTTAGCTTATATAGACGCTTTATGTCGAGGAACAGGCGTTGATGACTTTTTCTCTTTCACATCAAACGTGCCTTAGCGTATTTGCGCCAAGTTTTTATCGAGGTCTGCTCGATAAATTTTGTATGAAAATTATTTCCGCTAGAAAGCAATACTTAAGTAAGCCCTCTATTCCTATTTTTTAA
>NZ_JACSPV010000059.1 GCF_014836955.1 Bacillus norwichensis
GCACCTCCTTCAGTTGATACATTGATCATACTAAGAGGGGCTGCATAAAAATATGCGTTGTTTGATTGGGGGCTTACGATAATGATGTTATATATATTAATAATCGAAGGTTTATTGAAAGGATTTACTATAATATGACATTTATCATTTTTATCTATGGTCTTCTTTTAGGATCCTTTTTTAACGTTGTGGGACTGAGAATACCTCTTAATCAATCAATTGCCACACCCGGTTCCTCTTGTCCGAGCTGCAGCCATCCTTTATCAGCGATTGAACTGATACCTGTGATTTCCTTTTTAATTCAAGGGGGAAAATGCCGTTCCTGCAAGGTTCGGATATCGCCTATTTATCCTGTAATGGAGTTGTTAACCGGAGGGTTATTTGCAGCAGCGTTTATTGAGTTCGGCTTGACGTTAGAATTTGCTATTGTCTGTACGCTCACCGCGCTATTTATCATTATTACAGTGTCTGACATTACCTATATGCTCATACCTGATAAAGTGCTATTGGTTTTTTCCGGGCTTTTTTTGCTAGAAAGATTCATAGAGCCTCTTGATCCGTGGTGGGATTCACTTGTAGGTGCTGCAGTCGGTTTTGGTTTGCTTCTGTTTATAGCGATAACCAGCAAAGGCGCAATGGGGGGCGGAGATATCAAGCTCTTTGCTGTTTTAGGATTTGTACTAGGAACAAAGATTGTTCTACTTTCTTTCTTCCTGGCCACTCTAATTGGGACAGTTGCTGGCGGTATGGGAATGATAACCGGTTCTGTGCAAAAAGGGGAAGCCATCCCCTTCGGCCCTTTTATCGCCGTGGGAACACTTTTAGCTTATTTCTATCATGAGGAGATATTGCAATGGTATTTTGGTTTTTTTTAACTACTCCCACTTAACTGAGATTCCTGCTGAACGTTTTGACCAGGCTATCTCCATAGTTCCTGCGGCCAGAAGTCTTATAGTTATAGCTTTGTTTCTAAGGTTTTGCTTTGGACAGACAGTCTCATTTGCCATCCCACTTCGCCTTGTACTCAAGCGTCGTACTGACATCCGTTTTGGCTATGCTTTCGGCAACTGACATTCATCTCCCACTTACTCATTGGGCTTTGGCCCTTTAATTTCCATGAAGTGAGTCTTTTGTCAGAGAATGATAAAAAGCGCATCTCTCTTTTTGAACAATAGAATAGAAACTCTCACTGTCAATCAATATACTTATACAAATACTGTAGGAATATTAAACTATTTTAAGAATGGCAGACTGCTATTTCGTGATAGTCTTGCAATTTAATCTCACACATTGTGCTGAAATTCTAAAGAAATTTTCATATTACGAATAACCACAGGAGAAATTGGCGAAATCCTTTAAGGGCGAGACGACAAAAGTCTTGTCCTTTTTTTATTTTGTCGTGCTAGCATATGAACAAATCATGAGAGCGGGAGGGATTGATGATATGGCACGTAAAAAAAGACAGGCGAAAAAAGAAATGAAAGTTAAAATCAATGGGAAAGAACAGCAATTAAATGAGGAAGTCGTCATCAAAGACTGGAATAAGGCCAAAAAGGAAACTGCAGCCGCCGAGGATAGACTTGAAAATGATGGTTTTGATTGGGTTTTACCGAATAAGGGCATCCCGGAAGTTCCGGAGTTTCAGCCTGCACAAGGTATTCCAGAGAGCGTTGAAGAGGAAAAGAAACCCAAAATCAATATATCAAAGTATTTCCAAAAAAGGTTCTCACCGAACAAAACAGGACTTTTAATATCGACTATTCTAGCAGTGGCAATTGGTCTCGGATTTGGTTTATTTGTATGGAAGCTTGTAGTAAATCCAGAAAGTAGCACTATATTAACTGATGCAGCACCCACTGTTCCAGCTGAAAGTAAAGAGAAAGGAACGGCATTGACGGCAACAATGCCTGGTTTATCAGCGGCAGTCGTTCAAGGCGGAGCTTTTTCCACTGAGGAAGCTGCAACAAGCTTCTCTGACAAATTCACTAGCCAGGGTCTGCCATCTATCTCATTAAATGTCGACGAACAGCAGTTTTTATTCATTGGAGTGACAGAAGACCTGAATACGGCAAAGACGTGGGTGGAGGATTACAAAGCCAGCGGAATCGATGTGTATGCCAAAGAATTCAGCGTTCCTGAGCATCAAATAAAGGTTGATTCGAAAATCGAGGCTGAATGGGTGACAGAAGCACCGAAGCTATTTGGAATCCTCGCAAAAGAAGCGGCCAATGCACGCTCCAGCGGTCAGGTAAACGAACAGGTCCTTCAGGATTCAGAAACAACCATCAAGAAATTTGAAGGTAAAAACATCCAGCAAAAACTTTCAGTTGACTTAAGAACCCAATTAGAAGATACAATCAAACAGTTGGGAGCCTATTCAACCTCACAGAATCAAGAAAACTTGACGAAAGCGCAACAGTCCTTGTTGAACTTCTTAAAGGCATATTATGACGGAGCAAAGGGGCCCTCTGTTTAAAACAGGGCCTTTTTTCTTTATCCAGGCTACAAGTTGCTTGCGCATCTCTAATTTTATTTGCTCTTAGTAAATGAGATGAAAGATTCTTGCTATTGTTTCTTTCTAGTAGTTTTGATACGATGGGATTGTATCTCCCATTTGATCAGAAAGGCAGGATTTGTTACATGCCCAACCTCGTCTTGGCTTCTTCATCTCCCCGTCGGAAGGAACTTCTGGAAAAATTATCTATTCCTTTTACCATCTATTCACCAAATGTTGACGAATCAATTGATAAAGACCTAAAACCCGCAGAAATAGTATCCGAATTATCCTTCAGAAAGGCAAAGAAGGCAGGAAACAAATATCCGGATTCCTATGTTATTGGCTCTGACACTGTTGTTGTTTATAAAGGAACAGTGCTTGGAAAGCCAGCTGACAGAGAAACTGCCAGAAAAATGCTATTCAGTTTGTCAGGATGCACTCATTCAGTATACACGGGGGTTTCCGTCGTTTTTGGAAAATCTGTCAAAACCTTTTATGAAAAGACAGATGTAACATTTTGGGACTTATCAAATGAGGAAATTGAAAGATATCTGGATAGTGGCGAACCATTTGATAAAGCAGGAGGGTATGGAATTCAAGGACAGGGCGGTCTCTTTGTCAAATCTATACATGGCGACTTTTACTCGGTTGTTGGACTGCCAATCTCCCGTCTCTACCAGGTATTAAAAGAAATGGGTTTACCACAAATTGAAAAGGGAGGAAGCAATGGATAAATCAGAAACACTGATGATAAGGGACTTTCCAATTAATGAAAGACCCAGAGAAAGGCTAATCAACCATGGAGCTGTCAGCCTTTCCAATCATGAGCTGCTTGCTATACTGTTGAGGACTGGAACGAAATCCGAGTCCGCTATCCAGCTAGCAAACAGTCTGCTGACACAATTTGGCGGTCTGTTCTGGTTGAAGGAAGCAGCTTTGGAAGAAATCATGAGTTTAAAAGGCATCGGAAAAGCAAAGGCGGTCCAAATTGCTGCGGCCGTGGAGCTTGGAAGGCGGATCAGCAATCTCACATATGATGACCGCTATGTCATCCGAAGTCCTGAAGACGGAGCCAATTATGTCATGAACGATATGAGATTTTTAACACAAGAACATTTCGTATGCCTCTATCTCAACACAAAGAACCAAGTTCTCCATAGACAAACAATTTTTATTGGGAGTCTGAATGCCTCTATTGTACATCCACGCGAAGTTGTGCGCCCGTAAGGGCATTTAGAAAATCTACTCTAGCAAAGCAGTAGGGAAATATCACAATCTTTACCCTATCATCAGCCAACTTATCCGTAAGGGAAACCAAGCGGGGAGTGTAGCATGTTGGAAAAGCCATAAGTTGTCTAGTTACCAAGGCACGACTGAATGGCAAGATGAAATTCATAGACAAGGATGAAAGCTGGATTGCTTGAATGATAGCTCAAGGGGGACTACGGGGACCTTCAGCGGGAGGTAATGATTTACGCTGTGCGAAGTATGCATATTTCTTAAAAACTTCGAGAAATATGAAGTGATACTACTTCGTCCATCTTTTATATGGAAGAAACGAGTGAAAATCACATCCGAACCTATGAAATGCTATGTTTCTAAATGTCTAAATGGGGATTGCCTAAGTCAGAACGCTGCGAACACAGCTATGCATAATGCCCAATAAGGCGATAAATTTCAAGCTGAAAGGCAAGAAAGATGATGCTGAATATCTGATATGGCAACGGAGTTCTCGTAGTAGTCCGAGATAGGGAAAGCCTATTACATGGCGAAGGAGAACAGTTTATCTAGTTTAATACCAAATTGGGAAAGAGCGTGAGGCTCTATGAGAAATCCAAAAGTAGTGTTAGACAGTCTAACTTCCAAAGCACAAAATGAAACGTACGTATTTGAACGATTGTATCGAAATTTATACAATACCGAGTTTTACTTAGAATCCTATGCCAAACTCTATCCTAATAAAGGAAGCAATACAAAGGGAATTAATGACGACACAATCGATGGGATGAGTCTACAAAGAATCGAACGTTTAATCGAAAAACTAAAAGAACAAACTTATCAACCGAAACCAGCACGGAGAACATATATCCCGAAGAAAAATGGGAAAACACGACCTTTGGGTATCCCAACTTTTGAGGATAAATTAGTGCAAGAAGTTGTTCGGCGAATTTTGGAAAGTATTTATGAACCACAATTCTCAAATCATTCGTATGGTTTTCGACCAAATCGTAGCTGTCACACGGCTTTAAAGGAAATACGCAACACTTTCACAGGTACGAGATGGTTCATTGAAGGGGATATAAAAGGTTTCTTTGATAATATCGACCATCATGTATTAGTTGGACTTTTACGGAAACGTATCAAGGATGAAAAATTAATTAATTTAATTTGGAAATTCTTAAGAGCAGGTTATGTAGAAGAATGGGCTTTTCATAAAACATACAGTGGAACACCTCAAGGTGGCATCATTAGTCCATTATTATCGAATATTTATCTGCATGAATTAGATAAATATGTAGAACAGTATGCATTGGACTATAACAAAGGTGAAAAGCGAACACATAATAGTGTCTATCTTAACCTAGCATCAAAGATTAATTATCGTAAAAATAAAAATAAACGTGATTGGGAACGGCTTACTAAAGAAGAAAAAGCTGCAAGACTTCAAGAGTTAAAGGCTTTATATAAAGAACTGCAAAGTCATGACAGTAAAGACCTTTTTGACCCAAAATATAGACGAATGAAATATGTAAGATACGCTGATGATTTCATTATTGGTGTTATTGGTAGTAAAAAAGAAGCCGACCAAATCAAGAAAGATTTAACAGACTACCTTGCAGACAAACTCAGATTGGAATTAAGTGCTGAAAAAACGTTGATAACGCATAGTAAGAAAAACGCTAGATTCCTAGGATATGACATCCGAGTAGCAAGAGATTGGCACAGAATGAAGATGCCAAATGGTACGAAGAAACGGAAGTTCAATTACCAAACGAAGTTATTCGTACCTCATGAGAAATACATCAAAAAACTCATCGATTTAGGTGCATTAAAAATTGGCAGCAACAATGGGTGGAAACCCGTTCATCGTCCGTATCTAGTGCATAATGATGCCCTTGAAATTCTTCGTATGTACAATGCGGAAATTGAAGGATTATATAATTATTATCGCCTAGCAAGCAATGTACACGTTCTTCAATCTTTTCGACAAACAATGAAATACAGCATGATTAAAACGTATGCCAGTAAATACAAAAGTACCGTCAGTAAAACTATCACGAAATTTAAGATAAACGGGAAATTCGGTGTACGTTATGAAACGAAGGATGGCCCTAAAATTGCTTATTTTACGGAACAACGAATGGAAAAAAACTCGGAGATTAAAAAACAGTCAGTTGATATAATTGAAAATACGTTACTTTACGGTGGTAGAACAAGTCTCATTGAACGCCTTTTAGCTGAAAAGTGTGAATGGTGTGGTGCAGAAAATGTTCCATTAGAGATGCATCATGTGAATAAGCTCAAAGATTTAAAAGGTAAGAAGCGATGGGAACAAACCATGATTGCAAGAAATCGCAAGACAATTGCAATGTGTGTGAAATGTCACCACGACCTGCACAATGGGAAGTTGGATTGATAAATGGAAAGCCGTATACTCTGAGAGGAGTACGTACGGTTTGGAGGGGAGTTCTTGGAAACCTACCGTAGTAATGCGGAAAGGCGCTGGGTTCTTACCCTACTTCAAAGAAGCTTTTCGTAGATCAGCTGCATCCATCATCTGCTTACACAATCACCCATCCGGAGATCCAGCACCTTCTAGAGAAGATATTGAAGTGACAAAGAGACTTGTCGAGTGCGGAAAAATTATCGGTATAGAAATCCTTGATCATTTGATCATTGGCGATAATAAATATGTCAGTATGAAAGAAAAGGGCTTTATGTAACATTGGGTTTATAATAGAGAGAGCGTGAATTTATTAGTTACAGGATTAGAAATCCAACGGGGGTTGAAAGGGAGATACATACCCAATTTGGGCAAAAAGTTAGCCAAGGATTTTCGAATATCCTCTGTAAGGGTATATATATTTGAGTATGAAAATTTGGAATAGACGAGGGCTAATAAAAGATATTCCGATTCCCCTTGTCATGCTTAAAGGGGGTTCAAACCGTTGCTGAATAAAGTTAAAGCCTCCGGCGGATGCCACAGATCTTCAGAGGAAAATGATTGAGCGGAGCTCGATAAAATCTGGGCGCAAATCCGCCAAGGCGCATTTGATACAAAGGGCGGTTTTTCAATGGATATTTCACAGAAATTAATGATCGGAGCATTGCAAAACAAAATCTATGAACAATTTGATCAGGGTATATTAAATATCTTAAATGGGCAAATGATGTATGAGGAATTTTCTGAAAATCAGTTAATGAAAAAAAGTGACTATGCCCCTTTTAATGAGGCAATGTGCTCAAATAATACTTGCGTTACGATCTTCAGTGATCACTTTAAAAAAAAGAGAGCTTCCGGACATAGGGTGTCTTTACGAGATTATGAGGCGGTTACTGTTACTCCTTTGAAACCTCTGTTTGAAAACAAATACAAATGTATTGTTTTATGGTTCGGTGATGATATGTTTTGTCAAATGAATTTGCTGACTGTGTTGGCATTTCTAGAGCTAGAAGGGTATCGAGGAAAAGTGTTTTTTATATGATCAAGGACAGGAGCTATGAAGTGGAGGAAACGGAGGAGATATTGCTTGAAGGCTATAAAGAAATTTATCAACAAGTTTTATCCATCATCGTCTTCCAGAAGCTGCATTAATGCCTGTTATGTACCAGGGGATTAAATTATATTTAGAATATTTAAAGGAAGATAATGAGATCACCTCTTATAAAAAAAACATGCAGGCAAGCCTAGGAATGAGCTGTTGAAACAATTATTTCACTTATTTCCTCAATATGGATTAGGAGATTCGCAGTATATAAAAATAATAGAAACAATGCAAAAAGCTTGAGCTTCTAACTAGCAGCAGGGATTTACGAGCATTACGACAGATGTTCATGATAATTGAAAAATATTTTGACTGGGGTTTAAGAATAAATTAGAGTGTCCAATAATTTGTAGGAGCTGCAGGGGATAGCTTGATGCAGAGTAAATAAAGTATGCTCTATTTCCTAGAAGCTCCCATAATTCACTTATAAATGTCTCTTACGACCTTCATAAATTCTTTAAGTGCATACGATTTGTATGCATTTTTTTTTGTGATAATTCCGATGTTCCATCTTATATTTGGATCTTTGATCGGCAATGCAACAATATCAATGTCATTTAATTTATTGGTTAGTTTTTTGGGAATGATGGATATTCCCAACTGTGCAGAAACAAGTTCCAAAACTAAATCCCACTGGGTGCTCTGGAAGGAAACCTCTGGAGAAAAGCCTGATTCAATACAATGATTCCGAATTAAGTTATATAATGCGAAAGACTTATCAAACAGAATAAACTTTTCATCTTTTAATTCCGACAACCGGACGGCATGTGCTTTTGCAAGCGGATGTTTTGATGATACACAAACTACAAATTCATCTTGATAAATCAATTCTGCTTCTAAGATGTTTGCTGCCGGAAGTACAACGAATCCAATGTCTAATTGACCTTGAGTCACGAGCTTCTCTATAATGACGCCGCCATCTTCTTTTGTTGCCAACGTTACGTTCGGGTTTTTTTTCATGAAACGATATGCGACTGGGGGAAAGAATAGTGAACCGATGATCTGGGGAATGCCCACCTTTACTTCCCCACTAATGACTTGGGATAATTCATTCAGACTTTCAGGAATACTGTTAATTTTTGCTAATATTTCTTTACTCTTTTCATATAGTAATTTTCCTTCATCCGTCAATTGGATTTTTTTGCTCGTCCGGTCGAATAATATGACATTTAAATCTTGCTCCAACTTTTGGATGGTTTTACTTAAGGCTGGCTGACCTACATATAAGGCTGCCGCCGCTCTGGTGAATCCATTCTTTTCTACAACTGTGACAAAAACCTCGAGTGATCTTAATTGCATATTAGACTCTCCTATATAATTCCTATTAGGAATAATTATGATTCCTATCATGTATTTTACTTCATGATAATCAGAGTATACAATAATTACTGTAGTAATGAAAGCGGATTCAAATTTTATGAGGAGGTAGTGCAGTGAGAAGAAAGCATGCATTGTTAATGACCGTGTTTTTTGTTCTGTATTTGTTAACCTTTTTACCGAACTTCGGAATCATGAATGATCTCAAGTTCGTCGGTTTTTTGCCGCAATCATTGGCTTGGGTATTAATGCTGAATGCACTAAATACTGTCATAATTTTTATTGTTTATTTTAAGTTTTTCAAACCGTTTGCACAAAATGTTGAGAAAATATCGGAAGAAGAGGGGAGTGAACGAGTATTAGCCAGGTAGCTGTTACGATCATCGTGTTGATATTATTTTTAGGAATATTGCTCTGGATCAGCAGTTTAGCATCAAAGTCAAACATCGCAACACCTAGTGATTTTTTTCTGGCCAATAGAAGCCTCGGAACGATTGTCATGACGATGACAACGGGTGCCAGTTATTTTAGTACTTGGACATTGCTTGGAGCCATTGGAAATCACTATAGGGATGGGGTCTGGTTTTCTGCTTTTGCTGCTTGGGCAGTGGTTCATGCGTTGTTCATCTGGTTATTTGGCTCTAGAATTTGGTATTTAGGAAGAAAGCATCATTTTGTGACTCCTGGAGACATGATGGAAAAATATTATAAAAGTCCCTTTCTTAGACTTTTATTTGCGATTGTGGGGATGGTTGGCCTCATCCCCTACATGTTAATTCAAATAACTGGGGGTGCATTCTCCCTAAACAGTTTGACGAACAACGCGATTCCTTATTGGGTAGGGATATTGATCATGGGGGTTTTCGTCGGAGTAATCGTGACGCTTAGTGGTGGGCGAGGGGCTGCTTGGGCTGATACATTCATGGGGTTTTTCTTCGGAACGACTTTAATCGTTATCACATTTATTTTCATTTATAAAGCAGGCGGATTTCATGCATTCGTTAACTTGCAATCTGTTGCACCAGAAATTCTGGTGAATAAGGGACAGTTTCCGGGCATTATGGAGACGGCCATAGGCTTGATGTTTGGGTTTTGGATTATGCCTCATATGTGGCAAAAGTTTTACTCAGCGAAATCTCCGATGATACTTGCGAAGACTTCTATTATTACGCCGTTCTGGAATTCTTGGTTAATGGCACTAGGGGCACTTTTTATAGGAATGATTGCGCGCTCACTTGGCTTGGTTCCAGGACTTACCCCTGAGAATAGTGACACCATTATTCCGTTGTTTTTCTCGACATATGCTCCGTTATTCGGTTCAATTGTCGTTGCTGCTGTTATAGCAGCGGGGATTTCAACTATTAATAGTGCTCTATTATCTTCAGCTAGCCTTTTAGTAAATGATATTTATGTTCGTTTCATTAATAAAGAGGTCAGTCCAGCGCGAACGACTTTCATCAGTAAGATAACGGTATTGTTGATGACATTGATTGTTGTAATTTTTGCATTTATTCCTGCTGCCCAAGGGTTTCTAGTTCCGGTTGCTGCATTAGGCTATGGCATTGTTTTGCAACTCGTACCTGCGGCATTAGGACCCTTATATTGGAAACGGGGTACATTGGCTGGGGCAGTTTCATCTATCATTGTAGGACTTTCAATTTTGGTTATTGTATATATCATTGGATCACCGTTACCGTTAGGGCCTGCAACATCAGGATTTATTCTGGGAATTGTAACTTTTGTTGTCGTCAGCATGTTGACGAAAGACAGTCATGCTCAAGAGAAGCATATACATCATAGGGAGATGGTGGAAACCTATTTTCCTAGTGAAGCAAAATGAAAGGGTGTTTACCATGAAGGAAAATAAACAATTTAAAGTAGCGGTAGTACAAGCCGGATCAGAAGTGATGGATAAAGATAAAGGGGTAAAAAAGACAGTGCGATTGATTGAAGAAGCTGGCCAAGAAGGAGGTAAAATTATTGTGTTTCCAGAGGCCTTCATACCAGCGTATCCAAGGGGGATGTCCTTTGGGGCGGTAGTAGGATCACGGTCGAATGAAGGCAGGAAAGATTTTTTTCGCTATTGGGATCACTCTATTACAGTTCCTGGAAAGGAGACTGCAGAAATTGGTAAGGCAGCAAGAAAAGCAAAAGCTTATGTAGTCATAGGGGTGATTGAAAAAGATAATGAATCAAGTCAGGGAACGCTCTATTGTACAGCACTGTTTTTTGGACCTGATGGAGAACTTTTGGGGAAACACCGCAAGTTGAAGCCTACAGGGTCGGAGCGGCTAATTTGGGGAGAAGGCGATGGGAGCACAATGCCTGTTTTTGATACGCCGTATGGGAGAATTGGCGCACTCATCTGCTGGGAAAACTATATGCCGCTTGCCCGTGCAGCTATGTATGATAAAGGCGTACAAATCTATGTTGCACCAACTGCTGACGGAAGGGACACTTGGTTTTCGACGATGCGGCATATCTCGGTGGAAGGAAGGTGCTTTGTCTTGTCATGTAACCAATATTCCACAAAGGACATGTATCCAGAAGACATTTCTTCACGGCAGGGATTTGAAGAATTGCCTGAAGAGCTCACTAGAGGAGGTAGCTGTATTGTTGATCCGCTAGGAGAATTCATTGTTGCACCTGTTTTTGGTGAAGAAAAGATTCTATATGCCGATATCGATTTAAATAAGATTGCTGAAGCGCAGTTCGACTTTGATGTAGTTGGCCACTATGCACGTCCGGATATTTTTCAGCTAACAGTGAACGAGCAGGAACAAAAAAATACGATTTGGAAAAAATAGATTAATAGGAAAATCCTTTCAAGGAGTTGAGTCTTTCATTTCTTGAAAGGATTTTTGCTATTTGAAGATGGCTTTTCCTTTGCGGTGATCCGTGAATTCAAAAATTTTGAACGGGGAATGTTCTTTGTTTTATCTCTATTCAGCAGAAATCTCCCACTTCTGTAATAAGATGAAAGCATATTGCTATTCCATTCAAACCCGGACTGAATAAAGTTAAAACCTCTGGCGGACGCCATGGATTTTCAGAGGAGATTTATCAAGCGAGCTCGATAAAGTTTGGACACTGATCGCCAAGGCGGATTTGATTGAAAAGGAAACACCCCCACCTGAGAAAATTGTGTGAAATAGTAAAAGGAAGGAGCAACAAATTTTCTGTGTTTATAAGTTTTTTGTAAGGAAGATCATTTTATTTCCATAAACGTATTAATTTTTGCTCCAAGATAGCCTATACTTAATAATATAGAATCATTTCCTTTCTACTGTATTTATGTGAACTTACACGCCTCATCTGAATACAAAGAATCAAGTTCTCCACAGACAAACAATTTTCAACAAAAACTAAACGTTGCGTTGTTCATCAATAATGTATTCAAGGAAGTTTTCGTGGGACTCCAGTTTATTAATTGTTTACACAAGTATTTATTAAGGATCCATCACTATCAAGAGAAGATCTTTTGAATCAGTAAAAGGCTTGTCGAATACAGGAAAATTATGCCTGTGACCACTTGATGATTGGCGATCATAAATATATCAGCATGAAAGAAAAAGGATTTATGTGACACTATGATTTTTAGAAATGATAAGATATAATAAGTCTTGTGATTTTTGTTGGTTGACACGGATATTATCAATATTTCCAAGCTTATTTCTTTAAAAAGCGTTAAAAATAGAAATGCAATTGGGGTTAGAAAGGGAGAATACATATCATGTTTGGATTCGGTACAAAAGATTTAGGAATTGACCTTGGTACAGCGAATACTCTTGTTTTTGTTAAAGGAAAAGGAATTGTTTTACGTGAACCTTCAGTTGTTGCCATCAACACAGAAACAAAGAAGATTGTTGCAGTTGGTAACGATGCTAAGAAAATGATTGGGAGAACGCCTGGAAATATTGTGGCTATGCGCCCAATGAGAGACGGAGTCATTGCAGATTATGAAACAACAGCAACAATGATGAAGTACTTTATCAAAGAAGCAGCCAAAGCGAAAGGCTCATTCAATGGAAAGCCTTACGTCATGGTCTGTGTTCCTTCCGGAATTACAGCTGTTGAACAACGGGCGGTACTAGATGCTACTAGGGAAGCTGGGGCACGTGAAGCTTATCCTATTGAAGAGCCATTTGCCGCTGCTATCGGCGCGGACCTTCCTGTATGGGAGCCGACAGGAAGTATGGTTGTGGACATCGGAGGCGGAACAACTGAAGTGGCTGTCATTTCACTTGGAGGTATTGTGGCAAGCAACTCCATCCGGACTGCTGGGGACAACTTTGACGAAGCCATTGTAAATTATATTCGTAAAAACTATAACCTGCTTATTGGTGAAAGAACAGCAGAAACAATTAAGGTGGAGATTGGCTCTGCCGGCGATGTTGATGAAATTGAAAATATGGAAATTCGTGGACGGGATTTGTTAACAGGACTTCCTAAAACAATCGAAATCACTGCTGAAGAGATTTCCGGCGCATTGCATGACACTGTTTATGCCATTATTGATGCTGTGAAAAATACATTGGAAAATACTCCACCAGAGTTGGCTGCGGACATTATGGACAGGGGTATTGTGTTAACAGGGGGCGGAGCATTGCTTCGAAACTTGGATAAAGTAATCAGTGATGAGACCAAAATGCCTGTACTTATTGCTGAAGAACCGCTTGATTGTGTCGCAATTGGAACAGGAAAAGCACTTGACCATATTAATCTGTTCAAAGATCGGGCGTAGTTCCCAGACTGTAAAAAGCAAGAGGCCGCTTACAAAGCGGTACTCTGCTTTTCCATGCATTTCGCCTCAGAGTTTCTAGTTTGAAACAGGTAGGCTATTCGAAGTTAGAGGTGGATATGATGCCGAATTTCTTTCTTAATAAGCGTCTCATCATCTTGCTGATCGGAATCATTATTCTCGTTTCGTTAATTGGCTTCTCCCTTAGGGATAGGGAAAATATTTCACGTCCTGAACAGTTTGTGAAGGATATTGTGGGTTTTGGGCAGTCACTTGCAGCAAAGCCTGCCCACAAATTTGCTGGATTCTTTGAGAATATTGATGATTTGCAAAATACATATACTGAGAACAAAAAATTGAAGGCCCGTTTAGAGGGGCTTGCAAAGCTGGAAAAAGAAATAGCGGATTTGAAAAAAGACAATAATGAGCTAAAGGAAGTATTAGATAAAAAAGAAAGCTTACGAGACTTTACACCTATCCAGGCGACGGTGATTGGCAGAACGCCTGACCGCTGGTACGAGCAGGTCATTATCGACAAAGGAAAAAAGAGCGGGATTGAGCCTGATATGGCTGTTATCACAGGAAAAGGTCTGATAGGAAAGGTAGTTAATACGTCAGAAATGACATCAACAATTGAGTTATTAAGTTCTGATAATGCAAGGTACCGTGTTGCAGCTGAAATTCAAATTAAAGGGAAGAAATCTGTGTACGGGTTAATTGACGGTTATGATCAAGAAAAGAAAATGATCATTATGAAGGATCTTCCTATTGATCAAGACAAGCTGAAGCCTGGACAAAATGTGGTTACATCAGGGATGGGAGGAATTTTTCCTAGAGGACTTGATGTTGGTAAGGTGGAAGAACTGAAGCTTGATCAATTTGGTCTAACTCAGACAGCTTATGTGAAACCGTCAGCTGATTTCTATGATTTCGAACATGTGATGGTAGTGTCCCGTTCAATGATGGGCGCGGAAGATAAGGGTGAGGAATGATGAAACGCGTTGTTCTTCCTCTTATCACCGTCCTTTGTTTTTACGGAGAAAGCATATTTGTAGAATTGCTTCCGATATTTTCATTTCTAGATAATCGAATCGTAGTTCCTCGCTTTCTTCTAGTTGTTCTGATCTTGATGGCAATCTACTATTTTCGGAATGTGACATTAATTTATGCTGCGATCTTTGGTCTTCTATTCGATATATACTATACGGGAGTGATAGGGGCTTATTTATTTCTATTCCCTATCGCTGTTTATACAGCTTCTAAAATGGTGAAGGTTCTGCAAATAAATGTATTGACATCAGGATTAATCACTATGCTTATCGTCGCTATGACAGAAGCTTTAGTATACGGTTTAAATCTTCTTTTGTTTGATGTGAATGTGACGGTGTCTCAGTTTATATATGCTCGCCTGTTACCAACTTTGACATTGAACTTTATTTTCTATTTGATTATTTTCTTTCCTTTTTCCAGATGGCTGCAAAACAGAAGTAAAGAGCTTTTCTCTGAATAATACTGCCAGCAGGCAGACGTTTTCCAAAAGAGGAAAATTGATGCCGTTTGTCGAAAATAGTGAAAATGACTCATTTTTTTCGCGCTGTGAAAGTGATGTTTGTCTTTGAAAGGAGAAATAGGGCATTCCTCTTCGCTCCGTGAAGGTGCCCGCTTGACATGAAAACTCAAAACGTGATGATTAAAGGCACAAAAAGCGGCCTTTCGCTCCAATTGAATGATCGTTGCTCTTATGATGAAATTTTATCAGAGCTGGAGGAAAAAATCTCCGAGTTGAAAAGTTCAGAGGAAAATCAGCTTGTTTCGGTACGGATTCTTACAGGAAACCGCTATTTGACAACTGAGCAGGAGAAAGAGTTGAAAGAACTTATCCGCCTACAAAAAAATTTGACTGTCGAAGAAATTGAAAGTGATGTCATCACAAAAGAAGATGCCAAGGCAATGGTAGAGAGTCAAGAAGTGACATCTGTTGCAACGATTGTAAGGTCGGGTCAGGTTTTGGAGGTCCCGGGAGATTTGTTGCTTGTAGGGGATGTTAATCCCGGCGGAACTGTAAGAGCTGGGGGAAACATTTTTATCATGGGTGCATTAAAAGGGGTTGCGCATGCTGGCTATTCTGGACGGAATGATGCTGTAATCGTCGCTTCCTTCATGACCCCTTCACAGCTGCGGATCTCTGACTGTATCAGCCGAGCTCCTGACCATTATGATCAGGAGGAGCACCATCAAATGGAATGTGCCTATATTGATATAAACCATCAAATAATGATTGATAGGCTTCAAGTGCTTAAGCATTTAAGGCCGAATATTACTAGATTCAAAGGGGGACATTATTATGGGTGAGGCGATCGTGATTACTTCCGGCAAGGGAGGAGTCGGAAAAACTACCACCTCCGCCAATCTCGGTACGGCACTAGCCTTGCAGGGTAAAAAAGTCTGCCTGATAGATACGGACATCGGACTCCGCAATCTGGATGTAGTACTGGGCCTGGAAAATCGAATCATTTACGATCTTGTTGATGTTGTGGAAGGAAGATGCAAGCCTCATCAAGCCATCGTTAAAGATAAACGATTTGAAGATAAATTGTTCTTGCTGCCAGCTGCACAGACAAGTGATAAAACAGCTGTCAGTCCCGAGCAGATGAAAAATCTAGTTTCTGATTTGAAACAGGAATATGATTATGTATTAATAGATTGTCCCGCCGGTATTGAGCAGGGATTTAAAAATGCGGTAGCAGGCGCCGATCAGGCTATTGTTGTAACAACACCAGAAATTTCTGCAGTAAGGGATGCTGATAGAATTATTGGTATTCTTGAAAAAGAAGAAAACATAGGGCCACCGAAATTAATCATCAACAGAATCAGGAGCAGGATGATGAAAGAAGGAGAAGTACTGGACGTGGATGAAATTACTCAGCATTTATCCATCGATTTATTAGGGATCGTCCAGGATGATGAAGATGTCATCAAATCTTCCAACCAAGGTGAGCCGATCGCTCTTGACCCGAATAGCAAGGCATCCATAGCGTACAGGAACATAGCAAGAAGAATATTGGGTGAATCTGTGCCCCTCCAATCATTGGATGAGGAGAAAGCTGGCATGTTCGCACGAATTAAACAATTTTTCGGTGTGCGTTCATAAACGGGCTAATGTTTCCGAAAGAACTTTCGGAACGTTGAAGTGAAAGTTATTATTTTATTTGAAATTAAAACTTTCTAATGAACAAGCCTATTCCTTCGTGTATATCAATTGTTGGAATATTTAAATGGTGAGGTCATGATAAAAACACGTATTAAATCCATTTTGTGGAATTTAATACGTGTTTTTTTATTTTTTATTAAAATATTGACATTTGCATTGGATATTTCATATTGTGTATATTGTATATATAATGTATAATGTGTATGTAGTAAATCTGGAACCAGATTAAATTTAAAAGATAACATCAGGGGAATTGTCTCCGGAAACCGCTTTGCCTTCAATGTGGAAACTGGGAAAAGATATTAATGTGATTGTCATTACAATGAAACGTATTATTCAAGGTTTTGGTCGTGATTATTGGCATTTGATAGCGTACTAATATTAGCTGGTTCAATAATAGCCATCCTAGTCATTTACAATATTTCATAGCTTTTATCTCGAAATCTACGAGAATAAGATGTTTTAAGAAGGGAGTGGTTGGATGATTCTTTTGGCCTTGAGCATTAATCATAAGTTCATTTGTTTTAGAAAAATAAGAAATTAATAAGAAGGGGGAGCATTACTTGGAGGATTTTACTGTAAAAGAACGATCATCTGCCAAAAAGTCTTGGGTATTATCTATCAGTACATTCGTTCTTTTGCAAATTATTTTTTTGACGATGGAATTTACTGGATGGATTCCAAATCTAAAAGATATGGACGGGACTGTATTTGGTAAAATTGCTGAATCTAAATTCATGGAAGAGTGGTTTAACTTCTATGAAACGCCTTATTTTAATATGTGTACTTTCATTTTTGGTATTACCTTCCTTTCTCATGGCGTCATAGGTGCATTGAGAGATGTTTTTTCTGAATAAATTTTTGTAGTGGTAATTGCATGATCTCTATAGTATTTTGCTCCTGAGGTTATCAAAATTTCTGTTAAATGCAATTGCCATGGGCACTTCCCGAATTTTCTATCCGGTTTACCGTTTCCCCATTTTCGCAACAGACAAAGCCAGCTTTCTACGTCATATTCACCAAGGACAAGTCATAGGTTAGTAGAAACTTAAATCGAGGGAGATGGTGGAAGATGAGCCATCGGGTGAACAAAATAAGGAAGCGGATAGAAAAAAGAAGGCGAGCCAACAATCGAAGCATGGAAAAGCCTAATGAATACACGCTGGATACTCCCACTTATTATTCAGATGATGAGAAGAATATTTTTGAATCAAAAACCACTATACATCCTTTGTGGCGTAAGGAAATATTCATGCTGAAGCTGCTTTCGTCTATTGCACTGATTCTTGTGGTGGGAATCCTCTTTCAGTCTTCTTCTCCGGTATTTGATGATGCTCGATCTATTGTCAAAAAGGCGATGGGAAAGGAGTTTCAATTTGCTGCAGTCGCCAATTGGTATGAAAATCAATTCGGCAAACCGCTTGCTCTTTTTCCAACTGACAAAAAGGATTCGGATATTCAGCTTGCGAAAGATGGGGATTACGCTTTACCTGTTGGAGCGAAAATTTCCGAAGGCTTTTCGCATGATGGAAGAGGAGTCATATTTCAGACTGAAAGTGCAGCAGAGGTGACAGCTGCTGCGGATGGAGTGGTTATTTTTTCGGGCAAAAAAGAGGATATCGGACAAACAGTCATCATCCAGCATAGTGACCATACTGAGTCCTGGTATGGAAAGATGGATCAGGCAGCTGTTAAACCCCACGAGCATGTCAAAGGCGGTCAGGTGATTGGAACTGTATCCTCAAGTGAGGAGGGGAATTACGGCGAATACTATTTTGCTATTAAAAAAGAGGATGAATTTATTGATCCGATCCAGGTGATGGATCTTGATTAAATATTGGGGGCTTCTGGGAAAGGTCAGGATTCATCCTCTTTTTTGGCTGGTTGCAGGGATTGCCATTTTGACGGGATATTTTTGGGAGCTTTCTATCTTGTTTATCATTGTTTTTATTCATGAGCTGGGGCATGCTGCAGCTGCGCGTTTTTTCTCCTGGAAAATTAAGCGGATTTTGATACTCCCATTCGGAGGCGCTTGTGAAGTGGATGAACATGGCAATCGTCCGATTTTTGAAGAACTAATTATCGTGGCAGCCGGGCCGCTTCAACATATTTGGCTCGCAGCTGGCGCAGTTCTTTTGGAAGTGGCTGGATTAATTACGATGGAGTCCTCGCTTCTGTTCCATAAATTTAATTTGATGATTTTTTTATTTAATCTGTTGCCCGTTTGGCCGCTTGATGGTGGTAAATTCCTTTATCTATTGTTATCTGTCAAAAGCCCTTTCTTAAAAGCATTGAAAAAAACGCTGATTAGCTCAGTGATTATGTTATCTGTTATTCACCTTACATTGATTATTGCTGCCCCGTTCAATCTTCATATATGGATTATCTTACTTTATTTATATTTAATCCTTTGGTTGGAATGGAAGCAGGTCAGATATGTATTTATGAGGTTTTTGCTTGAGAGGTATTATGGTAAGCAATCGGGTATTAAAAGGCTGGAGGTTATTGAAGCAAGAGGTAATGACTTCATCTATCAGGCAATGGAAAAGTTCCAGCGTGACTGCAAACATTTAATCCATGTGGATAACGACCTTTCGATGGATGAAAATGAAATGCTGCACGTCTACTTTGCCAAAAAACAAGTAAATGCCAGGTTGAAAGAAATTGTTTCGAGTGACTGATAGCATCAAGATCCAGCTAAAATAAAGGTTAAAACAGGCATCAAAAATTTGATGCCTGTTTTTTTGATGGTTTAGAAAACCCCTGGCTATGCCGGGGGTTCCAGAGAGCTTATAGCGTGGTAACAAAAAAACCTCAC
>NZ_JACSPV010000005.1:0-60616 GCF_014836955.1 Bacillus norwichensis
CGACCGCGTAGCGTACCCCTACACTGTAATAGTTTTACAGAATAAATAATTATTGGGAATTCGCGTGTCGAAAAAAAGTTTTGACACCCTAATAACGGTTCAAACCGTTGATATATCAATATTTATAGAGGGAGGTTTAATGATGTACTTTAGCCATAAAACCATTCACCATACAGACTATTTTTTTCAAAAGCTTTGCGATGAACAATTTGGCATAAACCGCGGTATTTATAATACTATTGATCATTGGTTTTATACAAAAGGCATAGAGAATATTGTGAAACGCCGAAAAGAAATATTAGCTTTTTTAGAGCACATAGCTGCGAACTACCATCATCAGGAACAAACAAGGATAAAGTTCGGTAGTGGAAAATTAACAGAGAGACTCAATAAATATTGGAACGAAAATAATCGAATTTATGAGCGTGTATAATCAAATGCGCCTTTGCGTATTTGCGCTTAATAAATTTTCTATGAAAATCTGTGGCATCCGCCGAAGGCTTTAACTTTATTCAGCTGAGGTTTAACCTCCTCCCACCACTCACAGAAGCGGGAAACTTCTCCTGAATGAAGTTAATCAATACAACTATTGAAGGGATGTGATTGTATGGATAAGACATTTAAAGAAATTATGGGCAGTTATCCAACTGGCGTCTCTATTGTAACAACAATGATTGATAGCAAGCCAGTAGGATTAACCGTTAACTCATTTGCCTCTGTTTCAATAAATCCATTGCTGGTATCATGGTGCATTGATAAAAAGTCAAATAGTTTGAAAGCGTTCCTTCACTCCGATAAATTTGCCGTTAATATTTTATCGGGGCATCAAAAAGAAGAGTGCTTTATATTTGGGAATAGTACAGAAAGTGATCGTTTCTCAAAAGTATCGTGGACAAAATCATCTAATCACCTTCCCATCTTGGAAGGAGTGTTTGCCGTTTTGGAATGTAAAAAATTTCAAGAAGTGGACGCTGGTGATCATTTTATCTTAATAGGCGAGGTCATTGATTTACAAAGAACTGAAAATAAGCCGATGTTTTATTACCAAAAACAGGTAAGCGTTGTTCCAGTTTAGTATTAGAAGCAAGCGGATAGACATTGAACGCTACAAAACACACGACTTTGACATAGGTTGAGCTGGAATGTTGAAACATTGAATCAAAAATTAAACTCAAAAAAATATATTGAGCTATGGAAGATTTGTAATATATAATAGAAAACACCTCTCAAAGAAAGCGCTTTCTATAAAATTCATTTATTCACTAATTGTTTGTCTACAGCCCCCTTTGTTCTGGTTTAGTTAAGGTTATCGAGGAGGATAGTCATGCCATTATTACGTGGAAACGAGCCATTAAGCAATTTTAACCTACTCCAATCGAATGATGTCGACTTCTCACAATCATTAGTATCAGAAGTATATTGCGAGCACTCACTCGTTCCAGTGCAAGGGACAGCAGTAAAAGCTAAATTGAATGCAGTAGAAGGAACAATGCTTACCTTTGGATACTTAACTTATGGAGTGGATGCTGAGATTCTGTTACCACCGTTGCCACCATGCTACCATGTGAATATTACCATAGCAGGTAAAAGTTGCATAAGTCGAAATGGCAAGTCTTCGATAACAGAAGGGATGAAAAGTGGAGCGGTATTACTTCCAGACCAAAAAGCAAGTATCCTGTGGTCAAAAGATGCAAAGCAATATGCTTTGAAATTTCCGCGAGATAAGCTGGAAAACCATTTATCTGCATTAATTAATGAAAGTGTAGATGATCCAATAAATTTTGATTTAACATTTAATTTACAAAATACTGCGGGAAGGAGCTTACTTCGAGCCTGCATTCTTCTACAGGCAGAATGGGAGGAACAAAGCACACTCATATTGACACCTACAGCGCGGCGCAATATTGAATCGTTAGTAATGACCAATTTTCTGTTGGCTAGTTCAAATTCTTATACCGAAAAAATTTACGATACCCACCGAAAAAATGAAAGTCCTGGTAAAATGCTTGTTCAAAAGGTGAAAGATTATATTGAGGAGAATGCACATGAGTTACCTGAATTGGCAGATCTCGCCACCTATGCGGGAATAAGTGCACGCTCACTTCAAATTGGTTTTAAACAACACTTGGGTGTCAGTCCAATGACATATGTGCGAAATATTCGAATGCAGCGTGCCCATGAGCAACTTGAAAATGCTTTTTATACAGGGGAGACAGTAACAGAAATAGCCATGCGGTGGGGGTTTTATAACGTAGGTAGATTTTCTCAATTATATAAATCAATATACGGCCGAAG
The DNA here is from genome assembly GCF_014836955.1 of Bacillus norwichensis. GTDB lineage: Bacteria > Bacillota > Bacilli > Bacillales > Bacillaceae_C > Siminovitchia > Siminovitchia norwichensis. The sequence continues at coordinate 2,296 of NZ_JACSPV010000005.1, forward strand.
CCCAAAAGAAACTGCCACAGGGGGGATCGGAATAATCTCCAGATAAATAGTATGACTTAAACTCAGGTCTGACTACCCCCTATTACAACACTGAAACCATTTAGATTTCAGTGTTTCTTGCTTTCAGCAAAACTCCATTTATTTGTCCATTAGTACTCTTGGTGGAACTCGGATACCAATAGCTTCAAATGCTACATTGGCTCCCAGTTAAACTTCCGTCTCCGTGATCACAAAAAAGAGGAGCCTGAAATCCATAGAAGTTCCAGGCTTCTCTTTAAATTGCTTATAATAGCCCTAAATGCTCCTTCAGGCTATTTTGGACACTCACCCGCTCCTCTTCAGGAACGTTATAATACCAAACACCATCAATTTTTGAACCGCTGCCTTCAATTTCAATCTGTTCTACATGATGACGCGCCTCAGCGTAGTTCTTCTGAATACTCTTCATCTCATCAAAGGAGATATTTGTCTCAACGTTGTTACCGACAGCTTTGAGCATATCATCATATTTCCATAAGGTAGAAACGTTTGCCCCTTTTTTGATGACACCTTGAATAATTTGACGCTGACGCAACTGGCGACCAAAGTCGCCACGAGGGTCCTCTTTACGCATGCGGCTGTATTTTAAGGCTTCCTCCCCGTTCAAGGAAATCTCTCCTTCTGGAAAATGAGTGGTACTCACAGAGAAGTCCAAATCATTATTGACCGTGATTCCTCCTACAGCATCAACAATTTCCTTAAATCCTTCCATGTTCATCTTCACATAGTAATCAATAGGAATATCCAAATACTTCTCAATAGTATTCATGGACATCTCCACACCACCGAAAGCATAGGCATGGTTGATTTTATCATCAATCCCTTTTCCAACAATCTCCACCCGAGTATCACGAGGAATACTCAGCATTTCCATTGATTTTTTCTCAGGATTAACCGTAATGACAATCATCGTGTCTGAACGGCCTTTGTCCCCTTCCCTCTCATCAATTCCAAGCATCAGTACGGAAAAGGGTTCCTTTTTCTTCATATCAAGCTTAGATGGCCTTTCAACGACCGAATCACGATCAATGGGTGTGTGCACACCTTTCGCCGTCTTTTGAAGGTTATGGTAAATTGAGTAGCCGTACGCTCCGACTCCGACAACTACAAATATAATCAACAAAAGAATGACCTTTAACCAAGTTCCTTTTTTATTTCTATTTTTCATGGATTCTTCCTTTCAAAATGAAATTTATAATTTATTTGCTTTTTCTAATTGACGCCCTCAAAACCCTCTAGTCTAAATAATGTTTTTTAAAAGGGGCATTATTCGCAATGAACGGAGCCCATTGCTTTCATCAGTTAGTGATTGATTTTCTTGCGCGCGCATTTCAATTTTAGTTGATTTGAGCATCTAAACTGTTACGTAACTTAATGGACAGGATAGAACTTAATGAAAGACACTTATCATGTATTTCGGGCTCCTGTGTCGAAGTATAAGAAAAAAGTACAAAAACTAATTCCGAGGCACTGTGCAATTAAAGTATTTTTCAAATTATTTAATAATTTTAATTGTACCTTTTTAAAAAAGGTTAAGAGTAGTCCCTTGATGTATTTCATTATTGCTCAAACTAAATAGTGCTCTGTATCAAGCTACTTCAGAGATATCTTCTCCACGTTACGGTTTTGATAATCAGCAGAAAAAATAGGTAGAGGTAATTATTTCAAGTAATTGACCTCTACCTTCAGAGTGGCGGTAGTTAAACATTAATTAGTTCTCTGAATCTTTCAGAACAAACACATATAAGAGCATAGCATTCTTTTCTTATTCCGCATCAATTAACCCAAACTCCATTCGATATTGCATTAATTTCAGATTGCTTGGGCATGCTTCACCTGTTAAAGCCTCCACAATTGAATACTTTCCGGACAAGCTTCCTTCTCTAACTTACTTTTCACGTCGACAACAATACCTTTTCGATGCTTCAATAAATGATCAAACACTTCCCAGCCTTTTTCTACGTATACTTCATGTGGAACTGCATAGACAACTGCATCCGCCGGTTTTAGTTCTTCATAAGGAATTAAGTCTATACCATACTCGTTATATGCCTCTACCGAGTTCGCATGAGCATCTGTCACTTGCACCTCAACGCCAAAGTCCGCTAGTTCATGAACAATATCTATGACTCTTGTATTCCGTAAATCCGGAACATTTTCTTTAAACGTAAGTCCTAGAACAGTTACCTTAGATCCTTGGATAGGCATATTTTTTTTAATCATTTGTTTGACTAAAGATGTTGCAATAAAATTGCCGACATTATCGTTTGTCTTTCTTCCAGCTAAAATCACTTCTGGATGATGACCGATTTTTTGTGCCTTATGTGTTAAATAATATGGATCAACTCCGATACAATGTCCACCAACAAGACCTGGTGTAAAGTTCAAGAAGTTCCACTTTGTACCTGATGCGGCTAATACTTCTGCTGTATCAATGTTTAGTTTATCAAAAATAATCGCCAATTCATTCATCAGTGAAATGTTTAAGTCACGTTGTGTGTTTTCAATTACTTTTGCTGCCTCTGCTACTTTAATGGAGCTTGCTTTATGTACACCAGCATCGACAACACTATCGTACACCTCCGCTACGATATCAAGTACTTCTTTGTTTTGCCCAGAAACCACTTTAGTAATTGTTTTAAAAGTATGTACCTTATCTCCGGGATTGATTCTTTCTGGAGAATAGCCGACAAAGAAGTCTTCCCCACATGTCATTCCGGATACCTTTTCTAAAACAGGTACACAATCCTCTTCAGTTGCACCAGGATAAACGGTAGATTCATAGACTACAATTGTTCCCTTCGATAAATAGCTACCTACTGTTTCCGATGCTTTAAGCAATGGTGTTAAATCTGGTTGCTTGTCCTCTGTAATTGGTGTTGGAACAGCAATAATGATAAAATCGGCTTGCCTTAAATTTTCTGGATTAGAAGTAAAGTTAATAGAAGCATCATGTAAGTCGGCTTCTGTAACTTCATTTGTGGTATCTACACCACTTTTTAACGTTTCAATTCTATTTTCATTAATATCAAACCCGATAATTTCTTGTTTTTTACCAAACTCTACTGCAACGGGAAGACCAACATAACCTAGGCCTACCACAGCTATTTTACGATCTATCATAGTTTCACCTCATAATAATCAAGATACCAATCAATAAATTTGTTTACACCTTCTTGAATGGACGTTCTTGGTTGAAAATCTATATCCCTGAACAAATCTTCAACGTTTGCATATGTTTCCGGAACATCTCCAGCCTGAAGTGGTAAGAAATTTTTCTTTGCCTTCTTACCGAGTTTATTTTCGATTGCTTCGATAAAATCCATCAATCTAACTGGACTATTGTTTCCAATATTATAAACTTTATATGGTGCATAACTGGAGCCCGGATCTGGATCCATACCTGACCATTCCGGGTTTGGTTGTGCTGGTCTTTCGGTTAAACGTGTAATACTTTCGACAATATCATCGACATATGTAAAATCTCGCATCATATTACCATGATTAAATACATCGATTGGCTCATCATTTACAATAGCTTTTGTAAATAAAAATAAAGCCATATCCGGTCGGCCCCATGGTCCATATACCGTAAAAAAGCGTAAACCTGTAGTGGGAATACCGTACAAATGGCTATACGTATGTGCAAACAATTCATTGGACTTTTTCGTCGCGGCATATAAGCTCAACGGATGATCAATATTGTCACTTGTAGAGAATGGCTTAGATTCATTTGCCCCATAAACTGAGCTTGATGAAGCATAAATCAAATGTTCTACCTTGTAATGGCGACATGCTTCCAGAATATTTGTAAATCCTACAACATTGGAGTTTACATACACATGCGGATTTTCCAGACTGTAACGCACACCAGCCTGCGCTGCTAAATTAATCACAATTTCCGGTTCATACTTCTCAAATGTTTGGTTAATCGTCTCCAAGTCTTCTAAATCTGCTTGAATAAACTTAAAATTATTATGCTCTAAGTTTTTTAATCTATCTTTTTTTAATTGAGGATCATAGTAGTCATTAATGTTGTCTATCCCAATGACTTGATGGCCTTCTTTTAATAATCTTTTTGATAGATGTGAGCCTATAAAACCTGCTGATCCAGTAATTATTATCATTGTAAAATTTCCTTTCAACCTAAGTTAAATATCTTTAATAACTCTACAGGGAATACCTCCCATAATAACATTAGATGGAACACTTTTATTTACTACACAGCCTGCTGCTATGATACTTCTTGCATGAATCGTAACTCCAGATAAAATTCTGCATCCACTGCCAATCCAAACATCATTTTGAATAACCACTTCACTCGGCCTAGTCTCATTGTACTTTATGGGTATTTCTTTTTGTTCCCAAGTATGTTCAAATGAGACTATTGTTGTATGGTTTGCAATAGAAACATCATCTCCAATAGTTATACCACCGTAAGCATCTATGTACCCATATGCATGAATACTTATATTACTCCCCAAGTTCAACTTCTTAAGATTTTTTATAGTAACGTATTTCCCAACATATATATTATCACCACAACTTTTTGCTCTTTTTTTTAGATAGCAGTATCTTATGAGTAAAGGTATGTTTTTTTCAGAAGAATTTGTTAGCGCCCATAGAAAACTTAACACTATTTTAGGTGTAATTTTATTAAGTTTTAAAATAATACTTAATAACCATCTATACTTTTCTATCTTTTTTCTTCCATTCATTTCTTTTCTCCTTTTTCACTTTACTCATTAAATAAAAGTACAATAATAACCCAAATGGCTTCGTCAAAAGTATTAAAACCTTATTTTTAAAACCATTGGTCCTGTATTTCTTTTTTGCTAAAATTAAGCTTGAGTTAAAATGAATTGCGTTTATTACTTTTCGCTTTGTATCAGGAATTAAATCCATAATTTCTATTCGATATTTCGCATAATTATCTGGAGCAATTAAATAATTTTTCCAAATGTTATTAGTAATCCCGTCATCAAGATATTCTACATATTTAAGAGGCTGGTTTAGTAACCACATATCATACTTCTTGCTTATCATATATAACTGATAGCTAGGTGGCATATGCTTATTGTTTTCAATATGAGGAAAGTCATACTCTCTCAAAATATTTAATTCATAGAAATAAGCTTTATCACCTTTAACTTTATGTTCATACATTAAGTTAATCCAGTTTGCTTTTTCTAAGTGGTGTGGAAATTCCGTTCCAACAATTGAATTATCCTCAAAGGTATCTAAACCAATAATACCAGCGATATTCTTCTTATCTTTAATGCTAACCCAAGTTTTTTTTATTATCTCAACCGTGTTATTATAGAACCAGTCATCCGAGTCTAAGCAGGTAAATAATTTACCTTGGGAAAGATTTACACCTTTGTTTAAAGCAATATGCTTACCTTGATTGTTTTGGTAATAATAAGTAATTTTAATTAACTTTTGTTGAATCCACCTATCCACTAGAGACTTAGTATTATCACTAGATCCGTCATCAACTATAATCCATTCAAAATCCTGGTCACTTTGATCTACTAAACTTTTATATACTCTTTCCAACGTATATGCTCTATTATAAGTTGGAGTACATATAGATAAAAACAATTTATCACTCTTTCATTATATTAATTCCGGATTATTAGAACATTGGCTCTAAATATTTACTATACTATAAAACGTTTCTAAACTTTTACTATCATCGTATCTTTCATTTAATAAATTCTTTTGAAATCTATCTTTTAATTCTTTTTTTGTAAGAACGTCTTGAATACATTGTGATAATGATTCAGGGTCCATATCAGAAATTAATCCAGTCCACTCATGGGACAGTTGTTCATTTACTGTATTAAAATTTGTTGCTACAATTGGCTTTAATAAATATTTAGCTTCATCTATCACATTGGATTTACCCTCAAATTTTGAGGGATGGACAAGAATATCACATTCTTGAATAAATGCTGCGGTATTGACATGAAAACCTAATAAAACAAAATTTTTCTGCAAACCTTTAATTTTTACTAATTTTTCTATTTCTTTTCTATAATTACCGTCCCCTAATACATACCACTTTATTTTAAAGCCTTTCTTAAGAAGAATTTCTAATGTTTCTATTGCTAAATCTAACCCCTTATGAGGATCAAGCCTACTAATAGATAATAATTTGCAGCATTTTTCTTCTCTTGTTAAAGCTTTGGTATCTGCAGGTATATTTTTATACATCTCAAATGGGAGAACATTATACATAACCTGTACCTTTGATTCTTCTGTTGGAAATACGTCTATAAATATCTCCTTACATATACTTGAAACAGAAATTATTTTATCCATTTCATTGAAATACACTGCATCTATTTCCTGATCTCTCCCTAAGACTCTATAATCTGTTCTTATCCATCCTATTTTCATGCTTGCTTTAACACAATCAGCTATATACATCATTGAATGACCACCGGAAACACCAATTGCCACATCAAAACTATTGTTTAATTTAGGTAGCGCATCTTTAATCTCAATCCAATATTCTTGTTTTATATGCGTCATTTTGTTACGTGTTCGACCAGAAATTACTTTCGAAATAGCCTTTAAAGAAAATAAAAAGTTCCTTGAAAACAATGTACTCACTGTCTTTTTTATAAACCTATCCGGTGTAAGAGTTGCATATTCTACAATGTCTGGTGTTTTTAACAAATTCACTTGTTTTGGTAAATACTTAGTTAAACTCCCCTTTCCACTAAGTATTAAGAGCGAAGCCTCAATTTGATCATAGTTCAACCTATATAAAAGAGATAATAAACTTTTTTGCGGACCTCCTATATTAAAGTTATTAATAACAAATAGTACTTTTTTTGGTGTCATCTTCCCAAATCACATCCCACATTTTCAGTCATCTTTTTAAGGCTTTTAAAACTTTTAAACACTTCAACCGGCCATTTCCAATTGTTATATACCATCTGAATCACCATAATAGGGACAAGTAAACTCCATAAAGTAGGTTCAAAAATATTTATTAATAGTAATTGTGTCCCTATTACCAATAGACTGGAAATAAAAAAAGCCTTATAATGCGGTAATTTATTATCTGTTGCAATAAAAGTTCCAAAAACAGACTGATTATTATATAAAAACATATACACCATAATAATTAATAAATACTTCGAATCTAATAAAGATACATTTGAATTTAAAAATATAAGTATGATGTCACCCAAAAAAAACACGGCTATAAAAGAAAGAATTGTAATACCATAATTCACCAATAAAGCTTGTTTAAATTTTAATTTCAATTCTTTATATTGCTTTTTAAATCTATAAGAGCTAAATTGCGATAAATACGTATTAAAGAAAGTATTCGCAACAGTAGTTATTAAGTTTATAATTTGTAGAACTAAACCCAAAGAGGCTGTCACGTTTAACCCTAAGTAAGCTGAACTAAGTAAAGTAGTAGATTGTAAGTTAATATAATTGGAGATCGAAATCAATCCTTGTCGATAAGTATTAGGCAATATTTTCTTTAATATAGCAGTAACTTCTTTTTTATTAATCTGATTCTTAATCAGTGGTTTAATATTTTCTCTATTATTTTGGTAAGAAAAGAATTTAATATATGCTAGAATTCTATTTACAATTATTGAAATTAAATATGCCAGTGATACCGCAATAAGTCCATATCCCAGTATTATTCCAATAATAGACAATATTAATTGAATCATTTTGGTGATAATCAAAATCTGCTGATGTAACTTGATTGCCCCAATCCCTTTTAATATTGCATTCCAATAGGCATATTTCATATTCAAGAAAACAGCAGTAGCATATAACCCCCATGAAATAAATATTGTATACATAGATAAATCATTTTTCGAGACACTGTAAACATACCAGGTGCCTAAAGTAAATAATATAAATAAAATAATTAAACCAATGAATAGATATATTATTTTTGTTACTTTAAACAAATTTACGAATAAATTATAGTTTGGAGATTTACTTTTACTTTCCTTAAAACCAGTTACAGTAATTTCTCTTGCACCTTCCCAAACAAAGGTTACATTTCTTGATAATGTTGACTGAAATCCAAAATCCATTATCACTACTAATCCTGCAACAGCTGTAAATGTGTACCATAATCCAATTTCAGCTTTACTTAGATAAGCTAAAATAAATGGTAATAAAATAATATTAATTCCATTAAAAATTATTAAGCTTAAATAACTCCAAATTACATCTTTTTTATTAATATTTATTGTCATTTATGCATTTCCTTTACTAAGCCCAATTTAAAAAGAGTTTTTCTGTTTACTATAGTACAATTTTTTTATTCAACCTTATAATTATTAATAACAAAAGAACCGTATTAATCATAAATGAAGTCAAGTTAATTGCGTTGCCCATCATGAAAAGACCTAGCCTTACAGATGCGTAAGCAAAAATGTAAACTTCAAAAACTGTATTAGCTTCTCTGCTTTTTTTATCAAAGAACATCATTAACCACATAAAGAGTATTACTAATATTGGTGAGAACACGAAACCAAAATATAGATAACCTTGACCTATCATAGGCAAAATTTGATCTGTAGAATTAGTGTGATTGTAAAATGAATAATTAAACATTCGCATACCACCAAAATTAGAATGAAATTTTTCACTTAATAATGCTACAGATGAAAATAAATCACTATAGATTGTTGAAAAATCTATAGAGTCCTTAAATAAGTCTCTTGCCTTAACTGAAACAGCGACATTATGAATACCTGAAAAATAAAGTTGCAAATTACTACTGACTGTATCCAGCCCTGTATTTGTTGAATTATTTACTTTTGTTAGTAGGTTTAAACCAAACTGTTTTATTAGGGTTGTAAGTAAGACTAAGAAACTAATCACAATTCCAAAAAATATATATATATTTTTTTTATGACTTGGGTAAAGTCTAGTGATCAAGTACATTCCTGCAACCATTGGAACCACAATACTAAATCTACTGGTTCCTACAATAAATGATGATGTTAGAATAACCACAAACATTGATATATAAATTAAAGATTTAGCCCCCTTTATAAGATACCGATGATATAAAAAGTTTAAAATAGAAAGTGCGAATAAAAGTAAGCCAAACTGCGCAATAGTCATTAATAGACTACCAAATGGAATATTTAAATCACTTTTTGTAAATTCACTAGCAGTAAATACAAAGGAGTATCTATCTAGTAAAGCAGGAAACCTTATGATTATTAATAAAGAAAACATAAGAAATAATGATGTTATAAAAATATGATTGGTATTGATTTTTAATGATTTATTAAATGTTGAGTCACGATTTATTCCTTCATAATATTTTTCAGAAAATAATCTAAAGACAAACATTATTACGATTATTTCCAACAACATCAAAAAAGTGGCTATTTTATATTCATGTGAGTTTAGACTTGCCCCCAAATGCACATAATATCCTTCGTACCACATAAATAAGGGCGTTACTAAATATCTAATAATCATTGTAATATTCAAGCCTAAAAGACCAATATTATTAAAGATATGTTTAGACATTCTGGTATTAAAAAAATAACTTACCCCAAAAACAAGGGGTACTAAAGGGAATAATTCCATACCTCTAGGTTTATAAGTATCCGCTAGTAATAAAAACGTGGTAATAACTGAAGGTATTAAGACCGCTACTCTTAAGATAAAATAACTCATACTGTAATTCATAGAGACATCCTTGTATTCATTTTTTTAAACAAATATTATTATTTTTACCTATTGTTTTGCTATAACCCTGAATTAAGAAAATAATATATTGCCTCTAAATATTAATAGGGCTTGGCCTTAAGTAAAATATATGGTGGATTTTTAAAAAATAAAAAGTAAGTTTATCACAAAATCTATCAAATATAAAACTCACTTTAGCAAAAAATTCGCAACCACAATTGCAAGTTTACTTAGTTCCTGAAAGAAACGGTAATCGAAGTTTTTCGCTGTTTTGAACAATGAAGAAAAGGAATTCGCAATTTCCGTTTCACAAGATAGATAACGATATGATCAATTGCATTCTATACGAGGCTCTTTTATTTTCGATTCATGCAACCCGCTTATTTAAATTTACTTATTATACTTACAAGACGGATCATTATTTAACTCCCATAAAAAGCTACTCAATCCAAAGTTTCGCAAGGAAATTATTCAATTTATAAATATTTTAAACTTTCAAATGATTTGATAAACATGACCCAAGCGTTGGAAAATTTGAGTGACTAACTGTGAATAAAGTTCGGTCAATTAACTTTCGTAATATGGGTATATATCCAACTTTTTTATAAAAGAAGCCTTGGCAAACTTATTTTCCAGTCGTATATCGCTATATTGCGCACTTTCTAAGGCTTTTCCATAACTACCAGCCGATTTATATTGCTATCTCCATCTAGTTCATGGATTGAGTAGTATATTATAAGTAAAGGGGTATTACTTTGGTTACCATCGTGGTATGGTCATTCACATTTTCAGACATGTTGTTAATTGGGCTCACTAGTTCACGCCCAAGCAGTTCCACTACTCTCACATCTTGGCTTGTTCACAGAAATTTTACAAGTCATGATGTCATCAACTTTCAGGATCAATTACCTTTAATTTCGTTTTATGACATTCACATTTTTTAATTACTTTTATTCAAGGAAGGATACCAATGAAAATACTCCAATCCTCTGGTTCTCTGCGAATGTTATTCTTTAACTTCAGGAATTCCGCAAATCAGAATTTAAATATACACAGATAATCAAATTCATATCAATTCACTTCATCTGTTATTCTATCTATTTCATCAATATAGGCATTGACCACTATATTCCTATCAAACTCTCTTTCCATTTTTTTCCGACCAGCAACTCCCATTGCCTTTTTTTGTTCATACGGTAAGTTAATAAATTTAATTAATGCATCTGTTAGAGCAGCAGAGTTTTTAACCTCAAATCCTAAACCACTAACTCCTTCGTCAAAGGTTTCTTTGCATCCTGAAATATTTGAAGCGATGACCGGCCGTCCAGTTGAAGCTGCTTCAAGTAAAACATTAGCCATACCTTCATGATATGAAGGCAATACAACAGCGTTGCTTTTATTTATATACTCATGAACATTATCCTTAACGCCATGAAAATTTATTACACCTAGCTTTCCTAGCTCTTTAGCTCTCTCCTCATAATCCTTTTCATAAAATCCGATTGCATCAAATTGAACATTACTATACTCTTTCTTTATTAAAGTTGCTGCATCTACCAATTCTTCAATTCCTTTATCTTTCATAACTCTTCCTATGAAAAGAAATCTAATTAAACCACTATCAATAGGATATTCTTCAAAAGAATGTTGTTTTAAATTCACCCCAGAGCCGGGAATAACTCTATACCTTCCGTTAATGATCTGCTTATTTTTAAAGAATAATTGGTTACTTTGATTCTGAAAGAAAGTACAACTTACTTTACTAAACGCTAAACGATACAGTTGTATTATTATTTTTTGGAATAATCCTTTATTATCCACAGCTGAACCTAAACCTGTAACATTTGCAATAAAAGGGACTCTCTGTCTTCTACAAACTAATGCTCCATAAATATTAGGTTTAATGGTATAGGAAAGGACTACGTCAGGTTTAATTTTCCTAATAACTTTGTTATAGCTTAATAGTAACTTCAAATCAGTTATTGGATTCATTCCCCTCCTATCAAGGGGGAGATCAATAAATTCACAACCCATTTTTTTTAACAGTTCAACTTTTTCACCGTAAGGGAGGACAACATATATTTTATAGTGTTCATCCAAAAGCCTTTGTATGATTTCCTTGCGAAAGTTATACGTATATGCATGATGGTTGGAGAATATCACAACTTTTTTCATCTTAATCCTCCGTCAACCTTATTGACTCTTCAAAGCCAATAAGGCTATTAGATTGAATATCACTATATTTAGAGAGTTTTTTCTCATAGATCAAATCTCCAAATACTTTTTTAACTATACCGTTCTTCTTCATTCTATTTAACAAAGGATTAAATAACTTGGTGACTCGGATTTTCTTTCCATGAGCCTCTGCAATTAATTTGACCATTTTACTTGTACTCACATATTCACTGTTTTGTGGGAAAAGTAGCCCTCTATCACAATTATCGATTACCGATTGTATAATCATAGATAAATTATCTATATAAATCATGCTACGCTTATTTTCTATATTTGGAAAAACAGGCACTCTAACTGCAAGTTTAGCCAATCTAGTATAATTACCTTTACTATTTTTACCATAAATCATAGGAGGGCGCACAATGACAACTTTAAAAACTTCATCCTCTAAAGTTGTTATCAACTCCTCCGCTTGTAGCTTGGACTTCCCATAATTGCTTTTAGGCTTAAGTGAAGTATTTTCATCAATCACGCCGCTTTCAATACCATAAACGCTCATTGAACTTAGAAATATAAACTGTTTAACACCAGCATCCTTAGCCTTTTTAGCAACTTCAAATGCCAAGTCACGATTTATTTTATAATAAACATGTGCATTTTCTCTTGTTTCTTTTATATGCGCTATCCCAACTACGTGAAACACAACATCATATCCTGAGAAGTCCTCTTCCTTCCATGAATCATCTCTCAAACTAATAGAGTCTATTAAATATCTATCCGGATAATTCCTAAGCCAATTTTGAAAGCTCGTCCCTACATAACTGCTTTTGCCCGTAATCAGTAACTTTTTCATCTAGAGATGTTCTCCTTCGTACTTGGAACATCCTTATTCCCCATTGCTCCAGTCCCTCCTTCAACAACCCCATCACTTTTTACAACACTTACAATGGTTCCAAAGAAGCACTTAGCATCCATCTTAAAGCTTAGCTTTTCAACGTACTCTCCATCTAATTTGGCTTTAACGTTAATAGGGATCTCATCCCTACCATTGATCTGTGCCCAACCTGTAAGCCCCGGTAGTACATCATTTGCGCCATACTTATCACGTTTTGCAATTAAATCATACTGATTCCATAATGCCGGACGTGGACCAATTATACTCATCTGCCCAAGAAAGATATTCAGAATTTGTGGTAGCTCATCAAGTGAAGTCTTTCTTAAAAACTTACCCATGTTTGTGATATACTGCTCTGGATCACCTAATAAATGAGTCGGAGTGTCCTGGGGTGTATCTATTCTCATAGTACGAAACTTCAATATATTGAAATGTGTCTTATTGATTCCAACCCGCTTTTGCTTAAACAACACAGGACCTTTTGAATCGAGTTTAATTGCAATAATTAGTATTAAAAATATAGGTGATAGCAAAATGAGTCCTATTAAAGAAAGAACTATATCTATCAATCTTTTAATCCTCAAATACATCCTTGTAACACTCCTTGAATAGATTTAAGTAAATTAGAACCTCATTTAAAATTCTTTCTTTCAACCAACTGCATAACTACCAAGTTATTCTTTACTCGCCAAATAATTCCTTACTGTGACCAATTAAAAATAGCACTGGCTGCTTAAGCAGCCAATGCTATTTTTTAAACTTTTAAAGGTACTTACAATATTAAATCTTTGTCTTTCTCAACAATAATAACAGTTAATTTCTTCACCTATCCCACTTAGCGAGGAATTGTCGTTTATTTATTTCTTACATTATTTTCGGCCATTAAAAAACTAGTTCCTAATCCCACCGTTTAGTTGGATCCCTTTTTTTCTTTTAAATGCAGGTCACTTTCATTACCTTAGGTTTATTTTATGAGTTGAACCACTCGTTTTGGTTTGCTGTTAGCAACTTCCACAATCATTCCTTTTACCTGTTCTAATGGCACATGCTCTAATGTATTTATGAAATGGTATAATTCCGAAGCACCGACAGGTTCCGCCTTCCCAATATGAATTTTCGGGAAGATCTGTTCTTTTTGTATTTCATTCTCATTTAACAATTCCTCGTACATTTTCTCCCCCGGCCTGATACCGGTATATTTGATGCCGATTTCTTCCTCTGTAAATCCTGATAGAGAGATAAGGTTTTTCGCCAAATCGGATATTTTCACCGGCTCACCCATATCCAATACAAATACCTCTCCGCCATGTGCAAGCGTCCCTGCCTGAATCACAAGCCTAGAGGCTTCCGGGATGGTCATAAAATACCTTGTCATATCCGGGTGGGTAATTGTGACAGGACCGCCCGCAGCAATCTGCCTTTTAAACAAAGGAATGACACTTCCTCGACTTCCAAGTACATTTCCAAAACGGACAGCCACAAATTTCGTTGAGCTTTCCTTCGCCATGTTCTGAATAATCATTTCGGCAATCCGCTTAGTCGCTCCCATCACATTCGGCGGGTTGACTGCTTTATCTGTTGAAACAAGGACGAATGTATCTACTGCGAATGCTTCTGCTGCTTCTGCTACATTTTTTGTTCCAAAGATATTGTTTTTAATTGCTTCCTTCGGATTGGCTTCCATCAGCGGCACATGTTTATGAGCTGCTGCATGGTACACGACGCTTGGCCTGTACTGCTCCATAACCTCCATGATTTTGTCACGATCCTGGACATCAGCAATGACTGGAATTATCCCTATATGCTCACCGTATTCCTGGCGCAGTTCCATATCAATGTTATAAATGCTGAATTCTCCATGGCCAAGAAGTATGATCTCTTTCGGGGTAAATTTGCATATTTGCCGGCATATCTCCGAGCCGATGGATCCACCAGCTCCAGTAACAAGCACCTTTTCTCCAGTGATGGATTCTGAGATGCTGCTGATATCCAGTTCTACAGGTTCGCGTCCGAGCAAGTCTTCGACCTCGACATTACGCAGTGCACTTACCTCAATTTTACCCGTCATGACATCTTCCAATAGTGGCATAATCTTGATTTCCACTTCGGTTTTAGCACAAATCTCATAAATGCGGCGTACTTCTTTCTTCGAGAGAGATGGGATGGCGATGATGATGTTTTCGATTCTTTTTTCCTTCACAATTTTCGGTATGTCTGTGATCGTCCCGCATACTTTAATTCCATACATTTCTAGCATGTACTTTCTTGGATCATCGTCTACAAAAGCTACCGGGTCCAACTCTACATCGTTGTTATGCAATAGTTGTCTGGTGACGGTTGTACCACCCGCACCAGCACCAACAATAAGCGTCCTTGCTTTTTTATTTCTTGTTTTAATATAGCGGTCCCGATACATTCTCCAGGAGAACCTTGAGCCGCCGATTAATAGCATATGTAACATCCAAGTTAGAAAAAGGACACGGATATGTACTTGACCCACTCCAACCAACTGGGCAACAGCAGCAGTTACAATTGAAAAAGTCACAGCTTTTGTAATCGTGACCAGTTCGCCCACACTCGCATACTCCCATGCTTTGTGATACAAGCGATAGCGGAAAGCAAAAATATGATGGCTGACTAGAAGGATAAGTGAGCTTACCAATAATAATTTTGAACTGTAAAAATTTGAATATGGATGCAAAATGAAGTAACCGACATAGATCGAAAACAAAACGATGACGGAATCTAGCAGCATCAGCAGCGGTACACGCTTTTGATAGGTCAACATGGATCCCTTCTTTTCTTTTAAATTTTAAAAGGAACAATCAACAGTTTTTATCTGTGCAAAAATTCACAAATCTTTTTTCTATCAATAAGAAATCTATAAAATAAATGCCTAATGAAAACGCACAGATCTATGCACTTTCATTAGACATTTAGTACCTTTAGCCTAATAAAATAGTAAAATATGGGCATCCAACCCGCCCTCACACCACACCAATGACGACTGGCGTCTAAGGTTAGGGGTCCTGTCCCACCCACGGCATGGTCGAGTGTCTCCGTTGATAGCGGTGAGGAGACATAACCGAAAACTTCCAAAACCTTTGGTGAATTAAAAAAGGCCAAAGAGTTTCTTCTTTTTTACTCGTTCAGGGATTTCTCTAAAAATATCTTTTCCGTCTACAATGGCTTCAGCATTATCCAAAAACATAAACAGGACGTCTGTTCCATATTGTTTGTGGATAGATTCACAAGCTTCTTCCATCTTAAACGTTCGATTGTGCGTATTGTGTGCGTCCGATGCCACAAAGTGAGTGAGATTAGCTTCGATTAGATCCGCAGTGAATTTCTGGATCTTTTTCCCAAAGTAACCAACGAAACTCCCAGCCGTTATCTGTGTAGCTGCTCCGTTTTTCACCAGTTTGTACAATTTCTCTGGCTGTTCTATCAGTTCGGAATTCCTTTCTGGATGAACGATAACAGGTGTAAGACCCTTCATCTGCAGATCGTACAAAAGCTGCTCCGTATAACGTGGCACATGACCAGATGGCAGTTCGACAAATACATAGGAAGAAATGTTAGCTAATGTTAAAATCTCGCCTTGGTCAAAGTCCTCGACCATTTCTCCGTAAATGCGAGTTTCCTGTCCTGGCAAGATTTCTATTTTTACCTGTTCACTTTTGAGGTAATCATTCAGTTCATTCGTCTTTTGAATAATCTCCTCTTTGAAGTTATTATATTTTCCATTTTGATGATGCGGCGTTGCAATGATTTTCTTGATGCCTTCTTCTTGAGCTTTTTGGGCCATAAGCAGGCTTTCTGTAAAATCACCAGCGCCGTCATCAATACCGGGCAATATATGACAATGTATATCTATCAATGCGGTTTCCTCCCCTATTGTATAGACATTATTTAATATTTTACCATTCCACTGGAATTTCCGCATTAGTAAATAGCAAAACTTGTCGATTAGTTAATTTGCCCCATAATAGTAATAATAGTCATTGCTTCTGTTCATCTTTTTATTATTCAAAACAACACCAAGGATTTTACCATTGGCTGCTTCCAACAGTTCTTTCGTTTTAGCTGCTGCTTCAATTTCTGTTTTACCGCTCGAAATAACCAGTACAGTACCATCACATTGATTCGACAGAATCTGTGCATCTGTCACTGCCAAAACAGGAGGAGTATCGAAAATGATCATGTCATATGCGTCTTTCGCCTCTTTGAAAAACTCCTTCATACCTTTTGAGCTTAACAATTCAGCGGGATTTGGCGGAATGGGCCCGGAAGGCAACACATGGAGTAATTCTTCATCCGTCGTTTTGATCGCATCCTTCAACTCCATTTGTCGGGTCAATACGTTTGTCAGGCCAAATGTATTCGTGATACCGAATGTGTAATGCGCTGTCGGTTTCCGAAGGTCAGCATCAATCAACAGCACACGTTTCCCTTGTTGGGC
Source organism: Bacillus norwichensis (assembly GCF_014836955.1). Taxonomy (GTDB): domain Bacteria; phylum Bacillota; class Bacilli; order Bacillales; family Bacillaceae_C; genus Siminovitchia; species Siminovitchia norwichensis. The sequence goes on from NZ_JACSPV010000005.1 coordinate 19,572, forward strand.
GAATACGATCGCCAGGTTGGCCGTCGTAGTTGATTTTCCTTCACCTGGCCCTGAAGATGTCACCATGATGCTGCGAATCTCTTCATCTATAGACGAGAATTCTATATTGGTCCTAATCGTCCGGTATTGTTCCGAGATTGGAGATTTAGGATTCAGTTTTGTAATCAGCTTTCGCCTTGTAGACTGCATGGCTTTTTTACCTTTGCTACTTCGAACCAAGTGTCTCACTCCTCAGTCTTGGACTTCTTTCTGTCCGAGACATTTTTTGCATATCCTGTTCTTCAAAAGTGGCAATGGCACCGAGAACAGGAAGCTCTAATAGTTTTTCTACATCCTGTTCTGTTTTCACCGTATTGTCCAGATATTCTAATAAGAAAGCAATCCCGATTCCCGCCATAAGTCCTACAATGAAGGCAATGGCAATATTAAGAATTGGCCTTGGCTTTACAGGTGACTGAGTTTCTCCCACTTCCGCTTTTGCAAGGATGCTGACATTATCGACGTTCATGATGTCTACAATTTCTTTTTGAAAAACAGTTGCGATCTGGTTGGCAATTTCCGCCGCTTGATTAGGATCGGGATCCTGTACGGTTATATTGACAACCTGCGAATCTTTTTCACTTTGGACTGTAATTTTTTTATCTAATTGACTGACTGTCATGCCCAAATCCAAGTCTTCATTAACCTGATTTAAAATTGCAGCACTCTTGATAATGACACTATATGTATTAATCAATTGCAGGTTTGTTTGAATTTCTCCCGGATTCACTATAGTCTGGTCGCTCTTCGTCTGATTCACCAATAGCTGTGTAGAAGATTGGTAGATTGGCGTGATAACGAAATAACTGACAATTCCGCTGATCAGAACGGCAGCCATAGTAATGAGCACGATTAAATTTAGACGCTTCCGGATAGTCTCCATAAGCTCTCTGAGACTGATTGTTTCTTCCATGTTATCCTCCTAGACAAACTTTTTAATTTATGGCATGTTAAATCATAGGTTTTTATGTAAAAATAGACCACTAGGTACGATTATATGTCGTATAATAGAAAAAAGCTAGACGTTTTTGAGTGGACGAATACATATTTTACATTTTTTACAAATTCTTAATGTTATTTTAAAAATCAGGGGGATTCATATGCGCAAGTTTTTTACCTTAATCGTCATCGTAATAACAGTCCTCTTTCTCGGTGCAGCTCACTTATATTGGAAAGAGAAGACAAGTGCTTATGCTCCGGCGCCAAAGGTTGAGAAAAAAGATGCAGCTAGTTCGAAAGGGAAAACAAAGAAACCGGTCAAATCGGAGGCAAAGGATGTATTGGCCTCTACGGCTAACTGGCCTAAGAAGGCTCAGGATGCTTTTAAAAAAGCTGTCGAGGAAGGGCGCCCTTATAATATTGCTTTCGTCGGCTCTGAATCAGTCGGTAAAGAGGACGGAGGATGGTCTGTGATGCTCCAAGAAGCAATGGATAAAACATATGGCGATACCGTGGAAGTGGAACTATTTGAATACGCGGAGAGGTCAGATGAATTCATCAATAATGGACACGCTGATGAAGTCGCTAAATTCAATCCGGATTTTGTTTTGTTCGAACCTTTTACATTGAATGATAATGGAAATGTCGAAGTGGAAGACAGCCAAGAAAACATTCTAACGTTTATTTCTACTGTAAAAGAGCAGAATGAGGATGCACTTGTGGTCCTGCAGCCGCCGCATCCGATTCATGGCGCAACCTTCTATCCTTCTCAAGTCAATCAATTGAAAGAATTTGCCAACGTAGAGGGCTTAGACTACCTGGATCACTGGAGTGAGTGGCCAGAGCCGGAAAATGAAGAGCTCCGCACATATTTGCAAGATAAGCAAAGTGCGCCAAACGAAAAGGGACACGAAGTGTGGTTCGAATTTTTGAGAGATTATTTTATAGCGAAGTAAGCGAGGGGACCAGCGGGGAGCTGGTTCCTTTTTTTATTTTGGAGTGCGTGGACAGTAACTATGCTTGGGCGGACAATTGTTTCTAATTTCGGATAGAGTAACTCGGGCAACAGGGTGAGATTTCGAATCGGGGACAGTATCTATAGCAAAATGGATAGTATTTATGAATTCTGGACAGTATCTATAGTAAAACGGATAGCTTTTCAAATCACGGGCAGTATTACAAATTTACAGATGGTATTACTCCTTCCCGGACAGTAATTCGAAATCTCAGACAGTATCCCGGAACTTCGGACAGTAAATCAACATCCCAAACAGTTTTTCCGCTTTTAAGGATAGTGATTCAAAGGCAGAACTTCCACCCTCTCCAGGCCAAGCAGCAAGGTTTTCGAACCTTAAAATTCATGTAAACCTTCACGACTTTTTATGGTACTCTTGTTATTACAACAATCCTGAGGTGTATCATGGGCAGAAAAATTCTTTTTATTTCTATCGGGTTTAACTTGCTGTTCCTTATTATAACGGGGCTCTCTTTCGTTAAGTTTGATAAAGTTGATGCGGGTGCAAAGAAGTCCAATGCTGTCAAAAGAACGGGCTTTCATTATTATGAACGGACGACTTTATTTAACGAGTTGCCAATTCCACCGGGTTCCATCGTATTTTTAGGGGATAGCCTTACTTTCAGAACGGAATGGAGTGAGCTTTTTCCTGGAAAAAATGTGATTAACCGAGGTATTGGCAGTGATACGACGGAAGGGGTTCTTGATCGGCTGGATAGTGTAATTACTGCTCAACCAAAGCAAATTTTTCTTCTTATCGGTGTGAATGATTTAAAGAACCGCAGTGTTTCTGCTACCTTCAAAAGTTATTCTGTCATCATTGATCGAATTCAAACCGGTTCACCCAATACGGAGATCTTTATCCAAAGTTTGCTCCCTGTTAATAACAGCAGGTATGGCAATATTTTAACAAACGATAAAATCAAGAAAATGAACATGAAGTTGCGCTCTTTGGCAAACAGTTCAGGTGTTCACTTTATTGATCTTTACTCCACTTTCGCCAAGGATGATCAGCTTCCGGAAGAGTATACAGTAGATGGAATCCATTTAACTGGAAAAGGTTATATCCTTTGGAGAGAGTCCATAAAAGAATACGTTGGTCCATAAACAAGTGGCAAGGCCCCATAAAATAGAGCCTTGCCCCTGCTTTTACTCTGTATTCGCTTCTTCATCTGGATGTTCGTTGCCTGACTCATCATTTTCTAACTTTGGATCGGATTTAGGTTGTTCATCTTCAGAAGGAGCTTCCGATTCCTCAAGCTCTTCATCATGAGAGCCGTCCACATCTTGATTTTCCGACTCGTCATCATTTTCCCAGTCGTAATAGTCATCTTCATTGTATTCCCAATCTGAGTCGTTCCACTCCCAATAATCATTATATTCATCGTAGAAGTCGAACAAGTTGCTGACCTCTTCCGCACTCATCGGGTTCTGAGACCATGTAATAAATTGGTTATGTACACTGAACATAGGTATTGAAAAGCCTATGGATTCGTCTTCAATCAATACAGCAGAGTTGATGCCGATCACTTTTCCTGTTGTTGCATCCAATAGCGGGCCACCGCTGCTTCCCGGCGCAATCCGGGCATCGATTTGATATACTTTTTCATAATTAAAATCACCTAGGATATCACGGTCGATTCCTGTCAAATATCCGATGGATGCCGTATTTTCCAATCCTCGCGGGCTGCCAAGCGCAATGACTTCTGTACCCGCAGCAGTTTGTGCCATTTCTGTTGACAGCGGTTCTTTTCCAGACAATGAATCAACGCGGATGAGGGCAATATCGACTACATCCGAAATACCGATAACCCGCCCTTGATATTCCGTTCCATCGCTGCTTTTCACCATTACATCTGTAAACCCTGCAACTACGTGGGCGTTGGTTACGACATCCCCTTTATTGGAAAATAAAAATCCTGACCCTTGACTTGTGTCGGTGAAAATAGTAAATACCTTATCTTGGGAATTTTTAATAATTTCTGTTTTACTTTTTGTTTCTGGAGCTTCGGATGCTTTTACCTCTTTCTGCTTTTCCAGCTCTGGCTTCGTTTCAGGCTGTTGTTCTTGTTCTTTCTCTTGATCCTGTTCTTTTTTCTGATCTTTTTCTATGACTTGTGTAGCTGGTTTAGGCTCATGGCCTGCCTTTATTACTTGTACTGGTTCTTCTTTTTTATTAAAAAAGAAAAAGATTCCCAACCCCGTTCCAGCTAATGCGATCAGTAAAGCCAGCAAAGACATGATGAATGTTGAACGTGATCCTTTAGCAGCTTTGATCGGCTTTCCACATTCGCTGCAATATTGACCCCTTTTTTGTTTTTCTGCACCGCAATTTGGACAGTACAATATCCCCACCTCTTTCTTTCTGGGAAAAATTATCTATTTTTGCTAATTATACTATAGGTGGAAGGATATTTAATATGAGCATTTTACAAAATTAGATTTTCACTAAAAATCCGTTCAAAATCGGCTCTGTACATCTTTATTGATCTTTGGAATTTTTCATCGGATGCCAAAGTCAGTGCTAAAACTTTGGCACTTCAGGTAAAGTCCTTTTCCATGCCTTGAAAGCCTTATAAAAAAAGCACTGGATGGTCATTTTCCAGCGGCCATATACTCTATTAACCATTTTACTTTTTTCATCACTGCTTTTTCCAACAATGAGAGTTTTTCTTTACTGTCGGCCATCGTCTTACCTTTTACGGCAAAATAAAATTTACATTTCGGTTCAGTTCCGGATGGACGGATGCAGAACCAAGATTCATCGGAAAGCTTGAACTTCAGTACATTTGACTTTGGCAAATCTATGAGAGACTTTAATCCACTTGGAGCATGTATGGATTCGCCTGCTAAATAGTCTTCCAATTCTATGGTTTGGCTAGGTGGGTCCATTCGAAAGGCATCCATAATACGAGCGATTTGTTTTGATCCATCCTTCCCTTCCAATTTTATAGATTTTAGCGACTCCTGATAGTACCCATATTTTTCAAAAAGACCCGTCAGTACCTCGTACAGCGAATTTCCCTGGTGCTTATGATAAGATGCCATTTCTGCAGCAAGCATCACCGACTGGATTGCATCCTTATCGCGGACGAAATCTCCTATCAGATAACCGCCGCTCTCCTCGTACCCAAATAAAAACTGACACTCTCCTGTACTCTCAAATTCATCTATTTTTTCCGCAATAAACTTAAAGCCTGTCAGCGTATCAATGGTTTTAACCGAAAAATCGGACGCAATGGCTCTTCCCAACTCTGAAGTGACGATTGTTTTGATAATGACACCATTATGTGGCAAGCTTTTTTGCTCAAGCAAGTAATGAAGCATGAGTGCTCCCAATTGATTACCCGTTAACACAACATATTCTCCTGCAGGATTTTTTACCGCGACCCCAAGGCGGTCAGCATCCGGATCTGTTGCCAATAAAACGTCGGCATCGACTTCCTTTGCGTACTGAATGGCGAGCTCAAACACAGCACGCTCTTCGGGATTAGGTGATGTGACTGTCGGAAAATCAGGATCGGGATGCATCTGCTCTTTGACTAAAGTTACATTGTAATTGCCAGCCGCATTAAAAGCTTTTCGGACAAGCTGAGTGGCAGTTCCGTGCAAAGGAGTGAACACAATCCGCAAGTCATTCTGGATTTTTTTGTTCAACCTGATTGTGGTAAGTGAATCAAGATAGGCATTGTCTATTTGATGACCAATATATGTAATATAACCCTGTTGTTGAAGTTCTTTTTCGTGAGGGGGATTCAGTAAAAATTCAGATTCGATTGTTTGAATTTTATTGACAATGCTGTCAACTGCTTGCAACGGAAGCTGCGCTCCGTCTGGGCCATACATTTTTAATCCATTGTAGTCAGGCGGATTATGACTGGCTGTGACCATAATGCCGGCGTACGTCCTGAGATAGCGAACGGCAAACGAAAGCAGCGGTGTCGGTCGAAGATCTTTGAAAAGGAAAGAGCGAACTCCATACATCCCAAGAATTTTCGCCGATTCGAGTGCGAATTCTGGCGACATATGCCTGCAATCGTAGGCAATTGCTACACCACACTTCATCGCGTCCTGCCCCTGATCTGTGATATATTTTGCCAGCCCTGCGGCCGCTTTTCGCACAGTGTAAATATTCATCCGATTTGTGCCTGGTCCAAGACGCCCGCGGATCCCCGCGGTTCCAAACTCTAAACTGTTGTCAAAGCAATCTTCTGGGTTAGGCTCATTCTGCAATTCTATTCTTAGAGGATCTTCAGGGGGCAAGTGCTCCAGCCAATGAGCCATGATCGATTTCCACTGCATTAAGTTTCACGCCTTTCTTTGTGCGAGCCGTAGGGGCTGCGCCAAGTTAGGATAGGAGTTTGGTATTTTGGAATGTTAGCTAGTATTTTGCGAACTTTGGACAGTATTTTTGAAATTAGGATAGTATGCTGCGGGAATTGGATAGTATTTCTATGTCTCGGACAGTATTCCGCAGACTTTGGATTGTATTTCGATATTCGGGACAACAGTGCGGATTTTGAACTGGATTTCTTTACTTTGGACAACTTCCCACGAACTTTGGACAGTATTTCTCAATTCTGGACAGTATCTCCGAACTCCGGACAGTATCTTTCTGACTGCCCCCTACAGAAATCACACTTTTTCAAACGTATCCAAGTACCTCTTTTTCAACTCTTTCATCCTTAGTTCATGACCAGGCTTTCCAAGCAGCGCGAACATATTATTCTTATACATTTCCACGCCTGGTTGGTCGAATGGATTGACTGCGTTCAAATAGCCACTCATTGAGCAGGCTTTTTTAAAAAAGTAGACAAGATACCCAAATGTGTACGCATTGACTCTCGGAATTTCGATGACAAGGTTCGGGACGCCTCCGTCCGTATGTGCAATCTTAGCTCCTTCAAGGGCCTGATTGTTGACAAAGTCCAAGGTTTGCCCAGCCAGGAAGTTCAGTCCGTCTAAATCCCTTTCATCCTTTTTAATCATTATGTCATCAGCTGGATTCAGAACTTTTATTACCGTTTCAAACAGATCACGCCGACCTTCCTGCACATATTGACCGATGGAATGAAGATCAGTTGAATATTGGACGGAAGCTGGAAAGATGCCCTTGTAATCCTTTCCTTCACTTTCTCCAAAAAGCTGTTTCCACCATTCAGCCAGGAAACGCAAACATGGCTCATAATGAACGAACAGTTCTATCGTTTTACCTGTTTGGTACAAAATATGTCGAATGACTGCATATTGATAAGCAGGATTTTCCTCGATAACCGGTTTCCCCAAGTCAAAACGTGCCTGCTCTGCCCCAGTCATAACCTCTTCTATGTCTATCCCACTAACCGCAATCGGAAGCAAACCAACTGGAGTTAATACAGAATAACGACCACCAATATTGTCAGGAACAGCAAATGTTTCGTACTCCTCTATATCGGCTAACGCTTTCAAGACTCCCTTCTTTTGATCAGTTGTAACAAAGATGCGATGTCGCGCTCCCGCTTTCCCATACTTTTCCTCAAGCAAATTACGGAAAATCCGAAAAGCAATGGCTGGTTCCATTGTGGTTCCTGATTTTGAAATGACGTTTATTGAAAAATCTTTGTCATTCAACAGTTTTACCAGATCCGCAATGTAGACAGGACTAAAGGTATGCCCCACATAAAAAATTTGAGGGGTCCGTCTTTCCTGCTTAGATAGGACATTGTAAAAATGATGATTGAGCATCTCTATAGCAGCGCGGGCCCCCAAATAAGAACCGCCGACGCCGATGACCACCAAGACATCGCTTTGATTCTGAATTTTAGCTGCAGCGTCCTGGATCCGTTCACGGTCATTATCTCTAGGAAGATCAACCCAGCCCAGCATCTTGCCATGACTTTGATGCAGTCGGTCATGAATGAAGGTAACCGTATCTTGGAAATGGCACGGTTCATACTCGTCGAAAAAGCTCAATGCGCTCGAGTAATCAAAACCAACATGACTCACAATATCCCCCCTCACAAAATTCTTTATAAAGAACAATCATTTTCTAAAAAAGCACACCTGAACAATGTGCACAAAATTGGCCTATTTCGTTCTTGAAAAAGAACGATTTAATTGATTATAATGCATTCATTTAAAAAAAGCTAGATGTTTTTAAATTTTGATTATCTATAAAAAAAAGCCGTCCTATTATGGTAACCGAGTTCCGTGTTAAGATACAAACAAGGTTAATCTAATATCAAATCTTTTGTGACTTCGCACCAAAAAACACAGTAAACATGAAAAAATAGCTGATGGATTGTCATCCATCAGCTATTTTTTATTCGGCATTAAACCTATCAGGAGCCCAAGCAGCAATTTCATTGTTAGGAACTGAAACTACAAGCCAAGTTTCGTCGCCAAATTGTACTCCTGCTTGCCAACATTCGTATTTTTCGTGAAAACCATTCACAAAAATTGTATACCCATTTTCTAATGTTATAAACAGATGCGGTGTTTTTTCTTCTAATTTTATATCTACAACTTTTTGTCTCCTAATTTTATAAATTCTACTGTATTCTTCATCCTCAGAATAATCTTCAATTTCATCCTCATTTGATGGATATTTTTCGGGTGGACTATCAAATAAACACCATTTTGATTCGATGTTGAGATATAATTGCCCACCATAATCATCCGATCCACCCGAACCTTTGAAATTTGTAAAATAAATCTTTATTGTAGCTGGAGACATCCCAAACTGCATTCCGTCAACTTGCGCCCCTAAGAAGAGATGTTTCAATACTTTTTCCGCATAAATTTTGTACTCTCTATCCATCATACGAACCTTCCTTCTATCTGAAATATATTGTAGAAGCCTTATCTATTAGCCCGATTCTTTGAGCTGGAGTTAATTCTTCTTTATCCCAAGAAGGTTCGTAAGATGGTTAAAGCAATTTGGGATTAAAGTTCGCATATATATAACTTTTTTGGTCTCCTCTGGCGGTTACTAACGGTCTTTCTAATTTAGAAAGTCTCCGCTAAATTTGTTGGATAAAGGAACTGGCAACCTTATCACTTACATTTAATTTTTGAGGACGACCTTCTTTTTTGCTATGCTTTTTTCACTGTCACTTTTGCTGCCTTGCCCGTGTTCCCGGCTTTATCTTTTGCATATATGTTCAAAACTGTTCCGGCTTTTTGTTTCTTTATTTTCACAGAGAAGTTGCCTTTACTATTGACGACGGCAGTACCAAGCTCTTTTTTTCCACTTTTCACGTAGACAGTGGCTCCCTTCTCTGCTTTGCCCTTAACCGTCGTTGTTTTATTTGTTACTTTATTTACTTCAGGTACTTTGGGAGGGATTTTATCCACCACAATGACTTTCCGCTCTTTGCTGGCGTTGCCGGCTTTGTCAGTAGCTTTCACATATAGAGCAGTCCCGGCTTTTCGCTTCGCTTTCAGGGTCACCACATATTTCCCAGCTTTATCGGCCGTAGCTGAGCCAATGACCTTGCCACCGGCTTTAACGGTGACTTTGGAGCCTGCCTCCGCTTTCCCGGTCACTTTCAAATCCCGATTGCTGACCTTGGATACAGTTGGCATGGCTGGCGGCGTTTTATCAATCACTGTCACAGTAGCCGCATCACTTTTGTTCCCGGCTTTATCAACGGCGTATACTTCTAGCTTGGTACCGGCTTTTTGTTTTTTAATCGTGACCGAGAATGACTTTTGGCTATCAGAAACGGCCTTTCCTAAATTTGCAGTACCTGCTTTTACATATACCGTAGCTTCTGCCTCGGCACTACCTTTGACAACGGTATCCCGATCACTCACTTTTTGTACAACTGGTTTGGCAGGTGCTGTGTGATCTCTCGGCTCACCGGGCCCAAAAAAGGTGTAATTAATATTCTTTCCTTTAGAAGTTGGGATCGTTTCATTGCCCGTTGCTTCTTTAACCACCGCGCCCCCACCCCGTAAATTGGCGGTAGATCCCTTGTAAATGCGGGGCCTTATTGTGTTGAAGCCTGGTTCGCTGTTAAATCCGTACTTTCCGCTTTTTTCTTTTAAAAGTAAGGCAGCTCGGAAGTTCGTCATTAATTTTCCGAATGTAAGCTTGGGATCCATATATTTTTTGGCTGCTTTCTCAACAGCTTTGTAGCTATTGCTAGGATCACTGATGATTTCTTTAAAAATTGCATCGCCCTGTTTCGACTGTACTTTTACATATTGCATAAAAAGATAAGATAGGGAATAGTTGGCCAGCACGTCCCCATAATCATCCCAATACAAAAGGGAGTGGCCGTTTGTAACGGAATAGGACGAATTATAATAATCAATCCGGTCTTTTAATACGCTTCCTGTATAAATTTGCTCAGCTGCCATTGCCAGGCCTTCATCGAGCCACGGCTCCATCTCCTCGCCGCCTTCAACCAAAACATTTTGATTAAAGTTCACCATATGCTGAAATTCATGGGCCAGTGTGCTGTATGCGGCTGTTACATCTTTCTCTGATTCCATGCCCATTGTCGGATAGGTGTCGATGTAAAAAATTTCCGACTTGTTCGAGCCTGGCACATCATACAAATCCCTCGAGTAAAAATAACCAGCTATGTATCCTCCGTTATATTCGAATCCATCTTTTATATCGTAACAGAGAATATTGATCTTACCATCGCCGTCCACATCGGACTCATTCCCGAAATCCTCAGTGATCGTCGGGTAAATATTTTCATCAAATTCATCGCCTAACTTCTTTGCATCTTCTTTTGTAAAATTCTTATCATAGCCCCATACATTCGCTTTCTCTCCTATATAAAGAAGCTGGGCTTGAATCTTGTATTCTATGAATTTATCAAAGTCAAAAACATTAAAATTCCGCTTTGTCCCTACTTTATTAAGAGTTTTATACATCAAAGACCTTCCATGCAGCTTCCGATCTTCATGTTTCTCGGTATCGAACGGAAGATTTACATCCATTCGAAAGGCCTCTGGTCTTAAATTTTTCTCTAATTGATATTTTTCGTTATTGATGACAGGAGTCCCTGTAGACTGTTTGCTATTGGGATTCACAGATTCATTGCTGATCAGCATATAATTTTTAGCCGGTTGATTTAAAACATTCGCAGCCGGTTCCCCTGTTTGCGGGCTTACCTGCATTCTGGGATTGGAATCTATCTCGATTTCATTCTCCGCAAATACAGAAGCAGGCATACTTAATAATATAATCAGTATACAAATAAGAGTTCTTTTTATATGTCTCATCCTCTTGACCTTTCTATTGGAAAATAATGACTGTCTAAGAGGATTGTAACCTATGGGGATAAAAATTAAAAATATTTTTTACAACACCGTCTTATTTTCTGGGGTCAGACCCCCACTGCGTTAATTCGTTACTACAGAACAGTCTGCTCCAACAATTCACGCTGCTTCTCCATTCCCTTCTCCTTATAAGCTGCCTTCTCTTTACTCGACAGCCCTTTGAACTCATTTAAAAACTGTTCATACTTGGGAAGCACGCCTTCAACAGAACCATATTCCCTCACCATTCCATATTCAAGCCACAAAATTTTATCGCAGAATCTTTTCATCTGTCCCAAAGAATGGCTAACAAAAATCATGGTTCTCCCTTCCCGTTTGAATTCCTTCATTTTATCCAGACTTTTCTCAGCAAAGGCCTTGTCCCCAACAGAAAGGGCTTCGTCGATGATTAGAATATCCGGGTTCACATTGACCGAAATGGCAAACCCCAAACGAGACCGCATTCCGCTGGAATAGGATTTGACAGGCTGATCGATGAACTTTCCAAGCTCAGAAAAATCAATGATTTCCGGTTCCAGGTCAATAATTTCCTTTTTTGACAAACCGAGCATCAACAGCTTCAGCTCGATATTATCCCTTCCTGATAAATCGCCGTTCAATCCGGCCGCCACCGCGATCAAAGACGCTATTCCGTTCACCTCTAAGCTCCCAGACGTTTCAGGTACAATGCCGGCAATGATGTTAGACAACGTGGATTTCCCGGATCCATTCATGCCAATAAAGCCTACAGAATCGCCTGTCTCTGCTTCAAAGCTTACATCCGCCAACGCATAAAAGTCCTCTCCATAGCTTTTGGGGGTAATGAGGTCCAATATACGCTCCTTATTGCTGTTGTAAAGCTTATATTTTTTTGTGATGTTTTGCGCGATAATCGCTTTTTCCATACTAATCACACCTATAAATAATCTATGAAATGCCTGCGGAATTTCGCATGAATGTTAGCCCCGATTAAAAACAAAGTGATCACAATGCCCCAGAAATAAAGGGAATATTGCCAGTGTACGAGTAAATACCACTCAGTTCCAAACAGCGCAGAACGATAGCCTTCAATCAAATAATACAACGGATTCAATTTAAGAATTGTCGGCAATGGCTCCTCCAAAATGGAAAATTGCCAAAGGACCGGTGACAAATAGAGCAGCATTCGCAGCATCGCATTTAACAGCATATGCACATCCCTAATAATTGTTGATAAAGTTGACGTAATCAGAGAAATAGCAAAGACCAAACAAAAGGAGGCAAAAACAAAATAAATCACTTGCAAAAAATACACGCTGACATAAAAGCCACCCAGTTGGAAAATCACAAACGTGACCCCGAACAAGATAACGTGAGTATAAAACTGTGAAAAAATCGCGATGGCCGGAATGACGCTCATCGGAAAATTCATCCTCGATAACATCCGTAGTCTTGTAAAGACGGATTTTGATCCCTGAATGGTTGACTGGTAAAAAAATGTCCATAAAATGAATCCACCTAACAGCCAATAAATAAAAGGAACCTCATATCCCGGCACTACTTCAATATCCGCACGATGACGGATACTGCCGAATACAAACCAATAAATCAATATTTGAATCATGGGATTTAGGAATTCCCAGGCCATTCCCAAATAATTGCTTTTATTTTTGCTTTTTAATTCATACTGTGACAGCCTTCTGACCAAATAAAAATTCTCAATAAGTTCCTTTATGACCATAACGGCAGATTTCACAAAAATCCCGCCTCTTTGCTATTGAAATATTTCTTTCACCACTTGCTCACTAGCCTTCCCAGTTTCCAGATGGCAAAATTTTTTATAAAAGTCTTCGGACGGTGTGAATTCGGACTGCTCAATACTACGAACTTCTGAAATCACTTCTTCCGTTGTCCGAACCAGCGGTCCCGGCGCTTCTTTTTCAAAATCGAAATAAAACCCGCGCAGCTGATCGCGGTACTCTTCAATATCGTGGACGAAAAAGATCATCGGTCGCTTCAGATTAGCATAATCGAAAAAGACGGATGAATAGTCAGTAACCAGCACATCGGAAATGAGATACAGATCACGGATGTCTCCGTAAGACGAAACATCAAATGCGAAGCCTTCCAAACCGGACAAGTCCAGGTTTTCCGAAACGAGATAATGAAGCCTGAGCAAAATGACGTATTCATTTCCCAATTCTATTTTCAGCGTATCCAGATCAAGCTGCAGATCAAACTTATATCTCCCCTTGGCATAAAACTGATTGTCCCTCCATGTCGGAGCGTACAATATCACCTTCTTATCAATAGGAAGCCCGCAGGCGTTCTTGATCTTGGCGGACTCCACGGCATTATTGGATTGGATTAAAAAATCGTTTCTCGGATACCCGGACTCAATCACTTTTTTCTTAAAATCAAATGCCTGCCTGAATATTTCAGTGGAATAGCCATTTGGGGAAATCAAATAATCCCATTTTGCCGCTTCCTTTTTAAAATTTCGTTTATATTTCTTCGTATTTGTTCCGGGCATATGAATTTGTTCAATATCCAGGCCGAGCTTTTTTAGAGGAGTTCCGTGCCAGGTCTGGACATATATGGTTTGGGAAGGTTTGCTGATCCAAAGCGGAAGCCTGCAATTCGTCACCCAGTACTTCGCTCTTGTCATTAGAAAAAGCCATTTTAAAGAAAAACGGCGGACGATTTTAATCGGTCGATCCTCCAGTTCATGAACCGTTCTTTTATCAACACTCCAGTACATCCTGTAAGTCGGAAAATTTTCCTTCAAGTACTCGTAGATTGCTCTTGGATTATCGCTGTACTGTTTTCCAAGGAAGCTTTCGAAGATGATAAGCTTTTGATCTTTGGGCAGAAAGGAGCCCATGAATCTGAACATCTTTTTATATAGTTTTTTCAGGTGTTTTCTCAGTTTCTTTTTCACAGTTAATCACCACATTGATTTTTGGATATACCCAAAGTATGTCCAATGAATGGGTACATAAACCGGTTGATGTTTATAAAAACCGTTCAATGAAAATAATAGGTAGTGCTATATTAATTGCATGGAGGTTTAAGATGCTTACCTTTTTAACTAGGATTTTTTCAAATACATCAGCCGCAGCGGCTACAGATTCCTATACATACAATCAAGAGGGCTACTATATCCATCCAACAAATGGAAGGCCTGATCCAAAGGTTTCCGTAATCATGCCTGTTTACAACGCTGAAAAAACACTGCGAAAGACGATTGATTCCGTGATTGATCAAACAATTGGTTTTGAGGAGATTGAATTCATCATCGTCGACGACAAATCGAAGGACGGTTCCCGCTCGATTATCTTGGATTATGCGGACGTATATCCAAATATCGTTCCTGTTTTTTTCAAAAACAACAACGGCTCACCTGCGAAGCCGAGAAATGTGGGGATTGACCTTGCTAGAGGCAAATATACGATGTTCATTGATTCGGATGACTGGCTGAGCCCAAATGGAATTGAGGCTCTATATGACCTTCTTGAAAAAACCGGTGACCCCTACGCAATCGGACGAACAATAAAAGTGGAAAACAATAAACGCGTTGTGACCGGAGAATATAACAGCTGCGAATACCGAGAGTCGATCAACCCCTGCTCCATTCCGCATATTTTTCAACACTTGGGGCCTACAGCCCGGATGATGCAGACACAGTTTTTAAGAGATTATAACTTCCGTTTCCCTCACATGAAATTCGCGGAAGACAAGCAGTTTTTCATTGATGTCCTGACGAATTGCCCAAGCATCTCAACAACAAAAGACATTATTTACTACGTAAATCGGTTCAAAGATAATAAGAGCCTTGTGGGAACGACGAGCATTTTTGAAAAAACGGACACGAACCTGGCTGTCGTCAAACATGTTATCCAGAAGGAGTTGCCAGAGGAAATCGAGCGGATGGTGCTGAATAGGCTGTATGAATTTGATTGCATAACAAGGCTGTTTAATAGGCACCACTTTCTTCGATCTATTCGAAAAGATAAATATTATAAGAAGTTTGGAGAAGTGCTCGAGACAACCAAGGGACTACAGTACGATTTTACAGATAATTTCTTTGAGCCGTGGCATAGGGTGCTTGTCGATCTGTTCAAACAGGAACGCTATGACAGTATCGTTAAATTGATTGAATGGAGCTTGAAAGATACGACAAAAGAAATGGTGATACGGGAAGATGGCCTGCCTTACTACCGGCTGCCGCTTGCAGAACCACATCAATGGGCGAGGATCAACATGCTGGCGGTGTATAAAGAGCATGTGAAAGTGGAAAATCAGTTTGTTTTGCGGGTTAACATTTACGGAGACGACCTTGATAAAGTAAACTGCTTTGTCATCCGCCAGCGGGATAATGAATTGAAGGAATATACCCTCCCCATCGAACGAATCGAAGAGAGACTGTTTGAAGTGGAAATTCCACTGGAATTACTTGCACAATTAAATGAAGCAAGTTACACCCTCTTCATTAGATATCACGATTATAGGAAATTGCACATCAAGATGAACACAAGACGGATCTTCGCATACGGCGGGAAGAAAATTGATTTTTATACGACGATTGGGGATAACTTTGGGGTGAATGTGAAGTAGGAATTTGCGGCATTATAATGAATATGGTGGTTCAACGAGGGGAAGAAGATCGACTTCGATCTTAGGAATTGGCGGAAAGTGATGATTAATGATCCGGAAAATTCGGCCTATGATCCAGCAATGTGCATTTATGAGCCAAAAAAGAAGAATTATGAGCTGCTAATCCAAAAATGCCTGCATTGTGCAGGCATTTTCTTTTAAGCTTTTGCAAATAAGGCCTCTTGCTGCCTTTTTATCGCTTCCGCCTTGTACTTCTCTTTTTCTTTTCCGGACAGCTTTTTAAATTCATTCAGGAACTTCTCGTATTTTGGAAGAATTTCATTTACAGGACCAAAATCCTTCACCATTCCGTACTCCAGCCATAAAATTTTGTCGCAAAATTTCTTCATTTGCCCAATCGAATGACTAACGAAGATCATGGTTTTTCCTTGCTGTTTGAATTCCTTCATTTTATCCAGACTTTTTTCGGCAAAAGCCTTGTCTCCGACTGATAGCGCCTCATCAATAATCAGTATATCAGGGTCCACGTTGACCGAAATGGCAAACCCCAGGCGCGACCTCATCCCGCTTGAATATGACTTGACCGGCTGATCAATGAATTTGCCAAGCTCCGAGAATTCAATGATCTCTGGTTCAAGTTTTTTAATTTCCTCTTTTGAAAAGCCGAGCATTAATAGTTTCAATTCGATATTGTCCCTGCCTGATAAATCACCTTTAAGACCGGCAGCAACCGCTATTAATGATGCTTGTCCGTTCACTTGGACAGAGCCCGACGTTTCTGGAACGATGCCGGCAATGATATTGGATAACGTTGATTTTCCTGAACCGTTCATGCCGACAAATCCAATCACGTCGCCTTTTTCCGCTTCAAAGCTGACATCGGCCAGAGCGAAAAAGTCTTCACCGTAGCTTTTTGGCAACAATAGATCTAAGATGCGCTCCTTCGTCCCATTATACAACTTATATTTTTTTGTAATGTTTTTTACAATAATGGCTTTTTCCATGCTGATCCCAACCATCTATAAGTAATCAATGAAATGTCTTCTGAATTTCAAGTGGATCTTGGCACCGGATAAGAACAAGATAATGACGAATCCCCAGAAATATAGGGAATATTGCCAGTGTTCAATAAAGTACCATCCTGTACCAAACAATGCAGATCGATATCCTTCAATTAAGTAATATAAAGGATTCAGCTTCATGATTGTCGGCAGAGGTTCGTCCAACATGGTTATTTGCCACAATACCGGCGATAGATACAGAAGCATTCTCAATGTCGCATTTAATAACATATGAACATCACGAATAATCGTTGATAAAGTCGATGTTATTAACGATATAGCAAAAATTAAGCAAAACGAGGCAAAAATAAAATAAATAATTTGAATAAAATAGATGCTCACAAAAAAACCTGACAGCTGAAAAATAAGAAACGTGATTCCCAATAAAATCAAATGTGTATAAAATTGGGAAAAAATCACGATATTAGGAATGACGCTCATCGGAAAGTTCATTCTGGATAACATGCGCAGCCTTGTATAAATAGACTTGGATCCTTGGATTGTAGATTGATAGAAGAAGGTCCACAACACAAACCCCCCAAGGAGCCAGTTGATGAAAGGGACTTCCATCCCCGGTACTACCTCTATATCGGCCCGTTGGCGGATACTTCCAAACACAAACCAATAGATTAAAATTTGTATGACAGGGTTAATTACTTCCCATGCCATTCCCAGATAGTTATTTTTATTTTTACTCTTCAATTCATAAAGTGAAAGCCTTCTGATCAAATAAAAATGCTCTATTTGCTCTTTAATTACTGTAATAGCAGATTTCATTCAGTATGTCCTTTCGAAAGCCTGGTTTTATCTGGATGCTTTTCTTAGATAAAATCATCAGTTTTTCAAGCCGATATCCTAGTAAATTATACAAGTAGGCAGAGAAAAAGACAATTAAAGATTAGAGGCAGCTGCTGACTATGCAACAACCGCCTCTGGATCATTAACTTTTAAAAACTTCCTTCACAACTCTCTCACTCGCGCGTCCATCCTCCAAATAGCAGAACTTATTATAAAACTCCTCGATATTCTCAGATGGAACGAACCCAAGCTCATCTATTTTTTTCACTTCCGCAATCAGCTCTTCTGTCGTTTTCACCAATGGCCCAGGTGCTTTTGCTTCGAAATCGAAATAAAACCCCCGAAGATTATCCCGGTAATCCTCTATGTCATAAACAAAGAAAATCATCGGCCTTTTTAAGTTGGCATAGTCAAAAAAGACTGAGGAGTAATCGGTGATCATTACATCAGAGATCAAGTAAAGTTCTCTAATATCATCATGCGTAGATAAGTCAAATACAAAATCTTCATAACCTGTTAAGTCTAGGTTTTCTGCCACCAGATAATGAAGCCTTAATACAATTATATAATCGTTCCCAAATTCCTCTTTCAAGAGCTTAAAATCCAATTGCAAATCAAACTTGTACTTACCTTTAGAATAAAATTGATTATCCCGCCAGGTTGGGGCGTACAATATAATCTTTTTGTCAGATGGGAGTTGGCACGATTCTTTTACTTTTCTGATTGCCATTTCATTATTACTATTAATTAAAAAATCATTCCTTGGGTAGCCTGATTCTATCATTGTTTTTTGAAAACCAAAAGCACGTTTAAAGATTTTAGTTGAATAAGCATTTGGGGAAACCAGATAATCCCACTTACTTGCTTCAAACAAAAAATTGGCTCTATACTTGTCAGTATTTGTTCCAGGCATGTGCACTTCTTCCATGTCCGCTGCAAGTCTTTTGAGCGGAGTACCGTGCCAAGTTTGGAGATAAATTGTTCCTTTCGGCTTAGGCAACCAAAGAGGTAGCCTAGCATTCGTCACCCAATATTTGGCTCTAGCCATTATTAACAACCATTTTATAGAAAAGCGGCGAACCGATTTAATCCCATCCAACTTTTCGAAATATGAAACATGTCTTCGATCCGCGCTCCAATACATATCATAGCCCATATTCTTATCTTTTATATATTCATAGATCGCTCTTGGGCTATCACTATATTGTTTACCATGAAAACTTTCAAAGATGATTAAATTCTTCTTAACAGGCAATTTCCCCAAGAGTTGAAAGGCACTCTTATATATTTTTTGTACAAACTTTCCTCTTCTGAATTTCACCCACTTTCTCTTAGCTTCATTAATAATCTCTTCTTTGAATTTGTAATTTGATATTTGCAACGATAGAAACTTTGATTTCTTTGTCGGCTTTATCTGCACCTTAAGTTTTCCATTTGTGGTACGTATCACTTTCTTTTGAACTTCAATATTGTTCTTTAGCCACCGTACCCTATTACTTCGTATATTCCCTACCTGTCCATCCTTCTCATATGTCAATACAAGAAAAAATTTATAAAATAGTTTTCTTTCTATATTGGTATCTTTATTTATTTTTACAGCACCTTTAAACCCTGCCCTGGACAATAGCTCATTACCACTATACTTTTCATAGAGATCTGGCCTATTTACTTCTTCAAGTGGAATAACATTTATCTCATCATCCAGACTATTCGTCAGTACCATTTGAATTTTTTTAATTTCGTAACCTTTTTCATAAAAAATAGGGGGATAATTCAAGTGACCAGAAAAAACAATTTCGTCACCCTTATTAATTGCTTCTTCCACATTTGCGAATAGGCAGTAGTCATTACAATAAAAGGAAAGCCTCCTGTTTCTTGTTGTAAATGGATAAAACATTTTTCCCTGTTCAGGTAGTATAATTGAATAAAACCGGAGATAGTCATTCTCGCTACGGACCCTTGTCTGTAATACATCCTCCTCATTTCTTCTATTAATGTACATATCCCAGATTTTTTTACTCATTTGCAGATCTAGATGCTTTTCGACCGGAAGAGTAAGAGTAAGAATTAAAAATTCTTCAGAGGCCTCTTCCTTAACTGCAGAAGATATTTCTATCTCCCTGACTCCATCTCGCTGTTTCAATGTAAAGAAATATTCATCCCAGTCCTCAATGTAGCTTTTTCTAATCGATAATTCGATGTCATATGAGTTATCATTCAAGCTTATATTTATCAATGTATTATTTCTTATTCTACCGTTAGACATTGTGAGATACGGCTCCTCTCAAAAAACCTACAGCCAAAATTATATACTAAATAGAGCATTGTAATCAATGAAGTGTGAGCATTTAAAAGTTTACCAGACCAATTTAACGGATATAATTAATTTAGAGATTACCTTGCATTCGGCGGAGGCAAAGCAGTATACTAAATTGACGATTGGTAATAGGGGGAAGTGAAAAAAATGAGCTTTTTAGATTGGCTGTTTTCACATGCTGGTAAAGAAACAAGAACAACTAAAAAAGATCAGAACGAAATTTCAAATTATCAATTTAATTATAATAAAGAAGGATATTATATTCACTCTTTAAATCCAAATAGCAACTATAAAGTTACTGTCATTATGCCAGTTTATAATGCTGAGGCAACAATGAAGAAAACCATCGATTCAGTCGTTAATCAAACGATTGGATTTGAGAATATTCAGTTGATCATTGTGGATGATCAATCGACTGACAGTTCTCGCAATATTATTCTGGAGTACGCTGAGATGTATAAGAATATTGTTCCAGTTTTCCTAAAAAACAATACTGGATCGCCAGCCATTCCGAGAAATATAGGCATTGAATTGGCAGCTGGCAAATATATCACTTTCATTGATTCTGACGATTGGTTCAATAAAAGTGGCCTGGAGATCCTTTATGAAACTTTAGAAAGAACCGGAGATAATTATGCTATAGGGAAGACCATTCAAGTAACAGATACATCAATGAATATTGTCGGGGAATACAATAACTGTGAAACAAGAGATCACATCGATCCTTACAGCATTCCTCACTTATTTCAACATCTAGGCCCAACAGCACGAATGATGAAGACAAGTTTTATAAAAGAAAATAAATTCAAATTCCCAAATATGAAATTTGCGGAAGATAAGCAATTCTTTATTGATGTTCTTACAAATTGCTCTTCAATTTCAACATCAAAAGAAGTTATTTATTATGCAAACCGATTAAAAGATAACAAGAGCTTAACCACCACGACTTCTATTTTTGAAAAAACAGATACAAATATCAAAGTAATCAAATATGTGATTGAAAAGCAACTCCCGGAAAAAGTTGAAAAAATGGTTTTAAATAGACTATACGAGTTTGATTGCATAACACGATTGTTTAATAGAAATCACTTTTTAAAATCCAACAATAAGGAAGAATACTTCAAAAAATTTTCCGAAGTTTTAAACACGACGAATGAATTACGTTATAACTTCACCCAAAATTTTTTTGAGCCGTGGCATAAAGTCCTAGTGGATTTATTTAGAGAAGGACGATTCGACGACATTGTCACTTTAATAGATTGGAGCCTTAAGGACCATACAAAAGAAACTATCATTAAAAATGGTTTGCCGTATTATCGGCTTCCATTCAATGATAAATATCAATTTGCAAGAATTAATATGCTTGCTTATCATACAACCTCACTGAAGGAAAAGGAGCATTTAGTACTACGTTTTAATATATACGGGGACGAAATTAATCAAATTAACTCCTTCGCTATTCGCCAAAGGGACAATGAATTAAACGAGATTGAATTACCCATACGACACCTGCAAGACCATGCTTATGAAACAAAAATCCCGTATGGACAATTAGTGGAACTATCTTCATCAAGCTATGCAACGTTCATCAAATATGCTGTATATAAAAAGCTGTTCATCAAAATGGATGCAAGAAGGATCATAAATTATGATGATAAAAAAATTGATTTTTATACTACAGTAGGAGACAACTTTGCTATAAGTATTAAATGATGGTTACGAGTGCATCTTGGCCATTACATAAGTAAAGGCGCCTTGTTTCTTTTAAAAGAATCGTGGCGTCTCTACTTTTATTTAAATCTCGAAATATCAAACTCTAGATTAGAACTATTCGGAAACCAAGGAGCATTGCCCCAGTGGGAGTGCTGGAAGCTATCAAGGAAAATTATTGTTGGATGCCACCTGTGCACCCGCTGACATTACCTATCCTACTAATCTAAACCTATTGAACGAAGCACGTGAAAAATTAGAAAACATTATTGACGTGCTTCATGCACCGAATCAGGAGAAACAAAAGAAACCACACACCTATCGCCAAAAGGCACGTAAAGCTTATTTGGCGATCGCAAAGCAGCGACGTGTAAATAAGAAAAAGGTTCGAAAAACAGTGGGGCAACAACTTAGGTATGTGAAACGAAATCTTCAAATTATTGGTCGACTCAAAGATCAAAGTTCCTTGAATACCTTGAATAAACAGGAGTACAAACAACTTCTCGTTATTTCTGAACTGTTTGGCCAACAACAGGAAATCTATACAAACCGTTCACACCGAGTAGACGATCGTATTGTAAATATCAGTCAGCCACATGTTCGTCCCATTGTACGTGGGCAGGCAAAAGCCAATGTAGAGTTTGGTTCAAAAGTTGCCATTAGTCTTGTGAACGGATACGCTTTAATAGAAAAATGAGCTAGGATCCCTACAACGAAGCACTTACCTAACAAGAATCCATTGAAAATTATAAGAACGTTACGGATATTACCTCCAAGCTGTACTGGCCGATCAGATATACCGAAATCGTGAGAATCGGGATTACTGTAAGATGAAGGGTATCCGCCTAAGTGGGCCGCCACTTGGTCGTTCATCAAAGAAGGATCAAAGCGAACAAAAAAGAATCGCACAAATGGATTCAGCAGAACGCAACGCAGTAGTAGGCAATTTTGGGGAAGGTAAGCGCCATCACCGGCTTGGCCTTATTCAAGCACGCCTTCCAGAAACGAGCGAAGCGGTCATAGCGTTACAATTCCTAGTGATGAACCTGGAACGCCGGATCCGGCTTCTTTTTCGGCGTTTATCCAACGATATTTTTTATTTGAAGGTGAAGATGAACCAGCACTTATTTAATTCGTTCAGCACTCCCTATTTAGATTTTCAAATGAAAGGGGCTGGTCTATCCGAGGTTTCTTTAAAGTAATACCTAATAGCTTCTAAAATTCTTCTAGATGCTTCTCCATCACCATAAGGATTTGCAGCGTTAGCCATTTTTTCATAACAGTTTTTATTAGTTAATAGTTCCTTGGTTAATTGGTATATTTTTTCTTCTTCAACACCAGCTAATTTCAAGGTGCCTGCGTCGATTCCTTCAGGTCGTTCCGTTGTATCTCTAAGCACTAAAACCGGAACCCCTAGAGAAGGTGCTTCCTCTTGGACACCTCCAGAATCACTTAATATTAAATATGATCTACTTGCAAAATTATGGAAATCTATGACATCTAATGGTTCTATTAAGTGAATTCTTGGGTTATTATCGAGAATTTCCTTTGCCAGCTCCCTAACGGTCGGATTAAGATGAACCGGGTACACTACTTGAATGTCCAAAAATTCTTCGACCAGCCTCTTTATAGCACGAAATATATTCCTCATTGGTTCCCCAAGATTCTCTCGACGATGAGCGGTTAGAAGAATAAGCCGATCAGAGCCTATCTTTTCTAAGACTTCATGATCATACTTATCTTTTACTGTTGTTTTAAGAGCATCTATTGCAGTATTTCCCGTGATAAATATATTTGTTTTTTCTTTTCCTTCAATTATCAAGTTATTAGCCGCCTGCCGAGTAGGAGAGAAATGAAGATCAGCTATAACTCCGGTTAGTTGTCGGTTCATCTCCTCAGGATATGGAGAATATTTATTCCACGTTCTTAAGCCTGCTTCAACATGACCAACAGTGAGTTGGTTATAAAAGGCAGCTAGACTAGCCACAAAAGTAGTAGATGTATCGCCATGAACCAGAACAATATCCGGCTTAATTTCCTTCATCACACGATCGAGTCCTTCTAGAGCGGCCTTGGTCACATCTACCAGTGTTTGGCGATCTTTCATGATATTTAAATCAAAATCAGGTTGAATCTTAAATATTTTGAGTACCTGATCCAGCATTTGCCGATGTTGAGCTGTTACAGCAACAATAGACTCAAAATGTTCGGATTGCTTTTGTAATTCAAGTACAAGCGGAGCCATTTTAATTGCTTCAGGTCTTGTCCCGAAAATTGTCATTACTTTTATTTTTTTAGGCATATTTTTATCATCCTTTACCTGTAACATTACTATCGATATCATATAACATGTTGATACTTTTTTCAAAATGATCAACAAATATCAGACCTATTAACATTATTGAGATTTCCTATATGACACAAGTATAATATACAGATCATTTTGGATAAAATCAGTTGAAATTTACTTATTCCTTTGTTAATAGGTATAAAGAACTACTTCCGTTGTTTTTTTTATGTTCAACTTGTATACTTATCAAAGTAACTAACTTACAAACAATATTAATGACATATTTTCATAGAAGTTTTATGTTAACTTTGCTTTCTAGGAGATGAGGTGTCTATATGAATACTCTTGATACTTATTTGGAAACTTTAAACAATGAGGTTTCCTTAATTAAGGTCTTTGATACTTCTTTGGAAGTATTTGAATATAATGACCAATATATTGAAGTCTTTTTTAAACAAGACAACAAATTAATTACAACAGAATTATCTTTAAACAATATTGACATGCCCAAGGCTGTTCACCCCTATGAGACAACAGATAAGCTCTTGTTAAAGTACCAACCAAGTCCTCAAAAAATTTTTTTTATGTATGTTAAAAACAACATGGCCTACACAGTGTTGGAGAATGTTGAGATTGGAAACTATTCTAGAAGTAATGATAGGTTCAACTATAAAATTAATAACTTTTATGATGAAAAAGTTCAACTTGTTCAATATGGTTCTTCTAGACTCGTTCTAAAAAACACAGATGGAGAAGCTATTTTTTTTATTGAAGACTTTTTAACTGAGACTGTTAACCGTTATGGAATACATTATGATGCGGGATTTACTACAATTGATTTCCGGTATACTGTTATAGCCACAGCCAATTATGATATATATAATATAGTAATAACCTACGATCTATTTAGAAAAGAATTTCAAATACAAAAAGTGATATTAACTATAGAGAGAAAGCATGACGAAATAGATATTAACTTGATTGATAATAACATTATAGAAATACGTAATAAATTTGAGAGCACTGATATTAATTTTAAAAAAGTGATAAGAGGTAAAAAACACAAATTATTTAATATAGAGGCTGTACAAGGAGCAAAAAAACAAAATATCTTGTGCATTTTTTATATAAATAAAGTAAAGTACTATATTTATACTAGTACAAAGTATATCTTTATTATGAGAGGATCACCTTATAAAGTTACTGGTCATCACCCTAATTTAAAGGTATTTTTAACAAAGAAACATGTGATCCTTGCAGGGAGGTATACTCATTACGCTCACCAAGCAAAAGGTGTATATGAAAGCTTATATTTACACTCTAACAATCACAAACTAGGAAACTTCGTAAGACCGTTTAAATCTATAAAGTTCCTTCAAAGGTTTGGTTATTTTAAAGTGCCAATTGAATCCCTTATTATTAACGATAAAATTCATAATAATTTATATGTAGGCGACAACGAAACTATAATCCATAACCTTAGAAGAAAACACAAGGATAAAAAAGCAAAAACCCTTGCTTTTAAAAAATGGGGAAAACAATTACTGGTCCTCAGAACGAACCTTAATGGAAATTTGACCGTGACTTTAGTGCCTTTTAGCGAAGAATATACTTTAACCAACAGAATAAAAATTAATTTTGCAAAGTTCTTTGCGAAGATTTTTCCTAAGAGCGGAAGAAACACTAACCTTTATTTTGAAAAGAAAAGTGAGAGGGCAGATGAATCAGGATTTAGGGTCTTTGAAAATGTAATGTCTCATAACCCCCGTTCTTCCGAGAACTTTTATATAATTAACAAACACTCTGATAAATATGTATCTTTAAAAGAAAAATACAGAGATAGAATAATAAAAAAATATAGCTTTAAACACTACCTAAATATTTTCCGTGCAAATTATTTTATTTCTAGTGAACTATCAAACCATTTACTAAATGACCGCTTATATATAGATAGTATTCGTAGTAAAATAATGTCTGTGCCTCTTATTTTTCTTCAACATGGTATAATGTTTGCTAAACCTGTAGATAATCCCATGGCTTTTGGGTTTCATAAAGGAAAAAACCTATATAATATGTACAAATCAGTCATTAGTTCACAATTAGAAGCAAATGAGTTTTATAAAATGGGCTACGATGACAGAGATTTGATCTTAACTGGATTGGCAACTTTAGATTATGCATACTTAGATAAAGATGCGGATAAAATTGTTTACATGCCTACGTATCGCTACTGGGAAGAAAGCTTAGTATACAATAACAATATTGAGAAAACTTCATACTATAAATCGATAATGAAAGTAGTGGATTCGTTCGAAGAAAGAGGTTTAATCGATAGGCTATTAATCGTCCCTCATAATAAATTTTCTCAATTCATCTATGAAAATATGCCCAAATACAAACATATTATTAGTAAAAACCCTACTGATGCCCTGAAAAAAGGAAGGGTTTTTATAACTGATTATTCTTCAGCCATATATGATGGAATTTTTAGAGGTGCCTATCCTATTTTTTATTGGGAAGAAAAGGACTATCTAATCCAGAATTATAAAGCAATCCCTCCTGTTAATGATAGAAATGCACCTGGACCAATAGCTTATAGTTCGAAGGAATTAATGAATTTAGTACAGAAAGCAATAGATCAAAATTATTTCTTAGAAAAAGAATACCAAGAAAAATATCTAAAAATCAATGAATTTAATGATAGAAAAAATACCGAAAGGATTGTAAATTTTTTAAGAGACGAAAATATCGTTTAAGAATGATGGAACGTTGACTTTTTTATGGGACTGTTTAGAAAATAAGTATTCACTTATTTTCTAAACAGCTTTTTTATCTCTATCCTGAACATTTGGGTCACTTCAAAAAAATATGTTTTCCTCCAACTGGTTTATTTTAAGGGCTTTTTAGACAACTCAATTTTTCT
The DNA here is from genome assembly GCF_014836955.1 of Bacillus norwichensis. Taxonomy (GTDB): domain Bacteria; phylum Bacillota; class Bacilli; order Bacillales; family Bacillaceae_C; genus Siminovitchia; species Siminovitchia norwichensis. The sequence continues at coordinate 46,521 of NZ_JACSPV010000005.1, forward strand.
TCTCACTGTTTTTTTATATGTAATTCTTTAAAAATTTAGTATAATTGTTTGTAAGTTTTTCTTTATCCTTCAACAATTTAATGGAGGTTTTTCCTTAGAAAAAGGTAATTACGTATGGAACTTTCGATTTGCTTTATACAGGACACATTAATATACTCCGCCGAGCAAAAGAATATGGAGATTACTTAATTGTGGCTATTTCATCTGACGAGTTTAATGCTTTGAAAGAAAAAAAGGCTTAATACACTTTTGAACAACGCAAGGCAATCTTGGAAGCAGTTCGCTATGTAGATGAGGTGATTCCTGAGCATACCTGGGAACAGAAAGTCGAAGATGTTCAAAAGCATGATGTCGATGTTTTTATAATGAGTAATGACTGGAAAGGAAAGTTCTACTTCTTAAAAGAAGATTGCGATGTGGTTTATCTTCCAACCTCCATCCAGTTATATCTGCTTGTTTTCGCTTTTTCTTTTACAATATTCAGCTTTTGTCCCCAAAAGAAGAAAACAACTTTCGTTGCTCCCCTTTTTGGGGGCAATGTTTTGTTTAGTTAAAAAAGTTGAAATGGCAGACAGATCGTGAAAGTTTCGGGATTAGAGAAAAAAATATTCTTCGAACCGGAATCCCCCGAACAGATTTTTTTTGATGAGCAGGCCCTACAGAAAACCACGGCTGCTTTAAAAAAGACTTATCCGATCATTCAAGAGAAAAAAGTCATTTTATATGCGCCGACTTATCGTGAGAATCAATTTAATGTGTCATCCGTTCCACTTGATATCGAGGAAATGTATCAAGAATTAAAAGTTGAATATATATTATTGTTGCGGCTTCATCCTGCTGCCCATTTTGATTTTACGTAGCTATATTACCTTCTGCCTCTCCTTGTTGATAAGATACAGGTACTCTATTGGAACATGAACTGGGTTAATAATCCGCGGCCTCAGAAGTTCGAAATCATAGTAGCAAAAATACTTTAATAAGACAGACAATACGAGAAAACAAAATCTCTGTTCCTCTTATTTAATTATATTGTAATAAACAAGAGGGAAGACCACCTTTAAATCCCTGTGACTCTTTTTTCTCATTCGGCATCAATATATAACTGAATATCCAATCTAAAATTAAACACTGTTTGGATATACTTTTGTTTTTTAACAACGCTCATGACAAAATTGGAGAAAAAATATCTACCAACACTTAATTGACTTATACATAAATATTCATTAGCCTTTATAATGTTTAATGATATAATTTGCAGGTGTACACATGAAAAAAGGTAAGAGATTAAGATCAATTGAATCAGCAATTAACTTAATATTGAGCATAGACTCAGGCACAAAATAAAAGATTAAACTATTGGTAGCAATTTACATATATTTCTTAATCGTCTTTCTAATCACTAGTGTTGCATTAAAAAGTTAAAGTTATTTATCTCATTATTCCGAACAAAGGTGACGATGTCCATTTGGTGAAATATGTAAATTGAGTATCGGAGACTAGAGGGACGGTCGACTTTTCCTTATGTAGGCTGAAGAATTTCCAACAGTTCATCAAAGTCAGAAAGCAGACTGTTCCGTTCGGCCATGGATATGGTTTACCTGCAGATACTGCTTCATCCATTTGAACATCAGTTCAATTTGCCAACGGGATCAATAGAGTTCAGAAATATCCTTTGCCGACAGGTCAAAACGGTTGGTGACGATTTGATACAGTTTTCCGGTATCATCATAAAATTCAACCAGCCTTAAGTGATTGTCCATTTCTTTTGGGCTGAGCCTATGATAACTAAGGATTCACGGAAACCGTTTTGCTCCAGATCATCATAGATTAAGTCCCTGATATCCACCACGGTATTGGATTTAACCCTGGTCGCAAAGAACATATCATCATGGCACCACTGATCAAACAGCTGGAAGTCATAATATCCCCGGTCTATCACATGAGTAACACCAAGTTCTGTTATAAATCGTGGGGCTTCAAGCACATCGGACCATTCAGCTGGTGTCACTGCCAATTTTTCCGGCTGGATGTCTTGTTCATTTATAAACTCAACCAGTAAATGGAGCTTAAGGGCTGACTTGGTCGAACGAAACGTTGCCCACTCATACAGATTAAGGCTAGGTGGGATCGTCGATGAATCAAGAAGCTTTACCGAAATGTGCCTTTTTCGCCCGCAAGATACCATACGAACGCGCTGTGTCAGGGATTGCCAGATGTGCAAGAGACATACGGGTTCAACCTGCCTGTTTTTTCTGGAAAGCTGTGAAGCACTGATGAAATCCAAACCCAATTCTTTTTGAAAGTCCTTCATGAGCAGATCGTCGCTGATGGCCCTTAACCCCCCGCATTTTTGTAGCTGGGCATACAGGAACAAAAGCAAACACCTTGTGGTAGTTAGTTTCTTTGTATATAGATCTTGTGGGACTTGAAAAGCTCCATCACCAAATAATTGATCGGTGATGGGATTAACCCATTTACCAAATGACGTGAATAGTGTATGCTTGTCCATAGGGTTTTCCTTTGTAATGGATTTGGACAGGCTATCACCTATCCGTCCATTATAAAGGATTTTTTCTTTTTCAGATGTGTCTAAACTTTGGAATAATCGTATGCAACACTAGTGGTTTCTAATAGGGGTTATGTACTATTTATTTGTAATCTCAGATTCACTATTACTCCTTATTTGCCATATATCGCAAGGCTAATGAGAAGATCACTTCCTTTGTTGAACACTCTTGGGCTTCGACTATGAATCAACTTTATAAAAAAGTACTGCAGTCAAATGAAGGTGTTTATGAAATTGCTTCATTAATCAATTGAACCCTTAGCCAACTTAGTTTATCAATCATAAAAGGAACTGGTCATCATTCAGAAAATTATCAAAATATAAAACAGAATTTTTTGTAGTATTTAAAACTATTCCAATAAAAAGTAGGAGATACAATACCTATCTTAATTAATATTTAAACTATTTTTAAGTGGATGTTTCTATATCAAATATCTTGTTTATTCTAACTAAATTTTATAACTATGTTTCGAGAGAGTGAAAGAAAGATGTCTAAGTGGAAAAAGGAGATTATTTTAGGTTTATATTTTTTGTTGATTTGTATAGTTATGGGACTTAATTCTACTGTGATAGTTGAATGGCTTAATAAAAGTTTATTTGTAGATTTTTCTATGGATACAAATTTTAGTGTGAATGAATCTTTTTACAATGGGGTTTCATTTGTTTTTGTTATCTTCTTAATTATGTATGCAATATTTGGCACTTTTATTGTAAGTATATTAATGACAAATTTACTTTTCGGTGCCCTTGTCTTTGCAAATCAAATTAAAGTGAAAGAGAGAAATGAATTTATTACATTTAAGGAATTGCAGACAATTGGATCGCCTAAGGAACTATTATCTTTTATTGATGTGCCAATTGGAATGGCTTTACTCATTGTTATATCGGTTATTTCACTACTTGCTATTCTTCATTTCATCAGTAAAGGAATATCCAAAAAAATGAATTTTAAAATAGGGATTAGGACTAGGGTTGGGATTCTTTTAATTGCTCTTATCCCGTTATTCATCATTTTCACAGAGCCAGGCATTTATAATAAATACATGTTGAAATATGAAGAGGTACACGTCCATAATTGGAACCCTGTTTTACGGGCTCAGCAGAATGGTTTTATTCCCAGTTTTATCCAAACAGTTAAACCTAATTATATGAATAAACCAGCTCATTATCATAAAAAAAACATGCATAGAATCAACGATAAATATACTAAAATAGCAGAAAAAATTAATAAAAATAGAGATAATTCATTGAAAGATTCCCAAACAATTTTTTATTTAAGCGAAACATTAATTGATCCTATTGAATTGCCTGGATTAATAAAAAACGAAACGCCAACTCCAAATATTTCTAAAATGATAGAAGATCATATCGGTGGAAAGATGTACAGTCAGTATATTGGCGGAGGAACTGCAAATATAGAATGGTCAGTTTTAACTTCTTTTAGTCTAGAAGTATTTAATGAACCATTGTCGGTTACACCTTATTCTGACTTCTATGTCCAGTCGAAGAACCACCATACTGTTTTGAATTTTTATCAAAAGGATAAAGTGGCCATTCATCCGTATACAGCCCACCTATATAAGAGGCTTTCTGTATACAAAGCTATTGGTTTTGATAACTTCTTATATTTAGAAAATGGAATTAAGCATACAGGAAAACTTGGGACTCATAAGAGGGTAGCAGATAAAGAATTCCATAAAGATTTGTTAAGGGTCGCGAGTGATGATGAGGTTGGCTTTATTCATGCCTTAACTATGCAAAATCATTCACCATATACGGGAGAGATTCCAGATATGGACTATCGACCGGAGATTAACTTTAATGTTTATCCTGAAAGTGAAGCGAAAGGATTAGTAAATTATCTTCAAGGTTTAAGAGCCTCGGATGAAGCTATAGAGCAGCTTGTAAAGGAGTTTGCTTCTTCCGATAAAAAAATAAATCTGTTACTATATGGAGATCATTTTCCAAGTTTGTTTAGAGGCTTTGAAGAGAAGTTTCCGAATGACCAACTTCATGAAACACCATGGTTTATTTATATGAATCATGGTCGAAGTGATGGAGGTTTAAAATTAGATGGTATATCTCCAATATTTTTTACGACTGTTTTATTAAGAGAAGGGAACTATTTTGTAACACCTTTTCAAGGATTGATGGATGAGTTATTAGATCAAGGTGTAAAAAGGATTGGGAATAATTTCGTCGTAACAGACCAAGGCAAAGTTATGGATGAAAACTTAGAAAACGACATTCTTGAGATGGTGGATGATTACAGAAGCATTGTTTATGATGCATTATTTGGAGCCGATTGGTTACCGGATCAGTTTTTCACTTTTGACAAGAAATGACCTGAAACCGTGTCAAAATTCATCTGAAATTCACACAAAAGCTGGTGAAATCAGGTATAATACCCATTAGGTGAATTTAGCAACCTCACCTAGTGGGTGATATTATGCGAAATTCATTATTAAGCTACTAGCGAACGGATTACAGCCGAACTACCTTTAAAATCATACAACTTCTCAGTGTATGGCCTTTTGGTCTTAAAAGTGTGGTTTTTATTTTTAAATAAATCAAGTATAATGAGTGATGAGGATTTAGACGGACTTTTATCGATTGATATAGTACCTACTTATTAACGGAGGGTCTATAATGAAAAAAGTAATCACGTATGGAACATTCGACTTACTCCATACAGGGCATATCAATATTTTACGCCGCGCAAAAGAATACGGCGATTATTTGATTGTGGCCATTTCATCTGACGAGTTTAATGCCTTAAAAGGGAAAAAGGCTTATTACACTTTTGAGCAGCGTAAGGCGATCTTGGAAGCAATTCGGTATGTAGATGAGGTCATTCCTGAGCATACTTGGGAGCAAAAAGTCGAAGATGTTCAAAATCATGATGTCGATGTTTTTGTAATGGGTGATGACTGGGAAGGGAAGTTCGACTTCTTAAAAGAATATTGCGATGTTGTTTACCTTCCAAGGACTGTTGGTATCTCAACAACAAAAATTAAGAATGATTTAAACCAGGCAAACAATGGCTAGGGAAGTTGCAATTCAGTTATATCTGTTTGTTTTTCGCTTTTTCTTTACAATATTCAGCATTTGTCCCCAAAAGAAGAAAACAACTTTCGTTGCTTCCTTTGGGGACAATGTTTTGTTTACGTTAAAAGAACTGAAAAAGCAAACTGATGAAAAAATTGTTGTGTTAAAAACTGATTCGTGTCGGGTAAATTTCGATGGAATTGAATTGAATTTTGAGTTGAGACATTTTTGGGGTTGGATACGTTCGATTTATCATTTAGCGACGTCAAATATGATTTTTATCGACAATTATTTCGGTTTTTTGGCTTCAGTAAAATTTAAACCGAATGTGAAATGTATCCAGCTTTGGCATGCAGCGGGTGCGATTAAACAATTTGGCCTTAAGGATCCTTCCAATGCAGGTCGATCACCTAAAGCGATTGAACGCTTTAAAAGGGTATATAGCAAATTCGATTATGTTGTTGTCGGCGGCGAAAGAATGGCGGATATCTATCGGGAAAGTTTCGGGATAAGAGAAGAAAATATTCTTCGAACTGGAATTCCCCGGACAGATTTCTTTTTTGAAGAGCAGGCCCTACAGAAAACCGTAGCTGCTTTAAAAAAGACATATCCGATCATTCAAGAGAAAAAAGTCATTTTATATGCCCCGACTTATCGTGAGGGTGATTTCAATATTACGTCCCTTCCGCTGAATATTGACTATATGTATCGGGAATTAAAAGATGAATATATATTATTGTTGCGACTTCATCCTGCTGTCCACTATGATTTTGCTAATCAATATCCAGACTTTGTATATGATGTTTCCGACTACCCGGATATCAATCATTTGTTGGTAGTAACCGACCTTTTAATTTCGGATTACTCCTCCATTCCTTTTGAATTTTCGCTTTTACAAAGACCCATGATCTTCTTCGCGTACGATTTGGAGGAATACGGTAAGTCCCGTGGCTTCTGGGAGCCTTACGAACAGCTTGTTCCAGGTCCAGTAGTTTATAATTCAAAAGAGCTTGTTGAAGCCATTCAAACAAACAAGTATAATTATGACCAAATTGTGAAATTTGCAAATGAGTGGAATGAATTTTCGACAGGAACCTCCAGTATACGCTTAATTCAAGCTATTTACTCGAAAAACAAAAGTGCAGAAACAATTAGTAGAGGGTAATTTTCTAATGAAAGGTATGTACGGTTGAGTGAAATGATAGTATGATAGAGAATAGCGTATCTCTAATTGAAAAGGAGTTCACCCCAAATGGGACGACATAATTCTACAGAAACTAAAAAGCGGAAGCGCAGAAGGCGTATATTTTGGTTTGCGATTTTTCCTTTGCTGCTTGTTGCAGCAGTAAGCGCTTCTTATGGCACATACTTATATAAAAAAGCTGAGAACATGATGGGCGGAGCCTTTTTTGATGATCGTGGCAAATCTGATCTCCGTGATAAAAAGGTAGACCCTCACATTGATAATGTCTCGATTCTTTTTATTGGTATCGATGAGAGTGAAAAACGTGGTTTTTCCGATAATGCCCGTTCCGATGCCCTTATGCTCGCCACTTTGAATGAAAAGGAAAAGTCTGTGAAGCTGTTGACGATTCCTCGTGACTCTTATGTCTACATCAAAGAGGTTGGTTATAGCACAAAGATTAACCATGCCCACAAGTACGGCGGGCCTCGTGCCACTATAGAAACTGTTGAGGAATTATTGGATATCCCTGTTGATTATTATGTTCGTCTTGACTTTGAAGCGTTCATGGCTGTTGTCGATGCTTTAGACGGCATAGATGTGGATGTTCCATATGCCTTCTCAGAACAGAATTCTAAGGACAAGGCTGGTGCTATTTCACTGGAAGCCGGAATGCAAAAGCTGGATGGCGAAGAGGCTTTGGCACTTGCCAGAACCAGAAAGCTGGACAACGATATTGAGCGTGGTAAACGCCAGCAGGAGATCATGAAAGCCATTGCGGCAAAAGCTGCCAGTGGAGCTTCAATAACCAAATATGGAAAAGTGATTGATGCGATCGGTGACAATATGAGAACGGATATGACGTTCGATGAAATTAAAGCCTTTGTTGATTACGCTGTTTCCGGCAATTTGAGCATTGAATCCTATACACTTGAGGGTGAAGATACACGAATCATGAACAGCCAGGGACAGAATATTTATTACTGGCAGATTAATGAAGATAGCCTGGCGGATGTCAAAGGCAAGCTGAAAGAACATCTGGACATTGCCACTTATGATAATACTGAGATGGCCAAACCGACTGGACAAGAACAAGAACAGGAACAGGATGAAACGTTAGAACAGGCTCCATAAAGTCGGCGGAATGTCTCATTTTCTACCGCTCTTGTTTTCCGAAATAATAAAGGCATCTGAGGTCAGCTTCCCTTGACCTTAGATGCCTTTTTCTTTTAGTTTCTATTTGAATTTGGGAATATCAAACTCCAGATTTGTATGATCCAACTGTTTATAGATCGACTCGATTCTTGAAGTCTGTTTTACAGCCCAGCCAACATCTGTCGCATATTGCTTTGATGGATTAGCAAAGTTCCATCTCATTTTATAGATGGTATTTTGTTTGTACTCATTATGGATATACTGTTTTCCAATAAACTCTGCACCGCCGATAATAGCCTTGGAAGGTGTATCCCACCCTTTTTCATATGCATGCTCAGCACCGCAAGTGTTTGGGCAGGAATCATACGCCTTGATTCCAAACATATTATATACCTTTTTAATCTCCTTTAAGCTTTTTCGATTCTCGGAAGTAACAAGTACAGCTTTACCCTCTTGATCCTTTCCTACTTCAATTCCTTCAGCCAATTGCGATGTCCCTTGACCAGTCTCCAAAAACGCATGGGAAATTAAATATATTTCATTCACCTTGTGTTTTGTTCCACCATCAAGAAAGGCCTTGCCAAGGCCGTCCAAGATGCCCTTGCCAGCTAATACTTTATTTAATTCAGCGGCAGACACACCCGCACTTGAAGATAATAGTAAATGCTGATACTGGCTGTTGTTGTTTGGACTTAAATATTGTTCCACGTCACTTGCCTTTGCGTTTCTCCATGTCCCAAGCTGAATTTCATGCCAGGTTTCTCCCTCGTTCACAATTATGACCTCAGTTCCCTTTCCAAGGGTCGCATATACATGGCTGTTTGTATTTGCCGATTCCATAACATCCACATTTGATGTGGCAGAAGCTGTGGTCGATTTTAGATCCACCAAAGAGGACTCTACATAAAGCTCCTTATTGTTATATTTTATTTTATACCATTTGTTGGTTCCTTCAGATTGGTCTCCGGTGACCGTGTCCAAAATCATTACCTTGGTTTTATTTTTGAGAGTTGTATGCACATTATCTCCAAGTTTTGGAGAAGTGCGCAGGGCGATTTCATTCCCTATAATTTCTCCGGACTTTTCAATTTTTATATAGTCCTTGTGAACAAAAGCATTTTTATCGCGATACTTATCCGTTTGCGGTTTTTGCTTCATTTGAATATCAACGGCTTCTTTAAGAGTCATGTTATTTTGAGTAGATGTATTCTTACTTTCTTTTAGTTTCGAAGAGTGAATCCAGACCGTTTTACTATTTAAGGTCCCCCGATACCAAACATCATTATCAACCTTTTCAGCAAGATTTATCTTAAATACTTTGTCTGTATGTTGTTTTAAATCACTATACACTAGTTCCTTCCGGCCGCCCCATATTTTGCTGTAGGCACTGCCAGTTCCCTTAATATATAAATCCTTTTTTGAGTTATCCAAGTGTTTATGTAATCTTATTGATAAATCTTTCTCATTTACCCAACCAATCGTGCCTTTTGTATCGCTTTGTTGTTTACTGATTAAATAATAGGTGGTTCCATTAATAATCGACTGTTTTTTTATGTAATAAACAAAGTTGGTATATGTTGAACCTGCAGCTATTGAAGATGGAGAACCAAGCGTTTTATAGATTCTCACTTTTGAATTTTTGATATGGCCGAGTTTGCTTGTCTTGCTTTCCTTGGCTTGTACAACATCGCTGCCCAAGATCCAAACTGTTTTACCATCAAGCGTCCCTCGGTACCACAAATTGTTTCCAACCTTTTCGGTCAAATGGACTTGAAAAGAGCGATTTTTATATTTGGACAAGTTGTTATATACATAGTCTTTTTTTCCACCCCAAGCTTTACTAAAAGCTTTCCCGGTTCCTTTTACATAAAGCGTCTTTTTCTTTTTGTCTACTCCTTTATGCTGCCGAGTCGACATGTCTTTAGCTTTTACCCAGCCAAACACACCTTTTGTATCACTGGGTTGATTGCTAATTAAATAATAGATTTCTTTTTTTATAGTTGCTTGTTTTTTAATGTAATAGACTTGGTTTGTAAATTTGGAACCAGCCGTTTTAAATGACTTTAATTGTAAATTTGAATAGATTTTTACTTTAGAATTGTTTATATGACCAAGTTTGCTTATTTTCTTCTCAACAGTAGATTGGGTTCCTTTGGCTACTTCAGCGTGTAACGGGCTTGGATAAGAAAAGAAAATTAACATTATTAAAAAAATGGCAGATAGCTTTTTCATTTGTTCCCCCCTGAGAATAAGTTTTTTATATAGGAAAATTACATTTAATTCCTGTACTATACCAATACTGGAAATAGTATTGTCTAATTATAACATGTCTGGCAAATTCCTATGTTAGACGTTTCTTGTTTAGTTGATTAATATGCTGAGAGATAAATAAGTGTGTCTTGTGCGTATAGTAAGTAGATTGAACGGAATCTTTTTAATGGATAAAAAAAGACGCCCATTAGAAGGCGTCCTCCTTGCATCATTTTTTTGTAAAATTCACCTTGTTTAAACTAGATATCTGGATTTTATCCCCTGATTTAAGTGTAGTTGTCACACTTCTTACTCCAAATCCATCAGACTTATTTGTAAGAATTTCATTTACAAGTAATCGGCTCCCCCTATGAACAATTAAATTGCCATTTCCGCTTGGGGTTGTAATTTTATACTTCCCAGGTGATATGTCTTTGCCGACTGTCCAGTATCCTGCATGCAGCGTATTGGATTTTACATTTTTTACACGCGTAAACTGGACACTATTTAAACCCATAATCTCTATTTTATCTCCGGCCTTAATATCAGTCGCTACGTGAGTGACACCAAACCCATCATCTTTACTCGAAAGAATTTCATTCACAAAACGGTCGTATGACTTCATGGTAATCACCAAATTACCGCTCCCCGACTTGGTCGTAATCAGATAACGCCCAGCAGGTATATCTGTTCCTGCTTTCCAAGTTCCCGCACTTAAATTTTTTACGTAAGGTACGGTGATCGTGGCTGTCGCCGTTTTGCCATTGCTCGTTTTGGCCGTGATCTTGGCTGTTCCCGCACCTTTTGCTGTTACTTGTCCTTTACTATTCACAGTTGCCACTTTTGTATTGGATGATTTCCATGTCACTGTTTTATTAGTGGTGTTTTTTGGACTAATGGTAGCAGTTAATGTTAAGCTTTTTCCTTTATTTAAGGTCGCCGATTTTTTGTTGAGTTTAATAGATTTTGCCGCAATCGGTGCTTTAATGGTCACCTTTGCCTGAGCTGATTTTGCACCTTTGGCAGTCGCAGTTATTGTGGCTGTTCCCTTTGATTTTCCCGTTACTTTACCTTTACTGTTCACAGTCGCAATTTTCGTATTGGATGATTTCCACGTTACACCCTTATCTGTACTGTCCGATGGAGAAACCGTTGCCTTCAATGTAGCCGTCTTACCCGCAATTAAAGATAAACTAGTTTTGTCTAATTTTACTGTTTTAGGCGAGACCTTTACTGCTACTTTTTTCGACACTTTTGGGTTATCTTTAGTAGTGGCAGTAATTGTAGCAGAACCGCTGGCAATCCCTTTAATATTTCCTTTTGAATCAACAGTAGCTACTTTTGCATTTGAGCTTTTCCAAACGACCGACTTGTTCGCCGCATCCGCCGGGGTTACTGTTGCATTGACCTTATACGTCTGTTTAATTGCAATATTTAAAGTTGACTTACTTAACTTTAACCCAGTCGGAATAACTTTTGTTACGGTGACTGGAATGCTCTTTTTAACAGAAGCATCACCTTTTGCCGTAGCCGTAATAGTAGCCTTGCCTGCTTTTAGCGCCTTAACATTTCCTTTTTGATCCACTGTAGCGATTTTTGGATCACTGCTTGACCAGCTGACTTCTTTATTTTCGGCAGTGGATGGTTGAACAGTAGCGGTTAAGCTTGCAGTTTTGTTTACCTTTAAGGATAAACTGGACTTATTGAGAGAAATGCTTTGAGGTACGACTATTTCCTCTTCAAAATTTACCGTCCCTGTTAAACCGTAAAGATAAATTTTGTCACCTTTTGAAAACTCCTGATCAACAGCTTCAGCAAAATCTACATCAATAGAATCCTTCTTATTGTATTGGCTATCTAAAATATCAACAGAGGCTCCTTCATCTTTATTGCTTTTTATTGTGTAAGTTCCTTCTGGAATATCGACTCCGATCTCATAGAAGCCACCTGGAATCTGTGTTAAATCCAATTCAGGGATTTCCTGGACACTTATATTTGCTGCCCCGTCATGGAGTAGAACCTCGATTTTATCACCATTTTCTAAACTCGCAGTCACTTGATTTGGAGAGTAGTGTTGAGTGCCATCAAGGGTTTCAGACAACAACTCGATATCTCCTCTTTTGATGGAAATATCGGCTTCCCCTTTTGAGATGCTGAGCTTACTTAGCTCCACAGAAATATCCTGCCCAACTGTATATGTACCATCACCTATAGAGCTTTGATTGGCAGCATCTGCCGTATTACCTAATGCAAAAGATAAAAATAACGTAGTAATGAATACGACTTTTATCCATATACTCTTTTTCATTCATAGACCCTTCTCTCATCTTCATTTTCATAAAACGATTGGCTGGTTAACTAGTTATGCTTGAACCTTTTTATTATTACACCCTCAGCTTCTATTTTTTTGAAGTGTATGATATTGACGCTCCTGAAAAATTGTTATGGGGCTGCTTCTACATCTTCTTGCTTCGATTTAACATCGTTCTTTCTCCTCCCTCATATAGGTAACTATTACTATATTAGGTCCTTTCTAACCATTTGTATATATTTATTTGAAAATTATAACGAACTCTTTTTAAACAGGAAAAAGCTCGATGTTTACGTAAATACTGACGCCTGTATGATTGCGAAAGTGATTGATTTGCCAAAAATAACACTCTCTATATGACATACTTTTTTCTATCTTAAACGCATAAAATAGTAAAATTTCACAGATAGATTAATCAGACTAAAGTCATCTTATGATCTGCCGATAATAAAAAGAGTAGAAACTAAGGTTATTAGAGGTGTTGTTTTTTATGACAAGCTAATATGACAAGCAAGTTTACTTTTACCAATATGGAACTTTATTTTAATGAGGTGTATGAATGAAGAATAAGCTATTTTTTGCTTTGTTGGCAGTAGGATTAGTTTTCACTCTGTTTGGAAATCGCGCTGACGCCCAATCCGCAAAGAAGGTTATCGTTGATGCAGGTCATGGCGGAAGTGATTCGGGCGCAACGGGGAATGGATTGCGCGAAAAGGATCTCACCTTAAAAATTGCTCAAAAAATCAACCAAAATCTGCTCAACAATTATGTTGTGCAGACGAAAATGACTCGCACTTCTGATGTTTACATATCATTGAATCAGCGGACTAATATGGCCAATAGCTGGGGCGCTAACCTCTTCTTATCCGTTCACATCAATGCGGCTGGCGGAAGCGGTTATGAGGATTATATCCATGATAAAAATGCGACATCTGAAGATATAAAAGTACAAAACGAGGTTAATAAAGAAATCAGTAAGGTTCTTGAAGAATATGGAAAAAATAACCGTGGAAAGAAAAAAGCTAACTTTCATGTATTAAGAGAATCGAAGATGGCCTCCATATTGCTTGAGATCCTTTTCATTGACAATGAATCTGATGCTGCTTTATTAAAAAATGAAGAGTTTTTAAATGATATCTCAGAAGCTATCTCAACAGGTGTTGCCAATGCTTTGGCTCTCCCTGAAAAAGGGAACGTCGGAGGGGGAACGTCTAACGAAAATAATTCTAACACAGAAGAAATCACTGTCTCAAAAGCAACAGGAACTTACATTGTAACTTCAGATTCGCTCAATGTCCGGACTGGTGACGGAACAAATTATCCGACGATCGGAACTCTGAAAAAGAATGAAGAGATAAACGTCACAGGGGTCACTCCCAAGAAGTGGTATCAATTTACTTATAAAGGAAAAACTGGATTTGTCAGCGGAGCTTATTTAAAAGCTAAACCAGCATCGGAGCCTGCTCCGCCAACTAATCAAATTAAAGTGTCAAAAGCCAGCGGCACTTTTATCGTCACAGCTGACTCTTTAAATGTTCGATCTGGGAACACTACTGCGTACAGTTCACTGGGATCTCTTAAAA
>NZ_JACSPV010000005.1:60716-174963 GCF_014836955.1 Bacillus norwichensis
AGAACGAGCAGGTCACTGTTACTGGGAAAACCTCGAATAATTGGTATCAAATTAAGTTTAAAGGAAAAACGGGCTATATTAACGGCGCGTATCTGAAAGCTAAGCCTGTATCAAAACCGACATCGACAACTAACCAAATTAAGGTTGCAAAAGCCGGCGGCACTTTTATCGTTACAGCTAACTCTTTAAATGTTCGATCAGGGAACACTACTGCGTACAGTTCACTGGGATCTCTTAAAAAGAACGAGCAGGTCACTGTTACTGGGAAAACCTCGAATAATTGGTATCAAATTAAGTTTAAAGGAAAAACGGGCTATGTTAACGGCGCGTATCTGAAAGCTAAGCCTGCATCAAAGCCAACATCGACAACTAACCAAATTAAGGTTGCAAAAGCCAACGGCACTTTTATCGTTACAGCTAACTCTTTAAATGTTCGATCTGGGAACACTACAGCATACAGATCACTGGGGTCTCTTAAAAAGAACCAGCAAGTCTCTGTTACTGGGAAAACCTCGAATAATTGGTACCAAATTAAGTTTAAAGGAAAAACGGGCTATGTTAACAGCGCGTATCTGAAAGCTAAGCCTGCATCAAAGCCAACATCGACAACTAACCAAATTAAGGTTGCAAAAGCCAGCGGCACTTTTATCGTTACAGCTAACTCTTTAAATGTTCGATCAGGGAACACTACAGCGTACAGTTCACTAGGGTCTCTTAAAAAGAACCAGCAAGTCTCTGTTACTGGGAAAACCTCTAACAACTGGTACCAAATTAAGTTTAAAGGGAAAAACGGATTTGTTAACGGCGCGTATCTGAAAGCTAAGCCTGCATCAAAACCCGCACCGCAAACTAATCAAATTAAGGTGTCAAAAGCTAGCGGGACATACAAAGTCACTGCTAGCACATTAAATGTGCGTTCAGGAAACACTGCTTCCCACTCAAAGATCGGAAGCTTAACTCGTGGAAATAAAGTCAAAGTAACAGGCAAAACTTCAAACGGATGGTACCGTATAAACTTTAAAGGAAAAATTGGCTTTGTCAGTGGTCAGTATTTGAAACGATGAACTATTAAAAGACCTAACCTAAGCAGCAGTTGCTACTTAGGTTAGGTCTTTGTTTTTCATAAGGCATTTCGCACAAAAATAAAAAGCATAAGCCCGGATTGGTATATCCGTTCTCATGCTCTTTTTCTGCGTTCTACGCGTTGTGCCTGTTTCCCTTCCACGATGCGAAGGAGCGGTTTATAATCCTTGCTGACGAGGCCCACAACTTCTACAAAAATTTCGATGGCGATGATCAATATTACAAGCAATAGCAGCGATCCCCACACGGTCGACATGGAGAAGATGACGGCTGCCAAGCTGAACATTACGGCAATTCCGTAGATGAGCAACACACTCTGACGATGTGAAAAGCCAGATTTCAGCAGGCGATGATGCATATGATATTGATCGGGTGCCAGCAATGGTTTGTTATTGATCAACCTTCTTATGATTGCAAAGAAAGTGTCCGAAATGGGAACCCCCAAAATGATAACCGGAATAACCAAAGAGAAAAAAGTGATATTTTTAAATCCGAGCAATGAAAGCAGGGCAATCATGTAACCAAGGAACAATGCTCCTGTATCGCCCATGAATATTTTTGCCGGATAAAAATTGTAAACCAAAAAACCTAATGTGCTTCCCAAAACCATCATGGCAATGGTCAACACAAATAAATCCCCTTGTAAAAAAGCCATGAAGCTGACCGTTATAAGCGCTATGGAGGAAACGCCTGCCGCAAGGCCGTCCAATCCATCAATTAAATTGATGGCGTTTGTGATTCCGACAATCCAAAGGATTGTAATGGGGACGGTTAAGTAACCGAATTGCAGTTCTCCTCCGAACGGAAGGTTGATAAATTCAAGGTCAAAACCACCCATGATCGCCACGACTGCAGCTAATATCTGCCCTAACAGCTTATATTTTGGGGCGATGTCATATATGTCATCCAACATTCCAGTTGCGATAATGATCAAACTGCCGATGACCAAATAAATCATATGAGGATCCTGCGGCCTGAATATTAAGAGCCCAATCAGGAAACTAATATATATGGCCAAACCACCCAATCTGGGCATTAATGTTGAATGCACCTTCCTGTAATTCGGTTTATCTGTTATTTTAAATTTTAGCGCAAATTTTTTTACTAAAGGGGTTATTAAAACTGAGGCTATAAAACAAAGTATTAAGATTAAAAATTCCAACTTTGTACCCCTCCTTATATACAGGATTGCAAAAATTCATCCATCCTATCCAGGCCATTTTAAAGAAAAACAGCCAAAATAAGGCATAGCTAGTTTACTATATTAAAATACATCATAAAGCAAGTTTTCAACTAGACTTGAAGTCTACCTTCTTGAGCGCAGTACTTTCAGGATAAATAGTGGAAGGAACGCCATCCTTTTCCACCTTTGAGGCTGCTTGATCAAGCGATACAGCCATTCAACATTCAGCTTCCGCCAAAGTCCAGGTGCACGTTTAACGGTTCCCGAGAGTACATCGAAGCTCCCGCCCACTCCCATAAAAATACCTTTTTCAAACAAATGGAAGTTTTGGCTGATCCATCTCTCCTGTCTAGGAAATCCCAATGCAACAAATACCATGTCGGGATTTGAGCCTTTCACCATATCTACGATTTCTGGATCATTTTCGTTAAAAAAGCCATGGTGACAGCCGGCAATTTGAATGCCGGGGTATTCATGTTTTACATTGGCAATTGCTTTATTCAACACATCTTCCCTAGCTCCCAGAAAAAAAATTCGAAAGTGTTCCTCATTTGCTATGTTAAGCAATTCCTTCATCAAATCAAAACCCGGAATTCTCTCCGGAAGCGGATTTTTCAAAAGCTTGGCGCCCATTACAATACCGATGCCGTCAGGCATTATGTAATCTGCAGATTGAAGAATCTTTTTATATTGCGGATCACGTTGAGCATGCATTACAATTTCCGGGTTTGCCGTGACTATGAATGTTTTTTTATTTTCTTTTATAAGGCTTTTTAATGTGTTGACTGTTTCTGTTTTGGTTGTATGATCAAACTTGATGCCGAGTACGTCCACTTTTTTTGACATGATTTGCTCCATTATGAAATTCATCTGGACTGATGATCTATTATATCAAATTTTGCAGATAATTTGTTGATATTTTCTATAATATCAACAATTATTATACCACGGCCGTCAAATATAAAGGTTAAAATTTTATTTCAATTCTTTTTGTGCCGCTTATCACTATTCCATCTGGGGTCTGACCCCCAACACGTTAACGCATTAACGTAACGGGGGTCAGACCCCCTCAGAAGAGACTTTCCGGACGAATTCCAAGAACGTGTCTAATGCCTTAGTCCTGTAGGGACTTGAAGTTACAATGGAAAATTTCCTCGTGAAAGGAAGAGCGTCTACTTGAACCTTTTTTAATGTCCCAGCAGAGAGTTCTTTATTGATGGCCCATTGTGAAAGCAGGCTGATACCCAGGCCTGCCTCTACTGATTCTTTGATGAGTTGAATGCTTCCGAATTCCATCAAATGTTCAGGTGATATTTTTAACGACTCGAACATGTTGTCCGCCGCCTTTCTTGTGCCAGAGCCCACTTCGCGAACAATCCATCTTTCTTCTTCCAAGTCCTGGGGAATGATTTTTTTCATTTTGGCAAGACGATGGTCAGGCGCCGCCACTATGAACATGTTGTCCTCTGCGAATGGCTCGATCACCAACTTATCATGCTGAAAATCCCCTTCCACGATTCCCACGTCCATCTGATGCTTCGATACTAATTCAGCAATGTCACGAGTATTTCCAATTGAAATGGTCGGTGTAACCAACGGATGGTCCTCAAGCATTTTTGCAATGACGTGAGGCAGAATATATTCCCCGAATGTGTAGCTCGCTCCAATTGCGAGCGGGCCGCTCGTCTTGTTCGTCAGGTCATCGACAAGTCGCTGCATTTTTGTGTAAAGACCAATGATTTCCTTTGCATGGTCGTAAACAACCTCTCCTGCCTTGTTCAGCTTAACATATTTATTTGTCCGCTCCAGAAGCCGCGTCCCCACTTCGCGTTCAAAGGCTTGGATGTACTGGCTTACTGCAGGCTGAGTCATATGCAGCTCTTCCGCAGCCCGTGAAAAATTCTTCTTTTCTGCCACTGCAATAAACACTGCCAGTTGCTGATCCATATTTTAATCACTCTCCTTATCGAGGGTCTGACCCCCAACACGTTAACGCATTAACGTAGTGGGGGTCAGACCCCTTATAAGACCCCTTATATAATTTACTTATCATTACTATTATAATGATTTATTTTTCTTATACACTTAAATCCTTTATTCTAAAATCAAAAGACTGAATGGAAGGATGATCGGTTTGGGCATTTTAAAAGATAAAGGAGATGAAAGCAGAGCAATGGCTGAGAAAGCAGCTCCTTCACCTAAGAATCATTCAACCGGATTGTGGATCGGCGGAATCGCTTTTACTTTTTTCATTGCGTTCCTTGGCTTTTTATTAGCGAAGGCTCCTGGTTTCAGCTTGGTGGGACAGATGGCATCAGCGATTATGATTGCGGTTGCCTACAGGCAGTTGTTCGGGTATCCGAACGCTTTGAAGGCAGGAATCAATTTCTCATCTAAATTATTGTTGCGTGCAGCAATCGTTTTATATGGGTTAAAATTGAATATCCATACAGTCTTGGAAGATGGGCTCGGATTACTAGTACGTGATGTTGGAATTATCATCGTTGCGATTTTGCTGACCATGTGGTTGGCGAAAAAATTGAAGGCGAATCCGACAATCTCCCTGCTACTCGGAGTTGGAACCGGTGTGTGCGGAGCGGCCGCCATAGCGGCGGTGGCGCCCATTATCAATGCTGAGGACGATGATACAGCAATCAGTGTCGGAATCATCGCTTTGATGGGAACGATTTTCGGGATTGTGTATACGATTCTACGCCCGATTTTACCGTTATCGCCAGCAGAGTACGGCGCATGGACAGGGATGAGTCTTCATGAAATCGCTCATGTGGTCTTGGCTGGGGCGCCCGGCGGACAGGAAGCGCTTGGAATCGCACTGTTGGCCAAGTTGGGACGCGTCTTCTTATTGGTACCCCTCTGCTTTATTTTAATGTATTGGATGAAAACAAAAGCGGGAGCCAAGGCGACGAACGGAGCAAAGGTGGGCTTTCCTATGTTTTTGCTGGGGTTCATTGCGATGAGCTTGATTGGCACCTATGTGATCGGATCTGTTTTCGTTGTTCCGAATGGTGTGATGGAGGCAGTTGAAAGCGGCACGACCTGGCTGTTGACCGCCGCGATGGTGGGGCTGGGTTTAAACGTCAGTTTAATGGATGTAAAGAAGAAAGCTTTGAAACCGTTGATTGCGATGGGCATCGCGTCAGTTGTGTTGTCAATCATGGCGTTTGTGTTAGTGTAAAGAGGATTTTAGCGGGGGCGAACTTGTTTGTGTATGGACGAGAATAGAAGCATCTTTATAAAATTGCACACACATTGCATCACAGACAAATTTCCTCTCCAATAGTCAGCCAACATTTGGACTATTTTTTTACAACACAAATGAAAGAGGAGCGAGCTCGGCCGCCCCTCCCTTCTCCTACATTGGGCGCGCCTTCAGCAGCCCATTCGCTTTGTTGATTGTTTCCTTATATTCCAGTTCCACTTTTGAATCATGAACAATTCCGGCACCAGCCTGCAAATAAGCACGGTCATTTTTGATCACCAACGAGCGGATTGCGAGCGCGAAGTCGACGTCCCCATTGGCATTGACGTATCCGAGTGCGCCGGAGTAAACGCCTCGCTTTACGTCTTCCAATTCGTTGATGATTTGCATAGCCCGCACCTTTGGTGAACCAGAGACAGTTCCGGCTGGCAAACATGAGATCAATGCATCAAGTCCGGTTTTTCCTTCGGCCAGGGTTCCTTCTAATTCAGAGACGATATGCATGACATGGCGATAGAATTCAATTTTCATTTCCTTGACAACCTGAATGGTTTCGGGTACGCAAATTTTCTCCATATCCTCACGGCTCAAATCAATGAGCATGCGGTGCTCAGATAGCTCCTTTTCATCGGACAAAAGCTCTACGGCAAGCGCCTTATCCTCTTCCTCGGTCCGTCCTCTCCGCCGAGTTCCCGCAATAGGATTGGTGCTCATCTGTTGTCCTTTCGATTTGATGAAACTTTCGGGCGAAGCGCCCAGCACAACATACTCTCCAAAATCGACAAAGAACATATATGGAGAGGGATTAGAGTTTCTGAGTACCCGGTAAAAATGAAATGGATTTGCCTTCACTTTTCCGCTCATCCTTTGGGAAAGGACAACTTGCTCCACTTCGCCAGCCAAGACGTAATCTTTTGCCTTTTGGATCCTTGCCATAAATTCTTCTTTTTCTAACTGCGGCTGGAATTCAATTTCATATGCTTCCAAGGATTCATCCACTTTCCCTTTAAAAATTTGGCTCTCGATTTCCGCGACCCGTAATTCGAGCTGTTCTTCCGAACGCTTTCCATCCAAATCAATGGCAAGGATATAGATAGACTGTGCAAGGTGGTCAAATACAATGACGTCTTCGTAGACTAGAAAATGGATGTCCGGCATCCCGATCTCGTCTTCCAAGACTCCACCGATATCTGCATATTGCCGAATCGCATCATACCCTACATAACCAACGGCTCCTCCGTAAAACGGAAACGGGAGATCCGCTTTAACTTTCGGCAGGACCTTCTGCAGTGTTTTGAGCGGCAGGCCAGCTTCTTTTAGCAGTTCCTTTCCATCTGAAGAAATGACCTTTGCAATCTCACCTTCCGCTGTAAATTCCTTGATCGGATTGACGCCGATAAATGAATAGCGTCCCTGTTCATTATGTTTGAGAGAACTTTCCAGCAAGAACTTTTTCGTTCCTTCCAGCCGCAAAAAGACTGTGATTGGCGTTAACACGTCTGCATTTAACTTTGTCATTTTCATGCTTATATTTTTTGCTGTTGTATTCAATGTCCATTTTCCTTTCTTTTTTAAGCTTTTTTGGGGTCTGACCCCCAGTACATTAACGCGGTACCGTATTGGGGGTCAGACCCCCCAATGATGATCCCCAATGAAAAAAGCCCTCGAACAAGCATCGTTGCTTGCTCGAGGGCGATCATAACCGCGGTACCACCTCGTATTGGAGAATGAATTCTCTCCATCTTATTCAGACACGGGAAAAATGCCCATACTTTTCCGATGTCCTATCCATATAACGGTGGAATTCCGTGTTTCCCTACTACTGTTCAGGAAACAGCTCGCAAGTCCATTCTGCCCGAGTTTTGCGCACCGGATTCACACCAACACCGGCTCTCTGTATGCGAAAATGCTCAGACGTACTCCTCTTGCTCAACGCGATTGCTGTATTGAATTTTGTTCGTTAAAAGACAAAAAGGCCCCTCATCCGAAAGGACGAGGGACCGCGTTGCCACCTTTTTTAGCTTCATAAAAAGCTCTCTCAAGTACGCACGAAACTTCCATGCGTGTTCCCATATAACGACGGGATGTTCGTCAAAGCCTACTGCTGAACGGATCAGGTTCGGTTTGAAAGCTCGGAAGCCCATTCCCCTGACGCTCCACACTGGTTTGCACCAACCACCAGCTCTCTGTTTGTTTCACGGAGGGTACTCTTCTTCGTCGACGCTGAATCTTCGAAAGTTCATTTTGATTGTATTGATAATATAAAAATTTGTCCGTAATGTCAATATATTTTTTTATTTCTTATCAGGAAGATCGCAGCTTCCATCCGAACAGGCTGCACCTTGTGAATCGCTCCCCGAAAGATCCTGCAGAACAGGTGTTGAATGTTCTTCTTGCCATACTTTTTCAAGTGCACTCAGAAACGTTTCAGTCGGCTGCGCACCGGAAATTCCATATTTTTGATTAATAACAAAAAATGGGACCCCCCGAACGCCCATTTGCTGAGCAACCTGTTCATCTCCGCGAACCTCATCAGCCAAAGCTGTTTCATCCGCTAAAAAAGACAGTGCCTCATTACGGTCGATGCCTGTTTCCTCAGCAATATCTGCAAGCATTTCATGGTCACCTAAATGTCTGGACTCAGTGAAATGCGCATACAGTAGCTTTTCTGCCAGTTGCTTATCCATATTTTTTGTTTTTGCAAAATGAGTCAGGCGGTGTGCATCGAATGTATTCGTTGGAATCATCTTATCAAAATTGAATGTCAATCCTACTTCTGAAGCCTGCTGACCAACACCCTGGTTCATTCGTTTCGCCTCATCAACGCTTACGCCATATTTATCTGAAAGCATTTCGTGAATATCTTGATTTAAATCACGCGGAGAGTTTGGATCTAGCTCATAGCTTTTAAATTGGACCTCTACTTGCTCTCGATGAGGAAATTTTTCCAAAGCCTGCTCCAACCGACGCTTCCCGATATAACAAAACGGACAGGCATAATCTGACCAGATTTCAATTTTCATATTTAGCACCCCTTTTTATAAGAAGAGTATCTTAAATATAGTCCGCCTACAATTTTTTTGCATCGTAGCTTCCCAGAATACGCACATTGTGGCCGTATGTACGCAAAATAGTAATTGCTTTCTGCATATTGACCTCTTGCACGCCCATTTGAGCTTCAACAAAAAAGCGATATGTTCCAAGCTTCTTCTTCGTAGGACGCGATTCGATCCACGACAAGTTGATATCTAACGATGAAAAGACGTTCAGAATGATTGCGAGCAAACCAGGTCTGTCCTCCCCAGGCGTGATAAGCAGCATCGATTTGAGGGACTTCGAAACTTCAGGTTTTTCGTTCGTGACGATTAGGAACCTAGTTGAATTGCCTTCGAAATCCTGGATATTTCTTTTAGCAATCTCAAGTCCAAATGTGTCAGCCGCCAGCTCTGACGCAATGGCACCCGCGTTTTTGTTATTAGCTTTAACAAGAGATTCCGCCGCATTCGCCGTGCTGCTGAAATGCTTCGTCTTCGCCTGGAGCTTCCGGGTAAAATCCCTACACTGGGCAAGAGCCGGGCCAATCGACCAGATTTCACTGATATCATCGACATCCGCCCCTTCTACCGTTAACAAATGAAGGGCAATCGGTAAAATGGCCTCTCCTTCGATCCATACATCATGATTAATCAAGCCGTCCGTTGTCATTGTGATTGTGCCTTCAATCGCATTTTCAATCGGTACAATCCCCTTATTCACTTCATGCTCCGCCACCGCTTCGAGCACATCGACAATCCCGTCGTACATCACGAGCTCCGTGCCATCAGTCGGAAAAAAGCGTAACGCAGCTTCTTCTGAAAAAGTCCCCTTCGGACCTAAATACGCAACCTTCAAATTAAATACCCCTTTAATGAAAAATTGAATGGAGAAACCTCCTGCTCAAGCTCCTTCGTCTTACGAAACCTGATTAAGCTGTGATCCTTAAAAAAAGTGACTAGCGCATCCGCTAATTACATGATCAAGAGGTGAGACAAATGCAAGCGTTCAACCAGAGAATTTTATAAAATTCATACTTTTATGTATGAGTTCTTCCAGAAGTTGAGCAAGATGCAGTCATACTGAACCTCGAAATCCACGAGTACTTATGCGGGAGTTCTTCAAATCTGCGCTTAGTTGATTACATATGTTCATACTCGTGATCAAGGGCTTCCTCAGCCACTCGGATTCCTGGGTAAAATTGCGCAGGTTATGCTCGGGTTCTCCCTGTAATTGTTCATGCTTCTATGCACAAGGTAACTCGACGTATGCATTTCTTGAACAAGCAACTCACAGCTTCCCTTCCCGGTCTGTGAAAATAATTCCACACGACGTTGCAAACTGCCTGCGCTTAATCTCTAAGCGCTCCATCTCTATCTCGAAATAGTTCCTTATTAGAAAGAAGTTCCGGCTTACAACCGGAACTTACCACTTTTTTATTTGCTTAATGCGTCTGTCAAAGTTGGGACGATCTGTTTTTTGCGAGAGACGACACCTTTTAATACGCATAGGTTTTGATCCAATGATACGTTGAATGCCTGCTCGACGCTTTGTGCCGCTTTTCCGCTGGCAATTGCTGTAGAGTCGTTTGTCAAAATGTCTGTAACGACAAACAGGAACAGGTCCAATCCGCGTTCTTCCACTGCACGCTCCATCGCCTCTTCAATTTCAGGTTTGCGTGCAAGGATCTCCTCAACACCGATAGCATTCACTTGTGCAATTTCAACTTTGGCTTGTCCCATTTGGAATGGCTTCGCATCCAGTGACAACAATTCTTCCGCTGTTTTGTCGCTAACGTCCGCTCCCGCTTTCAGCATGTTCATTCCATATTCTTCTGGATCCACACCTGCGATTTCAGCAAGCTCGCGGGCAGCCTGAACGTCGCGCTCCGTGCAAGTTGGAGATTTAAAAAGAAGAGAGTCTGAAATGATCGCTGACAATGCGAGCCCTGCAATGTCTTTTTCGATTTCCACACCGTTTTCTTCATACATTTTTTTCAAAATGGTTGCTGTACAGCCAACAGGCTCCACACGGAAGTAAAGCGGTTCGCTTGTTTCAAAGTTAGCGACACGGTGGTGGTCAATGACCTCGACTACTTGGACTTTTTGAATGTCATCTGCACTTTGCGGGCGTTCGTTGTGGTCAACCAGAATGACCTTGCTTACTTCATTCGACACTGTGCTCACTTCACGCGGCGCTTCCGCGTTAAACGTCTTAAGCGCGTATTCCGTTTCACCATTCACAGCTCCGAGGCGGACCGGTTCTACGTTTTCTCCTAACTTTGTTTTTAAATCAGCATAGACAAGCGCTGAACAAATGGAATCTGTATCAGGATTTTTATGACCGAAAATGAGAATTTTTTCCATGACTCTACTCCTTGTTTTCTGATGATTTTTTATGATAACTATTTTAACATATCAAGGTATCTTAGTGTTAAAATGACAAGGTGAGGAGGCGTGTACATATGAAAAAATGGTTCGGAATGTTGTTATTGCTGATTAGTATTGTGTTAATCACCGGCTGCAACAAGGAGCCGAAGCCTGAAGAACGTTTCACAGCTTATGTTCAAGAATGGAATAAGCAGAATTTTGATAAGATGTATGATTATCTCTCCGAAGAGGCGCAGGAAAAGGTTTCAAAGAAAGATTTTACGGATAGATATAAAAAAATCTACAGCGATTTGCAGATAAAAAACTTAAAAGTGGACTTCAAGGCTCCTGAAGAAGTGGAGGAAAAGGATGGAATCGTCAAATTTCCTTTTCATGTAAAAATGGACAGTCTTGCAGGCGAAATCGCGTTTGACCATACCGCTGTGTTGAAAAAAGAAGAGCGGGACGATGCTAAAAGCTGGTTTGTGAACTGGGATACGGCATTTATTTTTCCAAATCTGGAAGAAGGCGACAAAATCAGTCTCCCGACTACTCCAGCCAAACGCGGCGATATCGTTGATAAAAACGGGGCAGACCTTGCTGCGACTGGAAAAGTGACCGAAATCGGTATTATCCCTGGCGAGATGGGCGACGATGAGGAAAAAATCATCAAGAAAGTTGCCGACTTGCTTGGGTTGAGCGAGGAAAAGATCACAAAAGACCTCTCTGCCTCCTGGGTTGAACCGGAACACTTTGTACCCATCAAAAAAATTCCGGGTGATGCCAATGATTTATTGGAAAAACTTACAGCCATCCCTTCTGTCAATAATCGCACTGTCCAAGCACGGGTGTACCCGCTTGGTGAAGCAGCTGCCCATTTGATTGGGTATGTGGGGCCGATTACAGCCGAAGAGCTGGAAAAAGCAGACAGTCAATACCAAAGCTCGGATGTGATTGGAAAAAGAGGTTTGGAGCAGGTTTTTGAAAAGAAGCTGAAAGGCGAAAGTGGCGTTAAAATTGTCATCAACAAGAAAGATGGAACGGAAGAAGTGTTAGCGGAAAAAGAAGTCAAAGATGGGGAAGACATTCAGCTGACAATTGATGCCGGTGTTCAGAATAAAATTTTTAACGAATTAAAAGACGAAACAGGAACGGCTGCCGCACTTAACCCAGTAAGCGGTGAAACACTCGCGTTGGTGAGCAGCCCAAGCTTCGACCCTAATACATTGTCATTGGGTGCGACGGCAAAGGATTGGGAGAAAATCGAAAAGAATAAGAAAGAACCGTTAATGACCAGATTCAAAAATGGCTACGCACCAGGTTCTGTGATGAAACCGATCACGACGGCGATCGCACTTGAAGCGGGCGCGGTTGATTGGAACAAAACATATGATATCAAGGGATTGTCCTGGCAAAAAGATTCTTCGTGGGGGGGTTATTCCGTAACAAGAGTCTCTGACACGAACGGAGCGGTTAATCTGGAAAAAGCGCTCGTACTCTCAGATAATATTTTCTTTGCAAGGACTGCATTAGACCTTGGTAAAGATAAGTTTGTGGCAGGATTGAAGACTTTCGGGTTTGAAGAGGATATCCCAGACTATGCTTTCCCGCTGGAACAATCGAAAATTGGTAAAATTGATACGGACATTGCATTGGCTGATTCTTCCTATGGACAGGGACAGATTGAAATGACCATCGTCCATTTGGCAACAGCATATACCCCCCTTATGAATAAAGGAAATATGATCCAGCCTACCTTAGTAAAAGGTGAGACGGATGGTGCTATCTGGAAAAAAAGCGTCATGAGTGAAAAAACTGCAGCAGATATTCAGAATGCCTTGCTGAAAGTCGTCGAGGACCCGAAAGGAACGGCACGCGGTGCCAAAATCGCTGGTAAGCGAATTGCTGGAAAAACCGGCACTGCTGAGTTAAAGGCAAAACAAGGTGAAAAAGGAAAAGAGAATGGCTTCTTCGTAGCTTATGATACAGAAAAACCAGACATGCTAGTGGCCATGATGGTCGAAGACGTTTTGGGCCGGGGTGGTTCAAAGCCGGCAGTAGATCGAGTGAAAAAAGTGTTCGAAAAATAAGAGGGTGGTACGACCGCGAAAGGCAGTCCTTGGGGACTGCCTTTATTTAATATGAAACGAAGGATGGATGCGGGGGGCTTGGATGCGGGGGTCTGACCCCCACTACGTTAATGCGTTACCACTTTAATGTTCTGGGGGTCAGACCCCAAAAATAAGACCCCAAAAATACGAAACAATCAATTACCGGACGCCCCGCGTCCGGTTTCCTCTTTTTTCGATCTATGATTTTTTTATAAAAACTTTCCAATCGACACCAGTTCCAATTTTGTATTTTTTGGCAAAGGATTGCTGGTTGATAGCGACTGCTACGTTGTCAAGCGAGTTGATATAAATCAACGACTCCCCTTTTTCAGTCGCGGCGAAGGATCTCCCATAGACCATCTCCCTCTCAAATACGATGGCGGATTCGTGTTCGATCGTAATTTTTACTAAATCACCATACTGAACCTGCAGGTCGATCAGTAAAGAGCGACTGATGTTTGTCCATACATTTCCATAACGCACATCGAGAACATCAATGATTCCATGCAGCACTCCATCCGACATGTTGGCATCCATGGAAGGAAGCATAACGAGGTTTTCCAGATCAATCTGCGACCCCACCTGTTCAAAGCTGATGACTCCCGCAGCTAGCCGCGCACCTGTGTAGGCATAAATATCCCTACCATGAAACGTATGGGATGCGCCAGAATTCGGCAGACGGTTGACCTTTTCATCAATCATCCTCATTTCAGTGATCCCGATTTCTTTATTGATATGCGTGAGCGTCCCGTTATCCGGCGTAACGACAAAGTGATTGGATGCAGTTCGAGCGACAACGCTGTTGCGGTCGGTTCCCACTCCTGGATCCACGACCGAAACAAAGACTGAGTTTTCCGGCCAATAAGCAATTGTCTGCAGCAGCCGGTAAGAACCCTCCCATATATCAAATGGGGGAATTTCATGAGTGAGATTATAGATTTTCAGGTTCTGGTTTACAGAATTAGCCACTCCATACATGGCACTGACCGCACCATCACCTAAGCCAAAATCCGATTGAAGTATTAAAGGGTTGCCCACCGTCTTCTTCCTCTCTTATTATGAAATTTCGAATAATTTTTGGTTGAAAAATATTGATACGAATAATACGCTATCTTAATACACACATCGCTCTTTGTCAAAGCTCTCTGTAGTTTCATCCGGAATTGGAAGGGGAATAACAAATAAGCGACAAAGACACGGGGGTTTGCCGCTGTTCTTCCTTCGGTTACATCAGCCGAAACCTTTTACCGCAATGCGGGGGAATCTTATGAAAAAAGCGAGTTTCCATTCAAACAAGTCTGTGGAAAAATAGTCCACTCTCCCAGAAAGGGTGTGCGAATTCCACAAGCAAGTTCGTTACTCCACGTTTTCTCCTATCAGGTACCTCTATTTCATTTCCTTTGGAAAAAAGAAAAAACGCCTTCCAGCGTTTTTTCGGCTTATGAAAGCTCCAACATACGATCGAGCGCCAACTTTGCGAATTTTGCTGTTTTATCGTCTACTTCAATCACATTGTGCTCCTCGCCCTCGGCAATCGTTTCGAGACACCAAACAAGGTGCGGGAGGTCAATCCGATTCATCGTCAAACACGGGCACATATGCGGATTCAATGAAATGATATGCTTGTCGGGATGATCCTTAATGAGACGATTCACCAGATTCATTTCTGTTCCAATCGCCCAGGCAGATCCTGGATCCGCATTTTCGATCACCTTGATAATATAGCTTGTTGACCCATTCATATCTGAAAGTGCGACGACTTCACGTGAGCATTCCGGATGGACAAGTACCTTCATTTCGGGATGTTTGCTCCGAACATCTTCGATATTTTTCACTGTAAAATTCTCATGAACAGAGCAATGCCCTTTCCATAGCAGAACTTTTATTTTCTCAACAGGTCCGTCGAACTCCAGTTCATCCGTGATCGGATTCCAGACGGCCATTTCATCCAGACCTACGCCCAAGTTGTATGCCGTGTTTCGTCCGAGATGCTGGTCCGGTAAAAACAAGATTCTATCTTTTTGCTCAAAAGCCCAGCGAACCATCTCTTCGGCGTTGGACGAAGTGACAGTTGCACCGCCATTTTCCCCAACGAATGACTTGATTGCAGCGGTCGAATTGACATAAGTGAGTGGAAGAATCGTATCTCCAAATATGGCAGTCAGCTTTTCCCACGCACGCTCAGTCTGATAAATGTCGGCCATGTCCGCCATTGAGCAGCCCGCACGCATGTCCGGCAAATAGACTTTTTGTTCCTTTGTTGTCAGGATATCCGCCGTCTCCGCCATAAAATGGACGCCGCAAAATACGATGTGTTCCGCTTCTTCGTTCTTTTCACAAAGCTGTGCAAGCTGCAGCGAATCGCCAGTAGCATCGGCAAATTGGATGATTTCATCCTTTTGATAATGATGTCCAGGAATATAAAGCTTGTTTCCAAGTGCAGCCTTCACGGCGCGCACCCTCTTCTCAAGCTCCTCCGTTGACATGTTTCGATACTTTTCCGACAGCACATTTGTCTGCTTTTCCAACGTTTGAAAAATACTCATACCTCTATATTCCTCCCTCATTATAAAATAAGCAGGCTTCGCTGCTCCGCAGTAGTTTGCTCCCCTGAAACGGTCCGGCGGTTCTGCCGGATAGTAAAGTGCACAAAGTGGATAGTATTCTTGAATTTCGGATAGTCATTCCGGAAACTCGACAGTTTTTCTGGATTTCGGATTGTATTTACGAAAACTGGATAGTATTCTTGAACTTCGGATTGTATTTACAAAAACCAGACAGTATTCTCGAACTCCGGATAGTCATTCCGGAAACTCGACAGTTTTTCTGGATTTCGGATTGTATTTACGAAAACTGGATAGATTTCTATACTTCGGATAGTATTTACACAAACTCAGGAGTATTTCTGATTTCCGAAGAGTAATTTGTGTATCACCGAGTTTTTTCATCCCTTAAATCTCGCTCCACCGCTCAATCTCCGATCTTTACCTTTGCGCTTATATCCAGCGCAGAAACGGAATGGGTCAAAAATCCAAGCGAAATATAATCGACGCCCGTGTCGCGATACGATACGAGGTTCTCCATTGTGATTCCACCGGAGGCCTCTGTCACAATACTTTCCGGGATCAGTTCAATCCACTCCCGAATTTCTTCTGGGGTCCTATTGTCGAACATGATGACATCCGCCTTTGCAGCTACGGCTTCGAGCACCATTTCCTTCGTTTCGGTTTCGACTTCGACTTTGACCATATGTCCCGACTTTTCCCGAACGGCTGCCACCGCGCCAGCAATTGATCCAGCGAATGCGATGTGGTTGTCTTTTAGCATGGCCCCATCGTACAAACCGTAGCGATGATTTTGTCCCCCGCCGCAACGGACAGCGTATTTTTCGAGCATCCTCAAACCTGGGGTTGTTTTCCTTGTGTCGCAAATTTTCGTATGCTCACTGCCCAGTGCTTCAACGGCTTGCTTCGTTTTTGTTGCAATACCGCTCATTCTCTGAACTAGGTTCAGAATAACTCGTTCCCCCTTTAACAAACTGGATACCGATCCTTTTACGGTTACAAGCACCTGCCCTTTCTCAATTTTCTCTCCATCACAGACAAAGATTTCATATTGCAGTTCTGAATCAAGAAGCGGATAACCTGTCCGGATGATCTCTTCTCCACAAAATATGCCGTTGTCTTTTGCAATAAAATGGACTTCGCCTCGCTGCCCATCTCCAAATATTTGGCTCGTGACGTCACGGTCTCCAATATCTTCAAGAAAAAAGTGCTCAAGTTGCAACCGCAGTTTCAATTTGTTCATTGTTTTCATTCCTTTTCTGGATGATTTGCCTACCAATCCAGTCATGATTTTTTTCACAAGGGTGGTCACTGCGAAAATGCCCTCCCCTGCTTTCCGTTCTTTTTATTGCTGCATCTGTAATCAACCATGATGTAATCAACATGGACACCCGTATCAATTCTTCGAACGTGAAGTGCCCAAGGTCCATATTCAGCCATTCTTCTATTTGAAAGCCTTCCAGCCAATGCTTTTGTTTGAGCAAACCCTCTTCAGTCCGGACAATCCCTGCATTGTCCATCATGGTTCGTTTGATATCTTTGATTTCCGGCAGCCGCATGTCATGATTATTGACCTTGCCGATCGGACGCCTATTTTCCGGAAATTCAGCGGTCCTAAGGTCCATTTCATCTTGTTCGCCGCTCTCATTTATCCATTCGGACAATTTCCCCCCCATAAAAAGTCCTTCCAGCAATGAGTTGCTCGCTAAGCGGTTTGCCCCATGTAAGCCTGTGCAGGCCACCTCACCAATAGCATATAATCCTTTGATGCTTGTTCGTCCAATGAGATCGGTTTTCACACCACCCATTAAAAAGTGACTTCCAGGTGCAACAGGTATCCGCTTCTTCCAATCTACGTGATTTCTTTCACACAAGGTGGTAATCGTCGGGAACCGCTCAGCAAAATGCTCTATTGTAGATACATCCAAATAAATTTGCTTTTCTTCACGTAAATAGTCGTAAATCGTCTGGGCAACAATATGTCGCGGCGCAAGATTTCCCATTGGGTGGACGCCTTCCATAATCGCGATGCCATCCTCAGTAACGAGACTCCCGCCATCTCCTCGGACAGCTTCTGAAATCAAGCCATGAGTTTTTCCATTTAAATAAAGAAGAGTCGGGTGAAATTGGATAAATTCCATGTCGGCGATTTCCGCCCCCGCTTTATATGCCAGTGCAATACCATCACCCGTTACAGTCTCGGCATTGGATGTGTGATGGTATAATTGGCCACACCCTCCTGTTGCTAGAACAATATGATCCGCAAAAAACGATTTGATGCTTCCATCTGCGCTTTTTCCTTTTGCTCCGATGCATCGGTTACGGGAATCTATGATTAGATCAAATACAATTGTATTTTCGATGATTGTAAATTTATCTGCTACAGCGGACTCAAGATGCTCCATGATGCGTTGACCTGTTGCATCTCCACCTCCATGGACGATTCGATGTTCACTGTGGGCACCTTCCATTCCAAGCAGTAACCTGCCTTCTTCATCTATATCAAACCGGCAGCCTTCAGCCCAAAGCTCATTCACCAATCTAGGCGCAGCCTTTGTCACCTTCAACACTGCGGTCCGGTCATTATGGAATCGTCCGGCTTCTAGTGTATCGGCATAATGACTGTCAAAATGATCATTTTTTCCAATAGCAGCGGCTACTCCTCCCTGTGCCAGGTTGGAATTTCCATTCTTTAAAAACGACTTTGTGATGATTATCACATTCTTTTCGTCACGAATGCGCTTCGCCAATTGCAAAGCGGCCACTCCGCTTCCGATAATAAGAACATCCGCTTTTTTCATCATACGCCTCCTGGTATTTACAGGTGTCTTGACACCTATATTTACATAGAATTACACTTATGACAAGAGTTATTTTTAAAATTAAAAGAAAGCAGGTTTGCCAGATGAAATATTTCGATTATGCAGCCTCTTGTCCGCTCGATCAGGAAGCAGCGGAAGTCTATATAAAAGCCGCATCCACGTACTACGGAAATTCAAGCAGCCTTCATGATATAGGTGATCAGGCAAATGAGCTTTTGGAATACAGCCGGGCACAGTTCGCCCGATTTTTCGGCGTATCAAAAGACGGAGTTTTTTTTACAAGCGGCGGGTCTGAAGGAAACTTTTTGTCCATCCAAACATTATTGACAAGCAAGGAAAAAAAAGGAAGGCACATCATCACTGGGATGGCAGAACATTCCTCTGTTTTAAACTCACTGGAAAAACTACGACAGGCAGAGTGGGACATCACAATGCTCCCCTTGGCTTCGGACGGCCGGATTGACGTTGATGCATTCCTAGATGCTGTCCGCGAAGATACAGTCCTAGTGAGCATACAGCATGCCAATCCTGAAATTGGAACGCTACATCCAATTGAAGAAATCGGCCAGATGTGTCGGGAAAACGGGATACTTTTTCACAGTGACTGTGTCCAATCTTTCGGTAAGATGGACTTGAGTACGATAGCTCATTCGGTTGATGCCCTGACGATCTCCAGCCACAAATTTTACGGACCAAAAGGAGTTGGAGCAGTATATTTGAATCCTGCTTTGCGATGGGACCCCTATGTTCCTGGTACTACGCACGAAGGTGGATTTCGTCCTGGAACAGTGAACGTGCCAGGAATTGCAGCCATGGCAGCAGCCGCAGAAAAAGCGGTTAGTCGATTGGATGTTTTCAGTGAGCACTACAAGGTCTTAAGGAAAGAATTTATAAAATCGCTTGATTCTATCCTGAAAAAGTGCACCATCTATGAGGCGGACTTGCCTTCAACGATCGGCATGAGAGTGGCTGGACTGGAAGGTCAGTTGATCATGAATGAGGCAAACCTACGCGGATTTGCTATCTCGACAGGAAGCGCCTGCCAAGTGAGCATGCAGACACCATCAAAGACAATGGTCGCACTTGGAGTTGAAGGGAAAGCAGCAAAAGAATTCATCCGAATTACGCTGGGACGAGAAACGGAAGTTGAGGATGTAAGACAGCTTGGCGAGGCACTTGTACAAATTGTTCGTGAAAACTTATAGCATCACATGTTGATGCAAAGTATTTCTGAAGTCGATGATTCGGAACTTCAGTTTTATCATTCTGTTATATATCACAATGACAGCATTCGGCCTTTCCGAATGCTTTTTCTTTTTTAAAACAAAAATAATCTGCACCGTCTCAACTGAAACAGGCAGATTATGGGAATTTTTTATATAGTTTTTTCAATTTTTATTACTCCTCTGTTTTACTTAGGCAACGCTCACACTCATTAAAATAGCATTCATGCATTTCATTCATTTCTTCACCGCACTGGCAACACTGTTTAGCAGAAATGTTTCTGTAAAATTCAATTGGCATCATTTTTGATGGCCTCCTTTGTTGTTGTTGAATACATTGTATTATAACAGATTAATAATGTCAACACCTGTTATATATCTATTTTTATGACATTCTAAAAGATATGAGCAGAAACTTAATTAGAAAGGCACTATCCACAGAGCAAGTTTTCTAATATAATTGTTTGCGATATGAGAATTTTAGGGGGAATTATCTTTGAAGCGTTTATTGCCTGCAGTGCTTGCGGCTATCCTTGCTATTTGGGCACTGCCATTATCCGCTTTCGCGGCGGTGGATCCGAAAGATCCAGAGTTTCAAAAATACTTAAAAGAAATCGGAATGTCCGAGAAAGATTTTGTTACATACTTTGAGGATGTCCATGATTTCACGCTAGAAGATTTCGATTCTGTTAAAGAGATAGAAGAATACTTGGGCGAACCAATAAATAAAGAGAACTTGAACGCCCTACTTGCTGATTACAGCATGACAAAGAAAGAATTGGAACAACTTCTTGCGGAAAACGGAATGTCTTTGAATGATTTTGTTTTTATAGAAGATCTAGAGATTGAAATCTTCTATTTGGCTGTTGACTCAATCGACGAAGAGATGATCATTGAAGCCCTTGCTGGCTTTGGTCTTACAACTGACGAAATGCAAAGATTGGAGGCCCACCTGGACAAAGTAGTAGAAAACACTGATGAAGAAGCCTTTTTAGCCAAACTTTTGAACGTAGGGGATCGTTTGATGGAATTTCCAGAATTTGATAGTGCTTCTGAGTTAACTCCAGGTCAGATCGCTGAACTGCTCAGCATCTGGGATGACCTCTTAAATCTCCTTCAACTAAAAGTAGATTACTATTTAGTTAAAGATGGTGTTGAAACACCGGTTTCCTTATCAGCATTAATCCAAATGGATACAGTTGACGGTGCTGATTTGCTTATAAAAATTTATTCCAAAGACGGTCAATTCTTAGCCGACCTACTGATCACAAAAGAGATGTTCGGTTCTGACATTCTAAATAATACCGGCCAAAAAATAAACAAAGTAGAAGCGGCCGTAAAAACTTCTTCTGGAAAGCCAGTAGCCAAAAAGATTAAAGGTGAAAAACCTGTAATCAACACCGTTAAGGGCGAAAAGCCTGTAGTTAAGACCATTAATGGCGGAAAACTTCCAAATACAGCAGGGGGCTACCTTCCTCAGGCTGTTGCGGGACTTGCACTTATTGTCTTAGGTGCCTTCTTATTCCGTAAATTTATAGTAAAAGGTGCATGATGAAACGATTTATTCTTCTTGCAGCGGCAGTTGGATTGATTGGATTTGGTACTTGGCTTTCCGGGACGAATGCCTTTAAATTTTTGACGGGGTATATGATTTTTACCGTGAATAAAGCCAGTTCAGAACCTGCACCCGTCAAACAAGAAGAAACACCTCCTCCCGTAAAAGTTGAGCGGGATACAAAAACAGTTATTTATGACGAACGCCCTGAAGAAGGCGAGATCATAGGCGATTTGATCATCCCCAAGTTGGATGCAACATTGCCAATCTATCACGGAACAGATGAAGACGAGCTGGAGAAAGGTGTCGGCCATTATGCCGGCAGCGTACTTCCCGGAGAAAAAGATAACTCAGTCCTGTCCGGACACCGAGATACAGTCTTCCGAAGGCTTGGAGAAGTGGGAAAAGGTGATCTACTGATTGTCACTACCTCCAAAGGTGAATTCACCTACAAAGTTCGGAAAGTCCGGATTGTGGATGCGGACGATCGAACTGTGATCGTTCCGAAGCCTCGCGCCACATTGACCGTCACCACCTGCTATCCGTTTCGCTATATTGGTGATGCACCAGACCGCTATATCTTGATTGGTGATCTGATTGAAAGTAAAAAATCTGAAGGATAAAGAGCCGCGCCGGTTGGTGCGGCTTTTTTATAAGAGAGTTGGGATCAGCCGGAGGAAGGGTATCCCTTCCCGGCTGCTCCCAACTCAAACTCAGTAAAAAATCCTCCTGGATGATGGAGGATTGCTATTTTCTATATGCAGTAGATTGACACTGATCTAGTGCTTATATGAACCCAAACATCATCATTTCTAAAGTGTGGATTGTGCTCTCAAGTATGAATCGTCTGTTTTTCTTTTTTCGTTGAGGATTTTGTTCCTGGCGATTCCCCCATGATTGAAGTGCTGTGCTGCGGTTGGAGCCTGGCTTTTGGATCTATGTGCATTTTCGCATTACTTACTGCGACTGGAGCCTCTCCGAAACCGGTGGCAATTAATTTTACCTTTCCTTCGTACATACAGATATCTCCGACTGCGTAAATTCCTCTAATATTTGTCTCCATTTTTGAATTGACTACGATTGAGTTTTTTTCAATAACCAGGCCCCAGTCCTTGATAGGGCCGAGAGAAGAAACAAAGCCATAATTAACAATCACATCATCCACTTCGACCACCTCCTTGTGGTCACTTCCTATCTCCTCCAGGATTATTTGCTCTACTTTATGCCCACCGATTATTTCCACTGGAACATACGGCGTTCGAATCTCCACTTTTGAATTTCGCAGTTGTTCAACGCTGTGCTCATGAGCCCGAAATTTATCCCGCCTATGTACTATCGTTACACTGTTGGCAATGGACTCAAGCATCAGCGACCAATCGACCGCAGAATCGCCTCCCCCAAACAAAATGACCCGCTTGCCAGCAAACTGATTCATATCTTTTATATAATAATGAAGGTTTTCATCTTCATACTTTTCAGCCCCTGTTAACTGCAGCTTCCTTGGTTGGAAAGCACCATTTCCTGCTGTAATAATGATTGTTTTCGTATAATGAATCTCTGTGTTCGTTGTTATTTTAAAGTTTTCATCGCTCTGTTTTTCGACCAGTTCGACTGACTGCCCCAAACAAATAACAGGTTCAAATTGATTCATTTGCCTGCACAGATTGTCAACCAGATCCTGCGCACTCACTTTTGGAAACCCCGCAATATCATATATATTTTTTTCAGGATAAAGAGCTGCTAACTGACCGCCCAACTGTGGCAAACTCTCAATAATTTTCACTGACATCTGCCTCATTCCTGCGTAAAAAGCTGTAAAAAGCCCAGCAGGCCCGCCACCAATAATCGTTAGATCAAATACTTCTTTATCTTGTATCACTCACTTCACCCCTTTAATTCAACAATCATCTCAATCTCGACGGGCGCCCCGCCTGGCAAGGAGGCCAATCCGATTGCTACACGGGCATGCTTCCTTACTTCTCCAAAAATATCATTTAACAACATCGAAGCAGCATTGATTACTTTCGAATGTTCAGTAAAGTTATTGGTCGAGGCTACATAGCCATTGATCTTGACAATTCTCTCGACTTGATTCAGATCTCCAACTAGCACTTTTAAAGCACCTAATAGATTGATGATACAAATCCTAGCTGCATCCTGAGCTTCCTCGATATTAATCGAAGGTGTGCCCAAAATTCCGGTGTATCTTTGTTCACCATTAACCCTGGGAGTCTGTCCTGATAATATAACAGTTTTTTCTGAGACAACGCCCAACGCATAAGACATGGCATCATCATTTAGTTCGGGTAAAGTGATATTTAATTCCTGCAATCTGGCTTCAATCGACATTCCTGTTCCTCCGTTTTTTTATAAAATTACTGATTTTTTCGAGCCCCTGCTATAACAGGCGGCAACAACTACCGACCCCATTCTTCCTAATTGTAAAATTCTCTCTCCTCCGCGCGACTCTGTTTCCTCGCCACCAAATATCCGCTCACTATAATTCCCATGAACACTGTCCAAAATATGGCTGTCCATGTAAATGATTCCGGGAAATAGACATCCAGTATGCCGACATTTTTATGTGAAAGTGTTAGTACCGCCAGCTTTACACCTACCCAACCAACAAGTAGAAAGGCTGCGGATTCAAGAACCGGAAATCTTTGAAGCAACCGAACAAAGGCTACTGCCGCAAACCGCATCATGATCACTCCAATGACACCACCTATAAATACAACAAGAAACTTCCCTCCATCCATACCGGCTACTGTAAATTTTCCAAGTGGTGTCAATGTTACTGCCAAAGCAACCGCAGCTAGCATGGAATCCAAGGCAAACGCAATATCAGCTAATTCCACTTTTATAACGGTTATCCAAAACGAAGAGCCTTTTCCCTCCTTCAGATTGTCCTTTCCCTTTGTTCTCTCTATAAAATGATTAATACATAAGTATATTAAATAGGCCGCACCAATTGCTTGCACCTGCCAAATGTTTACCAATGCTACGATGATAAACAGCGCTGCAAACCTGAATATGAAGGCACCCACCAGACCGTAAAACAGTGCTTTTTTCTGTTTTTCTCTGGGTAAGTGTTTTACCATTACTGCTATCACAACTGCGTTATCCGCTGCCAGAATTCCTTCCAACCCTATTAGAATCAATAAGGTCCATCCGTATTCCAATAGAATGGTAATATCCAAACAAATGGCCCCCTATGATGTAACCTTTTCATATTTGTCCGGATCTCCTTCAAATGATTCTTCGGCAATACGAATGGAGCCGGATGGACATTCCTCAAATGCATCCTGAACATCTTCTATGAAATCCTCCTCTACCTGGACGCACCCTCGATTATCATCTGCCATCACAAAGGCCAATCCCTCTTCATCGTAGTCGTATACGTCCGGTGCTAAATCACCGCATGAACCACAGCTAATACAAGTTTCTCTATTGACAATTGTAAATAAAGGCATGACCTGTCTCCTCCTGTAATCAATGATTTTTTCGGCTGCGAAATGAGGGGTTATTTTGGCAAATAGTCTTTTCACAGTGACATCGTAACCCTCACATATTATTTAACCCTGGCCTTTTTCTTTTCTTCATGATGAAACCTTCTACATTCAAAATGCAATTTAACGATTGCATCCCTTTCACAAAGGGAACATTTCATACGGCATCTAGGCTTACTAACATGAGGGGCTTTGGCAAACTCGACAGCTTCTTTTAAATGATCGATACAGACCCACATCTTGCTCCCTCCACATTCTTTTTGCCATCCGCAGATTACTTCACTTTAGAAGGCTTCTTATCCAGTTTATCCGGTTTCCTTTTCTTCACCTGTTTCGTGACTTCCATGTCCCAGGCAACAGCTACATCCTGATCTTTTATGAACGTCTGGCACCCAAGGCGATACCCCTTTTCAATCCATTCTTTCCCCAGTTTTCTTTGTTCTTGCCTCGTTATCTTATCTAGATGTTCCTCTCCCTCCACTGGCTTAAAAACACAAGTTCCACAAATTCCTCCCCCGCAAAGATTCGGAAGCTCACCATCATATCGAAGGGACATCCGAAGAATATTAGAATTGTCCGGGACATCGAAGGTTTTGTCACTGTTCACGAAATGAATTTTTGGCATATTATTACTCCTCCCCATATTTGGTATTTGGTATACCATTTGAACTGTTCTATAAGGGCTCAACCTGCATTGAGCCCTTTAAACATCTCTTCGACAGTTTCTTCCTTCTGATTATTTCTTAATATCTGCCTTTGTTTCCACTGCCATTCCTTCTTTTTCCAAATGATTTTTCAATGCTTCCAATGCTGCAGTTCCGACTGCAGTATCCTGTTCGCCATTCCCGCCGCTGATTCCGATTCCTCCAACTACTTCGCCGTCGACTACAATTGGAAAGCCACCGACAAATATGGCGAATTTGCCCGGAATCATAAGCTGGATACCAAATGCTTCATTTCCTGGAAGCGCCGGCCCATTCGGTTCCGTATTAAATAAATGAGTGGAACGCTTGTGACCCGCAGCTGTATAAGCTTTAGCCATCGCAATTTCCGGTCCTGTAATCCGTGCCTCGTTCATTCTTTCAAGAGCGATTAAATTGCCCCCATCATCCACGATAGCAATTGTTTCCGCCACATTAATCTCTTCCGATTTTTGTTTCGCAGCTTCAATCATCAACTTAGCTGCCTCTAACTCAAGCTTAACGACTGTTTTAAAAACCTTCTTCTCTGTGATCGACATAATGTGTCTCTCCTTCTCATTTAATAACCGACATAGACTGTTTTTACTTGTGTGAAGAATTCCAATCCAACTCTTCCGGATTCTCGGAATGTTGCTGTACTGGACTTTTTAAACCCACCAAACGGGGCATTCATCAAGTTTCCTGTTGTGGTCCTATTCACTTTTACAGTACCTGCCTGAATTTTCTTCGTAAAATCGTTTGCAATATGAAGGCTATTCGTCACGATTGAAGCGGAAAGTCCGTAATCTGATCTGTTTGCCACTTCCATTGCTTCCTCATATGTAGACACTTCAATGACGGCAACAACTGGTCCAAAAATTTCTTCCTGCGCAATCCGCATGTTTGGTTTTACACCTGTAAAAATAGTCGGCTCCACATAATAGCCTTTAGCATACTGGTCATCAGCGAGCTGATTACCACCGTACACGAGATTTGCACCTTCCTTAACACCGATGTCAATATAATTCAAGATGTTTTGCAACTGACGCTCGTTAGCTACTGGCCCGATTTTGACTCCTTCTTCGAAGCCATTACCGATCTTAAGATTCTTCGTTTTTTCAATCAGTCTATTCATATAAGCATCTTTAACATTTTGAAGGACGATGACACGGCTTGTTCCGGTGCAAGCCTGCCCGCTCAGAGAGAAGGCCCCATTGACCGTCAATGTTGCAGCCAAATCCATATCCGCGTCATCCATAATAATGATGGGGTTTTTTCCACCAAGCTCCATTTGTGTCCTCGTGTTAAAGGAGGCTTTGCTGTGAATATCTTCTCCCGCAGCCGTCGAGCCAGTAAAGGTAACAGCTTTTATCGCTTGATGGGTTACTAACAAATCACCTATGTCAGATGATTTTCCAGTCACAAAGTTGATAACTCCTTTTGGTAGTCCTGCATTCTGCAGTGCCTCAACCAATCTGAAAGCGATGAGTGGAGTGTCCGATGAAGGTTTGAATACCACTGTGTTTCCAGTGATTAAAGCCGGTGCAATCTTTCTGGCCGGAATAGAGATCGGAAAGTTCCAAGGTGTAATGACGGAAATCACTCCAAGCGGCTCACGCTCAGTAGATACCTTCATGTTCGGATCGTCGTGCGGAAATGTCTCTCCTGTGAAACTCTGACCTTCTACAGCATAAAAGCGCAGCGTCTGTGCAGATCTCAGCACTTCGTTCCTAGCATCATTGACATGCTTCCCTTCTTCTCTTGTCAATTCTTCAGCCAATGTATCAGCTCGCTGCTCCAAAATGTCTGCTGCTTTATTTAAGATTGTCGCTCGCTTGGATGGCGCGGTGGCAGCCCATTGCGGAAAAGCTCTGGAAGCAGCATCGATTGCCTGACGGACATCTTCCTCATTAGAGGCCTGGAAAACTCCTACAATTTCTTCCTTATTTGCCGGATTGATGCTCAAGAATGTCTGCCCGCTTTGAGTCTCGCTCCAGTTGCCGTCTATCAAATTTTTAAATGTGTCTACCTTTGTTGTAGTCAGCAATATTTATCACCTTTTCCTATGTTTTTCCCAATGAAACGGACCGCTATTGTTTCATCAATTTGAAAGTAACAGCGATCCGTCTTGACAGGCTCTTCTAATAGGAGTTACGCGTACCAAATGCGCCTTAGCGTATTTGCGCTCCGATTTTATTGATCCCCAATTGATACATTTCCTCTGAAAATCTGCGGCATCCGCCGAAGGCTTTAACTTTGTTCAGTCAGATTTGAACCCCCACCAGAATAAATACCAATC
Organism: Bacillus norwichensis; assembly: GCF_014836955.1. GTDB lineage: Bacteria > Bacillota > Bacilli > Bacillales > Bacillaceae_C > Siminovitchia > Siminovitchia norwichensis. Next base: position 88,368 of record NZ_JACSPV010000005.1, read on the forward strand.
TGCTTTCATCTCACCACTTACAGAAGTCAGAGACTTCTGCTGAATAAAGTTAAAAGTATCTTGGTCACCAAAATCAAAGCTTTCTTGGGCTTGACCTAACAAATTTAATCATTTTTTACGACTTAATCAGTTCTCCAAGATCCTGTTCGATGTATTCTCTCCACAAGCCATCCATATACATGCGGCGCATTTTGGCACCAGTGCGTACTATCTCAAGGCAACTTTGCTGCAATTCCGGAGTGTCTGCATGCTCCAACACAATCTTGTATCCACGCTCGCCATGGATTTCGTCTGAGACAATGTGCAGGTCGAAAAATTCAATCTCATCATCTGTGAATCCGTATTTTTCCCTTAATGCAGGTGTCTGCTTTCTATAGATATCAGGCACCTGAGATTCAAGACCTACAACAAGTGCAGCCGTAGCTACTACGAAGTTTTCGCGTGCCGCCACTGCATAGCACCAGCTTTGAAGTCCAAGTGTTGTGATGGCCATATTGTTAGGATCTACAACTCTTTCGGCGGATGAGCCGCAGGCTTCAGCAAAACGTATCAATAAGTCCGTATGACGGTCACCTGCAATTTCTTCTTCATACATATTTTGCAATGTAAAATCCTTCGCACTTACGAACTTCTCATCCATTGGAGTATTGTGATAGATGTACGCCAAATAGTCTGCAAACGGTCCAACGTAATGGTAGTGGTTCTCTGCCCACCTTGCAAAGTGTTTTCTTTCAAGCTTTCCTTCTGCCCAAGCTACTGTAAATGGAGCTTTCTGGCTGTGATTTCCTGCGATTGCAATCTCCAACTCTTTACGAAAGTCCTCTTTTGATAATAGTTCTGCCATTGTAAAATCCTCCTTGTTAATTTGTATTTATTATTTTGTATACCATTTAAGTTAAAAAACGAATTGAACCATTGGCATTTTTAACTTAAAGGGGATTCACAGATTCATAACTTGTAAACTAAGCTTTTATTAGTGTATAAATACTAGTTTTTAGTGCAGCATAGCATCTTTTTCTATTTTTAATACTTTTATCAGCTCATTCGAAAGCTGATCCAGGGCTTCCTCAACTATTTTCCTGCCAATCTCAAAATCAGCCTGCAATGCGTCCCCAATACATCCATTTGCAGTCATTTCTTCATAGTGATAAAAACCTTGCAGCGCACATCCCGGCCTTAAGTGCTGCCACCTTCCCGACTCCTGTATATCACCTTTTTGAAGCTTGTTAGTGCGAATCAATTCCGGAGCCAGGTAAAATGCCTCTGATACTTCTCTTTCACAACTATGACCAAATAAGGATGACTTCACATTTTCAGCTATCGCTTTTTTGGCTGAAGCAGTTGTTTTCGCATAAAATACTTCGACATCCATTTCTTCGTTTATCAAATTGACGGCTACATCCAGTGTTGATTGATTGCCCCCATGTGAATTGAGAAATAAAAACTGCTGAATGCCATGACACTTCAATGATGAAACTATGTCCTTCAGCAGAGCAATCAGTGTGGTCGGTTTAAGGGAAATCGTCCCTGGAAAATTCAGGTGATGTGAAGAAACACCCATATTGACCGTCGGTGCGATAAGTGCGTATGGAAATAATCGTTCACCTAGTTTGACAGCCATCTTTTCTGCCAAAACCGCATCGCAGCTCTCTACCATATGCGGGCCATGCTGTTCATGTGCCCCAACAGGTATAATAGCAAGTCTTGCTTTTTCCAAAGCGGCTTCGACTTCTTCCCATGTCATCTTTGCCAGTTCATAACAATTCATTCGCTTCACCTTCTATACATTGTCACCGCTTTCATTTCACTTAGTCATTATCGTACCACGTTTTCTAGGAGGCTTTATTTTGATATTCTCCTGGGAAATTTCTATATCCTTTTGAATATACAACTGACAAGTAAGCCGGTAACCCTCTTCGAGCTTTTCCCCCAGTATATTTTGTTCCTTCCAGTTTGGTGGGTCAAGCCCTTCAGATCCATTGATCACGCGGCATGTACACCTTGTACACTTCCCCATTCCGCACCCAAACTTTAATTTCGGAAATTCTTTAATTCCGGCTAAAACGACCAAATTAGCATTTTCTTTCACTTCTTGCTCTACAGTTGTCCCATCCACATGAAGAATCACTTTAGGCATTTGAAGACATCCCCCCCTTAAATTGAAATTTCAGCTTAGGTACATTGTATACCAATAAAATGATGAAGGCAAGGAAATTTTAAAAGAATCTAATAAATAGGAATTATCAATTCATGATGATTTGAATTTTATATTACTGTTCATACACTGATGTGTCAAGTGATATATGAAAGTTGATTTTTAAAATCAAATATTCTAAATATACTGTTGAATTTTTATATACTTTGATATAAACTATTAATCACACAAATGGTATACAATACACCAAAAAGTTGCCATTTTCAGGAAAATTAATAAAGGAGTGGTTAACAAGTGACAAAATTTATTTTACTGACCAACAAGGAAACTTTTCAGACAGATCTTAACAATGAGGGATTAGAGATTGTGGAAACGTACAACTTCTATTTTTTTAACAAACTGAGGGCGAAGTATACAATTGCCAAGGTATTAGATGAAAAAGCAAAAATAAAAATGTCTGAGGAATATCATGGCAAGGAATATGTGAACTATATTAGAGTAAAGTTTTTCGAGCACTTTGACACAATCGAAGAAGTACGGGAAGAATTATACGAAATTGCTGACAAAAACGATTCGGACAAATTTTCCAATTCGAGGCTTGTAAAACTGGAAAACGCATCGGCTTAACTGCAAACAGCGATCCCCCTCTCAAATAAATGAGGGGGGATCGCTGTTTTTCTTGATTATCGAATGCGACTTGGCATATTTGTCCCCAGATTTTATCGATCTCCACTCGATACATTGCCTCTGAAAACCTGTGGCATTCGCCGGAGGCTTTAACTTCATTCAACCGGGTTTTAGTAGAATACCAATACGCATTATCTCAGCACTTACAAAAGTGCGAGACTTTTGCAGAATGAAGTTAAAATCCAATCATCTTTCTTAAACGTGCCAACTTTTTATCTGCCTTTTCCTTTACTTGCTTGGAGTCGAACAAAAATTTCATCATACTTCAACTCTCCTTCATCTGATATGATAGTTATTATATCAGATTTTACTCTAATTTGGTATACCATATACCAAATCTATTGTATAATATACGTAATTAATTCGTTTATTTTTCGATAAACCCTCCATTTGGTATACCAAATGAATTAATTAAGGAGGCTCCAAGATGTTAAACCCTTTATTTATTTTTATTTTGATTTTATACTTTCTCTCCATTCTTGTCCCTTCGTCAGGCTTATCCGCCGTGATATCTGTACTATGCATGATTGCTGTTCTGGTGACTTTTTTTAAAGTATCTAGGTTTGTGCAAGTTTTAGGGGGTGTTTTTTTAGCAGCAGGGCTGTTCCTACTATTAAATAGTGGAGTAAGCTGGCCAGAGTACATTTTATCCTTCGGGCCTATGCTGGACCTGCTGATGATGTTCACTTTGATCCCGATATTGGGCATTCCCATCACCATTGGAAAATATAGCTCTGATATTCAAGCCATCTTACATAATAAAATAAAGACGAACAAACATTTATACATGTTGACTTCTGGAATTTCCTACTTTTTCAGTATTTTTATGAACTTGGCTACTTTGCCAATGACTTACTATTCTATTAAGCCGGCTTTGGAAGGATATTCAATCCAACATTCTGAGCGGTTCATGAGCCGGGCTATCACAAGGGGGTTCGCCATGCCACTCATTTGGGCGCCCGTTACACCAATCGTGGGAATAGTTATCGGGGTGACCGGAGTCAGTTGGGTTTCCATTTTACCCTACGTTATTCCTCTCAGTATCTTTGGTTTACTATTGGATTGGTATCTGGGGTCGCGTATTTCGCAGAAACGTCTGCAAGCCCCCCTTTCAACGAATGAAATGGCTGCCACAACAATTGAAAAAGAGCCAAGTAATCCCAAACGGATTTTTCAGATATTACTGGCTATCATCATTTTTATCATAATCGTATCCGTTGCTGAGTCAATGCTCTCATATTCCTTTTTGACAATTGTGTCATTGTTAGTTATTCCATTCTCCTTTATCTGGGCTCTTTTTTTGAGAAAGGACAAAGAATTCGGACAAGCGTTTCAAAATCATTTCCGATCCTTTTCTAATAAGATGAAGGACCAATTTTTCTTATTCTTATCTGCGGGCTTTTTTATCTCCGCAATAAAAACATCCCATAGCAACGAAGTCGTAAATGAGTGGATTGTCGATTTGATTAATGTAATAGGAGCAAATTTCTTTTTGATGCTGTTGCCTCTCATTCCATTAGCCTTTGCATTTCTTGGATTTCATCCTGCCGTTACACTTGCACTTATCGCTGAAACATTGAATCCGGACATTACGCACATTTCTGCTCATATATTGACTGTCGCCATGCTTTCAGGAGCATCAGCTGCATTTTTAATTGGGCCTTATAACGCAACCATCGGTTTGATGTCCAATATCGTCAAGCAGAGCTCTTATAAAGTATCAAATTGGAACATGCCTTTCACTTTCGTATACATCGGATGCACCATTGTCTATTTGCTATCACTTCAGTGGTTCACATAAAAAAACTGAAGACGGGAGCCCTAACTTATGGGCTTTCGTTTTTTCATTCAGCTTCACCTTTAGGGGATGCCGAAAGCTGAGTTTCTTAACACATTGTTGCGTAAACCCCATTCTTCTGATGCGAGCTTACTCCTTAAACCTGAATATCTATCAAAAACTATTTCAACTAAAAAAGATGCCTCCCATAATTGATGGAATCAGGCACCTATAACAGCAAGTTTCTTTTACCATATTAAAATAGCAACAGTTGTTGCGATAAAGAGGCTCACCATGACTGGAATAAAGTTTCTGCGCGCCAGTTCGATCGGCGATATTTTTAAGAACCCAGCGACTGCAACTAACGATGACCAAGCAATGAGTGTTCCGCCACCTGTCCAAATGGCTCCCATCTGCCCTATGGCTGCCATAGTGGATGCATCAATATTGGTACCTGGAGCCAGAGCTCCTGATAAAGCCCCAGTTAATGGAAGTCCTGAAAATCCTGATCCGTCTAACCCTGTGATGATTCCGATGATCAGAATCCCATATCCCGCAAAGATCGAAGTTTGTGGTATGTAAACTTGTCCGGCTTGAATCGCATCAAACAGAAACGCCGGTATCGCGGCATCTTCACCCAATGATAGAATAGCTGGCGTGAAATCATGACTGCCCATAAAGAAGAATCCCGCAATCGGAATAACAGGAGCCATTGCCTTAAAAGCAAAGACAAACCCATCAGTTATATGTTCACTTATTTGGTCAAGGGCATGGATGCGATTCAACGCAATCGTTGCCAGCACCAACAAAATTGTCGCTACGCCGCCAACGAATGCCGCCCCATCCGTCCCCTCAAAACCGGATCCTCCGGTTATTTTAAACTGAAACATGTAAATCATGACTGCAAGCATGGATAACGGAACGATAACCGCAAACACCTTGCCCCATTTTTCTTTTCTTTGAACAATCTCTGCGTCTTCCTCTATTGTAGCAGCCAGTTCTCCTGCCTCTTCAAAAAGACTTTCTTGCATCTTCATATCATCTGCAGACTGGGCTGTTTTCCTTGACATCACTTTTCTTGCAGATAGGTAAACAATAGAAAGTGCACCAAATCCTGTAATCAAGGAAAGAACCATTAATTTATCAGTAACCAATGTCTTGTCCACACCTGCTGCAGCTGCACTAATGACAGGAGCCACTTGAATAATATAGTCTGATGACAATGCCATCCCCTGCCCTGATATAACAACAACCATAGCTGCCACCATAACCGGCACACCCGCACGTACTGCTGCTGGCACTAATAATGCACAGATTAGCGGGACCGCGGGAGTAGGCCAGAAAAAAAGTGAAATAATGTAGGTGGTTGCAAACAGCAGAATAAAAGATACATGCCCATTAACCATTATTTTTTGAATCGGCATGATTAACTTTTGATCCGCACCTAGCCCTTTCAAAGCATTTAGTAAAGCGATCATCAGGGATATGATGAGAAAAATGCTGAACAGTTCCTTTGCTGCCACGAGGTTTGCGTTAAACACAGCTTGGAATCCACTGACGACATTTCCCTTATACACGGCTGCTACAAGAAACGTTCCAACAATAATAGGCAATACAACACCGCGCCGGAAAAGCATGGTCCCGATCACAATGATAGTTACTAGCAAATAGAGCCAATGAGCTAATGACATTTCCATCAACCTTCCCCCTCCAAGTTTATTTAAAATTTGGATTTACCAATGGCTGTTGATAGCTATTATTAATTGCCCCCTTTCTGTAAGCGCTTCAAATAATGAAAAAGATAAACGATCAATTGTGTTTATGGCATCCAAAATATAATATATTGTATACCACTTTAAACAATTTGAAATACTCGTTATAATGGTTATTAATATAGCACCCTATTTTTACTAAGTCAAATGATTTTGAAAATTCTTTTATAACAATTGAAAAGGTGGATCGAATATGTTGAAAGTAGGATTAATTGGATACGGAACCATTGGTAAGGAAATCGCTTCTCATATTTCAGAAGGAAGAGCAGGTAATATTAGTGTAGGAGCAATTCTTACAAGAAGCGAATATCATGCAGCTTTACCCAGCATTTTGATGACGAATAACTCTGATACTTTTTTTAATCAGGAGTTTGATATGATCATAGAAGCTGCTGGACATGATGCGTTAAAAGCATACGGAACAAAGGTGCTTTCCTTAGGAACAGACCTTCTCCTCTTATCTACAGGAGCGCTGGCAGATACGGAGCTTTATGAAAAAATGTCTCAAACTGCAAAGGCGAATGCTTGTAAAATTTATATTCCATCTGGAGCCATTGCTGGATTGGATAGAATTGCCTCAGGCACTTTAGGAAAAATTGACGAAATCAAATTGGTTACTAGCAAGCCAACGAAAAGCTGGTATGGTACGATTGCTGAAGAGCAAGTCAACTTAGAAACTATTCATAAGCCCCATTGTCTTTTTGCAGGAAGCGCCAGAGATGCAGCCAAGTTATTCCCTGAAAGTGTCAATGCTGCAGCTACCTTGAGCTTTGCCGGCATAGGCCTTGACAATACCAAGGTGGAGGTATTCGTTGATCCTACCATTCAGCAGAATGTACATAAAATTATAGCGGTGGGAGAATTTGGAAAAATGGAATTGTCAATTCAAAATAACCCGGCAAAAACCAATCCTAAATCTAGCCCGATTGTTGCTATGAGTGTCGCCAAAGTTCTCAGGAATTTGACGAAGGAAATCGTTGTTGGCATTTAAGGATTAGTATTTTTAAAAAAAGAAAGGGGTCAGACCCCAATGGATCTGATCCCTTATTTTTATATACTTGTTGAAATTTCTTTTTTACCAGTGGTCGCTTCGATATATGCATTCTTGGAGTTTTCAATGTGAATTTTCGTCAAATACTCCGCCATCTCCACTTCCCTGTTACAGATTGCCCTCATGATGGCCAAATGTTCCTCCATCGATTGCTTTGGCCAGCCTTCCTTCTTAAAACCTGTCTTTGCGAAGGCACGGATATAATCTGTGAGTCCACCTAAGATTTCATATAGCTTGGAATTTTTCGCAGCACTGTATAGGAGATAGTTCAGTTCGCTATGCAGCTCAGCGTAGTCGACATCTGGGCTTTTCAGCTGTTCTTCCACTCTTTCGATACACTCTTTAAATTTCTTTTCCGTTGCTTCATCCAGCTTTTGAGCCGCTAGTTTAGCTGCCAAAGATTCCAAAGAAGACAGAATCGTGAACGTTTCTAGAATTTCTTTTTCAGATATATCTGCAACCATTACCCCTTTTCTTGGGATGGTTTTCACAAAGCCTTGGGATTCTAATCGAAATAACGCTTCACGGATTGGCGTCCTGCTTATCTTTAATTTCTCAGCAAGCTCACGCTCAATCAGACGATCCCCCGTTTTCAATTCTCCCTCTAAAATCAGATTTTTCAGATGCCTGTAGGCTCTCTCTCGAATAGAGAGCAGGCTTTCTTCTGTCCAGCTCGTCAAAGCGTACCCTCCCTTCTTTATCCAATTTATCCACCCTGTTCGGTATACTATATACAAATTATACTTGATTTTTCTGTAAATATCAAATAGTGCCGTTCTTTACTTTAACTTGGCTAAGTACCTTTGTGATTAACATTGCTAGCTGTTCAACAACTTCGGCTTTTGCTCCATTTAAGGATTTTACCGGCATCAATGGATCCAGTTCATTCACTACCGCCCTTAAATGATAGTCGCCAATTGGTGGGAGAGATTTATTGGTGGCTCTTCCAGGAATCAGTGGACCATTTATTAAGTGGACCTTCCCTACCTGAGAAGAATCTCCCAGGCTGGCATCAATGGGAATAACGAGCGGGGAAGTAAATTCGTTTTGTATTTTTTTCATGGTACTATTTAAGTTCAATCCATGAACAGGAGAATCCAATGTACCCAATACATGAAAAGGCACCTCTTTTTCTTTCAGCAAGGTCCCAACAGTAGGTCCCAGGGAGTCACCTATTGAACGACTGGAACCAACACAAAGGAAGATAACGTCTTTGGAGGTGGAGATATTTAGAATTTCACTAATCATATCTGCCATTGTAGTGATACCGTCACCATCGACAGATATGGACAGCATCTTGTTTGATGTCTTCTTTTTTCTTTGTCCAAATAAAATGCGCACCCGATTCCCCTCCTCTAAATATTATACCCAAGAACTGGAGCAGTTCTCACCTTTAGAGATTACGAGTTTAGGTGCGCGTTTTTTCAAGAAAAAAAGACCAGCCAGGGAGCCGGTCTTCTCGTACTTCATTTTTCATATAGTTGATTAAAGGAGGTTTCGTACTTATGAAAATTGGTTTTGAATTAATGACACAAAGGACTTGGACTATTATGCCAGGCTCTTCTTTCTCAATCGCCATCTTGTGGAACCAAGTAAAAATACCGTCCTCCAGCGGCAAGGATATCTTTTATGAAGCTGGTATGGTTCTCCCTAATAAAATCCTTACTGGCACCGGAAGGATTCATCATATATCGGTTGATACAATAAACCACTTCGCCCCTCTACAATCCCAAAAATGCCGTCTTATTTCCTGTCCAAAAGATCCTCCGTCAACCCTTCATTTAAACATTACCGTTCCAAATTCCGGTATAGCAAATACAATATACCAAACAAGTTTTTTAAAAATGTGGAAAAGACAAGATAGCGAAACTCAGGATACCAATCTTTACTTTGATCCACTCTCTGTTCAAAATATCCGGGAAAACCAATTTGAGATTGATTTATCCCACTTACTAACTAAATTAGACTAATAGAGGCGTTAAAAAATAAACGACCAAGAATGCTGTAATCAAACGCATGACTATTCCAATGACGGCTGCCGTCATAGCTTCTCTTTCGTTTAAATCAGAATTTGCCGCCCAAATAACAGGAATTTGACCAAGGATCGATGACAGCGGTAATCCTGAAGATGCCAGTACAAAAGATCCAATTACCAGACGCGGGTCCATTGTAGCAGCGGTCTCCGATAATTGAGCCATAGCTAATGTGGGGGTTGCCAGTATGGAAAGAATACCGGTTTCCGGATCAATATTCAACATAAGCAAACCTGCTGATAACGTGGACTCGATCGGTTTCCATACACCAATATATTCGAGAACTCCAATTACGGCGAACACTGCAGCCACTGCAGGGATAATCAAAAGAAAAACTAACTCCGCTCCTTCACGGGCAGCATTGAACAAGGTAGGCAAAGGGCCTGTTTTGGGAGTGAACTTTGGCAAATTTTCAATATCTACCGCTTTCGTATCACGATAAATGGTCTTTGACAAAATAAAGGGTGCGACCACTACAGGCAGGAATACAGCAACTATGACAACTATAAATGCATTGACGCCAACTGCAGTCAACGCGAGCATTCCCAACATGAAGGTGGAGAAGGATTGCTGCGACTGTACCATTGTAGCAACCGCTATTTTCTGCTCAGCCTTTGTGGCACCTGATCGGACAAGTATTGGACCTGATATTTTTCCGGCGGCGTTAATATCTCCAAGGATATTATAAATACTTGGAATCAGAACAGCTGAGTTAATTCTTAGCAGTTTGGTTACTGGTAGAAACACGCGGATTAAGGCATCAGTAAATCCGAGTCTTTCCAGTGTCCGCCCAATTACAACACTAACGATGATTGTAACTCCAACAGTTCCTGTTAAAAATACTTCGACGACCACCGGAAAGACTTTATCAACCATCGCAGTAAACAAACCTGCCAATGTACCCGGGGAGATCATCATGACTGACAAGGAGGCAATAATTAAGGCAAGACCTACCAATTCAATTTTTTCCCACTTCTTTTTCCGAAGAATTGGTTGGCTGACAGCTTCCTCCAGAGAAACTTCATTTTTCACAAGAGGCTTAATTTCACCCATTTTCATTCACTCCTTTATTAGGATAGCTCAGCAAGCTTTTTCTTCACCAAATACGTTGACGCCATTTTTTCTGCATACTCCATCATTTGCGGCGTTCCAACTGCTCTTGCTGGAAGACTAGTCACCCGTTCCCTGAAAACCATTACTTCCACATCAGGCAGAAGCATGTCCAGAGCGTAGGCAAGCGGCAATCCATTTTCAAGTATTTCTAGTACATGACAGTTTCCAACAAGAAAATTCAAATTCAATTCTTCCGCTGTCCGGATCAGTTCATGCCCATCATACACACGGCTAATGGAAGCTAGGACAGTATCAGCTTCTGGATGCTCGTTCGCTACCTGCCTTAAATGGTCAGGTGTAAAGCCGGTATGTGGAAAAATATGAATAAGATTGTTCACTGGGCTTTCTGCTTCACCCCGAAGAATCCTTCCATGTGTGACTACACTTGTTTCCGTCATAGTTGAATTTTTTCGAATTTCTTTTTCTACGAAAAGCAAATTATTTTCCTCTTCCAAGCCCATAAAGGAATGCAGGCGGCTTAAAATATCACCGAGCGTGTTTACGCCGGGCAGAGCCTTTCCGACAAATAGGACATTCCCTTCAAGTCCCCCGTATGAAATGTCGGTACGATACACCTCATGCCCGTGTAAAAAAGAAATTCCGGGATGCAATCCATGAAACGCTTCATGAAGTTCAAATGCTGAAATATCATATAAATCGAGATAGTTTTTCAAGGTAACACCACCGGAATTCGCTGCCTCTGCAATTGGATGGTGTGCAATAATGGCATCTACCCCGGTTGCGCCGGCAAGTTCAATCGATCCCTCTGTCATTGTCATCGTTACTGCAATCTTTTTCACCTCCTTATTACGCTCACCATAAACTAGTCCCGGAGTTTCGATAATATCCTTTCCCGGTAGATTGGAAGATTTCTTTATGACAAATGGATGCTCCTGCTTGTACACTTCATCGAGTGAATGAATCACTCTCCCTCCAGTAATTTCATCTAACGCCTTTAAAACATCCTCAACTGTATGCATACATTTTCCTCCCTTTTGTTTTTAATATAAAAAAACGCCAGCACAAATCGGACAGATAAACATCTGCTGATTAGTACTGACGGTTTTTATGCGCTCAAATGAGTTCATTTGACCAGTCATTTATAATTGATTGGATAAATATTGGCTAACATCTTTATCAAGTACAATGATGGTTACTGCCAGTTCCATAGATGGATCGTAGTCCTTTAAAATAGAAATGACATGCATCCCGTACTTACCTTCAACTAATTTCTTAAAATGCTCTTTATGGCTGTCAATGATGGCGACATCCGTCATGCGGGTTATTAAGCGATTAAACTCGTCCAAATGTTTAAGAGAAGGAATTCTTTTATGATTGGCGAAGATTAATATCTTATCTCCCACAATTTCTACTTTCTGACTTTTAACGCCGATATCGAACATGCGCAAGTTGAGCTCATTGTAATCCTTTATCAACTCCTGTTTAAAATGGCCTACAACCAGTTTCATCCAATTTTCTCCTTCTTTTCAATAAGAAGATTCCAAATACTTAAACAGTAATCTACCATACTCTTTGTCTATTGTAAACCCTTACATAGTTGTTTTTTAAAAAATTGTATTTTATATACCATTTTTTTCAGTAAGGATGTCCTTTACAAACAATCCTTACTGTTGACTACCTTCCTAGAAATTCCCCAATCGGCTTTACTTGGATTCCTGCCTTCTTTAGCGCTTCCGGGATCGACTTTGCAAATTCCAGAGCAGTCGCTCCATCGCCATGAATACAGACGGTTTCCGCTTGGATAGGAATGTCCAGTCCCTGTACTGTTTTCACTTTGTTTTCTTTAACCATCCGGATTACTTGATCAACAGCCATCCCATGATCGGTAATCAATGCATTTTTTTCAAGCCGGGAGGTGAGCGAACCGTCATGTTGGTAGGTTCTGTCGGAAAAAACCTCGTTTGCGGACCTGAGGCCGATTTTTTTTCCAGCCTTGACAAGCTCCGCACCGGCTAATCCGAATAAGATAAGCTCTGGCTCGATTTTGTATACCGCCTCGGCGATGGCTTCCGCGAGATCTGGGTCTTTAGCAGCCATATTGAATAGAGCGCCATGGGGTTTGACGTGTTGCAGCTTTCCTCCCTCAGATTTGACGAATGCCTGTAATGCCCCAATCTGGTAGACTACTAGATCGTAGGTCTCCTCAGGGGAAATCTTGATTTCTCTACGCCCGAATCCTTGCAGATCTGGAAATCCTGGATGTGCTCCGATAGCCACATTTTTTTCTAATGCTTTTCTCACAGTCTTTTTCATTGTTGACGGGTCTCCCGCGTGAGACCCACAAGCGATGTTGGCGGATGTGATAAAGTCCAGAAGAGCATCGTCATTTCCAACTACAAAGCTTCCGAAGCTTTCACCCATGTCACAGTTGAGGTCAACCTTGTGCATTCACTTGTCCTCCCGATTTAATTTTAAAGAAATTCCGAGTTTCACTTGTGCGATTAGCTTTTCTCTTTCAATATATAAAGCTTGCGCTTTTTCAGTAGTGATTTCAGTAAAAGATATTATCTCTCCCGGTTTCGTCTGTGCTACTGAAGGCAAATCGACCGATGCAATTTGTCCGATTTTTGGATAGCCGCCCACTGACTGACGGTCTGCCATAAGAACAATAGGTCTTCCATCAGGCGGAACCTGGATCGAGCCAAAGTTAATGGCATCGGAGATCATATCCTTCGACTGTTCGAGCGCCAAACTCGGCCCTTCAAGCCGATACCCCATTCTGTCGGACTGAGAAGAAACTTTGAATTCTTTTTGATAAAACTCCAATTGGCTGTTGTTGTCGAACCAATCAAATTGGGCCCCCTTTAGTACCCTAATGGCAGCAGGATGCTTCCGATAAAGATACATATCCTCAGCAATGCACCAGCTGCCTGTAATAAAAGACCTGTCATTATGCCCAGCAGACAATCCGGCTATCAGTTTTTCTGAAGCTTCAGAGGGCTTTCCAAATAAAAGCGTATCGTTGGTCTGCAAGGATCGGCCTTGATAACCTCCAAGACTAGCCCGTAAATAGGTTGACTTACTACCCATGACAGGCGGAACATCAAACCCTCCAGCAACAGCCAAATAGGCTCTGCAGCCTTTTTGTGCATATCCAAATTGCAATTTTGTCCCTTTTTTTATCAACACAGGACGCCACATAGGTACAGACTCCCCATTTATTACTGGACTCAAATGGCCGCCGCAAATGGCAATCAGGGCATCTGTTTCAAATAGCATTTCTGGTCCTGATAAAGTCATTTCAAGCGCAGCTTCCTTTTCAAGGTTACCGACGAGAACATTCGCCAGACGGTGAGAGAACGAGTCCATTGCCCCACTGACGATGACACCATATTTTTGGTAACCGATTCTTCCTAAATCCTGAATTGTATCTAGCAGCCCGGACTTCAATATTCGAATCATGACTATGGATTCTCCCAATGATAATACTCTTTTGCGTTAATAGGATTAAATTTAATTTTGTCGCCAGCCTTCAGCAATGACGGCTCTTCTTTTTCAGGCTGAAAAAGATTGAGAGGTGTTCTGCCAATCAATTGCCAGCCTCCCGGTGTTTCGATTGGATAAATGCCAGTTTGAGTGCCTGCAATTCCTAATGATCTGGACGGGATTTTTGATCTTGGGGTGGCACGTCTTGGAGCGGCAATTCTCTCAGACATTCCCCCCAAGTATGGAAAACCAGGGGCAAATCCAAGCATATAGACGAGATATTCCCTGCTTGAGTGGATATGAACAACCTCTTCGGGTGTCAGCCCATTATGTTTTGCGACAAAAGACAAATCCGGGCCGAACTCTCCTCCATAGCAAATTGGAATTTCAACGACTCTTTGCTTGATTTTTGTTCCTGCTGAACTCGCTGATAAAATTTCCCTTATTCTATCGGAAACAGCTTTGTATGGAGATTTGTTTCCATTTGCGAGTTTGTAAGCTTGATAAGGGTCGTAATATACAGTGACGCTTGTAAAAGTCGGTATATACTCGATCTGCCATTCTTCATTATTTTCATCTAACAGGCAGCTTACTGTTTGAACCTTCTGTTGTATCTCTTCATTGATTTCTACTCCCAATTCTATCATCACTGCGTTGTCTCCGAGCATACACAGTTTGTAATCCATGTCTTCACCTCAGTGAATTGTTCGGGGACCAGACCACCCGAGTGTTCAATTTGTGTGGATACCAAGCAATCAAGTGCGCCCTGACGTATTTGCGCCCAGATTTAATCGAGCTTTAGCTCGATATATTTCCTCTAAAAATCTATGGCATCCGCCGAAGGCTTTGAGTTTATTCAGCCGTGGTTTGAACCCCTATTGAACAGAATACCAATATACTTTCATCTCACTACTTACTGAAAAGGGAGACTTCCGCTGAATGAAGTTAAAATGATGATGTCTGATACCTTTGTTGAACCTATTTTATCACCAGACCTTGTCGTTATCAAAATTGATATTCAGGGAGAGTTGACAATCATATACGATAATATATACTATAGTTTATATGATATTTCAGTCATTTCTCTATTTTTCCCATTTTGCAATTAATGGAATGTAAGCGTTTTTGACTGTGAGGAGGAGACAACTGTGTTAGGAATGGAAGATTTTATGATTGTTTTGGGGTGGATTGGTACTGTGATTTCTATGGTCGGCTGTGTTGTATTTGGAGTCATCATGTGGAATAAAGGAGCGGATTCAGAATGAATTATCCTGTTCTTGCTGCCTTGTTTCTTGTTTACATCGGGATTATGTCAGCGCTTGCTTATTACGGCTATAAGCAGACGAAGACGGAATCTGATTACCTTGTTGGCGGGCGCAACATTAGTCCGACAGTCATGGCCCTTTCTTATGGAGCAACCTTTATCAGTACATCTTCGATCATCGGGTTTGGCGGCGTTGCTTCTCTTTATGGTTTCAGCCTGCTTTGGCTGGCACTTTTAAATATTGTTCTTGGAGTCGGGGTTGCGTTTGTTGTCTTTGGGACAAGGATTCGAAAGCTGTCCCTCGAATTGAATTCATACACATTCTCAGATTTGCTCGGAAAAAGATACAACTCGAAGTTTTTGACCATTTTTTCCGGAGCTATGATTTTCCTGTTCATGCCTGCATATACAAGTATTGTTTTAATTGGCGGCGGACGATTTTTAGAAGAGACTCTTTCGATGAATTTCAATGTGGCCCTTCTGGTTCTTGCCATGATTGTCGGTGTGTATGTCATTACAGGTGGAATTAAAGCCGTAATGTATACAGATGCATTTGCTGCTATTGTCATGCTTTTTGGAATGATCATTTTCCTAGTGACAACATACAAAACCCTAGGCGGAGTTGAGGTAGCACACAATGCTTTGACTGCAATGAAGGATTTGGTTCCGCAAAATCTTGTTGAACAGGGCCACCAAGGCTGGACTTCGATGCCTGCTTTCGGTTCTCCACTTTGGTGGACAATTGTCAGCACCATTATCATGGGTGTAGGTATCGGGGTTCTTGCTCAGCCACAGCTGGCTATGCGCAGCATGACAGTCAAGGACAACCGTTCACTTTACCGTTCTGTCCTTGTCGGGGGAATTTTCATATTCTTCATGACGGGTGCAGCTTATATGATCGGACCGCTGACAAATGTTTATTTTCAGGAAACAGCTGGAATGCTGGCCATTGACGCAGCAAAAGGAAATGTTGATTTGGTCATTCCAACGTTCATCAACTCACTGATGCCTGATTGGTTTATTTATTTGTTCACTTTGACATTGCTCTCGGCGACTATATCCACGATCAGTTCATTGATCCATTTGCAAGGTTCGGCTTTTGGAGAAGATATTTTAAAAAATATGGGCTTTCAATCCCTATTTGGAATGAGCCTTTCTCGGCTGGGTGTGTTAATTGGTATTGTGGCGGCGGTCGTCCTTGCCTACATCATGCCCGCTGGGGTCATCGCCCAGGCAACGGCCTTCTGGTTCGGGATTTGTGCGGCTGGGTTTTTGCCTACATTGATCGGAGCTCTTTTTTGGAAAAGATCAACCAAGGAAGGCGCGGTGGCCAGCACAATTACAGGGTTTGTTGTTAGCGTTTTGGGCTTTCTGTTTTTACATCAAAAAGAAGCTGCGGCACTTGGCGTTTCCAAAGCCATTTTCGGCAAAACCACTTTGCTCGGATTTCCATGGACATTTGTAGACCCAATGTTTTACGCGCTTCCCTTATCAGCGCTTGTCTTTATTGCGGTAAGCTTCGCGACAGGCAAAAAACACCAACTCAAAACAGACTCTTCAGTCTCGGACCATACAGCCTCTTAAAAAAGATCTAGGGGTCTGACCCCCGTTGCGTTAAAGCTTTAACGTTTTAATGTGATGGGGGTCAGACCCCTTTATTTTTACTGGTTCATGGGCATGCTAATTTATGACTATTTTTTAAAAGGTATGTTAAATGTTTGAATCATTTCGTTATCATTGTTATGGTTAGGCATGTTGAAAAATTATCGCATCGATCTCCATTTATGGAAGGAGAGTATTTAATTTGTGGAGTAAAGTCTCAAGTGTTTTTTGGGTATCGGCTGCCATTTTGATGGTTGCTGTCGTTTTCGGTGTGGCCGCCCCTGACCAGTTTGAGGCAGCTACATCAAAAGTTGAGTCAGTGATTACCTCTGGTTTTGGCTGGTATTATTTAATTTTAGTCACGGTCATTGTTGCATTCTGTCTATTTCTTATCTTTAGCCCAGTGGGATCCGTGAAACTGGGGAAGCAGGAGGATCAACCCGAATATTCAAAGCCGACATGGTTTGCCATGTTGTTTTCCGCAGGCATGGGAATCGGGCTTGTTTTCTGGGGATCAGCTGAACCACTTTCCCATTATGCGATTGCCCCTCCTATGGCTGATCCAGGAACGGATGCCGCAATCAAAGAATCCATGCGTTTCACATTCTTTCATTGGGGGATCCATGCCTGGTCTGTCTATGCCTTAGTCGGTCTCTGTCTCGCCTATTTCAATTTCCGTAAAGGACGCCCAGGTCTGATTAGTGCGACGCTCAGCCCCATCTTAGGAAAATATGCTCACAGCAGGCTTGCCATGCTCGTCGACATTATCGCCGTTGCTGCGACCGTTGTCGGGGTGGCAACAACCCTTGGATTCGGGGCTGTGCAAATTAATGGAGGACTTGCCTATTTGTTTGGAATCCCGAACAATTTCACAGTCCAGCTGTTCATTATCCTCATCGTCACCGCCTTGTTTCTCATGTCAGCATGGTCAGGCTTGAGCAAAGGAATCAAATATTTGAGCAATACAAATATGATTCTGGCCATTGTCTTGTTGGCGCTCGTTTTCATTCTGGGCCCCAGCTTGTTGATCTTGAATCTGTTTACGGACACAATTGGAGCATATGTACAAAACCTTATTCAAATGAGTCTCAGGATTGCACCGCTTAATGAGAGCCATCGTGGATGGATCAATGGCTGGACAATCTTTTATTGGGCTTGGTGGATTTCGTGGGCTCCGTTCGTCGGCATCTTTATTGCCCGTGTCTCCAAAGGAAGGACGATAAGGGAATTCATGATCGGTGTCTTAATCCTCCCTGTCATCGTCAGTTTCATCTGGTTTGCTGTCTTTGGGACAACGGCCATTGACGTTCAGCTGGCCGGAGCCGTCGACCTGACCAAATATGCAACAGAAGAAGTGCTTTTTGCTGTCTTTAACGAAATGCCATTTTCGACCATTCTATCAGTGGTCGCTGTCATTTTAATCGGAACTTTTTTCATTACATCTGCCGATTCAGCCACATTCGTGCTTAGTATGCAGACATCTTATGGCTCTTTGACACCGCCAAACAGTGTGAAAGTCGTTTGGGGATTTTTCCTCGCGGCGATGGCTTCTATTCTTTTATATAGTGGTGGACTGCAAGCATTGCAAAACGCGCTCATTATTGCAGCGTTCCCTTTTTCAATGATCATGATATTAATGATGCTATCCATTTACAAAGCACTTCGCCAAGAGCGAAGAGAATTGGGACTTCACCGAAGAAAAAGAGCTTGAAGTAAAGACCGGCTGTCACGCAGTCGGTCTTTTTAAATGCAAATCCATTGTTTGCCAGAAGTTATGAAGGCAGTGTACTCTTTTTTGATGCTGGGCTAAGAAACTTGATAAAAAGAATAGAGCACAGGGCCGCCATTTCAGCTGCCTGCGCTCCAACTTCACTCAAAACTATTTTTTATATCGCTTATGAATATTATTCTGTTTATAGGTAGGTCTAGAAAATTCTTCTACCTCCATGGATAAAGCAAGATACCTTTTTGCAAACAGGTCAGCAAAGTGGTCTTTAATCATTTCAAACAGTTTGTCGCACGCTTGCTTCAGTTCTTGTTCGGAACGGCCGCCACCGATTTTCAATGCAACATGAACAAACGCATCGTCATCCGATCCATCCGCGACAACATAATCCTTCAATTCGATGGCCCGCGAACGAATTCCTGCAATTGGGAACACGCCACCGCTATCGATAAGAGACTGATTTATTTGTTTCAACAGGACGCCTATTTGGGCTTCTTCTTTAATATTGTCCGTGTATTCAACAATGACATGAGGCATCTGTAATCCACCTCCTCATTTATTTGACTGTGCTTTTTTCAGAGCTGCTTTTGATGGAAAAAACTTCATCTCCAACAATTGTATTTTTCAGTTGGCCCAGCCCTTCAACTTCTGTGATGACTTCATCCCCAGGAACAACATCTACTGTTCCTTTCGGAGTTCCCGTTAAAATGATGTCATTTTCATCTAATGTCATAAAGCTGCTCAGGTACTCAATCAGGTAAGAAACGTCGAAAATCATATCCTTTGTTGTTCCTTCCTGTTTCAATTCTCCATTCACATAGGTACGAAGCTTTAGGTTCATTGGATCTTCGATATCCGCTGCATCCACGAACCAAGGTCCCAAAGGTGTACATGTGTCGCGGTTTTTCACCCGAAAATTTGGACGATAATAGTTTTCGAGATAATCCCGGAGGGCGTAGTCGTTTGCAATGGTGTAGCCTTTCACGTAATCGTAGGCATCTTCACGCTTCACATTTTTGGCTTTTTTCCCGATTATTACTGCCAACTCACACTCATAGTGCATGTATGTAACGTCTGCTGGCCGTCGTGTCTGTGCATTGTGGCCAATGAATGCATTTGGTCCCTTTAAAAAGACCAGCGGCTCTTCAGGAGCTTTAAAAGCAAGCTCGCCGGCATGGTCGGAATAATTCAATGCCAGAACAAACGTGGTTCTCGGTTCGATTGGCGGAAGCCAGACAACCTCATCTTCAAAAACAATCCGGCCATCCATAAGTTCAAGCTTCCCATCTTTTTCAACAGCATCGTGCACTGCACCAAAGCAAGCTACCCGTGCCTGTTTCATTATGCATGACCTCCTTCAGCCAGCTTTTCCTCAGATACAACCTGGTTCACTAAAACACCGACCCCATCAATTTCAATGCGAATTTCATCACCGTCTTTTACACGTGGCTGCTGCTCCGGAACACCAACAAGCAAGACATCGCCTTTTCGAAGAGTCATAAATTCGGTCACGTCTTCTAGTAAAGTCGAAATTGAGCGAATCAAATTCTTTGTATTATTTTGCTGCTTCAATTCTCCATTGATGTACACGCGGGTTTCCAACTGCCCCGGGTCCGTCACGTCGTCCTGGGAAACGATCCACGGCCCGACTGGGCAGAATCCGTCGCGCGCCTTCTGCTTGATGGCAGGGCGATAATAACTTTCATGGGGAATACTGACATCATTCGCAATCGTATAACCCTCAATATAATCGTACGCATCTTTCGCATTGATGCGAGTGGCTGTTTTTCCAATCACGACCGCAAGCGCTGCACCGACCGCAAGCTCTTCCTCCCCTTTCGGAAGCGGAATCGGCTGATTGCAGCCTGACAATGTGTTCGCAGGCTTGATATATAAAATCGGAGCTTTCGGAGGCTGTTTATAAGGTGCCTCATTGAATTGCCCTTTTAATTCATTGTATTCTCCCTGGTAGTTCAACAGCACGCCATAAACGGTTCCGGTTACAGGAGGATTCCAAGATACGTGTGCAATAGACTGTTTTTGACCACGCCATTCAACCGTTGCTTCAGCAGGATTCGCCTGGATCTCATCCCAAACGGCAAGCCCTGGTAGGCTTGCTTTGACAAGACTCATATTCTCACTCCTTATTTTTTTAAAAAAATACTAGCTGCTCTCTTTACCCCTTTATGATTCACCACATAAGGAGACCAACAGCCTCCGACAGAAACATCCCGTCCGTCTTCCAAAAAATCGTGAAGACAGGCGGGACTCCTTATCAAATGTGCCCAGATTTTATCGAGCTCCGTTCATTACATTTCCACTGAAAGTCTGTGGGCTTTAACATTATTCAGATAAGGTTTGAACCCCACTGAATGGAATATCTACATCTTTTACCACTTAGAGAAGTGGCGGCTTCTGTTGGATAAAATTAAACAACTTTTCTATATTTACCCTCGAAGAATCCGAGCGCTTCCCCATCTGTCACGCGAAGGTCAGTCACTTCGCCAATGTATAGTGTGTGATCTCCTGCAATCACGGATTCATGAACATTGCACGTCAGGTTCACAAGCGCATCTTTGATGACTGGCATTTCGTTGAATGTATCGAACCCCACGTCTCTTTCTTCTTTGATCTGGCCGGCAAAATAAGCGGACAGGTCCTGCTGCCCCTCATTTAGCACACTGACGGCGAATTTTCCTGATTCTTTGATGAGTTGGTTCATGTTCGCCTTTTCTCCGATGGAAATGAGGATGAGCTTCGGGTTCAGGGACACTGACATAAATGCGTTGGCTGTCATGCCATGAACATTTTCCCCAGTCTTTGTTGTAATGACTGTAACTCCCGTTGCGAATTTCCCCATTGCTGTTCTAAACAGACGATCGTCCATTCCGCTCTCCCCCTTTTTTCTTTTTCTCTATGTTTTATATCACAAACTCAGGCTTTCGCTGGGCAAGTTTCGGCTTCTTCGTCGGCACTTCCTTGCCGCTGTTGACGTCCAAGACCATAGACGCTTCGTTAAACCAGCTATCTGGCGCTGCGTGCCCCCAGAATGTCTGACGCATCGGGTCATCGATATCCCAGCGGATTGGTTTAAAATCTGGGTCACTTGTCAAATAGTCACCGCTGTAAAACTCAATTCGATGTCCATCTGGATCTCTCAAGTACAAGAAAAATGCGTTGGACAATCCATGACGTCCTGGCCCTCTCTCGATGCTTTTTCCGTACCCGGAAGCTGCCAGCACATCGCATGCATGAATTAATGCAAGTGGATCGGGAAGCCAAAAACCGATATGATGCAGTCGCGGACCTACGCCGTTCATAAATGCCTGGTCATGAACAGTCTGTTTGCGATGGAGCCAGGTTGCCCATACTTTGCCTTCTTTCGTATCCGTATACTCTGAGCAGGCAAAGCCCAAATCTTTCATGTAAAAGTCCTGTGCCTTTTCCACATCTTCTACCATGCAATTAAAATGGTCGATTCTTTGAACACGCGCCCCTTTATACAGGTCATAACGCTGAAGGAGGCGTTCCACATGATCCATTTTAGCAAAGAATTCGAGAGGCAGGCCCGAGACATCCTGTACACGAAGTGTACGTCGCAGGGCATGTTGTTCTCCTTCTTTCGTCCATTTCGTCTGAAATCCTTTTGCTGTAAAAAATGTATCCAATGCGTCCAGGTCATCATCAGAGGCTACTTTATAGCCAAGAGCTTCCACAGCTGGCTTTTCAGCTTTTTTCAAATGGATGCTGTGATGATTGTATTCTTCCAATCCTCTTAAATACAGATTGTTTGAATCTGATTCTGTCTCGATAAAACCGAGTGTATCAACATAAAATTTTCTGGATGCTTCTAGGTCAGTCACATGTAGGACTATACGTGCGCAACGAATGATATTAAAGTCCATCAGACTTGCCTCCTTATGCTTTTATAAAATGCGGCTTGGAGGAAGGTTCCTTTTTCAGGAACTCTGAGATGAAATCTTTGTATTGGTCTTTTTCATAACCATCGAAGTATGTCATACCCATACGAATCGGATCACCAAAGAAGTAGTACTCATAGTGTGCCTGCCTTGCACCAAATGCACTCAAGGTCATATCCCACGCCAACCTGAACAGTTGGACACGCTCGTAACCATTGAGGTTTTTGCCTTGAAGTCCGCGGTCAAGAATCGCTCCTATGTCTTCATTTTCGAAGTCAGACTGTGTCGGTATTCCCATCAAACCAGATGCGCCAAGGATTCGGACGATTTCAACAAGGCGTGGGTAGATACGTGGATACCAGTTCCGTGCTGCATCAAGTGCCGCAAAGTCAGGCGTCATCATGCCCCATTTATCGATTTGTGCATTATGCTCTGCTTTGTACATATGTGAGCGCATTGTTTCGAGTACAAGCATAATTTCAGCACCCTTATCCTGTACGTGCTGGAATTGATCGATTCCGATGGCATCCATGATGCTAAGGGCAACACCCAGAATGAACTCTGTTTTCACGATGTTCTTAGAGACAACTTGGTGTGACATATGGACAACAGCGTTTGTTTCTTTGAAGGTCCTATTGCAAAGGCTGGCATTTCCACAAACAAACACACGTTCCCAAGGAACAAATACGTTATCGAATGATACGATCGCGTCCCCTTCTTCAAAGCGGGAAGCAAGTGGATGGTCCCAGCTCGACTTGCCATAGTCAAACGCCTCACGGCTTAGGAATTTCAAGCCTTCCGTATTGTTCGGAATTGCAAATGCAAGAGAATATGGGTCGTCCTTCGTATCAGATCTGTTCACAGTGGATGGAAAGACGATTAATTCGTCTGTGATACCGCCTTGTGTTGCCAGCAAACGGACACCGTCAACAATGATT
Source organism: Bacillus norwichensis (assembly GCF_014836955.1). Classification (GTDB taxonomy): domain Bacteria; phylum Bacillota; class Bacilli; order Bacillales; family Bacillaceae_C; genus Siminovitchia; species Siminovitchia norwichensis. The sequence goes on from NZ_JACSPV010000005.1 coordinate 111,853, forward strand.
CCGTCGCTCCTCTTTTCTACAAGGTGAAGAGCAACATTCGCATCTTTCTGTTCTGCCTGCGCTTTTGCACGGTTAACTTGCGGATGGATCAAGGTATGAGTTAAACTCAAGTCGTTTTCCCGAGCATACTCATAGTATTTTCTTGAATTTTCAGCAAATCGAGGATCTGCTTCTGCGAAGAAGTCAGCGGCAGCACCAGTTGCCATGATTTCAGCATTCATATAGTCTGGAGCGCGTCCCATCATCCCTCCTGAAGTGCGAGCCCACTCTTGAATGGCCTCGCGGCGTGCAATTAAATCATCAATTGTTTCAGGGATTTTATAAGTCATGCCGACTTTATTTCCAGTTGTTGGTGAAGTATAGAGCATTTTCTCAGGCTTTTCATATTGCAGGTCATACAATCTTGCCATCGATTTTGTTACGCCCTGGAATGCAGGGTGCTCCGTTACGTCGTCAACCCTTTCCCCATGAATGTAAATGTTATTGTTTGCTTTTTTTAGTCGTTCTAAGTATTCTTTCCCTGTTTTTGCTGGCATTTAGATTCACTCTCCTTATCGTTATTTCCCAAATTGCGGTATGTGGTGATCGCCGATGGCTACATGAATGACTTTCGGTTCTGTATAAAATTCCAGGATGGCATAATGGCCGCCTTCACGCCCGATACCGCTGGCTTTCGTCCCTCCGAATGGGATTCTGAGATCGCGTACGTTTTGGGCATTGATCCACAGCATTCCTGCTTCGACTGCTTGCGCTACGCGATGTCCTCGCTTGATGTCGTTCGTCCAGACATAGCCCGCAAGCCCATATTTGACGTCGTTTGCTGCTGCGATCACTTCTTCTTCTGTTTCAAACTCAATGACAGCCATAACCGGTCCGAAAATTTCTTCCTGAGCAACTCTCATATCGTTGGTAGCATTTAAGAGCAGTGTTGGAGGTACATAGTTTCCGGCTTTGAACTCCTCTGGAACTGTACCTTGGATGACTTCGCAGCCTTCTTCTTTGGCAATTTCAATATAACTTTTCACTTTTTCAAAGTGGCCTTTATCAATAAGTGGCCCCAATTGGGTAGAAGAATCCATCGGATCGCCAACTTTGATATTTTGTACTCTTTGTTTTAGCGCTTCGACGAATTTGTCTTTGATGTTTTTGTGCAAGAATACTCTAGAGTTCGCTGTGCAGCGTTCGCCGTTAAAGGAGAACAATCCCCATACAGCCGCATCAAGAGCGCGGTCAAAATCAGCATCGTCAAACACGATCAACGGTGATTTCCCACCAAGCTCCATGGAAGTCTTTTTCAACGTATCGGCCGAATTTTTAATAATGACAGATCCTGTCACTGTTTCCCCAGTAAAGGAAATCGCTTCCACGTCAGGATGAGCTACGAGTGAAGCTCCTGCTGTTTCCCCAAATCCGTGAACAATATTGAATACACCTTCAGGGAGGCCTGCTTTCTGAATGATTTCAGCCAGTTTATTTGCTGTAAGCGGTGAAAGCTCTGCCGGTTTTAAAACAACTGTGTTCCCAGTCGCAAGCGCTGGGGCAACTTTCCACGTTGTTAACATGAATGGTGCGTTCCATGGTGTAATCAGTCCAACAACACCAAGCGGATTATACACTGTGTAGTTGACGAACTCGCTTCCCTGCATGTAAGCTTCCCCGTGAAGTTTTATTTGCACCATGCGAGAGTAGAATCGGAAGTTCTCCGCAGCACGCGCCGCCATGTTCCGTGTCTGTGCGATTGGAAGTCCTGTATCCAGCGATTCAAGATAAGAAAGCTCCTCGGCCTCTTCATCAATCAAATCTGCAATTCTTTCAATATATTTCATGCGCTCGGAAACTTTCATTTTACCCCAAGGGCCTTCCTTGAACGCTTTTTTAGCTGCTTGAACAGCCTTTTCTATATCTTCTTTTCTTCCCTCTGCTACACGGTTGATCTTCTCGTTTGTGAATGGACTTGGGTTATCGTAATAGACCGCGCTTTCAGCCTCTGTGAATTCTCCATTGATAAATAGACTGATATCAGGTTGCTGGGTATGTTCACGAATTTTAGCCTGTTCTGCTGTATTTTGTGCCAAAATAGTCACCTTCCTTTAAGATTCCCGTTTCGGGGGCGGGCTCGCAGGAACCCGCTTTTAGCTTCGGCTCACTGGAGGCAAGCAACCCCTCACAAGCCGAATCCTGTAGTCATCCTACTTTCCCGTGCTGTGCAAGACGTTTTTAATCTATAAAATTAGCTTTTCGTTTAGATCTATTAAGCTCAAAACGCTTTTAGCTCTTTACTTCGTCTTTCAGTTCAATTCCATAGTTTACAAGGACTTCACGCAGTTCTTTTTGCAGAGCTTCTGAAGGGATATCCATTGGTTTGCGTAGTACCGGCTTGATTTTACCCATCATGCCAAGAGCAGCTTTTGCCACTGCAGGGTTTGTATCTTTAAATAGAACATCGTTCAGTTCCATCATTTCAAAGTGCATATCTTGTGCTTTTTTCACGTCGCCTGCCGCCCATGCATTGTAGATTTCAGCTACAGGTCCTGGTGCAACGTTGGAAGTAGCGCTAATGTGTCCAGCTCCGCCGATCGCAAGCATTGGGTAGCAAAGAAGCTCGATTCCAGAATACAGGTTGAAGTCTCGACCCACTTTTAAAAGCACACGATTCACATGTTCAAAGTCTTTATTTGACTCCTTGATCCCGATAATGTTCGGGCAGTCTTCTGCGAGACGCTTGATCGTTTCAACTTCAAGGTTTACTGCTGTTCTACCAGGGATATTATATAGGATGATTGGAATATCAACAGAGTTAGCAACCGTTTTAAAGTGCTTATAAAGCGCCTGCTGGTTTGGTCGATTATAATAAGGGACGATGACCATTGCACCGTCTGCCCCCATTTCTTGAGCAGCTTTTGTCAATCTAATGGCTTCATTATGATTGACGGATCCTGTTCCCGGAAGGAAAGGGACACGTCCAGCAACCGCTTTCATTGCAGTCTCCATGACAAGCTCTCTTTCATCCACCGTCAAGGAGCTCGGCTCACCGCTTGTTCCAGTAACAGAAATTCCGTGGCTCCCATTTTTGATCTGCCAGTCGATTAAATTTTTAAACGTTTCCAAATCCAAGCTTTCATCTTCATTAAATGGAGTAATAACCGGAGCAATCGACCCTCTGAATCTTTCTTTGGCTTCTTTAAACGACATATTCATAATCCTCCTATATAAAAGTTATTTAAATACTGATTAATTTTCTGAACAATTAAATCATATATGATTATATATATTATGTCAAATATTTTTTTGGAATCAAATTCTCCTTTTCATATTTTGCGCCCAGATTTTATCAAGATAAAGTCGATACATTTCCTCTGAAAATAAGGTGCCATCTGCCAGAGGTTTTAACTTCATTCTGCCGGATTTGAACCTCCACTGAATGAAATACCAATACACATTCATCTCACCACTTACAGAAGCAGAAGACTTCTATTGAATGAAGTTAAATTTAGTAACCGCTTTCATTTTTTTAAAAGCAAGAAACAGTTTTTTAGCGTTCTGTTTCTTAACTCTCTGATGTATTTTCCATTCTGATCGAACGACGTCTTTCAAAATCCTCCGCTGTGCGGAATTTATGCATGCGAACCAATTCTTCAATCTTTTGCGGATCTGCCTTCTTTTCAAGCAATGAAATGATTTCTTCATGTTCCTTGATTGACTCTTTTACCCTAACAGAATAGAGCGTTGATCCGATCCCTCTGATGGAGTCCAAACGTTTCCATAGTGTTTGAATACTTTCAACCAAAACCTTATTCGTACTTTCTTCATAAATCAGATGGTGAAACTCAGTATTCAATTTAGCAAACGCAATAATATCAAAATCCTCTAAAGCCTCCTTCATCTGTTTATTTTTTTCTTTCAGCTTCATGATCTTGGCTGCCGGGAAATTTTGTGAACAGGATGCCACTACATAGCCCTCAAGCACAGCAAGAACCTGCAGGCTCTCGTAATATTCGGACTCATTGATAGAGGAAACAACAGGTCCAATATTGTGCTTATACTCAATCAGTCCTTCCGCCTCCAACTGGCGGATCGCTTCCCTGATCGGGATAGAACTCGTCTGTAATTCCCTTGCCAGCTGATCAATCACAATCCTTTGTCCGGGTCCAAAAACCTTCTCTACAATCCTTGACTTAATAATTCGATAAGCTCTTTGTTGTTTATTCTCTTTCTTCATCATACATACATCATATGTAAAATCATATATGAAGTCAAGAGGGGGTCTGACCCCCACCACTTTAACGCGTTAAAGGTTTTCCTCTTGTTCCCGCTCAATAAAGCGTTGGTAGTGTTTTTCAGGAGGGGCAGGGAAGTACGATAGCGTGCGAGTTTTGTCGATGTATGGGTTATCCTGAGGGACAAAATAGGCTGAACAACTGCTCCATTTATATTTTTCGGGGGATGAGACAATGTTGGCTTCAACAGGATTTAAGTGAATATACTTGCTCACTTTGAGGAAATAATCTTCTGAAAGTATCAGCTTTGATCCATAACGACCTTGAAATAAATGGCCATCCAGTGAATGTCTTTGGTTAAAGTAAATAGCGTAACGAGAATTGAGTCTTTGCATGATATACTTTGGGTGGTGGTCTATTGTTTCCAACTGGAGATGAATGTGGTTAAACATGAGGCAATAAGAATGGAGTATACAAGGAAACTCAGAGCGGACTTCTTTAAACATTCTCAAATAGGTAAGCCGATCCCAATCGTCATAAAAAATGGAAGTACGTCGATTTCCACGTTTGGTTATATGGTAGACAGCGCCAGGAAACCAAACTCTTATTTTTCTCGCCATAGGCAACACCCCTTATTACTTTAATTTTTTATTGCTATTTAAGGCTATTCGACACCTTTCAACTAATTCCTGCTTTATTTTTGAATCTCTTCTACACTGTGACGCATTAACGCACTGGGGGTCTGACCCCCTTAAGAGACCCCCTTAAGATGACCCCCTTAAGACATCAAAAAAAAGCGCCTCAGCGCTTTTTTCATTGTTTATTCAGTTCTGCTTCTTCTTCCACTTCGGCTTTTTCTTCTTTGAAGACTTCGATAAAGTGGATTTGGTGTCCGTCCAGCTCTGTGACTTTAAAAGCAAAGTCATCCGAATGAAGAGTTTCCCCTTCTACTACATCAAATTTCTTAGATAAGATCCATCCGCCAAGTGTGTCAACGTCTTCATCAGACAGATGGGTCCCGAGAAGGTCATTGACATCTGGAATCAGGACTTTTCCGCTGAAAATGAAGTGGTTTTCCCCTACTTTTGTGATATCTTCCACCTCATCTGTATCAAATTCGTCCCGAATCTCCCCGACAATTTCTTCTACTATATCTTCGACCGTAACAAGACCCGAAGTTCCACCGTACTCATCAAGCAGGATCGCCATATGTGTATGTTCCTTCTGCATTTTAAGCAGCAAATCCCGAATTGGGATCGTCTCAATCACATGAATCACAGGCTTGATAAATGCCGATATTTCTAATTCGCTGTCCGAATCCCTATTTTTAATTTGCTCCAGCAAAATATCTTTAATATTAATCAGTCCGATAATATTGTCCTTATCACCCTCATATATCGGATAACGTGTGAATTTTACATCCTGGATGACATTTACCCAGTCTTCAATTTCTTCTTCTGTTGAAAAAGAGATCATTTCTGTCCGCGGTACCATTATTTCTTTGGCTACCCGGTTATCGAACTTAAAAATATTTGTTACGTATGTCAGCTCAGATTGATTGATCTCACCGCTTTTAAAACTTTCAGACAGTATGATTCTAAGCTCTTCTTCGGAATGGGAGACTTCATGTTCCGATACCGAATGGAGGCCGAATACTTTCGCCAGTAAGCGAGCAGAACCGTTGAGTACCCAGATGAAAGGAAACGCGATTCGGTAAAACCAAATCAACGGCTTGGCAGTCATCAAGGAAATTTCCTCTGCTTTTTGAATAGCCACTGTTTTTGGAGCTAATTCACCAACGACTACGTGTAAAAAAGTGATGATCAAAAAAGCAATTGTAATTGACAACATTTGAGTGACAGACGGTCCGAGCTCCAACTTTTCAAATAATGGATCGAACAATGATTTAACTGCTGGTTCACCCAACCAGCCGATTCCAAGGGCTGTAAGCGTAATCCCAAGCTGGCATGCTGATAAATATTCATCCATATGTGTAATAACATGCTTTACTGCCTTAGCCGCCGGTTTTCCTTCTTCAATCAGCTGGTCCACACGGCTACTTCTAATTTTTACAATAGCAAATTCTGCTGCTACGAAAAAAGCGGTCATTGCAATTAATAGTGCGATTAAGAGTAAACTGGCAACGTCCAAATAGTTCGCCTTTCAAAGAAAGGCGTACACCTCCCAAGAATTAAGATTGCCTGTCGACCTGACGGCCGAACACACCTTTTATAAAATATTATACTATACGTTTTCTCAAGTGCATATAGTGAACTACCCTGCCACTTATCATCCGTTTTTTTTGGCTGGCTTGAAGTGGGGGCTTCTTGGGTAATCACCATTTTTGGTAGCTGACGAAATGAACCAAGCTAGCCCCTCCTGTATACTGGATATTAGACGTCGCTAATAAGCTCCAGAGTTGTAGTTTATCAATCGTTAGACCACAAGTGCATTGATAAGTACGTTGTGGTAAGGTGATCTCCCTTACCGAACATAACTCGGACAAGTCTTTGTTGAAGGAAAATCACCCCACTTCTAAATATTTTGATTATATGTATTTTATCTTTTGGCTCAATAGAAAACAAGCGTTCCTACCCAAAAATCTATTGGCTTCGCCAAACTAATCGCCGATCGAAGGAAGAGATTTCTTTTAGAAGTTCGTTAAAAAAACCACATTTTTCTAAAGGGGCGTAGTAAGTGTGAAAAATAACACGTATTATAAGAGTGGACAAGTCTTAAAGGCGGCAGCCGGAAATCTCTTGTTTTCTTTCTCGCCTTTTACATGTAAAATAGACCCATTGATTTGAAAGAGAGGAAATAATAGAAATGAGCATTTGGGAATTCATTGTCGCATTAATATTGGGCTTTGTTGAGGGTATGACCGAATTCGCTCCTGTCTCATCGACAGGCCATATGATCATCGTGGATGATATTTTATTAAAATCAGCAGAGTTACTAAAATCCCAGGAAATAGCCAATACGTTTAAAGTGGTTATCCAATTGGGATCCGTTCTAGCAGCGGCCATCGTTTTTCGGCAGCGGATTTTGAGCTTGTTCGGAATTCGTACGGCGAATTCTCCTGCACCTGAAAAAGGCCATTCTCGTCTTCGATTAACACACATCATCATCGGGTTGATTCCAGCCATCATACTGGGATTTACATTAGAGGATTTTATTGATACATATCTATTTTCTGTAGAAACAGTATTAGTCGGCCTTGTAGGAGGAGCAATTTTAATGGCGGCAGCCGATTGGAAAGCAAGATCTGGTTCAGCAGCGAAGGAAAAAACCAGCCTTGATGACATCTCCATTAAGCAGGCTTTTTTGATTGGGCTATTCCAATGTATCGCATTATGGCCGGGCTTTTCCAGATCTGGGTCTACCATTTCAGGTGGGGTCTTGCTGGGGCTGAAATACCGGGCCGCTGCGGACTTTACTTTTATCATGGCGATCCCGATCATGTTCGGAGCAAGTGCTGTCTCTTTATATAAAAAAATGGACCTTCTGACTGTAGATGTTATTCCATTCTTTGTGGTCGGATTTATCAGCGCCTTTGTTTTTGCTTGGCTGTCCATCCGCTTTTTCCTAGCTCTGATTAGCAAGATTAAATTGATGCCTTTTGCAATTTATAGAGTTGTGTTGGCCGCGGTTATTTTAGTGATTTATATCAACATTAAATAGCGCCGCAGAGAAGAAGGCTGTATAGTGATTCAGTAAAACTGATGACCTGTACAGCCCTTTTCTGTCTTTGTATACACAGACGTAGATCAATTCTTTTCTTCGTTCTAAATGTGCTCAAAGGCAAAAGCGCCTTGTTCAGTACAAACAAAAGGAGGCAGCCCTTCAGCCGCGCAGCAAAGCTGCTTATTTCAATTACATCATGAAAAACTTCCTTGAGCATTATATATAACTTGAAAAAAATAGTTACGCTTTATAATAGAAGAATTTGAAACAGGTGCATCAGGTTTCGGGCAGGATTTTCGTATCCTATTAAAGTTTGAACGAAAATCTTTGATTACGAAACTGAATCTAAGCATGTGCAACTGTTAAAAGGAAAACTTTAATCATTTATATATTTTCTTTCAAAAAAAAGAGCAAACGATTCGTTTGCTCTTTCTGTCAATCACAAGGGTCATTGATTACCTTTTTTAACCCATTCTGCAACAGTAACTGTACGTTTTGCTTGGTGTTTTACAGCTGCTTCAACATCCTCGATCATTTTTCCATCTTGACCGACTGTTACGCTTGTTCCATATGGATTTCCGCCTGCTCCGAAGGTAACTGGGTCAGTATATCCAGGAGTTGCGATAATAGCACCCCAGTGCATCATAGAAGTGTAGAGGGATAACAAAGTAGCTTCTTGACCTCCATGTGGATTTTGTGCAGAAGTCATCGCACTGACTACTTTATTCACAGTTTTACCGCTTGCCCAAAGTCCGCCTTGAGTATCAAGGAATTGCTTCATTTGGGACGGCATATTTCCGAAACGCGTCGGTACACTGAAGATAATGGCATCTGCCCATTCAAGATCCTCAGAAGTAACGACTGGAACATCTTTAGTTGCATCGACAGTTGCTTTCCATGCTTCATTTCCTTCAATTACTGATGCAGGAGCTAATTCTTCAACTTTCAATACTTTTACTTCAGCGCCAGCTGCTTTAGCACCTTCTTCTGCCCACTTAGCTAACTGATAGTTTGTTCCACCCATACTGTAAAATACAACCGCTAATTTAACGTTTGACATCTCTTCCATCTCCTTTGATTTTCCAAATAGTTTGCTCCAAGAACCCATTGTTGCCACCCCTTCATTCCCAATTAATATATTACTATTTAATATATCTCGATTTTGATATTTTTAACAGATTTATTTTTGGCACTTTCATCCAAAGTATGTGCTGATCAGAAGTAACGACGGCTCACGAAAGACTTGAATACCATTTACTAGCTGCTTCAACCTCTGAAGCAGTTAATTGGTGACCTCGATTCTCCCAATAAAGTTCTACTTGTGCCTTCGCCTGTTCCAATAACCCTTGTAGTTCTAACGATTCGGCCGATGGGCAAATAGGATCGTTGGTTCCGGCTGCAATAAACACAGATTTTCCGGATAAATCAGGAAGCTCTATGCCCCTTCTAGGAACCATAGGGTGATGAAGGATTGCCCCTTTCAAGGCGTCTTGATAATGGAATAATAGGCTCGCCGCGATATTGGCTCCGTTTGAGTAGCCAATCGCTATGATATTGTTGCGATCAAACTCATATTTTTCGGCAGCTTCATCTAGAAATTCATTTAGTTCCTTCGTCCGGAAAATAAGATCCTCTTCATCAAATATGCCTTCAGCCAGTCTTTTAAAGAAGCGCGGCATTCCATTTTCCAAGACATTCCCCGGACACTTAATACAGAAGCGCCCTCATCAATTCTTCCTGCAAGGGGTAGTAAGTCCAACTCACTGCCACCAGTCCCATGCAGTAATAAAAGTGTTGGTTTATGTGGATCTTTTCCTTTATTGAATATATGTTTCATTATGACTCTCCCTCCAAAGCATGAGCCTTCACTGGAGGCTAGACAGCCCCCAGTCAGCTCGTTTTCATTCAAAACATAAATTATTTGTCTAAGTTACGGACTTCGATCGGTATCAAACTGCGTTTAAGATAGTCTCTATATTGTTCGTATTGCTCAGGCAGCATTAAGCCCTCACCCATTGTTTCCTGTGATTCATCATGAGCAAACCCAGGAGGATCAGTCGCAATCTCGAATAATATTTCTCCATGTTCTCTGAAGTAAATGGCATTGAAGTAATTTCGATCTTGAACAGGAGTAACACCATAGCCATTGTCAGCAACATATTTTTGCCATTCCAGTTGATCATTGTCATCGCTGGCTCTCCATGCGATGTGATGAACTGTCCCAACACCCATTTGCCCTCTTTGTGTACGATCGACTTTTAGATCAATGATATTTCCAATATCAGCTAAAGAGCGGAAGCGGCTGTAGTCTCCTTCTTGACCTATCAATTCCAGTCCCATTACTTTTTCCAGCAATTCTGCTGTTTTTTCAGGCTTAGTTGAGTATAGGGTCGCACCACCAAAACCTTTGATAGCGACATCTGGAGTCACATCTCCAAAAGTCCAGGAATTAATTTCTCCTTCTTCCCGCTCAACAATTTCTAAATGTAATCCATGTGGGTCATCGAATTGTAAGTACTGCTCATTAAAACGTTCGCTTTTGCTAAAAGAGATATTGAATTTCTCCAATCTTTGTTCCCAAAATTTCATGGCTCCTTTAGGCACTACATAACTAGTCACACCTACTTGACCGCCGCCAATTTTTCCTTGACGCGCTCCTACCCATGGGAAGAAGGTAATGATTGTTCCTGGTTTTCCACCTTCATTACCAAAATATAAATGGTACGTTTCTGGGTCATCAAAGTTGACCGTTTGTTTTACTAAACGTAAACCAAGCACTCCTGCATAAAAATCTACGTTCTCTTGCGGATGGCCTACAATTGCTGTAATGTGGTGAATTCCCATTGTTCTTTTAGTCATTTCTTTTCCCTCCAAATTTATATAATCAAAGCTATGTCTTATCTTGTATTAACAACTTGGCTGCTTGAGAAACATTTCTTATGGCTTCATCTTTCTCCCCCACAATTCCTTAATTGGCAAACATTATAACCAATTGATATATTATGAATTAGAGATAAATGTTTATAAAAAAATTATACATTCTGTGCATACTGCCCTAACTTTTTTAATTGTTTAATCATAACCTTTTTTTCTTCCGTCGTTAGGCCTGCACAGATCTCTTTCAATGCCAATTTATGTTCTGGAAAAACAGCATCCAGCAAATCTGTTCCGGCTTGGGTAATAGTCGCATAGGTGATACGTCGATCTTCCGGACAAGCCTTTCTCTGTATCAATTTTTTCTTTTCCAGCTTATCCACTACATACGTCATACTGCTACTTGCGATCAAAACCTTCTCACCAATTTTTTGTATCGGCTGCTCACCTTTACTATAAATCATCTCCAGAACAGCAAATTCCGTTGGATTTAATCCTAAGGACTTAATCTCTTCTTCCACACTTTTCTTTATTGCATTTAAAGCTCTTGTTAAAACAATAAATAATCTCAGGGACAATTCTTCCTCAGTTTGCGCTTGGATTTTATCGTCCATTAATACCAGTCCTTCTTTTATCTCGATTTCGAGATAATTATATAATGAACTATTTCCTTTGTCAACTCCATTTTAAGAATCAATATTTTGAAGGCGACGCTGTGATCCGGAATGACTTTTTACAGAAAAATAAAAGGCCTGAACAATACTAACATGATTCAGACCTTTTACTCGGTTATTTCTTTCAGTTGACCTTACGCTTTTTTCCTTGCCTGTTGCTCTTCTAAATCTATTACAAGTTCCTTTCCTTCTTTTTCGCTATTTTTCATCAAAATCAGCTCGTTATTCAATCCTTTATAGGTTGAATAACACATAACTAACATCATAACGGATAACGGGACAGCTGCTGCGACGAGTGCAGATTGCAACCCTTGCAATCCTCCTGTCACAATAAGGACAATTGAAATGCCTGCAATGACAGCTCCCCAAACAATCTTTGTCCTAGTTTTTGGATTAGGATTTCCATTTTCACTAATCATTCCTAAAACGAAGACTGCCGAATTCGCTGATGTAATGAAGAAAATCAGTACAAGCACCATTGCGAGGATACTTAGAAAAGTACTCATTGGGAAATACTCGAAGAATTTAAATAAAGCAGACGTGACGTCTGAAGATACCGCGTTTGCAAGTTCAGTCGCTCCATCAATTTGGATAAGGTGAATAGCAGATCCTCCCATAGTCGCAAACCAGAAGAATGAACCAACTACCGGAATGAATACCGCTCCCATCATGAATTCCTTAATCGTCCGCCCTTTTGAAATTCTGGCAACAAAGCTGCCCACAAGTGGTGCCCATGCAATCCACCAGCCGAAGTAAAATAATGTCCAACTCGCAATCCAAGAGCCATCATTATAGGGTTCTGTTCGGAAAGACATGCCAATGAAATTTTGTGCATAATCGCCAATTCCTTGGAAAAATATTTTAAAAATACTTTGAGTCGGCCCAAGAAATAAGATTAATCCAAGTAAAGCAAACGCCAATAACATGTTTAAATTCGATAGATGTTTCATTGCGCCTTGAAGACCTGATACCGTTGAACCTACGTAGATCAATGTAACAGCCAGAACAATGAATATTTGCACGCTAAAATTAACAGGTAATCCCCAAAGAACATTGACTCCACTGTTTACTTGCAATGTTCCGAAACCCAGGGAAGTTGCAATTCCTATTACAATAGAAAGAATAACAATAATATCAATCGTTTTACCGAATTTCCCACGAATTTTGTCCCCAACCAAAGGGTAAAAAACTGAACTTAATGAAGCAGGAAGCTTTTTTCTATATTGGAAAAAGGCAAGAGATACCCCTACCAATGCGTAACAGGCCCATGCGGATACGCCCCAGTGTAAGTAAACAAACTGCATGGCAAGCTTAGCCGATTCCTCTGAGGAACCATTTCCAAATGGAGGGTCAATATAATAGGATACGGGTTCAGCTACTCCCCAAAACACTAAGCTGATTCCAATTGAAGCACTGAATAACATTCCAACCCAAGTTGCTGTTTTATATTCCGGGCGATCAGAGTCTTCTCCTAATCTAATATGACCAAACTTTGAAAGCCCTACGTACATACAGAAAGCAAAAAATACAAATACACTTCCTAAGATAAACCATCCCAAGTTATTATAAATAAACGATAACGATGAAGTGGAAAATTTCTCCACCTGCTTTGGAATAAAAACACCAAGACTAATCAAAAATAGACTGAAAGCTAATGAGATATAAAAGACTGCTTTCTTTCCCTTCATATTAACACTCCTATTGTTTTTATATATTCCCTCTTAAGCAAATGCACCTTGGCCTATTTGCGCCCAGACTTTATCGAGCCCCTCTCAATACATTTCATCTAAAAATCTGTGGCCTCCACCAGAAGCTTTCACTTTATTCAGCCGGAGTTCACCTCCTCACTGAATGGAATCATCTGCATTCATCTCACCACTTATAGAAGTGAGAGCTGAATGAAGTTAAACGAAGCTTACAATAATATTTGTAAGCGTTTACCATCGAATCTTTAGTTATAAAGAGTATAGGTAAGTTTTTTATAAAGCTATCCAGAAAGCTTAATCAAATTGGGTGGGATCATTCTTACCGCTTCCTGTAAAAGGGGCACTTTTCCTCGAAACAACTTTGATCAGATCCACTCATTTATGGGAGCCTTTCTCCAAGATGAATGGCCGACCCAGTTCATTTCCTCCAATCGCGGGAAACTTTCTGCGAGATCGACGACCGTCTCAGTCTACTTCCTCTAAAATGGCCTCTATTCTTCAAGGTAAAAAGCCATTTTGATTGGCCCACCAATAAAGGTCATTAATACCGCACCCACTTCAAAGATGGCAGAAATACCTCCGTCCCCTTAATCAAATTCGCCTTGGCCTATTTGCGCCCAGATTTTTCGAGCCGTCGCTCGATAAATTCCCTCTAAAAATCTGTGGCATCTGCCGGAGGCTTTCACTTTATTCAGCCGAGTTTGAACCCCCACTGGATGGAACACCTATATGCATTCACCACTTAGAGAAGTGGGTGACTTCGGCTGAATAAAGTTTAAATTAAGCTTCCATTCAGGTTGACTATTACGAAATTTTCAACGCATTGAAAGAACGTTTTAAACCGATTTTTCTTGATGGCCTGAATATTTTCTTATCCTAAAACTTTTCTCTTTATTTGAGAAGTCAAAATTTCCACCATCTTCTCTCCTACTTCGGAAGTAGTAGCCGTTCCTCCCATATCGGGTGTAAGAAACTCTTTTGTGGAGAGCAACTCTTCAATTCCAGAAGCGATTGCTTTTCCATACTCTTTATATCCAAAGAAATCTAGCATTTGACTAGCAGACCAAATAGTTGCCAGCGGATTGCTCAAACCCTTCCCGGCTATATCAGGAGCTGATCCGTGGACCGGTTCAAACATTGATGGATATCTTCTTTCCGGATTGATGTTGGCACCTGCGGCAAGTCCAATGCCGCCGGCGATAGCTGCTCCAACATCAGTCAAGATATCACCGAATAAATTGGAAGTAACGATGATTTCAAATCGTTTCGGATCAGTTATCATCAGCATCGCCGCCGCATCAACAAGATAAGAGGCTGTTTTTACTTCTGGATAATCCAAGCTTACTTCTTCGAACACTTCATCCCAGAAAACCATCGAATAATTCAGAGCATTTGCTTTAGAAATACTTGTAAGTGTCTTTCCTTCCCTTTTAGCGACTTCAAAAGCATAACGGATGATACGTTCTGTCCCTTTACGGGAAAATACAGCATTTTGCAATACAACTTCGTTATCTTGACCCTTGAAAAGCCAATCACCAGCCCCAGCGTATTCTCCTTCGGTATTCTCGCGAATGAACAACATATCGATCTCATCGTTTTTAACATTGGCTAAAGCGGAATGAGCTCCATGCAATAATTGAACGGGACGAAGATTAACGTATTGATCAAAGCTTTTACGAATCACTAACAGTAAGTCCCATAAAGAAATGTGATCAGGGACGCCTGGAAACCCGACTGCCCCTAAATAAATGGCGGCAAAGTCCTTTAGCTGATCAATACCGTCATCATCCATCATTTTTCCATGCTTCGTGTAAAATTCGCATCCCCACGGGAAGTATGTGAAATCAAATTCGAAGCTTGAATCAAGCTCGGCTATTTTATTTAATACTTTAACACCTTCATTGATGACTTCCGGACCGATCCCGTCACCCGGAATTACCGCTATTCTATAAGTTTTCATGCCTGTCCCTCATTCTTAACTTTGATTCCAAACAACCAATTTCATTTCCGTCATTTCTTCCACCGCATATTTAACGCCTTCACGGCCGGTTCCACTGTTTTTTACGCCGCCGTACGGCATTTGATCCACTCTAAATGTCGGCACATCATTGACAATAACCCCGCCAACATACAGTTTTTTTACTGCTTGCATGGCATTTTTTATATTGTTAGTATAAATTCCGGCTTGAAGTCCGAAACGGGAGTCATTGACATAGCCGATAGCTTCCTCAACAGACCCTACTTTATTAATCACAACGACTGGTGCAAACACTTCCTGGCAAGATACTTTTAAATCAGAAGCGGCATCCGTAATAATCGTTGGCTCAAGTATTCTACCAGTCAGCTTTCCTCCGGTTCTGATAGTCGCCTGTTCTTTTGCTTCAGCAATCCACGCCAATGCACGATCTGTATCATCTTGGGAGATTAAAGCAGAAATATCTGTTTCGGGATCAAGTGGATCTCCAACTTTCAACTGTTTTGCTGCTTCGGCAAACTTAGATACAAACTCTTCGTACACTTCCTCATGAACATATACACGTTGCAGGGAAATACATACTTGCCCTTGGTTGGAGAATGCTCCCATAATACATCGATCAATAATGGAATCTATCACTACATCTTTATCGATAATGAGTGCTGAGTTGGATCCAAGCTCAAGTGTTGTCTTTTTCAAACCGGCTTTATTTCGGATACCAATTCCAACACTCGGGCTGCCGGTAAACGTAACCATATTTACACGGTCATCTTCAACAATGGCCTCTCCTACCACTCTTCCAGAGCCTGTTACTACATTTAGTACTCCTGCCGGAAGTCCAGCTTCTTCAAAAACCTCTGCAATAAAGAGAGCAGATAACGGAGTTTGTGAAGCAGGTTTTAAAACAATCGTATTTCCCGCCGCGATCGCCGGTCCCACCTTATGCGCTACTAAATTCATCGGAAAATTAAACGGCGTAATCGCTCCAACCACTCCGATGGGCTCTCTTACGGTGTAACCAAAACGACCTGCTCCGCTCTCCGCTGCGTCAAACGGAATCGTTTCTCCATGAATTCTTTTTGCTTCTTCAGCAGCAAACTTATATGTCTCTATCGTTCTCGCTACTTCGGCTTTGGCAAAAACAATCGGTTTTGCTGCCTCAAAAGCGATGATTTTTGCTGCTTCATCTGCTTTATCTCTTAGAATAGTGACAGCCTTTTCCAAAATTTCTGCCCGCTCAAAAGCAGTCATGTTGCCAATGATTGAACGAGCTTCACTGGCACTATTGATTGCATCAAGCGTCTGCTTCTTGCTCGCTGCCGCGATTTGAGCGATCTCTTCACCCGAATAGGGAGAATAGAGAGGGGTGTAGCTTAATGCTGCCACCCGCTCGCCATTGATGATTAACGACCTTTTTTCTGATTTCACATCACTTTGAACCTTACTCATCAATAGCCTCCAATACCATCTCGTGAAATTGTATAATAGCTTGTTCAGAAGAAGAATATCTGCCATGCTCAAAAGCTCGTGAACGGAACCCGACTTGCTCTAACTCCACTAGGTCAATATCTTCCTGACGAACTTGCTCTGCAAAGGCCACTAAATCCTTCTCTTCCTGAGTCAATTCCTCATCACGGAAATAATACGTGTACTCAATTAATGTATTTTCATGGTCTATTGGTTTTAATTGAATCGTAGCCATATTTCCCGGACCTGGATAAATGGTTAACATCAAGTTTGGCCATAACCAATAGAAGGAGCCTCCTTGCATTTCAGCTTCATCCAGTTCTATAGAGCCATAATTCTTATCTGGCTTCACGATGGACGCTTGGTAAGAGTAATTATCACAGGTCATGATTTGATACGCATTCATATCCAAAGTTGCAATAAAACTTGGATGTGCCACATGGCAGTGATCACATTCCAAATAATTATCCACAAATGCTTTCCAGTTCGCTTTAAGATGCCTTGTTTTTACATTTGTTCTTTTTAATTCACTCAAGAATGAAAATTTGCTTAAATGCTCAAAGAAGTCTCCATAAGATTCGGATAACGGTTTCGCATCGTCATCCAAGTTGACAAAAATAAGCGATTCCAAAACTTCCATTCGGACTGGTCGCAAACAGGCGTCTTGGACACAGGCTGCATCTTCCCCTCTAAAATTAGGTGCCTTATTTAATTTTCCGTCTAGCTTGAAAGTCCAACCGTGGTATCCACATTGTAAAATTCTTTTTTTACCAGATTCATTTTTTTCTAGTTTTGTAGCACGGTGAGGACAAACGTTATAGAAAGCGCGGATGACACCGTCTTGTCCGCGAACCACAATAATCGGCTCATTAGCAACTTCCGTTGTAAAAAATGATCCCTCCTTCTCCAATTGGCTAACGTGGCCAACCTTTTGCCACGCTTTTGAAAAAATGGCATCAATTTCTTTTTCTAATACTTTTGGGTCAGTGTATTTATCATAAGAAAGTGTTCTTTCGAATGTACGATTTGACTTGTTAATTACCTTGTTATACGCCATAAATAATTCCCCCTGATTTTATTGTTATCAAATTCGCCTCGGTGTATCTGCGCCCAGATTTTATTGAGCCCCACTGATAAATTCCCGTTGAAAATCTGTGGCATCGCCGGAGGCTTTAACTTGATTCAGCCGGGGTCTGACCCCCCACTAAATGGAAAACCAATATGCATTCATCTCACCACTTATAGAAGTCGGGGACTTCTGCTAAATGATGTTAAATATTAAATAAAATTCAGCTTGCCTTTTCAGCTTTGCCAAATGGTTCCCCAGAAACCTTGATCGAGCTGGTTGGACATCCATCATGTGCATCCTCTAAATCATCTTCAAATTCCTCCGGCACTTGGCACTCTCCAGAATTATTGTCTAAAATTACATAAGAGATGCCTTCTTCGTCATAATCAAAGATGTCTGGTGCTGTTTCTCCACAAGCTCCACATGCAATGCAGGTCTCTTGATCTACCCATGTGTATTTTGCCATCTGAAAACCTCCCCTGTTTGTTGACATTTAATATCAAATTCGCCTTGGCGTATCCCAGATTTTATCAAGCGAAGCTCGATACATTTCTCTGATCCCAGAGGCTTTAACTTGATTCAACCGAGGTTTGCCCCCCTACCTACACGCATTCATTCATCTCACCACTTACAGAAGCAGGAGACTTCTGCCGAATTAAGTTAAAATTTTATCTTTGCTTTCCATCAATGTTGTACTGTGGACAGCCTGCACTTTCGCAGTCGGGTCAATATAAACTTTTGCATTGCTCACTGCTGTCGGTGCTTCGCCGAAACCACTTGCGATCAGTTTGACCTTTCCTTCGTACGTGCAAATATCGCCTGCCGCATAAATCCCTGGAATATTCGTCTCCATTTTGGAATTAACAACAATTGAATTTTTGCTGATTTCTAGTCCCCAATTCGTAATTGGGCCTAGTGAAGAAACAAAACCGTAATTCACTAATACAGCATCTGCATTCAATTCGATTTCTTTATCACCCTTGGCTTCTGCAACAACCACTTTTTCAATTTTTTCATCACCAACAAGCTCAGTCGGCACATATGGAGTTAAAACTTCGACCTTTGATTTCATCAATAAATCCACACTGTGCTCATGTGCCCGGAATTTATCTCTGCGATGAACGATTGTGACTTTTTTTGCAACCGGTTCCAACATCAAAGCCCAATCTACAGCTGAATCTCCTCCACCAAAAACAACCACTTCTTGACCTTCGAATTGCGCTAAGTTTTGTACAGAGTAATGGAGATTCGTGCTCTCAAATTTTTCTTCGCCCTCAATTTTCAATTTCCGAGGCTGAAAGGCACCATTCCCTGCTGTAATGATCACAGCTTTGGAATAATGAGCTTCTTTGTTCGTTGTAATAGCAAACAGCTTTTCATTCAACCGAGCGATACTTTCAACGGACTGGTTTAAACAAGCTTTTGTTTCAAATTGCTTCACTTGCTCCAATAAGTTATTAATCAATTCCTGTCCGCTGACTTTAGGAAAACCAGCAATGTCATAAATATATTTCTCTGGGTATAAGGCAGACAGCTGACCACCCAATTGCGGCAGACTTTCAATAATTTTTACCGAAGCATTGCGCATCCCCGCATAAAAGGCGGTAAACAGCCCTACGGGTCCTCCCCCAATAACCGTAATATCATATTCTTTTATTTGTGCTCCCATAAGCAAGCCCCCTCTTATCTAAACTAAAAGGTATTCTTTTTTATCAAATTCGCCTGGCGTAATGGCGCCCAGATTTTATCAAGCGAAGCTCGATACATTTCCTCTGAAAATCTATGGCATCCGCCAGAGGCTTTAACTTGATTCAGCCGGAGTTTGGACCCCCACTGAATGGAATACCAATGCTCATTCATCTCACCACTTACAAAAGTGGGAGACTTCTGATGAATGAAGTTAAAAGCTTATGTTTACTTAATGCAACTACCATGCCACCTCTTAAAAAACGTGTAAGGTTCAGCTAAAATAAAAAAAATAGGTGCAAAATTCATTTTTTTGAGTTATATTAAACTCGAAATCAACGAAGGGTTGAGTTAATTTTGATTCATTTAGATAAGGGGGGCTTTATTTGAACAAAAAAGCAGAGGATAATACTTTAGAAATAACGATGGAGGCTCTTCTGAGAATACTTGATTATTCTTCGGATGAGATTTTTGTATTGGATGGAGAGCAAAGAATTGTGTATGTTAACCGAACCTGTGAAAAACATTATGGATTGAAACCTTCTGAAATCATTGGAAAGTTAAATCTCGACTTATTTAACAAAGGATATTGGAAGCCCTCCATTGTTCCGGAAGTTTACGAGACGAAAAAACCCTGTTACATGAAGCAAGAGACCTATATTGGAACGGAATTAATGTCATCTGCTATTCCGATTTTAAATGAGGAAAATGAAA
The DNA here is from genome assembly GCF_014836955.1 of Bacillus norwichensis. Lineage (GTDB taxonomy): Bacteria > Bacillota > Bacilli > Bacillales > Bacillaceae_C > Siminovitchia > Siminovitchia norwichensis. The sequence continues at coordinate 131,919 of NZ_JACSPV010000005.1, forward strand.
TTGAATTAGTGGTTATCACCTCTTCTGAGCTCCAGAGATACAAGCTGCTAAAGAACGGAGAACCGGAAAATAAAAATGAGCAAGAACCCGAAACAAGTTCAAGAAAAATGATTGCCAACTGTGAAAAGATGAGGAAAATCCTTAAATTTTGTACAAAAATTGCAGGAACAGATTCCACAGTCCTCATTTTAGGTGAGTCAGGAACAGGTAAGGGTGTCCTTGCCCAGCATATCCACCAAATTAGTAAAAGAAAAAGTCAACCTTTCATGAATATTAATTGTGCTGCTATCCCTGCAGAACTGTTAGAATCTGAGTTATTCGGATATACAGAAGGTGCCTTCACTGGGGCAAAAGGTTCAGGAAAAGAAGGATTAATTGCAGCCGCAGATGGCGGAACTTTATTCCTTGATGAGATTGGTGAAATGCCAATGGGCATTCAAGCAAAATTGCTTCAAGTAATCCAGGACAAAGAGTTCATTCCACTTGGCAGTAATGAGACAAGAAAAGTGGATATTCGGATTATTGCAGCCACAAACCGAAATTTGTTAGAGATGGTGCAAGAAAAGACGTTTCGTGAGGACTTATTCTATCGTTTAAACGTTGTCGATGTTCATTTACCGCCACTTAAAGAAAGAAAAGAAGAAATCATTCCACTAACATACCGTTTTTTAAATAAATTCAATAAAAAATATAACGAAAATAAAGTTATTTCAAAAGAATGTCTGGATATTCTCATTCAATATTCTTGGCCGGGAAACGTCCGCCAGCTTGAAAACTTAATGGAACGACTAGTAGTGATCAGCAATTCCATTATCCAGGTTGATGACCTTCCAGATTTGATAAAAGACAGCGTTGGACCAACCCCAAAGCTTTTGCAAGCCACAACCCTCGATAAAGCACTGGCTGATACAACAAGAATCTTAATAAGGAAATCATATATAGAACATCGCTCTTCAAGGAAAGTAGCCAGCGATTTAAGTATTAGTCAAACAAAAGTTTCTCGGCTGATTAGAGAATATTGCCAAGATTTAATTGGTTGAGACAACAACAGTGGATCATTCCAAATGGATGATCATTATTCACCTAGATGGCTATTTTTTTACTGGGTTTCCCGCGACTTTTAGGTTGGAGGCGGATGCCTCCTTCCGAGGAAACCTTTGTAAAGAAAACGCTCCCCACGGCAATAAGACATACAGTTGAACGAGGAGCAGTTATCAACTTTTCCCCCTTTTGGAAAAAATCCAACCTACACGTATGCCATACTTACTGATTGAACCTGCCACTATGTATGCCCTTATCCAACTAGAAGAACAGTTTTTTCTTGCATGTCAATATCTTTTATTATGATAATAGGAATATGGTAAAAAGGAGGTGTAATTAATGGAAATCCACCTGATAGCGAAAAATGAACTAGAGGCACAAGGGATACAATGGATGGTGACATCTCACCTAACCGGTGTTCAACTAATTCCGTGGAATAACGTAGCAGAGTTCCAAGTTGGTGTAATCAATCATCAGCCAGACCTGATTATTTTAGATATGGATGGCTGGAAAGATGAAAGCCAAAGTATTGGTGAGATTCTTCAAAGAAAAAATATCCACTGGCTGGGTCTTTCATCTGAAAGGATTTTTCAAACCGTCTATCAAGCACTTCGTTTTCGGGCGGAGGACGTCCTGTTTCGGCCTTTTTCTCCAATGGATCTAATCAAACAGATTCAGCAATTGCGCTATCAACTAAGAAATAGGCAGCAAAACCCGTCAGAACAAATTTCAGAAAATGACGAGGATTTGTCCGTTGATTACACTGATCTATTTTTGAGCGGACGAAAATACCACACTTCATATATGATAGCTGCTTTTTTAACCCCTAAAAGTGAAAACCTTCCAGTCATATTAGACGAGTTGGAACAATATCCATTTATAGGAAAATACTGGACATTTGCATTATCTGATTTTATTTTATGCGTGCGGGAAACACAGGAAAACGATGTATTTCAAGAGGAATGCCATGGATTTCTTACTCGTTGGAAAGAAATGATGGTCGAGCCCCTTGCAATCATTATTAAAAAAGCAACTCAAGAAGACTCTTTAAAACATACCTATCAGCAGACACGTCAATTAATTAGACGAGTCTTTTTCGAGGGATACGACATTATCTTAACAGCCGAAGAAGAAATCATCTATCAAGAGATGGATCCATTTCTTACACCATTAGAGCAGCGGAAGTGGATTGAAATGCTTGAGCGAAGAAACATAATAGACATTCGTGAATGGATGGAAAGTGAATTCTTGACTTTTCATGAACCCTATCCGGATCCGGAAGTTATTCGCGTTCGTTTAACAAGCGTACTTGCGCAAATCCGACGTTATATGAAATCCCGCAATATTCATACACCATCTTGGGAATCAGCCTACCATCATGTTTTCCATCAAATTGTCAAAAGCCCGATTATTTACGATATTATCCAAGAGTTGATCAAGTTTACGACCGGATTGCTCACTGAGAATCATGATAGCGAGCAAGAAAGAAAACTTGAGCTTGTTGAAAAGGCTAGAGAATTAATTGAATCCAATTATTGGGATGCTCAATGGGGCCTTGCTGCATGCGCTGATACACTTCGAGTCAACAAGAGCACCCTAAGTCGTCGCTTTGCAGCCGAGGCAAGGTATTCATTCCAAAACACGCTCCATCATGTACGGATTAGGGAGGCAAAACGTCTGTTAATAGAAACAGATTTATCTTTAGTTGACATTGCACGATTGAGCGGATACTCTCATCAAACCTATTTTAGTGCTAAATTCAAACAACTTGAAGGCTGTACCCCCTCAGCTTACCGTTCAGGACTCTGAAAACAGATTCTTTTCCTGAACAGTAAGCCTTTTCTATAAACTTTCTTTTCTGAAAAATCGAGTGAAATACATTATAAAAAATACAAAAATACCACCTTATATATCAATATTTTATAAAAACAAAACCATTATATAATATTTTTTTGAAATATTTACTATAAAATTAAATTATCAAGGTGAGGAGGGTAAATAATATGAATGCAATTTCGAAAAATAAGGTCATACAATACAGAGGGACAGAATTAAATACAAAAGGTTGGCAGCAAGAGGCGGCTCTTCGCATGCTGATGAACAATTTAGACCCTGAAGTGGCAGAGCATCCGGACAAACTCGTCGTTTATGGAGGTATTGGAAAAGCAGCCCGTAACTGGGAGTCGTTTGATGCGATTGTAGACACGTTAAAAGAACTGGAGAATGATGAAACCCTACTTGTCCAATCCGGAAAGCCTGTCGTTGTCTTTAAAACACATACAAATGCTCCACGCGTATTGATTGCAAATTCCAACATTGTTCCTGCCTATGCAAACTGGGATACCTTCCATGAGCTGGACAAAAAAGGTCTCATGATGTATGGACAGATGACCGCTGGAAGCTGGATCTACATTGGCTCCCAAGGAATTGTTCAAGGAACCTATGAAACATTTGCAGAGCTTGCGAAACAGCACTTCAATGGTACACTGAAAAATACAATAACAGTTACAGCAGGTCTTGGCGGCATGGGCGGCGCTCAACCATTGGCTGTGACAATGAATGGCGGTGTTGTCATTGCTATTGATGTCGATGAAACAAGAATTGACCGCCGCATCGAAACGCGATATACCGATTTGAAAACCCATTCATTAGAAGAAGCTATTCGTTTAGCTGAGAAAGCTAAGGAAGATGGAAAAGCTTTATCCATTGGTCTGGTCGGCAACGCAGCCGATATTTTGCCACAGATGATCAAACTTAACTTTATTCCGGATGCTTTAACAGATCAAACTTCTGCACATGACCCACTAAATGGTTATGTACCATCTAAGCTGTCAATGGAACAAGCTGCAGAGCTTCGTGAGTCTAATCCAGAGGAATATGTAAAATTATCCAAAGCCTCTATGGCCACTCATGTAAAAGCGATGTTGGAATTGATGGAGAAAGGTGCCATCACTTTTGACTATGGAAATAATATCCGGCAGGTTGCAAAAGATGAAGGCGTTGAAAATGCATTTGATTTTCCTGGGTTTGTTCCAGCCTATATTCGTCCGCAATTTTGCGAAGGCAAAGGCCCTTTCCGCTGGGCTGCCCTTTCAGGAGATCCTGAAGACATTTATAAAACAGACGAAGCCATTTTGCGAGAATTTGCGGATAATGAGCATCTTTGCAATTGGATTCGTATGGCTCAAGAGAAGATTGAATTCCAAGGTCTTCCTTCTCGCATATGCTGGCTAGGCTACGGAGAAAGGGCTCGCTTTGGCAAAATCCTGAATGATCTTGTTGCCAGCGGTGAATTGAAAGCGCCGATTGTTATTGGAAGAGACCACCTTGACTCCGGTTCAGTCGCTTCCCCTAACCGTGAAACCGAAGCAATGAAAGACGGCTCAGATGTTGTTTCAGATTGGCCGCTTCTTAATGCGATGGTCAATGCTGTTGGCGGTGCAACCTGGGTTTCTCTTCATCATGGAGGCGGCGTAGGCATGGGGTATTCCCAGCATTCTGGCGTAGTCATTGTTGCAGATGGATCGAAAGAAGCCGAAACTCGCATTCTCCGCGTATTAACTACTGATCCAGGCATGGGCGTTGTCAGGCATGCTGACGCAGGTTATGAACTTGCGAAGAAAACAGCGCGGGAAAAAGGCATCCACATGCCAATGCTGGATAGAGGTGACAAGTAATGACAAAACCCGTTTGGATCAAACATGCTGCACAGCTGGCTACACTGGCTTCAGAAATGAAAGGTCCTCGCTCAAAAGAAGCAATGGGAGAGCTAAGCCTAATTGAGGATGGCAGTCTGTGGATTGAGGATGGAGTAATCGAAGCTGTCGGTACAACAAGGGAAATCGAAAAGCTGTATAAAGCTAAAGTAAATGACGCTGAGGTTGTGGATGCATCTGAACACTTGGTTACACCAGGCCTTATAGACCCTCATACTCATATTGTATTTGGTGGCAGTCGTGCCCAGGAGTTTGAAATGCGCCTAGAAGGTGCGTCTTATATGGATATCATGAATGCAGGTGGAGGAATCCACGCAACCACGCGAATGACACGGGAAGCCAGTGAAGAAGAACTCCTTGAACAAACGCTCTCCCGGCTCGACTCCTTTCTCAAACATGGCGTGACAACTGTGGAAGGTAAAAGTGGCTACGGAATGAACTTAGAGACTGAATTGAAGCAGCTCAGAGTGATGAAAAACCTGAAAGATAAGCACGCTGTTGACATCGTACCAACGTTTATGGGGGCCCATTCCGTTCCAGTAGAATACAAAGGTCGAGAGGACGAATTTGTTGATCATATCATCAATGATATGCTTCCAGTTGTGGCAGAAGAAAAATTAGCAGAGTTCAATGATGTTTTCTGCGAAAAAGACGTATACACTCCGGAACAATCAGAGCGTATTCTTGAAGCGGGAAAAAAATATGGTCTAACCCCTAAAATCCATGCAGATGAGATTGTCCCTTATGGCGGAGCGGAACTAGCTGCGAAAGTAGGAGCCATTTCAGCTGAACACCTCTTGAAAGCTTCGGATGAAGGAATTAAGGCAATGGCAAAAGCAGGTACGATTGCTTGCCTTCTACCAGCAACTGCCCTATATTTACGTGAAGAAGCTGCAAAAGGAAGAAAAATGATTGACGAAGGAGTTCCTGTTGCCATTTCTACAGATTGCAACCCCGGGTCTTCTCCGACAACTTCAATGCCGTTAGTCATGAACCTGGCATGTATTTCAATGAGAATGACTCCTGCCGAAGCACTTACTGCCGCAACCTATAATGCAGCTTGTGCCATAAAACGCGAAGAACAAGTTGGGTCATTGGAGGTTGGAAAACAAGCGGACGTTGTCCTTTGGAACGTAACAAATTATCAGGAACTACAATATTTATTTGGCGTTAATCACGTTCACTCTGTATGGAAAAAGGGAACACTGGCTTGGTCCAATGGACTCCAGAATTGAAGTAGCTTTCGTTTAATGAGAAACTGATCGGCTAAAAAACTGTTAGTTAAACGAAGAAACCTATAAATGCGGCATGTTGATTCTTTGTAAATCGACATGCCCTATTACTTTTTACCGATCATGCTCACACCCGCGCTCAAATATATGCACTTCTAAAAATCGTTAGGTGAAATCGAATCACTAGTTAGCCACTAGTCAATCATTCAACATTGAGCTCCATTCATGTGTACGTACTATTACATCCCCTCTATTTAAATTGTAGCGCGGCTCTTTTACAATAGACATGCCCCCTATTTATTCAAACAATTTAGCGAAATTCACGTTGGCAAGCTCCACTTGAAAAATTCCCTCTAAAATTCTGTGGCATCCGCCATGGGTGAATCCACACTGAATGGTAATACCAATACGCACTCATCTCACCACTTACAGAAGTCGGAGACTTCTGCTGAATGAAGGTAAAAGTTCTTCATTTTTTTAAAGGAAATAATTATCTAATTGGAGTATATAAGATGAATAGAATTCTAAAGTTTCCAATTCATTCAATGTCTTAGCCCCAAAAATTTTTTAAAAGTGTGTCGATTTAACTTATAATGATTCGTCGTCTTATTTAGAGGCGAAGATTATCTGTGAATAATGCAATCAAAAACTGTTTCAACAACCAAAGGAGGAAATTTCATGTATTCAGTTACTTCGAAAGACGGTACAAAAATCGCTTATGACAAAGTTGGCCAAGGGCCAGCACTTATCCTGGTAGCAGGTGCATTTAGCTACCGAAAATTTCCCCAGCAAGTGGAGTTGGCAGATCTGTTATCCGAGTACTTCACGGTTTACAATTACGACCGCCGTGGCCGAGGTGATAGCGGGGACACACATCCATATGATGTCGCACGCGAAATTGAAGATCTTCAGGCTTTGATTGATGAAGCTGGCGGATCGGCATATGTTTGGGGATTATCTTCGGGAGCTGCTCTGGCCCTCCGAGCCGCAAAGGCTGGGTTAAACATTACCAAGTTGGCTCTGCATGAACCGCCTTTCGTGGTAAGAGCAGAGGATCGAAAGCCACCTAAAGATTTTAGAGAGCATACTTCTGAGCTTATTTCCAAGAATAACAGAGCTGAAGCCATTAAGTACTTTATGACCAAAGGTATGGGAGCACCATCCTTTGTTGTCAGCATGATGCGGATTTTCCCAGGAGTATGGTCTCGACTTATAGAAATTGCCCATACGCTTCCCTATGATGCAGCTTTGTTGGATGGCTATATGGAGGGAAAAGAACTTTCTGTTGAATGGTGGAGCGATGTTACGATGCCAACTTTAGTGTTAGAAGGCACCGAGAGCCCTGCATCTCTTCGCCATAGCGCTCAAGCATTGGCAAATGTGCTCCCCAACGCACAATTGCTGAGTAAAAAAGGGCTAGGGCATACGAAGAAGCTTGACACAAAAAAGATATCACCGGAGCTCACACTTTTTTTTACAGCTAATCACTAATCAAGAAATAAATTTTCACAATAAATATACTTCAAACGTCGATTTAACAGGAAATTATTCGTTGTATCAGTAGAAGCGATTTTTCATGAGAATGACGCTTCAAAATAAAACCAGGAGGTTATGACTGATGAGATTTATGATGATTGTAAAGGCAACTACAGATTCAGAGGAAGGAAAAATGCCTAGTCCAGAGCTTTTTGAAGCAATGCAGAAGTATAACGAAGAACTAGTGAAAGCAGGTGTTTTATTAGCTGGAGATGGACTTCATCCTAGTTCAAGTGGGATAAGGATTTCTTATCCGGAACCGGGAGGTAAACCGAACATTGTGGACGGTCCGTTTACTGAGTCAAAAGAATTAATTGCGGGATATACCTTGATTGAAGTGAAATCCAGGGAAGAAGCTCTCGAATGGGCATTACGGATGCCAGATCCCCATGGATTTGGGCAAGGAGAAATTGAACTTAGACAGGTATTTGAGGCAGTGGACTTGACAGATAATCCTAAATTACTTGAAAAAGAAACAGCACTTCGCAAGCATGTAGGGGAGCAAAAGAAAGCGTGAGTTTGCCCCAAACGCAACGGACGATAGAAGCAATATGGCAGATTGAGTCACCAAAACTTATTGCAAAGTTAACTAGAATGGTTCGGGATGTTAGTCTTGCAGAAGATTTAGCCCAAGATGCCTTGGTGATTGCCCTAGAAAAATGGCCTCACGCTGGAATCCCAAACAACCCTGGCGCATGGCTGATGACAACGGCAAAACGACGTGCGATTGATCTAATGCGAAGAACGAAAATACGCGATCAAAAGTATGTAGAATTTGCTAGAAATAAGGATTTGTATACTGAAGACGACATAGATCATATTCTTGATGAGGAGATTGGCGACGATCTCCTTCGTCTGATTTTTATGACCTGTCATCCGGTATTGTCACAGGATGCCAGAGTAGCTTTGACACTGCGTCTTTTATGTGGACTTACAACGGAAGAGATTGCACGGTCATTCCTCGTCGCGGAATCAACCATCGCTCAGAGAATTGTCCGCGCTAAGAAAACCCTGAAAGTAAAAAAGGTTCCTTTTGAGATGCCTATGAGGGAAGAACTTCATGAGCGTCTGTCAACCGTACTTGAAGTGATCTACCTTATGTTTAATGAAGGATATTCAGCAACTTCCGGTGACCACTGGATCCGTCCTTTATTATGCCAAGAGGCGCTGAGACTGGGACGTATCCTTGCTGAGATCGCAATTAATGAACCAGAAGTTCATGGATTAGTGGCATTAATGGAAATTCAATTTTCGAGGTTTAACACTCGAGTTAATTCAAAAGGAGAACCTATTCTTCTATTGGATCAAAATCGGGCACAATGGGATCAATTATTGATTCGCCGTGGTTTAGCGGCACTGGAGCGCAGCAAGAAACTAGGTCGGTCACTTGGTCCATATTCATTGCAGGCAGCCATCTCGGCTTGCCATGTTCAAGCAACAACTCCGGAGGAAACAGATTGGCCCCGAATTGCTGCGCTTTACGAGGCCCTTTCGATTGTAATGCCCTCTCCAATCGTAGAATTAAATCGTGCGGTTGCTATCTCCATGGCTTTCGGCCCAGAGATAGGTCTCCAGATTGTTGATGAGTTGAATACTGATCCATCCTTAAAAAAATATCACCTCCTGCCAAGTGTTCGCGGGGATATCTTAATGAAGCTCGGACGGCTCGACGAAGCTCAGGCAGAATTTGAACGCGCTGCATCCCTAACCCAAAATGAACGTGAAAGGACTCTTCTACAAAATCGCGCAAAGGAATGTGAGAAAGGGACTTCTATATAAATTTGCGGTTTATTCCGGATGAATTTTAAGCCTGTATAACAGCATTTCCAAATTCACTTTCTATATAGTCTGTACGAAAATCTTTTGATTACGGAACTGGATCTCAGTATATGCAACAAGTTACAGGGGGAACGTTAATTCAACTTATATAGAACTTTTTCATACCTTTGTCGATTATCTCGTTACATATTCGTCGTCTTAGTAAAGGAATAGTTGAGCAATCCAGTCCGCTCTTCATTTCTTCCAAGCTTAAAACGAGGAGGGAAAACAGTGCGATTTTTATTGATCATCAAAGCAACAGAGTACTCGGAGGCAGGACTAACCGATAATAAAGATTTCCGTGAGGCATTCACTTCGTATAAGGAGTCACTCGCAAAAAAAGGGGCACTTCTGGCTGATGAAAAGCTGCTGCCAAGTTCAACCGGGTTAAGAATAACATATTCAAAAAAAGAGGAAAAACCTCAGGTGCTGGCTGGGCCGTTTCCAATAAATCAGGGCCTTATCATGGAGTATCTTTTGATTCATGTAAGCACAGAGGAGGAAGCGCTAAACTGTGCGCTAAGAATGCCTGTTCCAAAGCTGGGTGGCCAATACGAAATAGAAATGCGAAAACTGCAGGAAAAATCTGAGCCTATACAGGATCCTAGAATAAAAGAAATTGAATGGTCATTACAGGATCAGCTTAATATGTTGAAAAATTGGTAATGTCCATTTGCGAAAAGTTGATTTGTTTCATCCGAGAAAATTTTTTATCTCTATATAAAGGACGTGTATTAAATGAACCAAGAAGTTACTGATTTTATTGCTACATTAAAAGAACCCTGGCAAGAAGAGCTTGCCGCTAGTCTAAGGAAGGTTGTTCACGAAGCCATACCAGACGTACACGAACGCATTCAATACAAAAAACCGCACTTTTTAAAAAACGGAAAGTACGCAGCTGTTATCTCAACATCAAAAGCAGCAGTCAGCTTTACCATTTTTAATCCCTCCTTATTAGATCTTCCAGGAGAAATATTTGCTGGGCCTCCTGAAAGAAAGACCATGAAGCTTCAGAAAGGAGATACGTTTGAATTTGAACAGCTTGTCTCCCTTGTGCGTCAAGCTTCAGCGACGCTTTAACAGTAAATCAAAAGTAAAAAAGGATGCAACTCCTTGCTGCACCCTTTTTTACTTCTGCCATCTCACAAGAACATGATTGAATGAGGCTTCAAATACCTTAGCAAAAACAATACTGCTAATTAGAAAAATGACATCCCTTTATTCGTTCCATTCACTCCTTTTCTATCTCTCATTTTCCTTAGTTTAGCCACTCCCTCCCACTCTCTTAAATTTCTGAAGATAACAGCATATGACAAAAAGCGATATTTTTTAGAATAACCTCTTCTCCCCACCTTCCCTCAAAAAATGCTCCTCCGATATCTACTCATTTTATATTTCCTCCCAATTCAAAAAGGGTTATCCTTTGCTTTTGCATCCGATCAAAAAATTTCAAACTATTCAGAATTAATTTTTCAGCTTTTCTTATCAAAGCTTTCCATAACTTCGGCTAAAAGATAAGCACCTAATTTGCTTGTTTGATCATCTATATCAAATAAAGGGTTCACCTCTGATAAATCAAAACTCAGCGTGTTATCTTTTTCAATAATATATCGAAGTATTGTTCTTACTACCCGTGGATCAAGTCCAACTGGCGATGGTGCACTAACTCCAGGTGCCACGGACGAAGAAATTGAGTCAGTACATAAAGTTGCAATTACATAGTCGTATTGACCTGAAAATTCATCAATCGCTTGAAACGTACGATCATATTGTGTAATCTCTTCCTCGCTGACATATTTGCAATTATACTTAGATGCCTCGGCAAACAATTGTTTTGTGTTACCGAATTTTTGTATTCCTAAACATAAATAACCGGCGTTCTCGTCTTCTGAAAGAATTTGCCTGAACATAGTTCCCGATGAGGGAGTATCGTCAGTTCTTAAATCAAAGTGAGCATCAATATTAATGATTCCCAGTGATTTGTTGGCCCCAATAAACTGCCTTACTCCTAAATAATGCCCATAAAGAGTTTCATGCCCTCCCCCTATAATGATCGGAATATAGGAATGAGCAAATAATTTGTTAAGATAATGGCCGAGTTCACTTTGTGCCTTCTCTAATTCTTTATCTTCACAAACAACGTCTCCTGCATCTACTATTTCAGCTTCCATGTGATAAGGCAGCTTGGACAATTGCTTTCTGATCTCGTCTGGAGCTGCAGCCGCCCCAATCCTTCCTCCATTCCTCCTTACTCCTTCATCACATTTAAAGCCGATAATACCGAACGTTTTTTTATCGGTAAACGCTGACAATTCTTTTATTGATTTGGGTCTAACAACCTGGTGGAATCGAAAGCTTAATGGATTTTCAGTATCATCGATTCTCCCGTTCCAATTATTTTCATCTGGTAACGTATAGATAGAAATCACCTCGGTACACATTTGCTTTTTGTCAAAATTAAAACAAGGAACTTTATATAAAATTATAATTCCTATAGGATATAATTACTATTACCTGTTTTCTATATTTCTATAATTAATAACTATAAATGGAGGGTGGAAATTGGACTTAAGATTACTAAGGTATTTTGTCACAATTGCTGAACAATCTACCTTTACCAATGCAGCGTCACTATTACATATATCTCAACCTTCGCTAAGTACAGCTTTAAAAAAACTTGAAAATGAACTTGGCCTAATTTTAATTGATCGAAGTACAAGAGGCTTGAAACTCACGAGGGAGGGAGAAATCCTATATGAGGAAGCAAAGAAATTAATGACACACTATGAACATGTATCAGATGAAATGAAGCGGATTAAAACGTATGGGCCTCCAGAACTGGCCATTGGGGTTATTGAGTCCTCAATATTTTGGGTTCCAAAAGTAATAAAGCAATTCAAAGCAGAATTCGAAGATGCTCATATAAGTTTACTAGAAGTTTTAAGCCTAAAAGATGTCATAAAGGCATTGAATAACTTTGATATTCATCTTGCCGTAACCAATCAATATATCAATAGCAAAGATATACAAACGACCCCAATATATGAAGAGAGATTTGTCGCCATACTGCCTCCAGCCCATTCTTTAAGTGAAAAAAGCGACATAGAGATATATGACTTAAAGGATGAACCTTTCATCATCTCCAAAGAAGGGTTTCGAACCCGAGAAGATGTTTTAAACGTTTTTCGTCAAGCCAGCATACAGCCTAATATTCAGTTTGAGATAGAAAGATTAGAAACAGCTGTCAGTTTAGTAGAAAATGAATTAGGAATCACCGTAGTGCCGGAAAACTATATAAAATATTCAAAAAAGGGGACTTTTCATACAAAGGAAATTCGTGATGCCAACAGCACTAGGACTGTTTATCTAGCATATGATAAGAAAAGATACTTATCCCCGTTGGTCCTGAGGATGATTACATTGATAAAGGAATTCTATTGAAAAATCAGGCTGGTCTAATTGAATGAAAGATGGAACAAATCGCATACTGGCTCTGATTATACTTACTCATGAATGTAAACTTTAAAGGTCTGAGAATCAGTGCCACGCCAATTTCAGACCTTTTTAAGCTGATTAACAATTTTCTTCTGCTTTCACACAATCAATGGTAACAGTAAGGCAACAGCCCTCCACTATAACAAAATGTTCCTATCCAAAAACGGCTGCCTCATTCAGCAGCCGTTACAACACTTCCTGAAAAATCAATCGTAAATGTCGTGTTATTATTTGTGGAGGTTAACTTGTATGGATGGTTTAGGGTAGACAGAATTTTATTGACTAAGTAAAGCCCGATACCAGTCGCTTCTCCCTTCTTCCGCCCTTGTGTACCTGTGTAAAACAGTTCAAACACACGATTTATTTCATTTTCAGGTATTGGTTTTCCCCTGTTTCGGATACATAACTGTCTATCTTCATATTGAATTAGAACGGAAGGTCCACTCTCACCATATTTGACAGCATTACTTAATAACTGATAAATAACAACCTTTAGCCATTTTCGGTCTGAAAAAATCAATATATTTTCTTCGATTGTACTTCTAGGATAGACTTCTTTCTCAATGAAGTACTCCTTTAAATCATTAATCACTTCCTGCACAATGCTTTTTAATGAGATTGGTTCAATTTTTAGATCGGCTAATAATTTAGTAGAACGGCTATATGTTAATAGCTGATTTAAAGAAAAGTTCAATTTGTCACATTCCGCTTTGACTTTTTGCCATTCTAAAAATAAACTTGGTTCTTTCGATTGATTCGACTGGATTAATAAATGAATGACAGAAAGAGGTGTTTTCATTTGATGAACAGCTTGAGAAATCATTATTTGTTGTTCTTGGAGGGAATCCTTGTATTCATGTTCTTTTGACAGAAGGAAAGACTGAATTCCTTGCAATTGGGCAGCATATGTTTTTTCAATGGAAGCAGCCGGTTGGTGAATTAGAAAATCACCATGGTTCAATTTCTTTCTAGTCATATTTGTATACATTTTTTTTCGACGAACATAGCGAAAGAAAAGTAGTATGGTAAGCAAGGTCAAAGATAAAAATATGAAATAAGGATAGTGGTTCTCGATGCCATCTAGTCGATGAATAATGATCGGCAAACTAATGAACGTGATGAAATAAAGGATAATAAAACTCAATTGGTCCCTTAGAAACAACTTCATATATCTTTCTCCCTTAACTGGTAGCCAATCCCCCGGATTGTTGCTATTTCTAATGAAGAATGAATCTCTTCTAATTTCTTACGCAGTCTTTTAATATTAACTGTCAAGGTATTTTCCTCAACAAACATTTCCTCATCCCAGATAGCAGAAAGTAACTGCTGCCTTGATATAACATTAGGGAATGCTTCAAATAGCATTGAACATAGCATTAGTTCTTTTACTGTTAAAAGTTCTTCCTCGTCAGGTGTAGATAACCGGACAGCATCCAGGTTTAAAACTGTATTTCCCCTTTTTAGCATACGCTTTTGTGATTCTTGTGCATACTCCCCATAAACTCGGCGAATTTGCCCATTTATTTTTGCCAACACAACGTCCATTACAAAAGGCTTTGTAATGAAGTCATCTGCCCCGTTCTCAATTCCATACACTTGATCTAACTCACTTACACGAGCAGAGAGAATCATAATGGGACAATTCGATACCTGTCTTATTTTACGTGACCAATAATACCCATCAAAAGCAGGCAGATTGATGTCCATGATGACAAGATGTGGTTCTATCTCCTGGAACATATCGAGTACCCTTTCAAAATCGAGTACGATGTGACATTGATAGCCGTATTTTTCAAGATGGCTTCTTAATGTATCAGCGATAGTCTTTTCATCTTCAACGATTAATACTGTATACATCTACTCCCCCCTGTCTCTTTATCATCCATTTTTTTTAAATATAAGTGATAAATATATCCATTCAGAACTCGCTTATATCATACTCTGATTTACGAAATTTACCAATGGGAACGGTAGCAAGGGCTGTCCAGCAAGTCATTAAACACTGACTTTCTGAACAACCCTGGAAGAAATATAGAAAATTCACCTAAGAAGCAAGCCTTTATTCAGAGATTTTTACAATTGGCTTAATGGCCAGACCATTTTTAGAATCTTCGAATGCCTGGTTGATTTCAGTGAAATCATAGAATGTCACTAATTTATCGAATGGGAACTTTCCTTTTTTATAATATTCGACTAGCTGCGGAATGAATAATTGAGGAACTGCATCTCCTTCAATGACTCCAACCATTGTTTTCCCTTCTGCCATAATTTCTTCGTGAACATTGATGCTCATCTCAGGTGTTACTCCAACAATTGCAAGTTGACCAAGAGGGCGAAGGGCTCTAAGAGCTTGGCGAACTACAACAGGTACACCTGTTGTATCAAGTCCATAATGAGAACCTCCATCTGTGATATCTTTAATTTTTTCTACAACATCCTCGTTTTTACTGTTAATTGTATGTGTTGCTCCCAGTTCTTTCGCCAGCTCTAAACGATTGTCATGGATATCTACCGCAATAATGTTTTTACAGTCCGTTATTTTTGCCGCCATTATTGCACTTAAACCTACTGCACCAGTGCCATATACAACAATTGAAGTTCCGAATTCCGGTTTTAGTTTATTTAACACGGTGCCACTGCCTGTTTGAATCCCACATCCTAAAGGACCTAACAAGGCTAGATCAACATCTTTGTCCACCTTTACTACATTTCTTTCATTGGCAACTGCATATGTTGCAAATGAAGATTGACCGAAGAAGGTAGAAAGTTCTTGATTATGCTGATGTAAACGGTGCGTATCATCTTCCATTTTACCGCCAAAGTTTAATTCATTGAATTCGGTACAAACAGTCGGATGTCCCGTTAAACAGTTTTCACAATGTCCACAAGAGGCAAACGATAAAACAACATGATCTCCCGGTTCGATCCTTTTAACCCCTTCTCCTACTTTTTCAACAATTCCAGACCCCTCATGTCCTAATACGATTGGATACGGTGCGATTGCCATATCACGAGCAACAGCATCTGTATGACAGACTCCAGAAGCCACGATTTTGATTAATACTTCATTGACCTTTGGCTCAATTAGCTCTACATCTTCAAATTTGAATTCTTCTCCCTGACTATGGGTAACAGCTGCTTGAATTTTCATAGTTACCTCCTGAATAAGTCGATTTTATCTCTATTCCGAGATAAGTCTATCTATATTTTAATCCTTCGAAATAATAGATTCAAGTTCATGGTATCCAAATGAGTCGTAGTGTATTCAAACTTTAATAAGCACAACCAAAGGAATTTGTTCATCCCTGCTTGACGTCAATGCTGATTCACCTTAAACTCAGAAAAAACATGATTAAGTTATTAGAGGTAGTGACTATTTTAATCCAAGAATTGAGTTTGAAGCTACATAATAAACGGTTGAACACAATATTAGAAGCTGCTGAAAAAGGGTATCTTAAATGTAGCGATATGAATCATTTAGTTGGTGCCCAACATAAATGAAGGGTGGGGATTAAATGGAAGAAAAAAAAGTGACTTGGTTAGAACTATTTTATGATTTGTTAATTGTAGCTGCCATTGCTACTGTAACACACGTTTTGCTCCACGTGGAAGAGGGGGATATCCCTTCAGAGTATTTATTAAAGTTTGTACTGATTTTTATTCCTATTTGGTGGGCTTGGGTAGGCCAAACTATGTTTACCAATCGATTTGGACAGGACTTATTTCATCAACGGATATTTTTAATATTGCAAATGTTTTTCGCACTTGTCATGATTTCCAGTTTATCGGTGGATTTCGATTCCTATTATAAGCCATTTTTGTTGGGCTATATTGGCTTACGAGCACTAATCTCAATACAATATTTTGTAGCACAGCGTACAGAAACAGGGGATCGAAAGAAAGCAGCTTTATTTTTCGGAAAATACTTTTTGATCGGGATTTTTATTTCAATATGTTCTGTGTTTTTTGATTCCTGGATTAGATATGTAATTTTATATTTGGGCATTTTTGCAGATATTTCTTTTCCACTCATTGGACGTAAACATTTAGTAAAGGTACCTACAAACACGGGGCACCTATTAGAGCGATTTGGCCTATTCACCATTATTCTATTTGGTGAAACTCTAGTTAGTACACTTTCTGTCATTCAGCCAAGGCAGGATGATTGGCATTCGATTATGTTTTCCTTAGTCTCGTTTATTCTCATTATATCGATGTGGTGGCAGTACTTTGATAATCTAGAGAAAAAAGTGGACAAAACAAAAGAAACTGCGGGGCAAATGATTATATACGGTCATTTATTCATATTAATGTCCTTAAGCATGATTGCAGCCTCCATAAGGTTATTATATTTAGCAGAAATAAACTACATGTTTATATTGCTTTTTATATTCGGTGCTTCATTACTCTACTTTTCATCCACATCACTTGTCTTTCACCTATACCGATACGAGCATCAAAGATTAAAAATTTATCACCTAAGCTTATTTTTGGGAATTTTAGCAGCTTTTTTTCTTGTCAATTTAGCATTTACCGTACCTAACATCATAATTGCGGGGGAATTGGCCATCTTCTTTATGATCTATGCTAAAATCACAACTTAGGGGTCTGACCCCCGATACGTTAATGCGTTAAAGCAGTGGGGGTCTGACCCCTTTCTTGACCCCTTTCTTTTTCTTACTTCGGATTTTATTCTTGCCACCGCTTTCCACGCATACACTAAGTCATATGACGTGTTTAGGAGAGGATGTCTATGATTATTCATGTTGTCCGCAGCGGAGAGACTTTAGCGGAGATTGCCCGCCGATACGGTAGCAATGTTTCACAAATTGCAGCTTCGAATGAATTGCCTGACCCGAACCGGCTCATCATTGGTCAGGCTCTTGTTATTCCGATTGCCGCCCAGCAGCATATCGTTCGAAGTGGAGAAACTCTATGGCAGATCGCCCAAAGATATGGTGTTTCACTAGATGCGATTATACGGCTGAATCAATTGGCAAATCCTAATATGCTTGAGCTCGGTACCGCCTTAGTCATTCCCGCCCGTGTTCACACGGTACAAGCCGGCGAAACCCTTTGGCAGATTGCTCAACGCTACGGAACAACAGTGCAGGAAATTGTAAGATTGAATCAGATTCAAAATCCGAATGTCATTCCTATAGGCACCGTGCTCACGATTCCGTTTCCAAAGCCGGTCATTGATGTAAATGCCTATACCATCAGCCGAGGGGAAACTGGTGCCAAAGAAGTCAGGGAAGTGGGTCGGCATCTTACGTATATAACTCCTTTCGCCTATATCATGAAAGAAGATGGAAGCCTCGAATCCATCGATGATGGCCCAATTATTAAAGCAGCTCAAGAAACCCATGTTGTCCCTATGATGTCCATCACTAATTTTTCTTCCACAAACCCAGGCACCAGCTTGGCTCATACAATCCTATCAAACCCTGAACTTCAAGAGCGTTTATTAACCAACGCAATCAATATCATGGACGAAAAAGATTACCGCATATTGAACATCGATTTTGAGAATGTCAGGCAAACAGATCGCGAAGCCTACAACCAATTTTTACAGCGGGCAGCTGACCGCCTGCATCCGCTCGGTTACTTTTTATCCACAGCACTTGCACCTAAAACGAGCAGTGAGCAACAAGGGCTTCTGTATGAAGCTCATGAATATGAGGCCCATGGAAGAATAGCCGATTTTGTTGTGTTAATGACCTACGAATGGGGGTACCGCCTCGGTCCTCCGCAAGCCATCTCACCACTTAATCAGATGAGGCGTGTTCTCGATTATGCTGTCACTGTCATTCCTCGTAATAAAATTTTGATGGGCTTCCAATTGTACGCGCGTGACTGGATCATTCCCCACGTTCAAGGACAGGAAGCCGAAACCTTTGATATGCAAGAAGCTCTCCGCCGGGCATTGAAATATGGTGCCACCATTCAATACGATGAGAGAGCGCAATCCCCGTTTTTCCGATATACAGACGAACAGGGGCGCCGCCATGAAGTATGGTTCGAGGATGCCCGCAGTGCCCAGGCCAAGTTTGATTTGGTAAAAGAATTCGGCTTGCGTGGCGTGAGCTATTGGGTACTGGGCTATCCTTTTCCACAGAATTGGCTTTTATTGGAGGATAATTTCATTGTTAGAAAAATGTAGCTGGACGAAAGAGAGTCCAGCTTTTTTTCATTTAAGCCGATATTTTGACTTAAGCTTTTCAATCACGTATGATTTTGTCAAATTTAAACTTGAGTAATAAGGGGTCTGACCCCCACTGCGTTAATTCGTTACTACTTTAATGTGATGGGGGTCTGACCCCTTAGTGGAGGGCTGACAATGTTAGCGTCTATTGAAAAATTAGGAAATGGCGGCAGAGCCCGCTTTGAACGTTATTGGCATCATCCCGCTGAAGATGTATGGGCCTGGATTACGGAAAACGAAAAGCTCTCCCAATGGTTTCCCGAACTGCGAATGGGGGAACTTCGCAAAGGTGGCTTCATGCAATTTGATATGGGGAATAACAGCCTTGAGAAGCTGGAGATCACAGCTTTTCAAGATGCTTCTTTGCTGGAATTTGCTTGGTGGGAAGACAGCATCCGTTTTGAATTGCAACCAGAAACAAATGGGTGCCGCCTGGTTCTTATCGAAACAATCAGCAAAATTACAGATCATACACCAAAGGACCTTGCTGGATGGCATGTATGTCTCGACGTAATTAGTGCATTAATGGATGGCAGAGCCTTTGATCGTTCTGAAGAATGGAAGAAGTGGTATAAGAAATATATACAAGCATTTGAGTAAGCGACTAGCTTACAGAAGTGGGAGACTTTAAAAAGCTAGCCTGTCCAAAAAAACAAAAAACATTTAACCAAAATCCCCTCTCCCTTTCTATCCCCATACATAAGAGAAAACATGCCCACATATATATCAATAAAAGACCATCCGCTAATGATGAAACGGGGTGTGCCATATGTTTATTTATGTTGTGAAATTGGGGGATTCATTGTTTTCAATCGCGGCCAAGTATCGAATTTCGATGGACAGCCTTCGCATCACTAACGGTTTGAGAACGGACCAGCTTGTTCCCGGTCAGGATTTATTGGTTCCATCGAATGTATATATTGTGCAGCCTGGCGATTCTCTCTATTCCATTTCTCAGATTGCCTTTATTCCAGAAGAGACAATTCGCTTATATAACGGGCTTCAATCTGATGAGTTGACCGTCGGGATGGAGCTTTATTTTCCACCGAGGGAAAAGCATCCAAAGCAAGGCCTTAGTTATTTGACTCCTTCCACCCCTGAGCAAAACCGGCTAAATGTGCAAACCTTTGCTCCAATCACTTCGAATTTTGGTGTGTTTGAATACCATATTTTAGAAGATGGTAGTTTAAGTGCGCTGGATGATCAGCAGGTCATTTCGCTTATTAGAGAGAATGGTGCGATTCCAATCGTTGTCATTACTAACCTGACAGAGAGTGGCTTTAGTCCGCAATTAACTAACAGAATATTAAATAACCCTTCACTACGTCAGCGAGTAATCGATAATATTTATAATCTAGTTAAAAGTAAAAATTACGCCGGGGTCAATATAGATTTTGAGCAAACCCTAGAAAGTGACCGGGATTTATACAGCGGATTCTTGGCTGCCCTTAGGGATCGTCTGAGACCTGAGGGGCTCACTGTTTCGGTCGCCGTTCCCGCAAAGAGTTCTGACGACATCCCATGGCTGAAAGGGTTTGATTATGGGGGAATCGGAGCAGCTGTCGACTTTGTTTTTATCATGGCGTACGACTGGCATGAGGCCGGAAGTGACCCCGGACCAGTTGCTCCCATTACTGAAGTGAGAAAAACACTTGATTATGCCCTGACAAAGATGAGGAGGGATAAAATTGTACTGGGCGTCCCTCGCTACGGATATAATTGGACAATGAACAATGGGTCTGTTGTTAGTGCCAGAGCCTTTTCCGTAGCAAATGCTTATGCGACCGCGATGAGATACCAGGTATCAATCGAATACTCCACTGAAGATCAACAGCCTCACTACACTTACTGGGATGAAGATGGCAGGAGACACATTGTCTGGTTTGAAGATATCCGGGCACGAGCGGTAAAATTTCAATTGGCCGTCGATTATCAGCTACGAGGAGTTGGAGCCTGGCAACTAGGCCTGCACTTTCCGCAGTCCGCATTTTTAGTCCGAGAGTTTTTTAGAAAAAGAAGATAAAAGGCGCGGCTTTATTTAATGTTTATGGGTACACTCTCAGTCATTTTGATTCCTTCACCTTGGAAACATAAAAGTTCTACACAAAAAGATCTCCTTTCAGAGAGATTTTCTCTAAAGGAGATCTTTTCATACATTTTATCCGAGGTATCTTGCCGATTCCTGAATTCAAAGGAAAAGAAATGCTAGTGCCAATCCTGTCACTCATTTATCCGTCTGATCCACGCGTTTTCACATTTTTTCAACCGCTAAACACTTTCTTTATTCATAAACTTCCGCTTCCCATTCTGGCTTGATTTCCACTTCGATGGCATCCGCCACTTCCTTGTTAACCATAAACTTCAAAGTTTTAGGCGGCTCGGCAGGAATCTCACTGGGCTTGGCTTCCCCATTTAAAATTTTCACAGCCATTTCACCTGCTCCATGGCCAACTTCAAAGAAATCCACTCCAAACGCAGCAAAAGCCCCCCTTGGAACCGAATCAAGATCCGCTGCCAATAATGGCACTTTCTGTGTAGTTGCAACATCGGCAATTGACTCAAAAGCTGAAACTACAGTATTATCCGTAATACAATAAATAGCATCTACCTTATCCGCAATTGATTCCGTCGCCTGCTTAACATCCGCACTTGTGGAGACCGTCGCTTCCTCCAATTCCAATCCATACTCTTCCATCTGTTTTTTTATTTTATCGATTTGAGCGCGCGAATTTTGCTCCCCAGCATTGTAAATCGTACCGACTTTTTTCGCTTTGAGTTCGTTTTTCAAATATTCCAGTGCTTTTGGAATGGACTCTGGATGATGATGGCTTGTCCCGGTTACATTGCCGCCGGGATGTTCCATAGAGTCGATCAATTCTGCTCCAACTGGGTCGACAACTGATGTAAAAACAATTGGAATTTCCGTTGTTTTACTCAATGCAGCTTGAGCACTTGGTGTTGAGTTCGCAAAAATAAGATCCACGTTCTGGCCGACAAAGTTGGAGGCTATTGTATCATTCGCACTGTTATCCCCTTGGGCATTTTGCATGTCATATTCAACATCAAGCCCAGCCTCCTCAATCGCCTTTTTGAATCCTTCAGTCGCCTGGTTTAACGCCGGATGTTCCATTAATTGTGTGACACCAATCGCATATGTCTCCTTGCTTTCCTTTCCGTCTGAATCGGCCAGCTCTGTTTCAGGCGCAGAAGAATTGCTGCTACAAGCTCCTAAAATGAAAATGGCTCCGACTAAGGAAAGGAGACTCTTTTTAAACCTCATCCTACTAACCCCCAATTCTAATAAAATTCCCTTTTTTCTAAAGATCGAGTGCACCTTGGCGTATTTGCGCCCAGAATTTATCGAATTCCGCTCGATAAATTCCCGCTGAAAATCTATGGCATCTACCGGAGGATTTAACTTTATTCAGTCGGTGTTTGAACCCCTACTGAATAGAATATTAATACACTTTCATCTCACCACTTACAGAAGTGGGAGACTTATGAAGTTAATATTTTCAGAAAAATTATAAACCAGTGTGTATGCGCTGTCAATCTTGCTCTCTTAGACACTGATTCCAAATTCTTTTATTTTTCGATAGAGAGTGCTTCTTGCAATCCCTAGCTTCCGGGCTGCTTCCAGTACATTTTTCGTTTCGCGGAGCGCCTTCGCAATCATTTCTCTCTCAGCCTCTTTCAAAGAAAGTTGTGGCCCCGCCTTTCTCGAAAAATAACCTCGCAAATTCCCGGGCAAATGTTCTACTTTGATTTCCTGGTCTTTCCCGCGCACGAGCAGATAAGCCCGTTCCATGACGTTCCTCAACTCCCGAATATTTCCCGGCCAAGGGTATTCCACAAGGAGCTGTATAACTTCAGCACTTACCCGCTTCACACCGTCTCCATATGAATTTTCCAATTCCTGAAGAAGCTCCATGACAAGCAATTCAATATCCTCAGGTCGTTCCCGCAATGGCGGAATTGTTACGGACAACACATTCAAGCGATAAAACAGATCTGAGCGAAATGTGTGTCCGTAAGCAATCTCCTCTTCCAGCTTCCGGTTTGTTGCAGCAATAATCCGAATATCTACTTTCCTCTCCTTCGTATCACCGAGACGGACAATCGTTTTTGTTTCAAGGGCCCGCAGCAAAATAACCTGCAATTCCGTTGGCATATCGCCAATTTCATCTAAGAAAAGCGTTCCACTGTGGGCAGCTTCAAATTTTCCAATGGCACCTCCCTTTCTAGCCCCCGTAAACGTACCTTCCATATATCCAAACAATTCACTTGCAATGAGACTCTCAGGTATAAGGCCAGTGTTGACCGAAACAAGAGGCCCACTGCTCCGGTCGCTCATTTCATGAATAGATTTAGCCACCATTTCTTTCCCAGTCCCGGTCTCCCCTAAAATCAGTACATTCGCGGTAGACTGCGCAGCAATTCGGGCAGTCTCCAATTCAAGCTGATACTGCTCGTTTCTTGTTCTCACCCGACCAAACGTCATAATGGGAACTGTACTCTTGCCTATTCGCGGCTTTAGTAATAACAGATGCTTCCGTTTGGCCTCATGGGAAATAACTTGAAAGGAGTCGTATAGCTGCCCGATCATTTTCCTTGTTAGTTTGTTTCCTTTTTCAAGCCCTGTCAGTTCGGAGGCCTTTCGGCTCAAATATTGAATCGTTCCTTTTTCAGAAAAAGCAATGATCGCTTCCTCACTGATCTGTCCCCATGCTTCAAGGACAATTTCATTTAAACGGCTCGCTTTCTTTGTACTGATTTTAAAAGGTTCTGGCTTTATATTTTTATCTGAGTCCCAAACTATGTCAAACTGGCCATTGGGCTGTGCTTTTCCTATTTTCACTGGTCTCGAAAGATGTCTGCCTCTAGCATCTACACGCAGTGTCCCGCATGCCGTATCCATCCTTTTTCCTCCTATGCTCCGAATAATTTCCCTTCGGTCCAGTGCTTTTGTTTTCACTATTGAATCAATAACAATTTTTGTTCCCAAATAAGTGTTATACATGACAGACGAAACGGGCATTTTTTTTCCAGAAAAACGATGAAACTGTTGAATGAAGGATAGATTAAGAGGATTGGATAATGATTGAAAATAGCTAGCTGAACTGTAGTGTCCTGATCCGAATTCCGCTCCCATTGCTTCGATTTCCGTTTCTTTCGTAATTGGGCTAAAAATGGGAATAGACTCCGGGGACAGACGCATATGAGCATATTGGCGATAAAACGCCGGCACACTTTTTCCTACCAAGGTTGAAAAAATAACATCCGGCTTTTTTAAGATGATATCCTGAATCACCTCATAGAATTCCTGATTGCCAAAGGGCACATACTTTTCTCCGACCACTTCTCCATTCTTCTCATTTGCATAGATCTTTACCTGCTCATTTGTTTCCCGTGGGTAAATGTAGTCATTTCCAACCAGGTAAATACGCTTTCCATAATGACTCATGAAATAATCAATCAATATATGGACTTGTTGATTAGGGACTTCTCCAGTGTAAAAAACATGGGGGTGATCTTCCTGTCCCTCGTAAAGGGTTGGATACACTAGGAGACAATTATACTTTTCCATGATAGGCAAAACGGCTTTCCGACAAGCTGAAGTGTAACAGCCAATAAAAATCCTGACTCCGTCCTGGGCAAGCGCTTCTGCTTCTTTGGCACTCACCATTGGATCTGAACCTATATCTCGGATGATGGTTTCGATTTCCGCATGACGCTTATTGAACTCGCTGATAGCAAAACTGGCAGCCTCATACTGCCCTTTTTCCGTGATTGACGTGATTCCTGTCAAAGAAAAAAGAAGTCCAACTTTAATTTGCAAATCATCTTCTCCCCCTATGTCCCATTTTAGGAAAACCGTCTCAATATCGGACATACTATATGATCACCTTCTATAGTATATCTAAATTTCTAATAATTCAATTAACATGTCCATTTTTGGGACAAGGGAAAAAGCAAAATCCCTTTCCAGCCGTCTTTTTTCTTTGGCATGAAATTTGCAATATTTTTAATATGAAGGGAGGCCGAGGCAGCACTGCTTCAAACATAAGTTTCAATCCGTTTCTACTTAATTAAAAAAGGAGAGGATTCAGGTTGAAGTTATCGATTCAGGAAAAATTGGAGGATAAGGGGATTACTGTTAAAGAAGGGCATCTTCCCCTGCTTCAGACACGCTGGGATGCTATTCAGGATTTGAAGAAGAACATTAACAATGCGAATCTTGATGAAGCAGACATAAGTCTTCGCAACACTCCCGGAGGTGACCACATTGAGTAAAGAGCTCGTAACTAAATCAGTAGAAAAGTTGGCGCCGCTCATTGAAAAGAGAGAAGTGTCATCACTTGAATTGACAAAAGCAGTACTTGACCATGCCGAAGCCCTCAACGAAACAATCAATGCCTATGTCAGCTTTAGGCGTGATAAGGCGGAAAAAGAAGCGGAACAGGCAGACAAAGAGATCGCATCAGGCAATTATAAAGGAATGTATCATGGTATTCCAATGGCAATAAAAGATAACTTTTATTTTAAAGATGAAGTGACAACCATGAGTTCCAAAATCCATGGAGAATTTGTTTCCGATTATGATGCTACTGTTATTTCTAAAATGAGAGAAGCCGGCATTGTTTTTACCGGAAAATTGAACATGCACGAATATGCATGGGGAATCACAAATAACAGCCCGCATTTCGGCCCTGTCAGAAACCCATGGAATCTTGAAAAAATTCCAGGTGGATCAAGCGGCGGTTCCGGTGCAGGTATTGCAGCTGACATGACCGTTGCTACGCTTGGAACAGACACAGCGGGTTCCATCCGTATTCCATCATCGTCTTGCGGAATCGTCGGTCTCAAACCAACATTTGGCCGAGTCAGTAAATACGGGTGCTATCCCCTTGCTTGGTCGCTAGATCACATTGGTCCAATGACCAAGACTGTCAGAGATGCAGCTGGCTTGTTGGAAGTTATCGCGGGCTACGATCCGAATGACCCGACTTCCGCGAATGCTCCAACGGAGAAGTACTCCTCCAAATTGACCGGAGATGTAAAAGATCTCGTCATCGGTATCAACGAAGAGTATTATTTTAAAAACGTAGACGCAGGCGTTGAAAGCTTGGTTCGACAAGCAATCAAAACACTTGAAAAACAAGGAGCAAAAGTAGAGAAGGTTGAAATCCCTGCCCTGCAATATTCCGAATATGCAGAGCTGGTTACTTCCCTATCAGAAGCTTCGGCAATCCACCATCGAGATTTGCAAAAGCGACCTGACGATTTCGGCGACGATATCCGCCTGCTCTTTGAGCTTGGAGAACTCTTCTCGTCTGTCGACTACTTGCAGGCACAGCAGCTTCGCCGCCAATTGAAGCAGGACTTCCGCAAAGCTTTCGAAAAAGTGGATGTACTAATGGCGCCGACACTGCCTGTCATGCCGCCTGATATCGGAAGCGACTTCGCTAACCTGAACGGAAAGCAAGTCGATCTCATTGATAACTTTATCCGCTTTATGGGACCATGCAACCTCGCGGGACTTCCTGCCATGACCCTTCCGTGCGGATTGAAAGATGAAATGCCTGTCGGATTACAAATCATCGGCCCAGCATTCAGTGAAAGTACTGTTCTGAACGCAGGCTACGCCTTTGAACAAACCAACCCGTTAAAAGGAAGAAAAGCCAAAATTGCCAGCCCAGTAAAATAAGCGCTGCATCGTTCAGCAAGATAATCGGACATTAGGACGGGCTTCATGCCCGTCCTTTACTGTTTCCACTAAAAGCGAGTACTACTAGAAGGACATCTTTTATTTACATTAAAAACGGGTACTATTTACACTGGCATCCCTGATTTCCACTTAAAACATTAATAACGTACCAACTTCTACGATAAAAGAAAAGCCCCGCTTCCACATTTTCATTAAGCTTTTGTCCTCGGTTGACTAAGGTAGAATGTACAATGACCGTCCCTTTCCGCTGTTTTTTTCGACAGTCTCTTCATCCTTCCAAGCACATTTTTACAATAAAACGATGAAACAAATTCTATCCACCCTCCCTGTTGAAACATTCCACCCCTAAGGTAACCGTACATCCTGCATATTCCATCTTCATTCGTGACATGCTAAAAACCAGCATGAATTCTGATTAAACGTGCATCGTGTCATTAGTGACCGATTTTAGGATTTCACATAATTTATGATCCCTATATGACTTTTTACTTTTTTCACACATTATTTCATAACCAATGTGCAAGTACACACCTACGTTTGGAGATGACACCTATGCGTAAGAAAATACCCATCATTTACACTCCATCCGAAACGATTGAATGGTTGAAGAATGAGATCAAATCCTTTGATTTTGTACATAAGCCGCTTGAAATCAACAATAAGAGGATGATGCTTTTATATATTAAAACAGTCGCAGACGGGCAAAGGCTGCATGATAGCCTCATCAAGCCATTTTTTGAACTGCCTTCACTTGGAGAAGTAGAAGCTTATTTGTCATCTTTGCCAAATCAGATTGAGATTGAATCAAGGGAGCACATTTTACTGGAGATTACAAAAGGCAGTGTCTTGATTCATATTAACGACTCCTTATTCCTGTTTGATTTTACTTTGGTCAATAATGATAATGTCCTCGAAAGTAATATTGAGCCTACGATTCAAGGGCCGCAATATGCTATGAGTGAGGCTATTATGACAAATCTGAATTTGATCAGGCAGCGCTACCATCAGCCTTCTCTTACTATCGAAATGCTCACGATTGGGAAAAAGACAAACCAGTCACTTGCACTGATTTATGATCAGGACGATGTACATCAAAATGTACTGGAGGAAGTGAAAAAAAGGATCGACTCTCTTGACAGAGACATTATTCAATCCACTTCGGAGCTGCTGTATCTGATCAACAATGAAAGGTTTTGTTTATTCCCAAGCATGATGATGACAGAAAGGACAGATCGCATCGTCTACAATATTGCGGGTGGAAAAGTCATTCTGCTTCTGGATGGAGATTCAAATGCCATTCTTGCTCCAGCCGTTTTTTTTGATTTCATGACTTCCATTGAAGACAGCTATCATACTTACTGGGTGTCCCGTTTTGCTGTCATACTTAGATACATCGGTCTTTTCAACTGCCTAGTTCTGCCAGGATTATATGTTGCTGTCATCTCTTATAATCCTGATGTTTTCCGGTCAGAACTGGCGCTTTCAATTGCAGGAAGCCGAGTCGGGGTACCTTATCCTTCCTATGTTGAAGTCCTGTTTATGTTATTTGTGATGGAGCTTCTGACAGAAGCCAGTATACGACTGCCCAAAGCCATTAGTGCAACAGCTACCACTGTAGGCGGTCTTATTCTTGGTACAGCGGCTACGGAGGCTGCTCTAACCTCCAATGTCATGATCATCATTATTTCTGCAGTGGCTATATCAACCTTTGTCATTCCCATTAATGAAATGAGCTTAGCCATTAGGGTATTCAGGTATGTCATCCTATTCTTCACAACTATCTCGGGAATGGCTGGCCTAATGTTAAGCTTTATTGGATTTATTATGTATTTGACGAACAAAAGGAGCTTTGGGGAGCCTTATTTAAAATTTTACTTTAAAGGACGGAAAAAAGAGATTAAGGGGAGCGGAACATGAATCGCTTTATGTATTGTTTACTATTTGTCAACATGATCGCAAACATGATTTCCGCAGTTCCGAAAGTCCTCTTAGATCATAGAACGGATGGCGCGATTGTTTCCATGCTTCTATCTCTCATTTTTGGTTTAATCCTTTTATATATAACCGGCAATTTTTTCAGTAAATATCCGGGAAAGGACTTCCCTTCATTGCTGAAGGAATATGCTCCTTCCTGGATGTATTGGCCATTTAATTTGTTGATTGCCTGTGTATGGTTTTCAGCTGGTCTCATTACATTGGTCACCTACTCATTCATGCTTAAACGCTTTTTAACCCCGGAGATGTCAATCACCTGGATTGCCATCAGCTTTTTAATCGTCGTCTCTTTTGGTGTGCTGATGAATACAGAGAGTGTCTTATATACAGTAGAGAATGTGCTGTTATTATCATTTCCTCTTGTTGCTTTGATCATATATAAAGCCTTTTCAAGCAAACAATTCGAATGGGATTTTGTTCGGGAAGCCATCATGCATTTCAATCACCTTCCCAATTACAGCTCTTTTTCAGCAGCCACTTTCGCATTTGTCGGCATCTCCAACATGATCATTTTCAATCGCGCGTTTACACACAAAAAAACCCGCGTAACTTGGAAGCAAATCTCCTTGATTGGCGTGATTGGGACGGGGGTGTTGGGAACCTTGTACTTTGCTCCAATTGGCTTGAACGGATTTGACCATATTAACCATTTGGTTTATCCTGCTATCTCAACTAGCGATACACTTTGGTTAAAATTCGGGATCATTGAACGTCTTCTATATATTTTTCTGCCATTATTTTTGGCCATTTCTTTTTTGAATCTCCTGATTCATTGGCATATAGCCATTGAGGCATGCAAGAATATGATCTGGTTTAAAAAATTCAAGTTAAAAAAAATGAATTTAACTTCCTATTTGTACCTAATCGTTTTTTGGACTATTACGTTGATTGTAATCAATTCTCTTTCAGAACACACCCTTCTTTTATATTCCGGGTACTTTTACAATATAGGCCCACCCCTCATCCTTCTTTTCTTTTTCTGTTTTTGGTATATCAACAGGAGGGTTAAATCATGAAACGAAACCGTTTTTTAATATTGGCGGCAGTATGTATCACTTGTTTTTTATTATCAAGCTGTGGTTTCAAAGATATCGATAAACGTATTTTCGTACAGGCCATAGGGGTTGATTATTCCGGCAACGAGAAAAAACCATACAAAGTCACTTTAAAACTGGCTGTCCCTTCCGGGTCGTTAAAAGAAGCAGGGGTTAAGTATACGTATTTGACGAAGGAAGATTCAACCCTTGCTGGTGCCATTCGCTTTTTGAAAACACAAGTGGATAAAGAACTTGATTTTGGACATACAAGAGCTCTGATTTTCGATAAAAAAATTTTGGAAAAGGATTTCAAGGAGACATTGGACTTTTTCATAAGAAGAAGAGATATTCAGATGATCTCATGGGTTGCAGTCGGAGAGCCTTCCGCCGAGGAAGTGTTGAGGGTCAAACCAGAATCGGAAATGGCAGGCTCAACTGTCCTCACTAACCTTTTTTCAGGCAATGGGGTTGAAAGCGCCTATATCACCTCCACTTTTCTTTTTGATGCAAGAAGGAAAATGGTGGAAAATGGGATCGAACCTATTATTCCAATTATCAGAACCAATAAAGACCATTCGACTCTGATTGTCAATCATTCCTATGTTTTCTCACCTCGTCATGAGCCAGTGAAGCTTAATCCAATGCAGACAAAATTTTTCAGTTTGATGGCGAGTCGTATTAATAAATTAGACATAGAAGTGAAAAAAAAGGGTGAGAATTTTACCATGTCAGTGGATTCAGCAAGAGTCAAGTATAAGATTATTACTGCACCTCAAAAGAAGCCTGTTCTGAAAATGAAGATTGTCATTGCGGGTATTATTGAAGAATCAACCTTTGATATGAACCCGAGTGAATTAGATACCTATAGCAAAATGACAGCAAAAAAAACAAAACAGGAAGTCTTAAAGGTATTGAGATTCCTCCAGAAAGAGGACTTGGATCCGCTAGGCTTTGGCCTTCGCTATAAAGCAACGAGGATCCAAAACGGAAAAAGATATGAGGAATGGCAGGGGATTTATCCAAATCTGACTTTTGATGTATCCGTCGATGCAAAAATTAGAAGTACTGGAACTGTTGAATAAACATTCGGTGTTAGAGCGGAAATCCCTTCTCTACGCGCCTTAAAATCCGTCCAAATTGGAAAAGCGCTCATTTCAGACAGCGCTTTTCTTTTTCTTTCTTTTCCGAACAAAGGCTATAAGCAGAAGCAGCAGTGGCAGAAGCAGTTGAATAGTAGCTGAATAATAGGGGAAGGTCAAAAAGTCGAATCGGCTGATGGCCATCGTACTAGGCGTTGCCCAAAAGGAAAATTGTACAATCAATATTCCGAGCGGCCAGACAACTGGTCTATGATCGGAAAGATTCAGCCATTGGGCAATCACCAAAGAGCAAATGTAATAAAAGAGGGAGGTTTTTACAAAGGCACCTACGATCCATACTGCCATAATGACTGCCTCCATGTTTTCAAAAAAACCTGCGCGCGAATATCGACCAACGTTCATCAACGGATAAAGTTTATTTGCTGTTGATTCACCCAAGACAAAGAGAACCATAAAGTTGACAATTACCAGTGAGATCATGACTCCCAAAACTACCGTCAATCCATATTTCATTCCTTTTTTCACATCTGATAAATAAGGGAGAAGGAACGCAATGATAAAAAACTCCGAAAACCACCCGCTGGGCGGAATGGCACCCTTGAGGGGAGGAAGCCATCCGTTCTCCAAAACGGGCAGCATATTTTTTGGTTGAAGGTCTGGCACTAAAAATATTATGGCAATTAGAATCGGCAGAACGAATAGGGGAAAAAGCAACTGTCCTACCCTCGCCATCACTTCCAACCCACTATATACACATAAAGCACAGAGTAATACCATTGATGAAATGACAACTGTTTGAGGAGTCGTGAACAGAAAAGAAGTCACAATAAAATCACTATATGATCTGATACTCAATCCGGAAAGATCTAAGTAGAAAAAAAAGAAGAAGAAACCAATCACCTTTCCCGGCATTTTTCCAACGACAGCTTCAGTGATTTGGATAACACTTTTCCCTGGGTACATATTATGAAGGCTTCCTGCCAAATAAACGGCTAAAAAACCCGTTATAGAAGCAAAGATGGGAGACATCCACATATCCCGACCCGCAGATTGAGCTGTTAGGCTTGGCATGGAAAGAATGGCAGTAGCAAGAACAGCAGGATACAATAACATAGCCATTTGCAAAGCTGATATTTTCCCTCTTTCCAAGATTCCCACTTCCTTTCCATGCTGGGTGAGACTACCTCCCTACCAACCGGCTGATCGGACGAAATATAGCTTGCTCCAAATCAGCAGGACCTTTTAAATACTCCAAATTGAATAAGGATAGTGCAAGACCTAGCAAAATTAAAACGATAAATGTTCCTTTATCCCTTTTGGAACTGTCCTTCATCCTTGGCCATTGTAAAATAACAATGACTGCAGCAACTGCTGCTGTACTGAAGAATTGTTTCCACTCCATTGTCATTCTTCTCCCCGTGATTTAATCGGACCATTAATATATCCCTGTCTGCGAATATTGGTCTTGATGTGGATTTCGGTCTGAACTTCCGGAAACACTTCTTCCCACCTGTTTTCCACCTGCTTCCATTCCTGCGGATATTTCCGATGAAATTCTTTGCCGTAATCCAGTACATCTAATTTATATTCTTTCGCGTCAGCTATCACTTGGCGAATCCGCTCTTCTACTTTATCTCCATAAGCCTTCTTAACTTTCCGCTCTGATTCCGGATTATCCAAATCTAAATCTGTTCCATTCTGAATAAGGCTTCCTTCCGTATTAATGTCTACAATCATCTTCCACGTCCCATTTTGAATTTTGGGTATGAGCTTCACTTGGTTGTTGACTAGGAAAATAGACATTTTTCCATTGCCTTCCCCTGGCTCAAAGGTAATGGTATAGTCCTTCAACTTTTCCTTCAGCCACAGCAGCCCCCGCGTTGTTGATTCAGAAATTACTCCTACCATTCGATCTTTTTCGAAAAAAACAGTACCATCAAAAATAACATCTTGATTCTTATCTCCATCACTACTGTGCTTTATAACATCCAAGTAAGGCAAAACAACATTTTGGTCTTTCGAAGTTAACATTTCATCAAGATCCTGAAGTGTTACATTCATACCATGCTCTCCTTTGGAGAGCTTCCGAAGGGCGTCCGCTGAATAACGTTCAAGGGTAGCCTTCGTATCCAGGATTCTTTTAGCATTTCCCTGGCCAACAAACATGTAAGCTCTCTCCCGCGGCTCTGGATGCCGTAGGAGAAAATCAACATGATCTTGTATTCCGTCCTTGGCTACATCCTCACCAAAAATAAATATTTTACAGGATCCCCAAAAGACTTTACGGGATAATTCAGCCTGAAGCTTCGAGAGGGCTTCCGCTACATTCCTTCCTTTATGGTAAGTAATCATCGTTTGCTTACCTCCGCTTGTAACGCTTCCACCGCCCTCGCTGCCTCCCCCCATTGACTTCGGAATAAAAATTTCAAGAGAAAGCTCTATTTGACCATCTTCACTTTTATCAATCCCCGTAGCCGTCACAATAGCAAGATCATTTATTTCGATCCGGTCCCAACAACCAGTGAGGATTAGCATACTTCCGACAAGGATAATAAATATAATGGATTTTTTGATAAAAGAATTGTATACCTCCTGCACTATTTAGCCCTCACTTTCCTCCGTTCTGCGTCTCGTCATTTCGAGCCAGTCCAGGCTTTTGACCGGGCGCCTGTCTGTATACATTAGTACTTCCATCAAAATGAGGACGTGTGTCCATCATCCAAAAAGGCGATCTCCAAAGTACATCCTTCAATTCATGCTTTTTGAGGGGTGCCAACGGCTGCATATAGGGCTCTCCGAAGGACCTTAACGTACATAAATGAATAATAATCGCCAAGACGCCCAACATGATCCCAAGCAGTCCCAAAAACCCGGCAAGAATAACAAGAGGAAAACGAAGAAAACGAATGGAATAACCGATAATATAACGTGGTACCAAAAATGAAGCAATTCCCGTCGTGGATACCACTATAACCATTGGAGCTGATACAAGTCCTGCCTGCACAGCCGCCTGTCCAATAACAAGGGCACCGACAATGCTGACAGCAGCACCGATTTGATTGGGAAGCCGAACCCCAGCTTCCCTCAGCGCTTCCAGCATCAATTCCATCAAAATCACTTCTACCAAGGCCGGATACGGAACACTCTCTCTTGCGGCAGCAATACTTAGAAGCAGCGGATCCGGAATCATTTCCTGATGGAAAGTGGTAATCGCTACAAAAAGAGACGGGAGTACCAAGGAAATAACGATAAATACATACCGCAGCCAACGGATAACCGTGCCGAAAATATAGCGTTCATAATAATCATCAGGCGCTTGGAGCATGGAAAAAAATGAAACGGGAGCAATTAAAGCAAATGGTGTACCATCCAATAAAATCGCTGCACGCCCTTCTAACAATTGAGCAGCTACCACATCCGGTCGCTCCGTTGATAAAACTTGCGGAAATGGCGAATATGGATTGTCCTCAATCAACTCTTCGATATAACCACTCTCCAGAACACTACCGACCTCTATTCGCTGCAGCCTTTCCTCCAATTCTTCTATTAAATTTGGACTAGCTACTCCTTCAATATAGGCAAGAACAATCTCCGTCTTCGTATATTCACCTTTATTAATTGGTTTCATTTTTAGTGCCGCACTTTTTATTATGCGCCGCACCATTGCTGTATTTACCTGAAGCGATTCAATGAACCCTTCGCGCGGACCTCTAATCACCTTTTCTGACTGCGGTTCTTCAATACTCCGGACTTCATACTTAGACAATGCTAAAGATAGGGCGATATTTTCAGTTTCAATCAATAAGATAGGACAACCATTCGAAATCGACTCAATACAGTCGGAAACAAGGGATACCTGTTTAATGCCCGAGACCGCAATTGTATTTTTAATGATCTCAAGCTTTGGCAGGTGGAATTTTTCGACATCTTTCTGGATAAGCGGGTAAATAACACATTCATCTAGAATTTCCAAATCTGATAAACCTTCAATATAAATAATCATTCCCCTCACACTGCCGAAAATCTGAAACTCGCGGAAAATGACATCTGAACATTCGTAATAAATAGATTGAAAAGCCTCAACATTCTCATTGAAGCTTTTCCGAAGGGGCTCCTGCGGCTTAGGCATTGGTTTATCATTTGTTTGCTTTTTTCTGTTTCTCTTCAGTAGCCTCTGCACATTCCGAATCAAGCCAGTTCCCTCCGTTTATAGTTTTTTTTTATCTTTCTACACATGAAGCCAATTATTCAAAAAACACCAGATTCTTCAAGTTAGAAAAAATCAAGGGCAGCTTGAGCCTTTCGGAAAAAGCAAACGAAAGTTTAGCCTGCTTTTCCCACTAATGACTAGAAATAATTGTTGGTTTTTTAATTTGGTTAATTTTTTTTGACCTTTTAATCAACTGGAAATGTTCAATACTCCAATTTCTTCACATTCCACATAAGCGAATCGACCCCTTTGGAAAAATGGACAATCGGTTCTTCTGAAAAATCTAGATTTAAAGGTGAGAAAAGGGTATTTCTTTGGATTTGAACATCCGCCTTTTGTAAAGGCCAAGGCAGATGATGAATGTCTCCATGGAAAATATCTTTTTTATTTTGGGTTGTGTAAAAACAGTATTTCTCTGTAAGGAAATGATCGAGTGTGCCATCGCTCGGGAAAAACTTATTTTCTTTTGGTGTACAGCTTCCATCAAAGCGAACAGGCAAGTTTTTACGTACAGAGTCATAGAAAGTAGCCTCGCCTTCCTGTCGTATGGAAATGTCTGCCGAATGATACGGAAGGCGGTACCATCTTTTTGCAATCAACAAAGAAGCCCAGTCATTTACATCAAGAGAAATGAAAAAAACACCAGGCTTTCCCTTATGTTTAACATATGTTCGAACGTTCACTTCAGAAAAAGGAGCAACCACAGAAAAAAAAGAAAGGCCTCGGAAGTAAATTCCTTCCATTTCAAATGCCACAATTCCAAGCCAGGCAGATCCGTCATATGTATCAATTTCCAATACAGACGGTATATAAGAGCGGAGTTGCTCAGGCTGAACAGGCCAATGTAGAAATAATGTATTGCGCCATGTCTGTCGCATGATCCAATTATTTGGAGGCAATGGTAGCAATCGATGCTCAACTTCTTTATATATGTCCATGGTCTCGTCTCCTTTCAATTATAATTTGTGCTTATTACTTGTCTTCTATCCCTTATCATAATTTTTCAACGTCGGGACATAGTTTTTTTTATCTGAGCAACAATAAAGACAAGACAAAAGAGATTGGAGGACAACCATGGCGGAAGTTTTGTCCTATATTACATTTGGAATCACAGTCTTCTTATTTATCGTTTTTTTGTTTGCATTATTTGGTTGGCGTTGGATCATGAAAAGGATTGTCAAGCTCACAACCAAAATCATTTTTACTGATAGTTATCAGGAAAATATCATTGAAATCATTCCCGGCTTAAAGCATATGGGAATTCAAAATGTGCTGGAAAATAATTTACGCTCTGAAAGCGGAGATCTGCTTCATCGGCCGCTTGGTTCATCAAAAACATGGCCACATTTGGATAGCATCACATTTATACCTGTTCAAACATCACCTTTTCCGGTCTCAAGCGAAGATGATGTTGATGTCAGTGTCACAATCGGGCCCAAAGCAAAGAAGCCAATGAAAATTGAAATCCCATTTATGATTAGTGGAATGGCCTATGGTGTAGGTCTTAGTCGACAGGCCCGAATCGCTTTGGCAGGTGCAGCAAATAATACCGGCACTGCCATTAATTCCGGAGAAGGCGGGATCTTAGATGAGGAGTTGGATGCTGCTGGAAACTATATTCTACAGTTTTCTAAAACCGAGTGGGCCAAGGACGAAAAATTTATTAAACGGGCAGACATGATTGAAATCAAGCTCGGTCAGGGAGCCAAGATGGGGATGGGAGCGAAACTCTCGCCAAAAAACCTGACAGGAAAAGCCAGGGAGATCATGGGCTTAAAAGAAGGTGAGGATGCCGTTATTTATGAACATTTCTTTGAAAACCAGACATTGAAGGACTTAAAAGAATTAGTTAAGGAACTTCGTGACCTGTCAGGAGGCGTCCCAATTGGAGCCAAAATGGGAGCCGGAGGAAAGATCGAAGAAGATATCGACCATTTGCTTGAAATGGGGGTCGATTATATCGCCATTGATGGTGGTCAAGCATCCACTCACGCAGGTGCACCTATTTTAGCTGATGATTTCGGAATCCCGACATTGCATGCCATTGTTCGGGCTTCTAATCATTTGCGGAGAAGAAAAATGAAAGGGAAAGTCAGCTTGATTGTTTCAGGTGGACTTCTTGTTCCCGGTCATTTCTTAAAAGTGCTGGCGCTTGGAGCTGATGCTGTCTATCTGGGATCAGCTATTCTCTTTGCATTAGCGCATACTCAGGTTACAAAAGCCCTTCCCTTCGAGCCGCCCACACAAGTCGTCTGGCACCAAGGGAAGTTTAAAGACCAGTTTGACATTAAGGAAGGAACAAGAGGCGCCGAAAAATTCCTCACCTCTAGTACTGAAGAAATAAAAATGGCATTGAGAGCGATGGGAAAGAGCTCTTTGAGCGAATTATCCAGAAAAGATCTCGTTTCCTATGATGAGATGACAGCGAAAATGATTGGAATTCCCTTTACATTTCAACCATTTCCAGGAAAGGGGAAGAACGGAATCAGAGGAAACGAAAAAGATCAAGAAAGCTAATGGCATTTTATAACATCCAAGAAAAAACCAGTTCTTATTATCATTTGTTCATAAAAGCCAGTAAACCAGCGGTGGTATTACCAATTTGTTCACGATTATATACGAGTTGGTAATACCACCGTCATTTAATTAATAGGCTGTTTTGGCGTTATTCAATGAGCTATGATAACTTATAAATGGTGTTCTAATAATTTGAGGAGCCATCGTTTGACGGGCTTTTGACATCAGCTAGCATATTTGCGTATTGTCGCCCAGATTCTATTGAGCTCCGCTCGATAAATTTCCTCTGAAAATCTATGGCCTCAGCCGGGGTTTGCACCCCCACTGAATGGAATACCAATGGAGACTTAAGCTGAATGAAGTTAAAAGTTCGAATAAGGACAACCATGGAAAAGGGATGTAATCTAATGGAAAGATTCATTGTCGTTGGCGCTGGGATTTTCGGTGCCTCTACTGCTTATCATTTGGCCAAAGCGGGAGTGAATGTTACGATCATTGACCGCAAAGATAAGGGACAGGCAACAGATGCCGCTGCGGGTATTGTTTGTCCTTGGCTTTCGCAAAGAAGGAATAAAGATTGGTACAGGCTGGCAAAAACAGGAGCCGCATTCTATCCCGGCTTAATTGCAGAACTCGAAAAGGCCGGAGAAACGGAAACTGGATATGCGAGAGTTGGAGCGATCAGCCTCCATACGGACCAGAAAAAGCTGATGGAAATGAAAGATAGAGCTTTAAAAAGACTCGCGGACGCCCCAGAAATAGGCGAGATCCGGCTTCTAGATAGCGAAGAAACTCGTACCCTATTTCCCCCTTTAGAGCAAAGCTACAGCTCTGTGTATGTAAGCGGCGCGGCACGTGTGAATGGCCGGGAGTTGCGGGATGCGCTGTTGCGTTCAGCGGAGCGATTAGGGGCACAGATCATATACGGTGACGCACAGCTTGTGACAGAAGGAAAAAAGGTGACAGGTGTTAAAGCTGGCAGCGATTTTTTTGAGGCAGAGAAAATAGTAATAACAGTCGGTGCCTGGATTAGTGATTTGCTTCAGTCCGTTGGCATTAGCTTTCGTTCGAAGGATTTAAAAGCACAGATTGTACATATGAGGCTACCTGATACACAAACAGGAAATTGGCCAGTGATTATACCGCCAGGAAGTCAATATATCGTTCCATTTGAAGATGGCCGGATTGTCGCCGGTGCCACCTATGAAAACTTTACTAACTTCGATCTACGCGCAACAGCTGGCGGGATTCATGAAGTTTTAGAAAAAGCCTTGGAAGTTGCACCTGGTCTTGCAGACAGCAGCCTGTTGGAAACGCGGGTTGGCTTCAGGCCTTATACACCCGAATCGATTCCCGTGCTCGGAGAACTGCCTGGATTTGAAAACATCCTCATTGGGAATGGGTTGGGGGCAACCGGATTAACCGCAGGACCTTACCTAGGGGCAGAGCTTGCACGGTTGGCGTTGGGGGAAAAACCTGGTATGGACTTGAGCCTGTATCAAGTGGAGCGGGCTTTAACATGAAGCCATCAGCGGCCTGCAGGGCAGGCAGCTTTGTTTGAAAAACAGCGAGGGATTCCAATCTTAGAATCCCTCGCTCAGCCTTAAGCAAGTTTGTCAGCATAAGGCGTTATAAACGCATGCTGCCCTGCCGTATTTAAATCACGCCAAATTTTATTGATAGCGGAATCTTCCATAATAGCTTCCATTCCAAGACAGCGAATGATGCTTCCAGCCCGACCAATGGCATGATGAACTGCCTGTTTACAGGTTTCACTAAAATGATCCTCTTGAACCAATGTAAGTGGCTTCCCGATTAAATGATCAGCCCAGAGTAAATCTACTTCCTTATAAAAATCATCCCTATCTTTTTCAAGCTCTTTCCCTTTTTCCTGTACAACCATCAGGACCTTTTCAAAATGACTGGATCCTTCTGCAAAACGGCGAGAGGCTATTGCTTCCGCTTCCTGTTGAAAATGAGTAGCAATTCCGAGACAAACCGACGTAAAGGTAGCCTGGGAAAATGGAATAAATGGAAATGTATGTATGAAGCCATCATATTCATTTTGTCTCCGTGTCAGATCGAAAGTTCTTTCTTCTGGTACAAAAGCATCCTTCACCCGTATGGTATGACTACCCGTGCTTTTTAATCCAAAAGCCTGCCAATCATGGAGAATTTCCACTTGTTCCGTCATGAAAATAAAACTGGACACTTCGCCATCGTCTTTTATGCTGTTTGCTGTAAAAAAAGAGGCAAACTCTGCTCCGCTACAATATTTCCATTCACCAGTAACCAGAAAACCACCTTGAACTTTTTTGGCCATTCCTTGTGGATACCCGCTCCCCGCAATAACCGCATTCTCATCATCGAACAATCTATCAGCCTGCTCTTTTTGTATATAGGGGACGAACATTCCGCCTCCAGATCCAATTGCAGTCAGCCAACCCAAATTCCCCTCTATTTCGGACATTTTCTCAAATATACGAAGTGCTGCAGGAAGATCAAGGAATCTTCCTCCTAATTCTTCGGGAACAAACAGTTTAAAAAGCTTCTCTCTGAACATCCATTCCACTAGTTCCTTTGGAACATTCCTAGTTTGATCCATTTCCTTTGCATAACTTCTAATATTATTTATGATTGCTTCACTGAACATTATTTCTTCCTCCTAGTTGCATAAAAGCGCAAGGCGAATTTTGATGAGGCAGTTGCTCAGTTAGCACAGCAAAGCTGCTCATTTCAATTACATCGTGAAAAGCTTCTTTGAGTATGCTCCACAGCTTTGCAACGAAGAGAACATATCCTTCCTTGAATATGCTGTGCCACAGGAGCACATTCTCCCTAAATAAACTTCCGCGTGACTCGATCCTTACGCCGATGGCCTCTGGCCGCCACATCCTGGGCGTCGTAGTTAAACATAGGAAAACTTAATTCGACTAAATATTTCATCTGATTTTTAGTTGCTTACTCTACAAAAATAAAACAACGTACAGTTAACTGCACGCTGTACCTCCACCTCTACAGCCAAAAAATTCCGATTATGACAAGCGCACCTAAAATTAGGCCACCGATTTGTCCAATCATCGCAGGGGTTACAATCGGTTTTGGCGTAAAAAACTTGATGTCTTCGATGTCCTGTTCCAGCTTTTCCATCTTGGTTCTCATTTCTTTTATCTCATTTAATAATTGAGTATTTGTTTCCTCTCTGGCTTTCAGTTCTTTCAGCTCATTCAGCAACTGCAAACTAGCTTCATCTCTTTCCATCACGATTACCTCCGTTTATTTTTAATACGAAATGGCTTTATGAAAGTTTCATTTGTCCTTGAAAGTACAAATCCGGGAAATTCATTTTTAAATGTTCAAGTATATTATACCAGTTCAAGAGTTCTCCGATTATCCCTTCCGTCTAAAATCTCCTCTTATTTGCAAAAATAATCTAAAAATATAAAAATCTGATTTATCCGACGCAGAATCTTGCTCCATATGATAGACTATGAGAATGATTGGAATATATACAAACTGGGGGGATTTTGTTGAAAGCGATTGTTCATGAAGGTAAGACAGGAATGGCAGGTCTCTCGTTAAAAGAAATGGAAGTTGGCCAGCCCGGCGAGGGTGAAGTAAGAGTAAAGTTAAAAACAGCCGGGATGAACCATAGAGATTTATTCGTTCTTCACCGTCATAAACTAACGGATCCACCACTTGTTATTGGCTCTGACGGAGCAGGAATCATCGATGCTGTCGGAAAAGGGGTCACCTCAGCCAATATCGGAGATGAAGTGATCATTAATCCCGGATTGGGCTGGAGAGAAAAAAGTGATGCCCCGCCTGAAGAATTTGATATTGTCGGACTTCCAGGCCATGGTACATTTGCTGAATACATTGTCATTCCAGCAGAAAATGCTATTCCAAGACCAGAACATCTGATTTGGGAAGAAGCTGGAGTGTTTGGACTTGCTGCCCTTACAGGTTATCGTGCATTGTTTACAAGAGGAAAAATTACACCCGATATGACGATCCTTCTTCCTGGAGTTGGAAGCGGCGTCATCACCTTTATTTTAAAATTCGCCAAAACTGTTGGAACCACTGTTTATGTTACTTCACGTTCGGAAGAAAAGCGGCAGCGTGCCCTTGAACTTGGGGCCGATAAAGCAATCGACAGTGATGGTGACTGGAATGAACAGCTAAGCGGCGAAAAAGTAGACTTAGTGATTGAATCAGTTGGAGCTGCTACTTTCAGTAAATCTCTTGGCCAGCTTCGTCCTGGCGGAACCATTGTCACTTTTGGCGCTTCAGCCGGGGATGAAATTAACTTGGATCTTCGCACCTTCTTCTACGGACAGTACAACATGCTTGGCACCACCATGGGAAGCGCTGAAGAATTCAAGGAAATGATTGAGTTTGTGGAAAAACATAAAATCAAACCGGAAATCGAAGCCATTTTTCCGTTAAGCAAATATGAAATAGCCTTCAACCGTTTGGAAGAGGCCGAGCAGTTTGGAAAAGTTGGATTTTTGATTGATTAATGGATGGAGACAGAGCTCAGCTCTGTCCTTTTTATTCCCAATTGTGGATATTCTTGTGGATTAGTCTGTTATTTTACTTTGTTTATATGTTAGTAATCCACAGTTAGAAAACGCTTTTTCCTTTAATTTTGGAATCACAGGAAAGTTATACAGAAATTGTGGGTAACTCCATGCTAAATCTGTGGATAAAATACGTTTTATCTTGGTTCTTACTCATTATTAATGTGGATCATCTCTTATACAGTTATTTTGTGGATAGATTTATCCAGCAGTATGACAAAAGTGAAAAAGGAGCATTTATATGAGTACGTCAATCAAAGAACTTCAATCGCGAAAGGAAATTACGTCAGCCTTTCCCGTGATGAAACAACTGCGGACCCATTTGGATGAAAGCTCTTATCTTAAATTGGTCATTGAGGCACGCGATAAAGAAGGCTACAAAATGTTTGCCCTCTTTGATAAAGAAAATATGGTTGCGGTTATTGGTTTCCAGCCAATGACCACTCTCTATTATGGGAGGTTTATTTGGGTTTGCGATTTAGTTACGGATACCCATCACCGTTCAAAAGGATACGGCGAACAACTCCTTTCTTTTGTTCAGCAATGGGCGAAGGAAAGCCACTACGATAATATTGCACTATCCTCGGGACTTCAACGCGCAGAGGCACACCGTTTTTACCAAGAAAAAATGGGTTATGATAAAGTGAGTTATGTATTCAAAGCAAGTTTAATGTAATATGTTAATAATAAAAAGGTTCTATGTCAAATGTTGGGGTAGAGTGAGGTGGAAGCTCATTCTACCCAACATGACTTTCAATTTTTTTATACTTATGTAAAAGCAGTATTCTCGCCCTTGCCCGAAGGAAATTCCTAAAACCAAAGGCGTTCCTC
>NZ_JACSPV010000060.1 GCF_014836955.1 Bacillus norwichensis
CAAATCGTAACATAGTCATGGGACTTTTTTGTGTCTGAAATCATTATTTCATACACCAGGAAATTATAAAATTCTATGCTTGTGTATAACTTATTTGTCAGATTATGCTGCGTCCAGCTCCAGCGCCTGCGCTTTTGTTCTTTAAGGAATAGAAAGTATGT
This sequence comes from Bacillus norwichensis, assembly GCF_014836955.1. Classification (GTDB taxonomy): domain Bacteria; phylum Bacillota; class Bacilli; order Bacillales; family Bacillaceae_C; genus Siminovitchia; species Siminovitchia norwichensis. The sequence continues at coordinate 162 of NZ_JACSPV010000060.1, forward strand.
CCTTAGGCAGTATTGAGATAGAACGATACAACAACTCAGATACAGTAACTGTTTCATACCCGTTTTTTTGCAGATAGTCTAAAATTTTGTCAAGGGCTTCGACTGTCTGACTACGGTCACCGCCGGCATCATGAAGCAAGATAATGTCTCCCGGTTTAACATTTGAAATGACTTTATTCACAATTCGATTGACACCTGGTCGTTTCCAGTCATAAGTATCTTGGTGCCAAGACCATAAAACTACGAGGTATTCTTTGTCTCTAGCTGTTTCGATGACAAAATCATTATAATTTCCCCCAACAGGCCGAAAGAGGGTAGGCTTTTGTCCTGTGATTTGAAAAATAGTATTGGCTGTTTGATCTAATTCTTCTTTCAAATTCTTTTCTCCGCCATAAAAATGATTGAATGTGTGGTTTGCAATTTCATGTCCTTCCAAGAATTCTCTATGGACAAGATGCGGATATTTTTGGGCGTGAGCTCCCATGACAAAAAAGGTTGCTTTTGCGTTGTATTTACTTAAAGTGTCTAATATATCTGGTGTGTATACCGGATGAGGGCCATCGTCAAAAGTAATAGCCACAATTTTTTCGGTGGTCTTTGCTTCCCAAATGACCTGTCCGGTTTTTTCATATTCATAACGACTTTTCGTGGCTGCCTGAGCATTTTGATAGCCAAAAAAGGAATTGAATAAAAGTGGAAATATAACCAAAAAATATTTTTTCATGAGAGAGGCTCCTTCTCCGAAGATCATATGTAGTGTGTGACTAATGTTAAATATTTATGATGTCAATTTGATATTGTCTCCGATCTTTGAAGTTTTATGTTAAAAGAGGTTGTGAAAGTCTTGCCGGATTAGACAAAAATGAACTTCGAAGGATAAAACTTGGTAATGTGGAAAATTTAAAAAAAGAACTAAATATTTCAAGGGGCTTGTTCCAAATTCTGCATAATGTGGTTAAAGGAAGACAGTTGTGTTTATATCAATGGAGCATCTACTGTTACTTATATCAGTTTGTCATTGTTACCCTGGAAATATGTCTATTTTTGACAAAATATTCATTCCCAGGCTTGTTGTCTAGCTCAAGTTTTCTCCTATCCTCATATATTATAGTAACCGTTATGAAAGGAGGTTCTTTGTTATGGAGGCATATAACTGCGGCAAAGGACGAGAAGAGACAATCACACATCCAACGCGAACTGTTGTAAGAACAAGAACCACAGAGCAAGTTAAAAAACATATTCATCCAACCGAGATCATTAATGTAAACAGAACTGTCATCAGGAATGAACATTTCTATCCAGTTTATGAAAGAGAAGTAAATGAAACAGTTGAAAAAGGCTCTTCTGATTGTGAAAGGGATATGGATAGAGAAATATCTTTTTGGTTTTAGCAGAGGATAGTGAATTTGATCATCGGGCCGTCTTGATGAAGGGGACGGCGCGATGATAACACTAAGAAAGAAATTGGAAAATCAATCAGTTTTCAAATAGCAAAAAAAGTCGAATGGATAAGTTTGAAGGTTTCATTCCTATACGCAGTGATTTCGTTGCTGAGTCAAGCTATACTGAGGCTAATTGAGACTACATTATGAAAATTAACTAGTGGGAAAATTCGAATAATTTTCGTCTGTCTGTCAATTTTTGTTCAATAATAGGGATTAATATCGGTGGGTAAATAGTCCTTTTTGGTATAAAATATAGTTAGGGGAGTCAATTTGCCAATAAATGAGATGAATTTTCTTCAGATTATAAAAAAAAGTATGAGTGAAGTAAACAATAGGGGGGCTGTCAAGGTTAATTATAAAGCCTTGAATAAGCTTTTGGAAGAACATGAGAGACTATCAAACTATAACGGGGATATTGAGGAAAATAAAGATTTTGCGATTGAAGATGAAGATGTAGATTCCTATGGAAATGAAACGGTAACTGTTAATTACAAGGCTTTAGTGGAGTTGATTGACAGATATGAAAGGCTTTTTGAGTTCATAAAGATTAGAAACGTACATATTAGTCAATTAAAAATTCGACAGAATGCGCCATGAGATGGACCTGAGTCAATAAAGGCTAATGGTTCGATAGAATGGAAGAAATGTAATAAAAGATAAAGCCCTCTGTTTAAAGCAGGGCATAGGAGCGCTGACTAAAATGAATCAGTCGGAGAAAACGGTTATTTCGTTTTTCTCCGGCTGATTTTGTATTCTGGACGGCTTTTTTGCTAATCGTTCCCATATTGAATGAAAACTTCTTATGATAGGAATATTTCGCTACCATTTGTTCCCCACTTTAACCTCAAACTGCTCAAAATGGCCTCAATCAGTAGTGGTGGTTGACACGCCGACAGTGTACGCATTCAATGGAAACAGTGCGTTGCGTGAACTGGAAGCTTGCCATTTCAGTGGTGATGTAGTTCACGAAAATGTTTGATTATATCAGACTGTCTGTCCAATCAAATTTGATATTTTTCAATATGTTAATATTGAAGCCGGCTTTAATAGAGAGTAAGGGAGGTGCTAGATATATGTTTATTTTTGAAGATAAATTTGTCGGTGGAGAAAGGGAAAGACGAAGAAGGAAATTTATTTGTAGATGCTGTGAAGAAAGACGCGAAAGAGAACGTGAGCGTGAATTCGAGTGCAGATGTAGAAGGTGTAGACGCAGACATGAAGATTTTGAATGGTAAGTAAATGATAGAAGGAGAAATCTCTTAGATGGATCGAAGGGATTTCTCTTATAGATAAGCCGTAAATCATGTCCAAACGTATGAATGATTTTGTATGAAATTTTCTGTTGGCATCGTTAAACGGTCGTTATTTACAGGTATGGTCTGGTGTATCCGCAATTCAGCAGAAATCTCCGACTTCTGTAAGTGGTGAGATGAAAGCATGTTGGCATTTCATTCAGTGGGGGTTCAAACCCCCAGCTGAACCAAGTTAAAGCCTCAGATTTTTTAGAGGAAATGTATCGAGTGGAGCTCGATATTCGAAAGGTGGGTCACAAAAGGGCTGCAAATAATCTTCTGTGATAAAGATCTAAAGAAAGTATCACGTTACGACGATAGGCTCATCTTTTGTAATAATGATGGTATGCTCTATTTGAGCAACATAACCACCTTTTTTAGTTACTAATGTCCATCCATCTTCCTTTTCATAAACTTCCTCATCGACTGTAGATACAAAAGGTTCGAAAGCAATAACCATTCCGTTTTTAAACAAATCATTATCCCATGGTAAGTAATAGCTAAATATATGATCTGGAGCGTCACGAAGTGATGAGCCTACACCATGGCCTGTTAAGTTTTTTATGACTGTATATCCAGACTGCTTTGCTGCACGATGCACCGAACGACCAACCATATTCATTTTTGCCCCAGCCTTAAATCGTTTTAATCCTTCATTAAATACATGTTCTGTCACATCGAGGAGCTCCGAAATTTCCGAACTTCCCTCACCAACAAGAAAGGAACGCCCAGTGTCTACATAGTAGCCCTTATAGGAGCCAGATACATCTATATTGACAATGTCGCCATCCCTAATTTCTCGCTTGCCAGGGATTCCGTGAGCTACTTCCTCATTTACAGAGATACAAGTATACCCTGGAAAATTAAATGTTTTTAATGGCGCCGACTCTGCTCCATATTTCTTAAACATTTGTTCTGCAATTTCATCCAGTTCTTTTGTTGTGACTCCCGGCTTTGTATTGGCGATCATTTCATCGCGTATTTCAGAAATAACTTTACCTGCTTCTATGATCCCTTGCAGATCTTTTTGTGATGAAGCAACCATCAAAATCCTCCTTATGATTATTAACGTCCTTATTTTCTTTTATTAGTTTACACTTTATAACACTAAAGGTGCCGAATCCGTGACCACTTTTCTATTTAACAAAAACAGCAAGGGAGCGAATACGCTGAAACCCTTGCTGTTACTGACTTTGTAGGTACGGCCCCGACAGGAATCGAACCTGTGACGCACGGTTTAGGAACTCGTTTTTATATATTCACGAATTTCATTTTACTTTCGAATCCTTATAAAATCAAGGGTTTCAACTTAAATACAAATTAACATATTTATATTTTTCCACATTTTTTTATTTCGTTTGTGCCGATTGAGTGCCGAATATTTTATCACCAAAATTTTCAGCAGCGGTCTTTTGGATGGTGGGGGAGACATGAGAGTATAGATCAAGTGTCACTGTCACCGAATAATGCCCTAATCGTTCTTGAACGACTTTTGGATGTGTTCCCTGTTTTAAAAGTAAAGTGGCATGAGTATGTCTCATATCGTGAAAACGAATCTTTTTTAACATAGATTCGTCAAGCGCTGATAGCCAACTCCTGTCTAAGTTCCTGGGTAGGATGAAGGAACCACTTGAACTTGCCGTGATTAAACCTTCATCTTTATAGGTTTTCCTGTTTTTCATTTTAAATTTTCTTTGCTCATGCTTATATTCCTCTAACTCTTTAATAACATAATCGAACAAAGATATATTCCTGTAACTATGACCAGTCTTCAGTGATCCGATCTCAAATCCGCCACCTTTTTTCCGAGTAACAGCGCGTTTTACAGAAATGGTCTTATTCGTGAAATCAACGTCCTGCCACTTTAATCCTAACAATTCTCCTTTTCTCATTCCAGTGGTGAGGGCTAATAAATATACTATATAGAAACGATCTGTTTTTGAGAAGTCAAGAAAGGTCTTCACATCCAATTCATCCCATACTTGCATTTCGAATTTTTCTGGCTTAGGGGGTTTGATAGAAGTACAAGGGTTTTTATTTACCAAATCCCAATTAATTGCTAATTTATAGACGTTGTTTGCGGTGCATGTGCACAATTGACTGATTCGACAATGTTTCTTCTTCTACATAAGAATCATAAAGTTCTTGAATGTGGTATGGCTTCAATTGATCTATCTTCAGTCCGCCGAGGTTCGGAATTAAATATTTGTTTACATACGGCTTATAATGGGCCATTGTTCCTTTGGATACATGTTTACTCTTGTGATCTAGCCATTGTTTCAGGAATTCGCTCAACCTTACATCGGAGGGATTAATGAGCGTTCCTGATTCAATTTCATTGATCTTTTTCGCCATTTCTTTTCTTGCAAATGTTTTACCTTTATACGGACCGAACCTTTTCTGCAATCTTTTGCCAGTTACAGGGTTGATTCCGATATCCAAGCGAAATCCATAACCACCAGCCATTTCATAGATTTTAGGCTCTCTCATATTTAGTCACAACCTTTTAATGTATATCATTTTGATCTTTAACATCCTGTAGCCACTCGATGGGTGTATCAACATAACCTTCGATATCCCCAGTCAGCTTTCCGTCTTCGAAACGAACTGATGAATAAACAGGTATTTTGACCATTTTCGTAACGGAAAACATGTTGATTAAGTGGTCCTTTTTTTTCTTCTCCAATGAGATCTCTCCTTTAGTTTAGAACGTATGTTCTAATTATTTGTAAAAGAAAAGCCCGAAAGGGCTAATACATTATTATTTAATTTTGTAACCACCAGTTAGTTTCGGTTCTGCTACAATGCGATCATCTTTTTCATATCTAAAGACCACGCTTGTATACGGGGATTTACCAGATCGTTCAACCATTTCTTGAACTGCAGGACCTACAGATTCCACCATAGTCAATTGTTGGTCGACACTAGGAATGAAGAAATCGGAACTAACGTATACATTGGTTACTTCCCAATCATCTTTCATATAGGGTTCGACACTTATGATAATCCCATCACCAGTTTCAATAAGATCGTTAACCCAAGAATTGAACTCCTCGTCAGTTAAATCTTGTGAGTCGTTTTCACTTGATTCATTATTTTCTTCGCTTTTCGCTTTCTCCTCAGCTTCTTTTTTCTTTTCTTCTGCCTCTTTAGCTTTAATTAATTCTTCTTCTAGTTTAATTTTTTCCAGCCGCTCTTCGACCTCTTTTAACTCAGTAAGAGCGTGTTCATCCTTAGGTTTTTCCTTTAATGCTTTATTGAAGGCAGAAGCAGCTTTTTCAAGTTGATAATCCTCAGCAAATTCTCTACCTTGCTGCATGTGTTTTTTGTATTCTGATGATGTACAAGCAACTAATGTTAGACCGCAAAACAAAATGAATACACTAATAGTAGCTTTTTTCATAATTTTTCTCCCTATTCTTAAGTACTTAAAAAAGAGGTTCTATATTTTTTGACTTATCTAAGAGGCGTCATACTTGCTATTTATTCCTCTGTATATTGTACGTCGTCAACCCATTCAAGGGCCCTAACGTGAAGGCCACCAGTTACCAGTAAGACTATTATTGACAATACAAAAGCAGCACCATAGCCACCATATTCCAATCCTAGTCCAAAAACTATAACTGTCCAAAAGATCGACAACAATGTCAATAATATGATTGCTAGTTTTCTAACCCAAAGCATAAATATCATGCCTAAAAGTAGTCCTCCAAACACCCACCAAGAACTGGAGGCAAGACCTAAAAATACAGACAACAATAGAATTTCACCAAACAACCAATTGGATGCAGTTTCATTAAATTCTGCCTGAGTGTAGCCCCTCCTAACGTCCTTCATAGACATATCAAGTTCCCTTCCTCTTTATCCTCTTTCGTGACATAGTTGCAACGTTAATATTAATAAAAAATTTCAAGTTTTTATAGATGTACCAATCCTTAGGAAGTCCTAAGATTCAAGCTATCTCAAAGAAAATCGGTATTAATCTATCCATTCAAAAGTCCCTAAGTTTCCATTTACGTATAGCAAAGCGTCCATTTTTTTATTGTAGGTCAGGTTCATTCGATATTGTGCAAATTCTTCAGTCACAACAAAATAATCAGCAATATCAGAAATGAGTACAGCCTCTTCAAGGGCAACATTAAAAACTGTTTTTAAAAAATGTTCTGGCATTAAAAGATATGCCGCCATTCGCTTGGCCTGATTTTCAGTTTTCCCAATTTTAAAAGGGTTCTCGGATAATTGCGATTGACAATGGCTGTACAGATGACAAAATTCCTCAGCAAGGATCAGTTTCTTTTCAATAGGGTTCAAGCCAGGTTTAAGGTACACAGTTCCTCGACGCCCCTTATCTTTGGGAATAGAGAATGCTTTTAAATGACTAATAGATTCATAGTCTATAGACTTATCTAAGTATGGCTGATCGAGTGGTTTTACTTGGATACCATAACGCCAACAAATATCGAACATATCAATTTCATCAGGATATGTATAGTCAAAGTGAGAGAGAACCCTGGCGGCACGCTCTTCCCAATAGTCGGAACTATTTATTTTGTTCAGATGCATGTTATCACTTCCGATAAATAAGCTACAGTCATGTTGAAAGTTAACATATGAAAAGAGGTGATAAGGTGTCTATAAATCCATCTACTATGTGTTTCGAAATTGATTTAAAGGAATTAAGTAGAAATTTTGTTATTGTTGTAAGTGAGGGAAAGGCAAAACTTACTGAGCTACCAAGACACGGAGAAACTAAAATCATCACTCATCAAGGTAAAGTGAAGAGGGTTAAATTTGATGAGGGTGAAGAATTTTAATATAGATGATTATAGGTTGACCTTTTTCGGAAAAATGTTGTATTGTTATATTAAAAGTTGATCGAAGGAGTTGGCCGATAATGAATATCGGATTGAGTGAGGCAGGGATTAAATCTATTGTCCAAGCATTTAGTGATAAAACAATAGATGTACTTAATGAAGCCGGTGAATTATATGGATTAAATGAGACAGGAAATTTTAAAAATTTTGGTTCGTGGGATCTCATATTTAATAGAATTAAAAATGCAGCTCTATTACATGATTTAATAGTAATCAAGAAAAAAAGAGGAAATTGGAAGTTTATAATTATTTTGGATGACGAAACTGGAACGCTGCTCGTTTTCACTAAGGAGAAAAATATAGAAAAAGTAATTAAAGATTTTGGTAAGGAAAATATCCATTATTTTCATGCATTTGTAGGTATGAATCCTAACCCTATCGAACTAGCTGATAGACAACTACAATTATTCCCTATAATTACAAATGAATATGAGGAAAAAAGGATAGCTGAGGCTCAAAAAATTTTAGGAGAAGACTATTCTTCTGTAAATCAGGTAATATTTATAACGGCGAAAGAGGAGCGAAAAGAAATTATTTCTGTTGAAGCGAGATTGTATAGTCCTTATTTCGAGTTATTAGATCGAAATGATTGGTCACAATATATTACTGAAAAGCAATACAGTGATGTATTAAACGTTTTTGATGATGAAACTGTTGACAATGATGATGAAATTGGTACGATACCTAAGGTGCGTAAAGAAATTCAAGACAGCAAGAAATTAACTGAAGAAAGAATACCATCACAGAAGCAAAAACAGCATGAAGATAAAGAGGAAGATAATAGTTAAGAATGTCCTCTATAGTGTAAGGGAGGAATTAACATGTTTGAGCGGAAGTTTAATGGTAAACGTTTAAGAGAAGGGAGGATATATAGAGGGTTTACTATTACAGATTTAGCAGAAGAATTGGAAGTCAGTAAACAAATGATTTCTAAGTATGAAAATGGAAAAGCGACTCCCACTTTTGAGGCGTTAATGAAAATGACAAATGTATTAAACTTTCCGAAGGAGTATTTTTACGAAAAGCCGGTTGATGTTAAAGTGGGAAGTACGTATTTTCGCTCCCTTCTCTCAACTGGAAAAAAAGAAAGAGAAATGCAATATGATAGGGTTAAGTATATCTCCATTATCCGTTCAATGCTTGAGGAATATGTTGAGTTTCCTGAACTAGATATTCCATCTTTTTCAGAAGAAGAACTTAATGATGTAGAGTATATTGCAAAAAAATTGCGGGCTTATTGGGGACTTGATGACAAGCCTATAAAGAATATTGTACGTCTTTTAGAAAAAAAAGGCTTCGTTTTGGCATCCATGAATATTAATAAGAGGAACATTGACGCTTTCGGTGCTAATCAAGAGGTAAAAGGGAAATCGTATTATACTATTGTATTAGGAAATAATAAGTCTTTTTATAGACGCCAATTCGATGTTGCTCATGAGTTAGGTCATAAAATTTTACATGATACGAATTTGGACTTAGATGATTTAAGTCGAGAGGAGTTCAAACAAATAGAACAAGAAGCAAACGATTTTGCTGCTGCCTTTTTATTACCAAAAGAAGGTTTCATCAAAGATGTTACTATGCACCCCAATAACTTAAACTACTATAAGCAACTTAAGAAAAAATGGTGTGTATCAATTGGAGCAATGGTAATGAGAGCATACAAACTAAATGTATTATCTCGAGGTACTTATGATTATATGCAACGGATGATTAGTAAAAATGGTTGGAGAAAACAAGAGCCTCTTGATGAGATAAAGTTATTGAAAGAACCAATTGGAATGGTTCAGGCTGTGGAGTTACTTATTGAAAATGATTATATAGGTAAAAATGAATTTCTCCTCAAGCTGTCTCATGACTATGGTTTAAGTCTCCATAGAGAAGAGGTAGAAGAACTGATAGGGCTTGAAGATGGTTATTTACATGAAACCATTGATAAGCAACCGGAAAATATAATTAGTTTAAAACAAATAAGACAATCAAAAATAAATAATAAAACGAGTTGATTGTATTGCTGTCAATAAGAAAGCACAAGAAGTAATTAATAATAAATTGTAGGATAATTAAATGAAATAAGTTCTACCAGCCCTCTGGAGGACACTGAATGACGCATTAGGCGCTGTTTGGTGTCCTTTTTTATTTGCTCACTAAACTGGAGGAGGAAAAACTATGATGGCATTTCAAATAGTCCTATTATGTGTCATCGTTATTTCATTTTTGGGTGTTATGGGTACCAATAACGATGAGCTTTTACAGGATAGATTAATGGGAGCCTGGCAAGCCTTGTAGCATTCATTGTAAGCGTGGTGTGGCTATGAATAAAACGTTAAAAGAGCAGTTGCGGAATTGGAAACAGCAGCATCAGGAAGTAAAGCAACGCAAAAAGCCACAGAAACGCCGTACAGAGCGTTTAACGGAATTTGAACTCAAAAATCCTTATGGATGTAAATAGACCGACATATAGGAGACACAGAGGTTCATTTAGGCAGCGTTAGGAGGTATTTTTATGCCAAATTGGGCGGACAAATTGATTCAAGAATACTCAGATGGAAAAAGACAATTATTAAAAGCCAGCAAAAATTTGGATAAAAAGAATCCTGTCGAAAGTGAGTATAAGACTATGATTAATAGCATGACAGAGGATATGGACTTTGTTATTGAATGGCTAGAAACAGGAAGACAGCCAGGAACATATCGGGGCGTTGATAAGAGATCCGTTTATCAAATACGTTCTCTTGAGAATATGGATTTGATTCCGGATATTGCGGATCAGTTGGATGATGTGAATGAGCGAAAGCCGCTAATGACAAGAGAAGAAAAAATTATTCTTCAGGACATTCTATCATCATTCTCTCGAAGAGAGCGACAGTGTTATTTATTGAATGTTGCTCAAGGAATGAGTTGGGCGGCAATTGCCGATGAACTAGGCATCAGTAAAAGCTCTGTACAAACGCATATTAAACGAGCTAGAACTAAGGTGGCAAAAAGAATAAACGAGGTGGGATAATAATTTATGTCATGCGGTTGTCATGCGAAGTCTGTATTAGTGAAGAGAGTTTTTTAAAAATATGTACCTACACATTAAAAGGTGTTACAATTTGCGATGGCATGTAGAAAATTTCAATTAGAAAGGAGTCTATCGTTATGAAAAAGTTCGCTATCTCAATTGGCCTCATTGGGAGCTTATTCGGTTTAATCTGTAGCTTTGAAAGATGGTTTGGATTAGGATTCGCTGGATCTTACGGAGTATTTTATACGAATGCACCTTTATTAATAGCAGTCCTAGGGTTACTCGCTTGTTTTTTTCACAACCGTTTCCCAAAAACGACCATTACTTTATTAAGCATCTCAGTTTTGAATGCTGTATTCCTCATTATCGATAGTGTGAAATTTAAAAGTGAAAGTACAATTTCAGCAGACGATACATTGAGTGTACATATCATTGATTACTTTTATCTAGTTAGTCCTGTGATCTATTTTCTTTTAGTAAGTCTATGTATATTTGTCTTATTAAAAAGTAATAGTACCTAAGTTGAAAAAGTACAAGTGCGGTGGCGGAAAAGGTAGACGCAAAATAAACTCGGCACTAGGACCAGACGGAGTAGTTGTATGTTGGTCCATAATCATGGTGCATACAACATGTAAGGTGCAAATCCTTGCCCGCATATTAATAAACGGTTGTCACTTCCAAGCGAAAGTTCCTGATAAAGTGGCAGCCGTTTTTATTTAGGTAAATAGTTGCAGGAAAATATCTCCTTTTGTCGAATAGGTTCGATGGGAGGGGGTGAGATTTTTTGATTGTAATAGAAACAGGACAAAAATCTGTTGAAAATCTTTTTGGATGGCAGGAAATATTAACGTTAATCGGTTTTACTGTAACCATAATTCTAGGTATTATGAATATTGTTATCAGTAATAGAAATAACAAGAAAGCAAGATTTGTGAACGCAGTTACCACTGAGAGAATAAAATGGATAGACCAGCTTAAAGAATTATTATCTGAGTTTATTTCATTAACCAAATATTACGATCGGAAAGCAATGTTAAAAAATGAGGATCTCCAAAAGTATTTTGAAAAGTTACATTACCTACAATCAAAAATTAAATTTCATTTGAATTATTTAGATGAAAGGGATGAAAAAATAAATAATTTGATTGATGAAATAATAACTAAATATATTGGTCTTTATGAGGCTAAATCAATATTAGATTTATCTAAAAATGAAAGATTTAATGAGTTAATTAACAATGGAAAATATGATTTTTTAATACAAAAAGTGTTGGAGAGTAAAAATATTAGTCAAGAAACTCTTATGCGAATAATTCAAACTAAAGATATGCCTGAGATTAAAAATATTACCAAGCTATTAATAAAAGAAATTAATAAGGATATAAAGAAGAAATATGGGTATAGGGGTAAACAAGACTTAATTAACAAAACTAATAACTTGGTTGAAGTCTCTAGGCAGTATATTAAAGACGAATGGGAAAAAGTAAAGAAAGAAGCAAAATAATATAAGAATTAGTTATATATAAGCGCCTTATTTGGTGCTTTTTCTTATTCCCAAAACAACTCAAATATGACGGAGGTGGCAGGTGATGTAGATGGCCGATAAGCGAATTCAAGCAGAAAAAGATTACGTTAAAAGCATGAAGTATAAAGACATTGCCGAGAAATATGGCGTGTCACTTAACATGGTGAAGTCTTGGAAGCAACGACATGGATGGACCAGAAATAAGGGTGCACCCTCTGATAAAAGTGTGCACACAAAAAAGCGGGGGGCTCCAAAAGGGAACATCAATGCAAAAGGGAACAACGGCGGTGCCCCGAAAGGGAACTCCAATGCTGTCACTCATGGTTTCTTCGCCAAGTTCCTTCCCGCCGAAACGATGGAGATCATGGAGCAGATGCAAGAGCGTACTCCTGCCGATTTGATTTATGATCAGATACAAATCCAGTATGCCGCCATCATTAGAGCGCAGCAGATTATGTATGTTGAGGATAAAGAAGACATTACTAAGGAAATTAAGAAGACAGAGACGTATAGCGATGACAATGTAGAATCAGAAAAACAGGAATGGGAGATTCAGTTCGCATGGGATAAACATGCGAGCTTTTTAAATGCCCAAAGTAGAGTAATGTCGGAGTTCCGATCAATTTCTTGACATGGCCAACGAAGATGATGAGCGTCGCTTGAATCTCGAACTTATGCAGGCTCGAATTGATAAAACGAATGCTGAAATTGAAAAAATCAGCGGTGATAATAACAACAGTGACGCAGATGACTGGGTAACGGCGCTGAAAGAGGTTGCTGAAAAACGTAAGGTGAAGCGCAATGAGCAATAAACCATACAACGTGCTTGTGGACCTTCTTGATGTTTACTGGGATGATCCGGCGGCTTTCGCCGAAGACATATTACAGTTTTATCCCGATAAATGGCAACGGAATGTCTTGAATGATCTTGCCGCTCATCCATTTGTTTCTGTCCGATCTGGTCAAGGTGTAGGAAAAACTGGACTGGAAGCTGTAACGGCTATCTGGTATCTATGCTTCAGGCCGAATCCGAAGGTGGTTTGTACCGCTCCAACAAGGCAGCAGTTGAACGATGTCTTGTGGGCAGAAATAGCCAAGTGGCTTGAGTCTTCAATGGTAAAGAATTTCCTCAAATGGACCAAGACGAAAGTCTATATGATCGGCAATGAAGAACGCTGGTTTGCTACCGCTCGAACTGCAACTAAACCGGAAAACATGCAGGGGTTTCATGAAGATCACATGCTTTTTATCGTTGATGAGGCTTCCGGCGTGGCTGATGATATCATGGAAGCTATTCTCGGAACGTTATCTGGTGCTGAAAACAAATTGCTGATGTGTGGAAACCCAACTCGGACGAGCGGGGTTTTTTATGATTCCCATCATCGAGATCGGGCTGATTACAAAACACATAAAGTAAGCAGCTGGGACAGTTCGAGGGCCAGCAAAGAAAACATCGAGCGGCTTATTCGGAAATATGGAGAAGACAGTGACGTTGTTCGTGTCCGGGTTTATGGGGAGTTTCCGAAGTCGGAGCCTGACACCTTTATCCATTTGGAAAAGGTAGAAGCTGCAGTGATGCGAGAAGTTTATATGGATGAAGCCGGAAATCGTATTATTCCAGAAGAAGCACGGCTTGAGTTCGGCGTTGACGTGGCCCGCTACGGTGACGATGAAACGACCATCGTTCCTCGTATCGGTAATCTCGTTCCATTTTTGAAGACATACAACAAACAGGACACAATGACCACAGCGGGGCATGTCATCAAACTTGCCAAGGAATTGATGCTTGAGTATGGAAGACCTTCTTGTGTTATCAAAATAGATGACGACGGTGTCGGCGGTGGTGTTACCGATAGACTTCGAGAAATTGTTTACGAAGAGGGTTTATACATCGATGTGATTGATTGTCACAACGGTGGAGCAGCATTGAACTCGGAACATTACTTCAATTGGGGTTCTGAGTCATGGGCAACAATTCGTGATTATCTCCATGATGGAGAAATACAGATACCAAATGATGAAGACTTGATTGGTCAGTTGTCCACTAGGAAATATCGTGTGACATCGAAAGGGAAGATTCAATTGGAGAGCAAGGATGAAATGAAAAAGCGCGGATTACGCTCACCAGACAGAGCAGACGCGCTTGTTTTGGCGTTTGCAAAAACTGGTCAAGAATCGATTGACAGTGAGACAGCAGCGCTACTGAGAGGGGTGAGAGTCTATGGCTAGATGGTACAACAAGGTTGTTGGTGAGATGTCGAAGCTCCGCAATAGCATTATGGCCCGATTTGGCATATTGACTGGTACAATTGGTGCTACATATAAACTTGATAGTAGTCGGGTTGATTATAAGATGGCAAGGAGTCTTTACTATAACGAGGATGACAACTATAAACTAGGTGCCGGATTTGCTAAACCCATTGTCAATATCAAAGCCGCCTTTATCGGCGTTCCCGACTTTAACATTGATGACAAAGATGCTAAGGAAGTATTAGATGCCTTCACCAAGGCAAACCGCTCCAAAATGCAGGATACACACAGAAATGCCCTAAGAGAAGGGGATTGCTTCATTTGGTTAACGCGGGAGGAAGAAAAGGATAAAAGTCTGTATCCAGAGTTGACAACCGTCCTTAAATACAACATTTTGCCGCCGGATATGGTGAAAAAGATTAATCGGGATCCATTAACCAATGAACCGATGGAATATGTCCTGGAATCCGAAACTGAATGGGAAGATGATAAAGGTTACAAGAAGAAGGCAAAAATCATTCAAACAATCAGTCGAGGGTTAAGAGTTATTGAAGTAGATGGAGATGAGGTTCCGCCAGGTGTTGAGGTCGGCGAACATAAGACACTCTGGGACTTCATTCCGATTATTCACTTCAAAAATGAAGATGACGAAACCGCGGCGTTTGGAAAAAGCGAACTAGAACCCATAGAGCCATTTTTAAAGGCTTACCATGATGTGACTCTTCATGCAATGAAAGGTTCGAAAATGCATAGCACACCAAGGTTGAAGTTGAAATTGAAGGATGTAAAAACTTTTCTAGCCAACAACTTTGGTATTACCGATCCAGCCAAGCATTTCAAGGATGGAAACACCATCGATCTTGACGGTCAAGAGATGCTGATTCTGGCATCCGATGATGATGCAGAGTTCATTGAAGCAAGATCTGCTACTGGAGATGCAAAAGGCTTACTGCAATTGCTCTTTTATTGCATTGTCGATGCTTCGGAGATTCCTGAATTCATCTTTGGTGTTCATACTCCTTCCAGTTTATCGTCTGTTAAAGAGCAGATGCCAATCATGATGCGGAGCATTGATCGAAAGAGGGACCAATTGACGAGCAGCTGGCAACGACTGGCACGGATGGTACTGGCCATGACCGCTCAATCGGAAAATAAGTCATTCTCCACTTTTGCCAATGAGCTTGTATGGGAAAAGATTGATCCTAGGGATGGCAAGGAGATTGCCGAAGAGTTGAAAATCACAGTGGAGGCCCTCACAGTGGCACTTAATAACCACATAATCAGTCATGAAGCGGCTGTTAGTTATCTGTCCAAATTGGTGGAAACCATGAATGAATATGCAACTGAAGATCCAGAAATCGAGGGAGAGAAGGACCGGATCGCTTTGACAAAACTTGAGAGGTCGAGGCTCGGTGATGAACCCTTTCTTGAAAAGCAGTTGAGTCAAATAAAACGTAACCTGGATAAAAAGGCGGTGTGAGTAATTGGACCGTCTTTCGTTGGAAGCGAGAAAGAAACTGATTGAGCTCCTTTTGAGACAAAGCAAGGAAATAAGAGAGTTGTACATTGATTCTGTTGACAGCATCGCAGAAGAAATCAAAAAACGAGAACTTGAAGGAACAGCTTATCAGTATATCGAAATGATCGATGACCACTTACGCAATGCAACCATAGCCATCGAGGATAACCTTATCAAGCTACTTGATGAAGGCTTGAAGATTAGCGTTGAAGCAGGAATGCATCAGTCTAAGCAGGCAACGCTATCCTTCTTGAAAAAGGCACATATCGACTGGCACCTCATTGAACGAGCATACTTCCGAGCAAGCACCGCAGCTGTTGAGAAGATGAAACAACGGACAATCAAAGGACTCAATTTGTCTGATCGGATTTGGGATAAGAGCCAACAAGACGCATCTCAATTGGTCAGATTGTACAGCAAGCCATAGCAGAGGGGGAACATCCTGTCAAAGTGGCGGAGCTGCTAGAACGATATGTCAGGGATGGAGCCAATACGTTCGTTGTGGAATACCCCAATATGATGGAACGTTTGTCTTTGCCGATGGATTTGAGTTATGAATCGTTACGCCTAGCAAGAACAGAAATGGCCGCCGCCTATGGGGAAGGTGTTAAAGAAGGCGCTGAATTAAACCCATCTAATATTGGGATTCGGTGGGGTCTGTCTAACGCTGGGAATGCTTGTGACGTCTGTAAGCAGCATGCCGCAAATGATGACGATGGATTGGGTCCTGGCATTTATAAAGTTGAAAATCTTCCTGACTATCCAGCACATCCGAATTGCCTTTGCTATTTGTCGGAAGTACTAGAGGACACAGATGCTTTCATTGATCGGTTGATTGAGTGGAATCGAGATCCTTCTTCGCAACCGGATATCGAGCAATGGTATCAGCAAGACTACAAGGTCCATAAAGACGGAGACATCGATAGGGACTCTATGCATCTATCAACAAATGAGCAGGGAGCACTCAACCGTTATATCAGTAGTGAGTCCTACACGTTGAACGAAAAACTAAGGAATCGCCTTGATCTTTCATCGACCGAACAAAACTTGGTCAATGAATTAGATTCTGCACTAAGAAAAATGCCAAAGTTCGAAGGTGATTTAACAAGGTCGCTATACTTTAATAGTGATGAATCTATACAGGCATTTTTAAAAGATCATGAAATAGGAAATGAAAAGCAGTACAATGAGTATATATCAACCACAAAAGGGGATATTTACAATGCCAAAGGGCAGGTGCAGCTCTATATTCTGAATGCCAAAAAGGGACGGGATATCAGCCAGTTCAACCAAGGTGAACAGGAGATATTATATGAACGAGGTTCTAAGTTTGTTGTAAAAGAGATTGAAGAATTAAATGGTACTTACCACGTTTTAATGGAGGAATATGATGGGTAAAGATAAGCTGTTTAGTCACCCTCGTTGGAGTGAACCAATAAAAGGAGAAACCATTGGTAAAGTCGAATTTACCGAAGAAGAAAAGAAAGAAAACAAAAAGAAGCTGCGGGATCACTTGAAAAAAATAGGTGTGATCAAGGAAGATTAAGGTCTTTTGCCAGGTTATTTAGGCAAAGGGCTTTTTTATTTCAAACAAAGGCGGTTTTTACATGAAAGAGATTATATTCACCCAGGCACAATTGGAACAAAAGTTGAAAGAGTGGCAACAGCGCCTTCGCTTACAGGATTGGATTATAAAAGTTGGCATAGTTCGAGAGAAGCAATTCTGTGTCGCCGATCGAGCAGCAGAGGTCGTATGGACACTGGAAAAAAAGATGGCTTCCATTCGGATACTTGATCCGCTTGATTATCCTGAGGACTGTATGGAACCACAAGACATGGAAAGCAGCCTTGTTCATGAGTTACTCCATCTTCACCTTGCTCCTTTGAGATATCATTTCGGGGATAAGAGTGAGATATACGACACTTTCGAGGAACAGGCCATAGAATCCATTGCTTACAGCTTGGTTGTCGATTAAAGGAGGTGAGAACTTGGACAAAGTACTAATTTGCGGTGAAATGGCGACCGATGACAGGAAAATCTTCCAACTGTTCGGCAATGTCGCCGGTGAGATGAGGCTTGATGATATCCCCCTTGCTCCCGGTGTTGATGTCAATGAGTTGAAAAAGGGTGATGAAGATCCGCTAGAGGTTGTTGTTGAAATCCCCGCTTCTAAATCAAAACGTGGATGGAACTATACCGCCAATTCATTTGGAACAGAACGAGGTGGCGCTATGAGTTTATCAGATTACTATTTAGGTATTCAAGTACGATAAAAGTGGGAGATATGTAGAGCCAGTAATCATTTATCCGGACGAGAACGGAAATTACACGATCCCAGAAGGGTGTACTGATGTCCCTCTTCCACAGCCAAATTGGAAGCCTGTTTTTGATAAGGAATCAGGGAAATGGATTGAAACGATTACTCAAGAAGAGCTAGACGAGATTCACCGACCTAAAGAACGGCCTTTGACTGAGACTGAGATTTTTAGGCCAGCAAATGACTGAACGAGAGTTAGAGGCAATGGTGCAGGGGCAGCAGATAACAGATCTTGAAATTGAGGCAATGTTACAAGGCCAACAAATGACAGACTTTGAAATTAGATTGTTGGAAATGGAGGCAAAGAATAATGTTTGAATCGTTGAAGGAACGTTTTGAGAAGAACTGGTGCAGAAAAGATCAATTGCAGAGATTTGTACAGCTGGGAGCCATTAATACAGCACAATATAAGGAAATCACAGGGGAGCCTTACGAAGCGTAGGCTTTTTTATTGGCTCTATACTAAATGTTGGGGTTACCACACAATTTGCACAAAAAAACACACGCAAACATCCAATTCT
>NZ_JACSPV010000061.1 GCF_014836955.1 Bacillus norwichensis
AAGCCCTTTTTAAAAAATAGGAATAGAGGGCTTACTTAAGTATTGCTTTCTAGCGGAAATAATTTTCATACAAAATTAACGAGTGGAACTCGATAAATTCTGGGTGCAAAAACGCCAAGGCACATTTGATAATGGACATGGAATGAAGAGCTGTCAAATAACAAGTGGATGGTCAAAACAAGCTAAAATTGGATGGTTAAAAATACAACATTTCCGTTAAAATTATTAATAAGGTTTTATTACGCTAATTCTGTGCTCGTTGTCTTGTGTGGGTGAGTATTTTTTACGCTAATGGGGGATTGAAAAGTGGAGAAAAACAAAATAAAAAGGCGCTTAGCTTTAAATAAGATAACACCGTACCAACCAGGTAAACCAATCTGGGAATTACAGAGTGAATTAGACTTGGATCAAGTGGTCAAATTAGCTTCAAATGAAAATCCAATTGGTCCATCACCTAAAGCAGTTGAAGTATTACAGCATGCTCTGTGGACGCTTAACAGGTATCCTGATGCTCATGCTACAAGATTAAAAGAAGTCTTGGCAGCTCATTTATCCTTAACTACGGAACAATTCATTATTACAAACGGTGCAGATGAGCTGATTACCTTGATTTCTGAGACGTATCTTGAACCCGATGATGAAATTATTGTTCTCTCCCCATCTTTTAGTGAATATCAATTTGGGGCGAATTTGATGGGGGCTAACATTGTTAGTATTCCTCTTGATAATAGATTTCAATTTAATATCCATACAATCTTGTCGTCTGTTACAGATCATACAAAATTGGTTTACGTATGTTCGCCTAATAATCCAACGGGCACGTATTTATCTGCGAATGATCTCGAAGCATTGGTGTCAGCACTGCCTGAACATACCCTTCTTGTACTTGATGCTGCATATAGTCATTTTGCAACAAATGCCAATTATACAGATGGCTTAGAGTTTGTTCGATCAGGCCATCAATTGATTGTTCTCCAAACTTTCTCCAAAATATACGGTCTAGCAGGTATAAGAATAGGGTTTGGGGCGGCGCCATCATCTATTATCGAGAGTATCACACGTGTAAAAGAACCATTTAATGTTAATGCACTAGCTCAATATGCAGCAGCAGCGGCTATCGAAGATGTCGATCATGTTAACCAGTCAAAGCTTGTGAACACATCTGGGCGAAAACAATTATACGAAGCTTTTTCTAGATTAGGCTTATCCTATATAGAAAGTATGGCTAATTTTGTTTTTGTAAAAATTGGCCAAGAGGCAAGAAAAGTGCATGAGGGGCTGCTTGAAGGAGGAGTTATCGTCCGTTATGGTGATGCCTGGGACATGCCTGAGTACTTACGGGTTTCAGTCGGAACTCTGGAAGAGAATGCAACGTTCATTAAACAACTAGAGTCAATGATCAAAAACTGAATATTGAGGATGAGAACGAATGAATGAGCTTGCAGAAAATTTAAATGCCCGTATACAAAAATCCAACCCTTATATTTTTGAATTACTATCTGATCTTGGTAAGAGGCTATATTATCCAAAGGGAATTTTGAGTCAAAGTGCGGAGGCAAGTACCCAGGCAACCCGATATAATGCAACTATTGGAATAGCAACTGTCAATCATTCTCCCATGCATTATAAACATATACATGAAACCTTAAAAGGGTATTCTCCTGAAGAGGTATATCCCTATGCACCACCAGCTGGAAAAGAAGAGCTGCGTGAAGAGTGGAGAAAGAAGTTATTAAGAGAAAATCCCTCTTTGAAAATCAAAAATATCGGTCTTCCAATTGCTACAAATGCTTTAACCCATGGCTTAAGTATTTTGGCAGATTTATTTGTAAATGAAAATGATGCGATTATTCTTCCTGATAAGTACTGGGGAAATTACGCGTCCATTTTTCATATTCGCCGGGGTGGAAGCCTGATAACTTTTGAGCTTTTTGATCAATGCGAGAATATAAATGTCGTTGGATTTAGGGAACAATTATTAAAACAGAAAAAATCAGGAAAGGCAATCGTGTTACTCAATTTTCCGAATAACCCAACAGGCTATACTCCTGATGAGGCAGAAGTCGAGGGAATCATATCAGCATTACTTGAAGCTGCTGAGGCAGGCATTAATATTGTATTGATTTTGGATGACGCATATTTTGGCCTATTTTATGAGAATTCCGTGAAGGAATCTCTATTCGGCAGGGTTTCTGGTCTTCATTCTAGAATATTGCCAATTAAAGTGGATGGCGCAACAAAGGAGAGTTATGTTTGGGGTTTACGAGTTGGTTTTATTACGTACGCCTCAGGCCACAAGGAAGTATTGCTAGCCTTGGAACAGAAAACAAAAGGGATTATTAGAGGAACCATTTCGAGCAGTTCCCATTTATCTCAGACAATCGTTCTACATTCTTTAAAATCAAATGAGTATGAGGAAGAAAAGCGCCTCATGTATGAATTGATGAAGAAACGGGCTGAACGGGTTAAAGAAATAGTTAGTCAAGACAAGTACCAGAAAGTGTGGACGCATTACCCGTTTAATTCGGGGTATTTTATGTGTTTAAAAATAGATAAAGTCGATGTGGAAATATTGAGAAATTATTTATTGGAGCAGTATGGGGTCGGTACGGTTGCCATCAATCAAACTGATTTAAGAATCGCATTTTCATGTGTTGATGAAGATAATTTAGAAGAACTTTTTGAATTCATATATATAGGAATTAAGGAATTACTGGAAATGTCATGAATGAAAAGCATGAATAAAGGGATGAAAAAGGTAACGACAGAACCACGTAATCTGTAAGTACTCCTTTACTGCCTGATAATTTAATTATAGGTATAATTATTTCTATAAAACATATTCTTGTAAATCTCAATACGGAGTGATAGTAAATGGAGTTTACACCAGATCCTTCGTCTAAAAAACCTATTTATAAACAAATTGCGGAGTTTATAGAGCAAGGTATTTCATCAGGCGAACTTTCTCCTGATGTCCCCTTGCCATCTGAGCGTGCTTTAGCAAAAAAAATTAAGGTTAATCGCAGCACAGTTGTGGCAGCTTATGATGAATTACAATCTATTGGATTGGTAGTTAAAAAAAAGGGGAGCGGTACGTATATCAACACAGATATATGGGGGATATCTCACAAACGGGTCCCCAATTGGGGAAGATATGTGGAGGATGGTTCTTTTCTGCCCAATCTACCTTTAGTACAGAAAATCCGTACGGAAACACAGAAAAATGAGCGAATCAATTTGGCAAGTGGTGAATTGGCTTCAGATCTCTTTCCTGCTGATCAATTTCGTTCTATTTTAACTGAGCACCCATTCAATGGTCATTTGGGATATGATCATCCACAGGGGAATGAGCTGTTGCGCGAGACCATTTCTCATCATGTGGAAGATTATAAAAATATCCGTGTCAGTCCAGATTCAATCCTGATCACTTCGGGAGCGCAGCAAGCCCTTCATTTAATCGTGCAATGTTTGCTGAAGCCAGGAGATACTGTAGCGATTGAAAATCCATCGTACGCCTATTCTCTACCTATTTTTCAATCTGCTGGTCTTAGAATTCTATTATTGCCAGTTGATAAATATGGCGTGAATCCGGATGATATTATAGAACTTCAAAAAAAACATCGGATTAGAATGCTGTTCTTGAATCCAGATCATCAAAACCCTACTGGAGCAAAAATGTCTGTATCTAGACGTAAACGGATTTTGGACATTTCTTCAGAGTATGGCATTCCGATTATAGAGGACGATCCATATAGTTTGACTTCGTTTGATGGAAAAATAGGCCCTTGCTTAAAGTCAATGGACGATAGTGGAAATGTAGTGTATATTAGTTCGCTTTCTAAGATAGTGGCATCAGGACTGCGAATTGGCTGGATCATTGGGCCGCAAAAGGTGATCGAACGCTTGGCTGATGCCAAACAACAAGTGGATTTTGGACACAGCGTTTTTCCCCAATGGGTGGCTAATGAATTCTTAGGCTCGCCACAATTCGGCAAGCACATCTTAATGCTTCGACAGCACCTTCAAGAACGAAGAGATTTAATGATTTCGTCGCTTTTGAAGATATCAGATCATGAAACGAATTTTTTTGTACCCGAAGGCGGAATTCATTTATGGTATAAGTTAAATGAACCAGTTGATGAATATAGGCTACTCGATGAATCGATGAAAAAAGGGGTAGCGTTCGTCCCAGGGAGTATTTTTGGTTCCGATAAAGGCTATATTCGGTTTTCTTATGGACGAGGGCAAAACCACTTAATCGAGGAAGGAATCTCTAGATTTGCCAGTGCATTAAAAAGTTTCGTTTAGATTTAGAACAAAGAAATCTGAAGAGGCTGAGACAAAACTAGCTGCAACATTAAAGAGCGCAAAAAATCAATTGTAAAACTGTTGATTTTTTGCGCTTTTCAATGTGGATTTTTAACTTATTCATCGGAAGTCTCCCACATCTGTAAATGGTGTTCCATTCAGTAGGGCTTCAATCCTAGGCTAATTAAAGTTAAAGCCTCCGCTGGATGCCACGGATTGTAATTTATCGAGAGGAGGTCGATAAAATCTGAGCGCAAATACGCCAAGGCGCATTGCTTCTGCCTCGGTTTCTTTAAAGTGGATGAGGAGAAAAATGCAGAACTGGATGGTCCAATTGTGATCGAAACTGATTAAAATGAATAATGATGCAGTAATAGAAAGAATTGAAGGCTTCAGAGGACATCTTCCTTAACGGTGATCTTCTTGTATGAACAAATGGATATATACTAAGTAATTTTTCTAAAGGTTTGCCGGTTTTCATGAAGGCTGACATACTTTAAATCATTGATGAGAACAAGAATACTGTTTAAGCGCATATGATATAGGGAGTGATTTCTTTGACATTATATATGATTATTGGTGGGATTATTACGAGTATAGCTGCTCTTGTAGGTACGTTTCTTGTTGGAAGAGATGTAACAAGGCAAATGAAGAAATATGAAGAAGAGGGATCTACTTCCCAGGATGAATTAGCCAGATCCTTGGCATACGAAAAAAGCTCATTGACCTATAATATCAAAAGATTATCATGGATTTATATAGTATTGGGACTTGTTGTACTCATTGTTTCAATCAGTATTGTCTATTACGGTAAATAATTAATGATGCTGCAAAATCATTGGTGAGGAATAATCGCATACTGCATTAGATTTGACCTTGAGAAAAAGAGCGCTGCAAAGCGCTCTTGGAGGTTAAGATGAGTCGAAGATAGATGAAGAAACGGTTGAACTATGGTGGATTTCAAAATCTAATTAGTAGCGGAATGAAGTACCAACAATAATTAACAAAACAAACAGGACTACGATTAAAGCAAAGGAATTACCAAAGCCATATCCTCCGCCATATCCGTATCCGCCGCAACCGCCGCCAAATCCGCAGCCAAAGAAGCCCATGAATATCACCACCTTATAGGATTAATACAAATTATGCAGGTCCAAGTAAAACGAGCTAGGGATATGCGGACAAATCTCAAAAATGGGTTAATTTTGGGACCGTATCTTGGTTTAATGAATCCGGTGTACCACTGCTTTCTTCCACGTTTGAAAACTCCGCTCAAACATCCACTCAAATCAAATCTTCATACTCTGAGACTATGAAAGAATTCATAAGCGTTGAAAAATCAAACACGGTTAACTCCAGGCCTAGTATATGAACAATAAAAAATAGACCCGTAATTATACGGATCCTTAACTTTCATTTGTTTAGAATTTGTTAGAGCTTATTTTTCACACGCAATACCATCCTTATCTCTGTCCATTTTTTTGTTTGCGTTATAGAGTTTCGAAGAAACGTGTGGCTTGTACTTTGTTTTTCCGCCTTTATTTTTTATTTTGGACGATTTTGCAACGCCACCCTTATAATCTTTATTCAGAGCGGTGCAATTTTTGTATGTTTTTACTTTGGATTTTGCTTCCGCTGTATCATAGGAGGCGTAACCAAAAACAAGTCCGGCTCCCAGTACAACCGCTAATATTTTTTTCACTCAAATCACTCCTATTACTATTTTCTTAATATTTTACTATTTTTCCAGTAGAAAATAAATTTTAAATTAAAAATAAGCTATATTGAAGAAATGCAAATTTATTTAACAGACAATATACATTTATTGTATAATATACTTGATCACTGGAGGTGATAGAAGATGGCGAAAATATTTCCGCCAGCATTTGCGACGTCTCATGCAAAGCCTTTTATTAAAACTGGCGATACTTTGCGTGAGGTAGACTGATTAATCCATCGCCTTAATAAATGGCTTTGTCTTCCATCCGAATTTTTTATATTAAAAATTAAGGAGTTAGTTAAAATGACAAGCCATAATGAAATACAACCCTTCATTAGATGTGACCAGTTTAATTTTATTAAATTTCAAGTGAAGAATTTGGTGCATGCCCATTCTACCGTAAAGGATCCATCCGTTCTAGATGCGCTCAAATATGGAGCGCTGGACAAGATATTGAATCTGTTTCCGGAAATGAGTGAGGATCATCAGTTTTTTCATAAAATAACCGAAATCGAACAGGAGATTCAGGGGAAAAATTATCTGGATGCTCTAAAACCATACGTAATACCTTTTAAGCCCGTAACGGAAAAAACAGTAGGGAAACTTTTCCCAAAAGCGGGAAAGCTGAAACTGCAATTTTTGAAGAATGTGGATTTTAAAGAATTAACTTATTTAGGCTGGTATGATATCCGTTCTGATAAAAAGTTCCTCATATTTGATTACAAAGGAAAATTAATGGGGATTCATGGAACGTTTAGGCATAAAACAAAGGGGATTTGTTCTTTATGCAATCATCATGGAGACGTGGGTTTGTTCATGGCAAATGTAAAAAGAGGGAAGGAAACTTTCACTAACCGAGGGAATTATATTTGTGATGATAGCCTGGAATGTAATCAAAATTTGCAAAGTCTAGATAAGCTTGAATATTTCATAGAGAATTTAAAAAACTGAGGATTATTCCTCAGTTTTTTTATGTCCCTTTTATGAGATTGACTGTTATCTTTCACAGGCATATCCATCTTTGTCCCTATCCATTTTAGCCTGATAGGCGGGATGGCCTTCAGGGACGCCATCTGGATAAACCTTTCTTAGTTCTGTGCAGTTTTGAAAAAAATCTGTCCCGCTTGCCGGCTTAGAAGTCTGGCTGTTACTGGAGGATTGCTGTGAGCCTTTTGATGATTCTGTCGAAGATTCTTTAAAGCCTGAATCTGTTGCATAGTTTTCGATGGACCAAATACCGATTTCTTTCGCTTTCGCTTTTTCTTGTGCTTCTTCGTAAGGGGTTAAATGTCTTGTATTTGGAGGGTAGACATAGGCAACCCGGGCTAAACCTTCTTCTAACAGCGTCTCTTGTACACTTTTTCCATCGACATACACATAAGCCAGCAAACGCCCGTATTTATCAATACGTTCCCCAATGTCGAACTCCAGTGTTAAATCTCCATTTTCGACCAGTTGTTTGTTTCGCTCCTTGGCTTCTTCACCGAACAGCTGCTTTCCTAAACGCGGGTGATTTGTTTCAGGTGTATCAATTAAAAGGTAGCGGACATTTTGTTCTTTTCCATCGTAACGGACCTTAATGGTGTCGCCGTCTATTGTTTTAACTAGTGTTACAGGAATATGATCAACCGTACCAGATGTCTTGGTAGCTTGATCTGTTTCGGAAGTTGGTTCTTGTTCTACCTGTTGAACCTCATCTTTTTTCTGAGCTTGATTAACCGGAGCGCTGTCAACGTCAGAACAAGCGGTCAAGGCAAACAGGCTGAGCACAAGGATGGGAACAGTAATTTTTCGCTTGAATGCTGTTGTTGTAATAATGCCAATTAAAAATATGAAAATAACTCCCAAAATGACGTTCATAGTATTTGAACTCCTTTGATAATGAATTGTTCAGATCTCTCAAATTGAAGAGCATACAAACAAAGTCTATTTTAACATCAGAGATTGTTTAATCAAGCAAATTTTGGAAAAAGAAAAAGACAAAGCTTCCTGTTTGAACTTGATAATTCTTCCTTTCATTTACACATAGAATGATTAGGGAGAAGGGGAGTGAGATTATTGAAAATAGCTGTATTGGGTGCGGGATTAATGGGAAAGGAAGCAGCCCGTGATCTTGCTGGTTCGGAAAAAGTGAAAGAGGTTGGCATTGCAGATATTAATTTTGATCAGGCAAAGGCTGTATGTAAAGCAATCGATTCGCCAAAGCTCAAAGCTTATCAATTGGATGCCAGAAATTTTCAAGCTCTAGTTCACTTTCTTCAAGAGTACGATGTTGGCATTAACGCCCTATTTTATTCTTTTAATGAGCAGGTGGCAAAAGCCGCTATTCAAGCGGGAACACACTCTGTTGATTTAGGAGGTCATATCGGGCATATAACAGATAAGGTGCTCGAACTTCGCGAGAAAGCAAAAGCCGCTAATATTACACTAATCCCTGACCTTGGCGTAGCTCCTGGTATGATCAATATTTTATCAGGATATGGCGTAGGGAAATTAACCAGTCCAACGTCTGTCAGATTATATGTTGGAGGAATTCCGCTGCGGCCAGAGCCTCCTCTGGAATATAACCATGTTTTTTCAATGGAGGGCGTGTTTGACCATTATACTGATCCATCCTTGGTCATCCGTGATGGGGAAATCAGAGAAATTCCATCCTTATCGGAAGTGGAAAAAGTGTATTTTGAAAAATTTGGTCCATTGGAGGCCTTTCACACTTCAGGTGGAACGTCTACCCTATCAAAGTCCTATCCTAACTTACAAACATTGGAATATAAAACAGTCCGATACCTTGGACATTGTGAGAAGTTCAAACTACTAGTTGATTTGAACTTGACGCGCCCGGATTATAGCGTAGAAGTGAGAGGTAGACAGGTAAAACCACGGGATGTTCTCTTAAAAGTACTGCAGCCTATCGTTGATTTGAAGGATAAAGATGATGTAGTTGTGCTCAGAGTCATTGTAGCGGGGGAGGCAGGTGGAGAGGAGCGAACTTTCGAATATGAAATGGTGACATATAAGGACCGTGCACATCAAGTCACTGCAATGGCACGGGCGACAGCTAACACGATATCCGTTGTTGCCCAAATGATAGGCGAGGGGATAATAAATAAGAAAGGAGTATTTCCACCTGAACAGATTGTTCCAGGGGATATTTATATAGAAGAAATGGCCAAAAGAGGAGTCCATATAGTTGAGAAAAGATATTAGGGAAGCTCTGAAGCTAATGACTTATGTGGGAGGGGTAGCTTTTGAAAAAGGTTGATGTAGTCAAAGAATAGTTATTCATATATGTGGGTGCGATGAGAAAAGGTCATAAAATAAGGCGAGAATGGTGTCGCTATTGGGAATGCATCGCAAAACGGTTACGAATAGGTGAAGATACCCTTTATTTTAATAATGCACCAAGAAACAATACCGATTAAGCGAGAATAATGTTATTTGTAGTTGCACGATTCATTTTAGATTCATTTTCAAAATTACACCAGCGCGATTCCGTTAACCTTAACGGAGTCCTCATATACATTAAAAGGCCGTCCTTTGACAGGACGGCCTCCTTACGAATTGATTTAATCTACAAAGGGCCATGCCGGCAACATTCTATTAAGCTCTTTATCTTCGCGGTAACCTAGTACATAATCGGCCTGCATGACGGTGTGGATTTCCCGTGTTCCTTCATATATTACTGGTGCCTTAGAATTTCTCAAATATCGCTCTACGGGGTATTCATTTGAATAACCATATGCTCCATGAATTTGAACGGCATCGTCTGCGGCTTTATTAGCGAAATCGCACGCTTGCCATTTGGCAAGGGATGTTTCCCTCGTATTGCGTACTCCTTTGTTTTTTAGTTCTCCTGCACGGTACACAAGCAAACGGCTCATTTGCAGGCCGGCTTCCATGTTGGCAATCATCTGTTTCACAAGCTGATGGTCTCCGATTTTCTTACCGAAGGTTTCGCGCTCATGACAGTATTTAGAGCTAGCTTCAAGGCAGGCCATAATTTGACCGCAAGCTCCCGCCGCCACTGTAAAGCGTCCGCTATCCAAAGCAGACATAGCAATTTTAAAGCCTTCTCCTTCTTTTCCAAGTAGGTTTTCTTTTGGGATTTTTATATTTTCAAAGAATATTTCTCCGGTATTACCTGCGCGAATTCCCAATTTCCCCTTAATTGCCTTTGAGGAAAAGCCTATCATTGTCCTTTCCACAATGAAAGCTGAGATCCCCTGATGTTTTTTGCTTTTGTCCGTGTAAGCGAAAACGAGGAAGTGGTCAGCCACATCACAAAGGGAAATCCATGTTTTTTGCCCATTTAATATATAGTAGTCCCCATCTCTGACTGCGGTCGATTGCAAGGCGGCAACATCAGATCCTGCATTTGGCTCCGTCAATCCGAACGCACCGATCTTTTCACCTTTAGCCTGAGGGATGAGGTACTTTTGTTTCTGCTCTTCCGTTCCCCACTGAAGCAACGTCATGCTGTTTAATCCGGTATGTACAGATACGGCTGTACGAAATGCTGTATCGCCCCTTTCTAGCTCCTCGCACACAATGGCAAGAGAGTTATAATCCATTTCACTTCCACCGTATTTTTCCGGAATGCAGACTCCCATCAAACCGAGTTTAGCTAAAGCAGTAATGATTTCAGAGTGAAACTCTCCTTTTTCATCCCATTCGGCAATATGAGGCATGATTTCCTTATCAACAAAGTTCCGTACCGTTTTTCTTAACATGATTTGTTCATCGCTAAAGTCGAAGTTCAACTACAGCACCCCTTATCAGATGATTTTGTTTTTCTTTAAAAATCTGATCAAATCTTCATCGTATCCAAGCTCCATCAGTATTTCGTTTGTGTGCTCCCCGGCATCCGGCGGATAATAGCGCACTTTGGCAGGAGTACGTGAAAGCTTCAAAGGACTTCCGATCATTTTGATTTTTCCAGCTGTAGGGTGGTCAATGGTTTGAATAGTTTCTCTCGCTAGAAGCTGCGGATCTTCTTCCAATTTATTGATGGTTTGAATTGGTCCGCAAGGAATGTTATTGTCACGAAAAAGTCTGATCCATTCATCGGCTCCAGCTTCTGTCAAACGCTTTTGTAAAATAGATACTAGTACTTCCCGGTTTTCTACTCTTTTTGGGTTTGTTGCAAATCTAGAGTCCTCAGCCAGCTCTGCTAATCCCATCAGTCGGCATAAAGCTGCAAATTGCCGGTCGTTGCCAACAGCTACCACCATATCGCTGTCCTTTGTCTGAAAGCATTGGTACGGAACGATATTAGGGTGGCTGTTCCCAAGTGGTTCGGGAGTTTGCCCCGACATTAAAAAGTTGCTTGCGATGTTAATCAGGGCACTGACGGCACTGTCATATAAAGCAATGTCGATTCTTTGTCCCAATCCTGAGCGTTCCCGTTCCAGCAGCGCGGCTTGGATACCAATGCACGCATATAAACCTGTCAAAACGTCTGTGATAGCAATGCCGGTTTTTTGAGGTCCAGAATCTCTATCTCCGGTTATGCTCATGAAACCGCTCATTGCCTGAATGATAAAATCGTATCCTGGCAAGTTTTTATAGGGACCGGTTTCTCCGAATCCTGTAATGGAGCAGAAAACGATACCGGGATTAATGTTTTTAAGAGTCTCGTAACCGAGTCCGAGCCGTTCCATTGTCCCAGTTTTAAAATTATGAATGACAACATCACTTTCTTTTACAAGCTTTTTAATAATGTCTTTTCCTTCGGTTGATTTCAAATTCAACGTCAAGCTTTTCTTGTTTCGGTTAGCGCATAAATAATAGGCACTGACCCCTTTTTGAAAAGGGGGTCCCCATTTTCTTGTGTCATCTCCTCCTTCAGGGCCTTCCACTTTTACCACTTGTGCTCCCAGGTCACCCAAAATCATTGAACAATAGGGCCCTGCAAGCACTCTCGACAGATCCAACACCTTAACCCCTTTCAGTGCATGGCTCAGTTAGTACCACTCCTTTCTCGCGCATATGAATAGGTCTGATCAAAAAATGAATCGCTTTGGTGTCTGGATAATTAGACGGCGGACAAAAGAGGAAAAGTAGTGGAACGAAAAAAATGTGCTATTTTGTCCTATACATATTACATATATTCTATAAAAATTCTAAATATTCCTTCTTGGTATATGGGGTTTTTGCTTTCAT
Organism: Bacillus norwichensis; assembly: GCF_014836955.1. Taxonomy (GTDB): domain Bacteria; phylum Bacillota; class Bacilli; order Bacillales; family Bacillaceae_C; genus Siminovitchia; species Siminovitchia norwichensis. Next base: position 12,191 of record NZ_JACSPV010000061.1, read on the forward strand.
TTATCTTTAGGAGGTTCTTCAGTCTATATTTGATGAACAGCCGCTTGCTCTTTCTTAAGATGTTTGTTTTTCAAAGACTCACATGCTAAACTATTTTACATTAAAGTTCCTCTTAAAAAGGTAAGCTCGTTCTGAATGGGAAGGGTTTTATATGAAAAAAGACAACATTATTTTATTTCCGGGGTTAAAAAAGCGACTCTTTCAATTTGGAATGGAACGCTTGAAGGATCGTCAATTTGAAGAAGCGGCACATTTCTTTGAACAGGCAAGAGAAATTGGTCATGATGATGACGAAATTGATATGGCTCTTGCAGTAGCCTATTATGAAAGCGCCGATTATCAAAGGGCTAAAGAGAGAACGGAGGATATGCTTCATAAAGGAATCGGTGACTATTATGAGAACATTGATCTCTATTTGATGATATTGATGCAGCTAAACATGCATGATCAGGTGGTCCATACATTGGAAACCCTTTTTGAAGAGCAGCATGTGCCGCTGGAAAAGAGGGAACATTACGAAACGTTATTACAGTTCAGCAAAAGAGCCCTTACTAATAAAGAGAATCCCCATTCCTCCCAGGAAAAAGTTGAATCTGTCCTCGGTAAAGGTGACTTCAGAGAGCAATTGGTTTTCATAAGCAGTTTAGGGGATAGAAATATTCAACCGTACTTGGCATCATTACTGAATCTTTTAAAAGACAGTCAAGTTCATCCGTTTTTGCAGACTGCCACCTTGAATGTATTAATGGAGCATCAGATTCAAACACCTGTACAAGTTAGTAAATTTGATTATGAAGGTAATTTTATTCCAAGCGAGCTTCCTGATATCATGGAGGGTCCGTTTTATCAAGCTATCGTTGCCAAATTGAATGAAGAACTTGAAAATGAGAACCCTATACTGTTGGAACAACTGAAGGAAATGATTCTCCGCCATCAGTTTTTGTTATTTCCATTTGAATTTACTCCAAATAATCCGGCACTGTGGGCTGCTGCATACAGGGGTTTTGGCCACGAGATGTATGGAGAGAATTGGAGTAACGAAAAGACAGCGAAAAAGTTTCAAGTTGATCCGAATGAATTGGAACAAGCTATTTCTTTTATTTTTGATCTGGAGCAGCATTCGCCATCAATCGTTTAATTTTTCATCTCTTTAAATAGTTGAAAAGCTATGTTATAATATAATGGTTATGCCATCCGTTGTTAAGATCAAAAAATAAGATTTACATAAGAGATTTATCGAAGATATGTAGTTGGAGGTAATGAATATGTCAGCAAAATGGGAAAAGTTAGAGGGCAACAAAGGAGTCCTTACAGTAGAAGTTGATCAGGGAACTGTCGATAAGGGTCTTGATACAGCGTTCAAAAAAGTTGTAAAACAAGTACACATTCCGGGTTTCCGTAAAGGAAGAATTCCCCGTTCACTTTTTGAAAAGCGATTTGGTGTAGAATCACTTTATCAGGACGCACTTGATGCAATTCTTCCAGAAGCTTACACTACTGCTGTGGAAGAAGCAGGTATTGAACCAGTTGATCAACCAGAAATTGACATCGAGCAAATGGAAAAAGGAAAAGAATTGATTTTCAAAGCTACTGTAATCGTCAAGCCTGAGGTGAAACTCGGTGACTATAAAGGTCTTGAAGGAGAAGAGCTTAATACAGAAGTGACTGACGAAGATGTTGAAAATGAATTGAAAACTCTTCAAGAGCGTCAAGCTGAGCTTGTTATCAAAGAAGATGGTGCAGCTGCAGAAGGCGACACAGTTACAATCGACTTCGAAGGATTTGTCGATGATGAGCCGTTCGAAGGCGGAAAAGCTGAAAACTATTCTCTTGAGATTGGTTCCGGCAGCTTCATTCCAGGATTTGAAGAACAGCTTGTAGGTGTGGAAGCAGGAGCGGAAAAAGACGTATCTGTCACTTTCCCAGAGGAGTACCATGCAGAAGAATTGGCTGGAAAGCCGGCTGTTTTCAAAGTGAAAGTACACGAAATCAAGACAAAAGAACTACCTGAGTTGGATGATGAATTCGCAAAAGATGTTGACGAAGAAGCTGAAACACTTGATGAATTGAAAGCTTCTATCAAAGAACGTCTGACAAAAGACAAAGAACATGAAGCAGAACATAAACTTCGCGATTCTTTGGTTGAAAAAGCAACTGGAAATGCAGAGATTGATCTTCCGGAAGTTATGGTTGAAAATGAACTAAAAAACATGATGAAGGAATTCGAACAACGTCTTCAAATGCAAGGAATGAACTTAGATCTTTACTACCAATTCTCCGGACAAGACGAAGATGCGCTTAAGAGCCAAATGAATGAGGATGCTGAAAAACGCGTTCGCATGAATTTGACGCTTGAGGCAATTGCTAAAGCGGAAAATCTGGAGCCAAGTGAAGAAGATGTAGATAAAGAGCTTCAAAAAATGGCTGATATGTACAGTATGTCTGTTGAAGATATTAAAAAAGCGTTTGGTGGCAATACTGATCATATCGTCTCTGATCTTAAGGTTCAAAAAGCAGTTGATTTCCTAGTTGAAAACAAATCTGCAAGTGCATAATTTATAAACATAACGTTGAAAATTCAACATATAATAAAAACAAGGCGCGGGGTAACACGTGCCTTGTTTTACAATAAATAGAAGTACGAGCTCCATACATAACAAACCTTACTATCATCAATAAAATAATCAATTATCACCGATGCTGAGCGAAAAAGTGTATATTTGTTCATGAAATATGCTACAATGCAATACATAACTATTTAACAACGGCAACTTTGTAGCGAGGCTAAGGTATAGTTATTAAAAGGGGTGAGAGTTCATTGTTTAAATTTAATGAAGAAAAAGGACAATTAAAATGTTCTTTTTGCGGTAAGACTCAAGAACAGGTCCGCAAACTGGTCGCCGGACCAGGTGTATATATATGTGACGAATGTATTGAACTCTGTACGGAAATTGTTGAAGAAGAGCTTGGTACAGAAGAAGAATTTGAATTCAAAGATATTCCAAAGCCCCGTGAAATCCGCGAAATTTTAAAGGATTACGTCATCGGGCAGGAGCAGGCAAAGAAAGCGCTTGCTGTTGCTGTTTATAACCACTATAAAAGGATTAATTCCAACAGCAAAATTGATGATGTTGAATTGTCCAAAAGTAATATTTGTTTAATAGGGCCGACGGGTAGCGGTAAGACCCTTCTTGCACAAACTCTTGCACGTATCTTGAACGTTCCGTTCGCCATTGCGGACGCGACTTCGTTAACTGAGGCAGGATATGTCGGGGAAGACGTGGAAAATATCCTATTGAAATTGATTCAGGCTGCAGACTACGATGTGGAGAAAGCGGAAAGAGGCATCATTTATATTGATGAAATCGATAAAGTGGCGCGGAAATCTGAAAATCCTTCCATCACACGTGACGTTTCAGGTGAAGGTGTTCAGCAGGCACTGTTGAAAATTCTTGAAGGAACAACTGCAAGTGTTCCACCTCAAGGCGGACGTAAGCATCCTCATCAGGAGTTCATTCAAGTGGACACAACAAACATTCTTTTCATTTGCGGCGGAGCCTTTGATGGCATTGAGCAAATCATTAAGCGACGTTTGGGTCAGAAGGTGATTGGCTTTGGTTCTGATAATAAGCCGGAAGAGATTGAAGAAAAAGGGCTTTTATCGAAAGTCCTTCCTGAGGATCTATTACAGTTTGGCTTGATTCCAGAATTTATCGGCCGTCTGCCTGTTATTGCAAGTCTGGAACAGCTTGATGAAGAAGCATTGGTTCAAATATTGACACAACCAAAAAATGCGCTTGTCAAACAATACCAGAAAATGCTTGAACTGGATAATGTTGAGCTTGACTTTGAAGAAGACGCCCTTCGTGAGATTGCTAAAAAAGCAATAGAGCGCAAGACAGGTGCGCGCGGACTCCGTTCGATCATTGAGAGCATCATGCTTGATATTATGTACGATCTTCCTTCGCGTGAAGATATTAAAAAATGTATCATTACGAAAGACTCTGTACTTGATGAGAAACCGCCAAAGCTTGTTCTTGAAGACGGAACAGTGCTGAAGGGAACCGCATAAAACTGTAACTGAAAAGTCCAGGAGGCAGACAGCTTCCTGGACTTTTTTGTTATTTTTTTGAATAGAGACCACATGAAATATTCCGTTTATTCCTGATCTTGTACGGAGATACTACCCATATGTAAAAAAGTGAGGTCAGGAGGGAATATGATGAATTGGACTGCCGTCATCTTATTCATTCAGTTGTTTTTTGGAACAGTCATTGGGCTCTATTTTTTTAATCTATTAAGAAACCAAAGATCGCAAAAGGTAACAATTGACAGGGAATCAAAAAAAGAAATGGAACAATTGAGAAGGATGCGCTCAATCAAGCTCACAGAGCCTTTGTCGGAGCGGGTGAGGCCTTTAAGCTTTAATGATATTGTCGGGCAGGAAGACGGGATTAAAGCTTTGAAGGCAGCTTTGTGCGGACCGAACCCGCAGCATGTCATTATTTATGGGCCTCCAGGGGTTGGAAAAACTGCCGCCGCCCGACTCGTCTTAGAAGAAGCTAAGAAATTTGAAAGTTCCCCTTTTCACCAATCAGCTGTCTTTGTTGAATTGGATGCCACTACTGCACGTTTTGATGAACGGGGGATAGCGGACCCATTGATCGGTTCAGTTCACGATCCCATCTACCAAGGGGCTGGCGCCATGGGGCAGGCAGGCATCCCGCAGCCAAAACAAGGAGCTGTCTCTAATGCACACGGGGGCATTTTGTTTATAGACGAAATTGGTGAGCTTCACTCTATTCAAATGAATAAACTGCTAAAGGTTTTGGAAGATCGTAAAGTCTTTTTGGAAAGTGCCTATTACAGTGAAGAAAACAGCCAAATACCCACTCATATCCATGATATTTTTCAAAAAGGTCTTCCTGCTGACTTCAGGCTTGTTGGGGCTACAACGAGAACACCAAGCGAAATTCCACCAGCAATCAGATCCCGTTGTATGGAGGTTTTCTTCCGGGAACTGGATTTGAATGAAATTAAGAGCGTAGCAAAAAAAGCAGCTGACAAAGTGGAACTATCAATAAGTGATTCTGGTTTGTCTACACTTGCTGCTTATGCTTCAAGCGGAAGAGAAGCGGTCAATCTCATTCAAATTGCTGCAGGCTTGGCGATAACAGAAAAAAGACAGCAAATACTGGATGCTGACGTTGAATGGATTATCGAGGCAAGTCAATTGGTTCCGAGGTACGAAAAGAAAATCGCACAGAGCCCTTCTGTAGGAATTGTCAACGGATTGGCAGTCACAGGGCCCAACAGTGGCGCGCTTTTGGAAATAGAAATAATGGTCATCCCTTCTAAGGAGAAGGGAACGATCAACATTACTGGAATCGTTGAAGAAGAGAGCATTAATGGGCAAGGGAAATCAATCAGAAGAAAAAGCCTTGCCAAGGGGTCTGTTGAAAATGTTCTCACGGTCCTCAGGTCAATGGGGGTTCCCGCGCACCAATATGATATTCATGTGAATTTTCCCGGCGGGATTCCAATTGATGGGCCTTCGGCTGGCGTTGCAATGGCAGTCGGAATTTACTCGGCAATTTTTAAAATTCCAGTGGATAATCAAGTGACTATGACCGGAGAAATTGGTATTCAAGGGGATATTAAGCCAGTTGGTGGTATTCTGGCTAAGGTGAAGGCAGCCAAGCAAGCTGGGGCTCGGACAGTTTTCATACCAGAAGAAAATATGCGTTCCATTCTTGGAAGTATTGAAGGTATTGAAATTATTCCGATACAAAGGATAGAGGAAGTACTTAAAAAAGCATTGATTAGCAATAGCAGCCACGACTTTGTTTTTACAGATCTGCTTCAGGGAAAGGGAAAAAAGAGTGTTTAACTTCATTCAGCAGAAGTCTCCCACTTCTGTAAGGGGTAGATAAAATATTTCATTCAGTGGGGGCAAACCTTAGCTGAATAAAGTTAAAGCCTCCGGCGGATGCCACAAATGTTCAGAGGAAACAATCGGGCGACGTTTCTCGTCGCCACCGTCTAGAATGAAAACTGATTCTTACCTTATGCAGAGTT
>NZ_JACSPV010000062.1 GCF_014836955.1 Bacillus norwichensis
CTTGTAGAGGTGCTGCCGACTTATGATGCCAACGAAATCACTGCGGTACTTGCATCAGCGGTTATGTACGAAATGATCACATTGATCGCATTAAAGAAAAGACGGCACTTGGAAAAAGATGCAAACCTTGCCGAAATCGACTAAAGAGGGAAGCGAGCAATTAGTGATTGCATAGAATAACTGCAGTGTAGTAATCAAATCGCTAGTTACAAAGATGAGCAAGCTTATTTATCATAAAAGCCAAAGTTAATGGATGGAGAAATCCTTGAAACACTGAAATAATCAAATAGAACCCTTGGGAACTCTTACTGAAGTTCCCAAGGGTTCTACTTTTTGCTTCAACTATCGAACATTGGCTAATATGTTCGGGAGCGTGGGGCTGGGGGATCTTCTTTCCCCCAGTTATTTGTTCACTGCACTTCACCATAAGGGAATTGATTCGAGTAACCGGCGTGCTGCTGGTAGGATTGCTGAATTTTTTGCTCGCTTTCTGCCTCCATGGAGTACCAGCCGTTTTTGAACATATGTTCAAAAAGGCTTCGCTGCGTGTGCTGGGTTTCATTAAATATAGTAAGCAAATCATCATAGAGGTGTTGGTGACTTGCTTCGTGAAGAGCAACTGCGTAGCTGTTTGTCATATATTTTTCCGTTGCTAGCATGTCATTGATGAAATCACGATCGTTCATTTGGGGTGTCTTCGGAACTTGCATAGACGGATTTTGGATTTTTTGATTCGGTTGGTTTTGGTTATTCATCTAAGTGGCGGTCTCCTTTCCTTCACATAATTTTGTTGTTCTGTTGTTTTTCTTGCAGGTGTGCCAGCAGCATTTCGTAATGGCGCTGGTGCATTTGTCCGCATTTTTCAATTTCCATTTTGACAGACTGGTCTTGACACTGCTGTGCAAAAAAATGCGCTTTTTTCATTGCCAGCAGGTTCCATGCCAACATATCATTAATATAAGAAAGATCTTTTGTTGTAATGACATGCGGCGGCTGTTGCATCATTGGCTGCTGCTGATTTTGCATTTGTTGTGGATTCATCTGCTGATTTTGCATTTTTTTCCCTCCTTGGACTTTACAAAAATAGCTTGTGTGCGAGGAGGATTTTTATTCATGTAATATGCAAATGCTGAACATAAATAATCAAAGGATAGTGGTTATACTTAAATTCACGTTCTTAGGAGGCGTATGTCATGGAAAAGGCAATGCGCAATTTCTTTTTGTTTTTATCAAAAAATAAATATCTTACAAGATCGGCGAAAAAATATGGCCTTCGATTCGGAGCAGCCAGATTTGTTGCTGGTGAAACAATCGAGCAGGCAGCTGCTATTATCAAAGAGCTAAATGGAAAAGGGTTGAAGGTGACGATTGATTATTTGGGGGAATTCGTGGACAATCAAAAGGAAGCGAGGCGCATGGTGGACAATTGCATTGAGGCAATCAAGATAATTGGGCGTGAAAAACTTGATTCCCAACTATCTCTTAAGCTGACGTCGATGGGAATGGATATTTCTGATGACTATGTCATGTCCACCATGAGGGAGATCATGGATGCTGCGAATAAGAATAAAGTATTTGTCACTATTGATATGGAAGATTATGTACGATGCGAAAAAACTCTTCAGATTTTCAAACAGCTCCGACGTGAATATGACAATATAGGAACTGTCATCCAGGCTTATCTTTTCCGTACATCTAAAGACATGGAGGAGCTGGATGCGTACGCACCCAATCTTCGACTTGTCAAAGGAGCGTATAAAGAGTCATCTGAAGTTGCATTTCCTAATAAAGTGGACGTTGACGATAATTATAAGAAAATAATTCAAACGCACCTTTTGCATGGACATTATACAGCAGTAGCTACACATGACGATGCGATAATTGAATTTACAAAGCAATTTGTAAAAGAGCATAACATCCCGAATGATCAATTCGAGTTTCAAATGCTATACGGTATCCGGAGTGAACGTCAGTTGGAGCTTGCACAAGAAGGGTATACGATGCGGGTCTATGTCCCATACGGAACCGATTGGTATGGCTATTTCATGCGAAGGCTTGCTGAACGGCCGGCCAATGTTTCCTTTATTTTAAAAGGTATATTTAAAAAATGACAATGTGAGCAAGGATTCAGACAATATTTTTTGAATTTTTAATTAGAAATGATTGCGCAAATCTTTCAATTCCGTTATATTAATAGTTAACAAGACTCATTTCATTTAGAGATTTTTTTTAAAAAGAAAATGAATGAGTGTTCATTCAAAGTTGAAAAAGGAGGAAATTGCATTGTCATTTCGAATTCGAAAGGCGGCAGTCCTTGGATCAGGAGTCATGGGCTCCGGCATAGCTGCACACTTGGCTAACGTTGGGATTCCCACTCTTCTCTTGGATATCGTTCCAAAAGAGCTGACAGTAAGAGAGAAGGCAAAAGGGCTTACGCTGGAAGACAGGAAAGTACGAAACAGAAATACGGAAGAAGCTTTGAAAAAATTGTTGAAGCAAAAGCCGGCACCTCTTGCAAGTAAAAAAAACTTAAGTCTGATTACGGCAGGAAATCTGGAAGATGATTTGGATCAACTAAAAGATGTGGATTGGGTCATTGAAGTAGTGGTTGAAAATCTTGAAGTGAAAAAGAAAGTGTTTGAAAAGATAGATCATTATAGAAAAATAGGATCAATCATCAGCTCCAACACATCAGGCATATCTGTTGAAGCTATGTCTGAAGGAAGATCAGATGATTTTCAAAAACATTTTCTCGGAACTCACTTTTTCAATCCACCGCGTTATCTAAAACTACTGGAAGTCATTCCGACGAAAAAAACAGCTCCTGAAGTGCTCGAGTTTATGAAAAAATTCGGGGAAGATGTACTGGGCAAAGGAGTCGTCGTTGCCAAAGATACGCCGAATTTCATTGCGAACCGGATTGGAACATATGGACTTCTTGTGGCTGTCAGGGAAATGTTAAAAGGCGAGTACAGCATTGGTGAAGTGGATTCCATCACAGGTACATTGATCGGGAGACCGAAAAGTGCCACGTTCAGAACACTTGATGTTGTTGGTCTTGATACCTTCATTCATGTCGCTAACAATGTGTATGAACTTGTGGATGGCGACGAGAAAGAAGTATTTGAGGTTCCTGGCTTTATGAACAAAATGCATGAAAAAGGCTGGCTTGGAAGCAAATCAGGCCAAGGCTTTTATGTGAAAAAAGGCAAAGAAATTTTACAGCTCAATCCTGAAACGTTCGAATATGAGCCGCGGAAGAAGTTTAAAACACCTGGACTGGAATTAGCAAAACAGGAAAAGGGAACCAAACGGAAAATGAAAGCGCTTATGTATTCGGAAGATCCAGCAGGGAAGCTTCTTTGGAATATCACTGCGCCAGTACTGGCCATTTCTGCCGAGCTTCTCGGTGAGATAGCTGACGACATCGTTGCAATTGACCAAGCGATGAAATGGGGATTCGGCTGGGAGCTTGGACCGTTTGAAACGTGGGATGCCATTGGAGTGGAGAACGCTGTTGCAAAAATGGAACAGGACGGAGTCCAGGTTCCCGGCTGGGTGAAAGAGATGCTTGATAATGGCCATACTTCTTTTTATAAGGAAGTCGATGCAATCGAGTATTATTTTTCAAATGGTGAATATAAAGAGATTCTAAAGAATCCTAAAGTTATAGATTTGAAAGTATTGAAAAAGCAGGGGAAAGTGTTAAAGAAAAATTCAGGAGCAAGTGTCATAGATGTCGGAGACGGTGTGCTACTGCTTGAATTCCATTCAAAAAGCAATGCGATCGGTTTTGATATCATTCAAATGCTCAATTATGCCATTGAAGAAACGGAAAGGAACTACAAAGGGCTTATCATTGGAAACCAAGGGAAGAACTTCTGTGTAGGTGCGAATATTGCCATGATATTAATGGCTGCACAGGATGATGACATATTCGAAGTGGATATGGTCGTCCGACAGTTCCAGCAGGCGATGATGAAAATCAAATACAGTGAAAAGCCAGTTGTGACTGCACCATTTGGCATGACACTTGGCGGAGGATCAGAGGTATGCCTTCCTTCTGCGCACATCCAGGCGTCCATGGAAACGTATATGGGTCTTGTCGAAACAGGAGTCGGCCTCATTCCAGGGGGCGGTGGAAATAAAGAGCTTTATATAAAAACATTAAAGAGTATGGCTAATAACGTGGAGTTTGATTTGCAGCAAGTGGCGAACAAAGTGTTTGAAACAATCGCCATGGCAAAAGTGTCTACTTCAGCTGAAGAAGCGTTGGAAAATAACTTTTTGAATCAAGCCGATGGAATATCTGTCAATGGTGATCATCTCATTTACGATGCGAAGCAGGCAGTTTTGTCCTTACATGAGCAAGGATATAAACCACCGGTGAAAGAAAAGATTCCGGTTACAGGAGAGACTGGCTACGCCGCATTATTGCTTGGTGTAGAAGCAATGAAACTGTCAGGATATATTTCAGAGCATGATATGAAAATAGCAAAAAAATTGGCATATGTGATTGCAGGAGGCAAAGTCCCTTACGGAACAATGGTGGATGAGCAGTATTTACTAGATCTTGAAAAGGAAGCATTCTTGAGTCTTGTAGCTGAGACGAAATCACAGCAGCGCATGCAACATATGCTTGTCAAAGGGAAGCCATTAAGAAACTGACCAAAGTTTATGAGGAAATGAGGAGGATCATTTATGCGTGAAGCGGTCATCGTGGCCGGTGCGAGAACGCCGGTCGGCAAAGCAAAAAAAGGGACGCTCGCCCATACGCGTCCAGATGATCTGGGGGCGCTGGTCGTAAAAGAAACATTAAAGCGGGCAGGCAATTATGAAGGGAATATCAATGATGTCATTATTGGCTGCGCTGTTCCAGAAGCTGAACAGGGATTGAATATGGCGCGGAATATCGGAGGACTCGCAGGTCTTTCTAATGATGTTCCTGGTATTACAATTAACCGGTTTTGTTCATCAGGCCTACAGTCGATTGCCTATGCCGCTGAAAGGATTATGGTAGGATCATCCGATACAATCATTGCCGGGGGCGCCGAATCGATGAGTCTTTTACCGATGACGGGGCATGTCGTCAGGCCTAATTTACAGCTTGTAGAATCCGCTCCTGAATATTATATGAGCATGGGACATACGGCAGAGGAAGTCGCTAGACAATTCGGCGTATCCAGGGAAGATCAGGATGCTTTTGCGGTCCGCAGTCATCAAAAAGCAGCCAAGGCGATTGCTGAAGGAAAGTTTGATGATGAAATTGTTCCGGTGGATGTAGTTGTGAGGACGGTAGGAACTGATTATAAGCTAAAAGAAAAACATATACAATTTTCCCAGGATGAAGGTGTTCGTCCGGATACTAATATAGAAGTATTGTCAAAGCTTCGCCCTGCTTTCTCTGTAACGGGTTCAGTCACAGCGGGGAACTCCTCGCAAACTAGTGACGGTGCGGCAGCGGTCATGGTGATGGACCGAGAAAAAGCGTATTCCATTGGACTTGAACCGATGTTGAAATTCCGTTCGTTTGCTGTTGCGGGAGTGGCACCGGAGATCATGGGGGTCGGTCCAGTTGCAGCAATACCGAAGGCATTGGAAATTGCAGGCCTTGAATTGTCGGATATCGGATTGTTCGAATTGAATGAAGCATTTGCGTCTCAGGCCATTCAGGTGATTCGGGCGTTAGACCTGAATGAAGAAATGGTAAATGTAAATGGGGGAGCTATTGCTCTCGGACATCCACTGGGATGTACAGGTGCAAAGCTGACATTAACGCTTGCGCATGAAATGAAGCGGAGGCAAACGCAGTTCGGCGTTGTGACGATGTGTATTGGCGGCGGTATGGGTGCGGCTGGTGTATTTGAACTTGTGTGAGTAAAATGAAATGGAGGAATGAGCAATGTCTAAAGAAACAGAAAAGTTGATTAAGGGCGGGGCATTTTTAATCGAGGATATTTCTATTGATCAAATGTTCACTCCGGAAGATTACACGGATGAGCAAATAATGATTGCGAAAACAGCGGATGATTTTGTAACAAACGAAGTACTACCACAAGTGGAGCATCTGGAAAATCATGAATTTGACCGTTCTGTCAAACTGTTAAAAGAAGCTGGGGAGCTTGGACTTTTGGGAGCAGATGTTCCGGAAGAATATGGCGGCTTGGCGCTTGATAAGGTGAGTTCAGCCTTAATCGCAGAAAGAATGGCAAAGGCCGGAGGTTTTTCAATCTCCCATGGAGCACATGTAGGAATCGGATCACTTCCAATAGTTTTATTCGGGACGGATGAGCAAAAGCAGAAGTATTTGCCTGCTTTGGCGACTGGCGAACTCCTCGCTGCGTATGCCTTGACAGAGCCGGGGTCAGGATCGGATGCGCTGGGAGCAAAAACGACAGCAAAGTTAAACGAAGCCGGGACCCATTACATTTTAAATGGAGAAAAACAGTGGATTACCAACTCGGCATTTGCGGATGTATTCGTTGTCTATGCAAAAGTGGATGGGGAACATTTTTCGGCATTTATTGTCGAAAGGGAATATCCAGGAGTATCGACTGGACCAGAAGAAAAGAAAATGGGAATCAAGAGCTCGTCAACTCGTACCCTCATTTTAGAGGATGCAGAAGTTCCGGTTGAAAATCTACTTGGCGAAGTCGGAAAGGGACACCGGATCGCTTTCAACATTTTAAATATAGGCCGCTATAAACTTGGTGTAGGTGCTGTAGGTGCTTCTAAGCGAGCGCTTGAAATCACTTTGGAATATGCCAATCAGCGGAAACAATTCAAGACACCGATTTCCCAGTTCAATTTGACAAAAGAAAAATTCGGTACACTAGGCTCGGAAATTTATGCCGCTGAAAGCTCGGTCTATCGGACAGTAGGTCTATTCGAAGACAGAATGAGCCGTCTTAGTAGTGAAGAAATCAAAGATGGTACGGAGGTAGCGAAATCAATTGCTGAATATGCCATCGAATGCTCGCTAAACAAGTTTTTTGGGACGGAAGTTCTTGATCATGTTGTGGATGAAGGAGTGCAAATTCATGGAGGATACGGCTTCATGGAGGAGTATGAAATTGAAAGAGCGTATCGTGATTCTAGAATCAATCGTATTTTTGAGGGGACGAATGAAATCAACCGCCTGCTAGTTCCTGGAACCTATTTACGTAAGGCATTCAAGGGAGAGCTTCCGCTTCTTGAAAAAGCTCAAACGCTTCAGGAAGAATTGATGATGCTCATGCCGGAGGAGCCTGGAGATGAACCATTAGCTCAGGAAAAACAGTTGACGAGTGGGGCTAAGAAAGCAGCCCTTATGATTGCCGGGCTTGCAGCTCAGAAATACGGAAAAGCGTTGGAGAACGAACAGGAGATCCTTTCCAGAATTGCTGATATTGTCTCACTTGCTTATGCAATGGAGGCTGTGGTTCTTAGGACGGAAAAAGCAATTAACCGCAGCGGTTTAGAGAAAAGTGGACAGAAGCTTCTTTACACTGAGATTTTCTGCCAGGACGCTATCGTGAAAGTAGAGCAAATGGCGAGAGAAAGTCTGGCTGCAATTGAAGAAGGAGATACATTCCGCATGATGAACTCTGCCCTTCGTAGATTGACACGCCACACACCTATTAATATCATTGCTAAAAAGAGAGCAGCTGCCGAGCAGTTGATTTCAGCGGAAAAATATGTAGTTTAATGGGATGGAGCGAGTGGGCCGTATGGCCCACTCATTTTTTCGTTGGTTAACTTTATTCAGCAGAAGTCTCCTACTTCTGTAAATGGTAGAGTGAATATATATTGGTATTCCGCTCAGTGGGTTTTCAAACCCTGGCTGAATACAGTTAAAGCCTCCAGCGGATGCCACAGATTTTATCGAGAGAAGCCTGATCAAATCTGGGCGCAAATATGCCAAGAGAATTTGATTGAATGAAAATGCCTAAGATATTTGATGCCGTGTGCAGCTCCTTTCGACAAGCAATTCGATTTACCTCCTAAATCAAGTCAACATTGACTACGACGTACAGGAGGTACAAGTGCAAGCGAAGCGACAGGACGTCGCGTCTTGAGCCTGCCGACGTACAGGAGGTACAAGTACAAGCGAAGCGACAGGATGTGGTGGCTTCTTATCACCAATTAGATGGAAGCTTAGACAATATGACCTGTTACAGGAGGGAATCTTGGATTGAAAGCTGCTGGCGACTGGAATGATCCAAAAAGCTGGTGCATCCTCTAAAAAATATGTTCCGCAAACCGATATTAAGGATAATAGCTGTCGCTTATTATAGAAAGAAGGTGCATCATTGTGCTCAGGAAGGATATACTGACACCCGTCGGTATTATATTAGGTTTTGCGGTCATATTTTTTGCAATCTATCTTGCAGGGGGATATGACAGCTTTTTAGTATTTATTAGTCTCTCCTCCTTTATTATAGTTTTCGGAGGACTGTTTGCTTCTTTGTTTGTAGGTTTTGGTGCGAAAGAAGTGGGAAGTATGTTTAAAGTTTTACATACGACCTTCAGGAGAAAAGAAGTTCCAATCCAGGAGTTCATCAACAATCTAGTACGACTGGCAAGAACTTCGAGAGTCGATGGAATGATTAAGGGGCTTGAAAGGGAAAGAGAAAGGACGACCGATCCATTTATACAAAAAGGCCTCCGCCTTGTAATTGATGGATATGAAGAGGAAATGATACGAAAAATCATGGACATGGATATCCGGGCCATGGAAAAAAGGCATGCACGCGGGCAGCAGTTAATTACGAAGGCGGGAGAGCTGTCGCCAGCTTGGGGAATGATTGGAACAATTGTTGGTCTAGTACTCATGCTCCAGCAGCTTGACAATCCTGGTGAATTGGGACCAGCGATTGCAGTAGCGCTGATTACGACGTTTTATGGAGTGCTTACGGCGAATCTTATATTTATTCCGATTGCCAATAAGTTGGTTCTTCTGACTGAAGAGGAAGTTTTTCTAAAAGAAGTCGTCATTGATGCGCTGATCAGCATACGCAACAATGAAGGACCTACGATCTTAAAGGACAAATTGCAAATGTTCCTGACGGAAAGTACGCAGGAACTTAATATGATAGACGATTATGTAGGAGAAGGCACACATGAAGAGAAACAAGTTTGAGGTGCCGAGAACAACCCAGCCCTGGTTGGTGACATTTGCTGATTTATTGATGGTTATATTGATCCTCTTCGTTCTTTTATATTCTTATTCCGATACTGATTTTGAATCCGTCACGAACTCCTTTCAAAACCATAATCGGAGCTCAGCTCCTGAAAACGGTGGAGATGGTGGAGGAGCAGGTGGCAATGTAGAAAAACCTTCAGACGATGAAAAAGAAGACTCTGAAGGTGAAAAGACTGTTCCAGAGGAATATGAAGATCAATTGGAAGAAATGATAAAACGAGAAAAACATATCAAAGAAATTTTAGACTATGTAAAAACATATGCTGTCGAACATGATTTGGAAGATAAGATGACCGTGACTCCGACAGGAAAAGGAATCGAAGTTGTCCTTCCGGAAATCATGCTTTTTCCTTCGGGGAAAGCTAATCTTATAAAAGAAGCTGAGCTGTTTTTGAATGATATGGCGCCATTAATCGCGGAAATTTCTAATATCATTGAAATTGAAGGACATACTGATAATCGCCCGATATCGACCGAACGCTTTCCTTCCAACTGGGATTTATCCACGGCAAGAGCCAATGTTGTGATTCGTTATTTGACCGAGAAGCATAAGCTTGATCCGGATCGTTTTAAGGCTGTTGGTTACGGTGAATATCAACCAATCTCTTCTAATGATACGGATGAAGGAAGAAGTAAAAATCGCCGTGTTGTTCTGATCATATCTAACGAGGATATCTCAAAGTAGAGTAAATTTTTTAAAAGGTTTTTTGCAAGAGATGTCGAATATAGGAATATATGGTGTAGAACGCTTTAGAAAGGAAGGTGATTGTATGTCGATGGACGTATATTTATACCCGCGTTGTGGTACTTGCCGCAAAGCAAAGAAATGGCTGGATGATCATGAAGTGGCTTATAATGAGATACATATCGTAGAAGAGACCCCCTCAAAAGAAAAGCTTAAGGAATTATATGAAAAAAGTGGGTTAGAATTGAAGAAATTCTTCAATACAAGTGGTCAAAAATACAGAGAGCTTGGTTTAAAAGATAGAATCAAAGAGGCTTCTGAAGAAGAATTGCTTGAACTACTAGCATCGGACGGCATGCTGATTAAACGCCCGATTGCTACAGATGGAGAGAAAGTTACGGTTGGTTTCAAAGAAGAGATGTTTGATGAAAATTGGATTAAAGAGAGTTAAGAGGGTTTCCTTGCTTTCAAAACTTTCTTTATGTACATTAAAATGAGAAAAAGATGATGGAGGGATCTGTATGAATACACCGGCAGAATTACGTTATTCGGAAGAACATGAATGGGTAAAAGAGGAAGGAGAAAAAGTACGTATCGGAATTACCGATTTTGCTCAATCTGAGCTTGGAGATATCGTATTTGTTGAACTTCCTGAAGTTGGAGATGAAGTTACGGCGGACGAGCCTTTTGGAAGCGTTGAATCAGTTAAAACTGTTTCCGAATTGTATGCGCCAATCAGCGGAAAAGTTGTTGCAATAAACGAAGAGCTTGAAGACAGCCCGGAATTTGTCAACGAATCTCCATATGAAAAAGCGTGGATGATTATTGTCGAGCCTTCAGATTCGGGAGAACTTGACAATTTGATGTCTGCTGAAGACTACGTGAAAATGACAAGCGAAGAGTAAATAGAAAAGCGGAAGGCGCCGTTTAGCGACGTACGGAGTGGACGGCTCCTAAGCTTGAACAAATGATAAACTTAAATGCGCCTTGGAACCAGTTCCTAAGGTGCATTTTTTTCCAATGATGATAAAAGCGGGGTTGCAGACTATGAATCCACTAACAAATAGCGCCATTATCGTCGAGGGATTGTCCGACAAGAAGAAAATTATGAAGGTTGTCAAGGAACCCATTGAAATCATTTGTACGAATGGAACGATCAGTCTGTCGAAGTTGGACGAACTCGTCGAGGAACTCGAAGGAAGGGATATTTTTATTCTAGTTGATTCAGATACTTCTGGAGATAGACTTAGAAAGCAATTGAAGCGCGAATTCCCTTTAGCTCGAAATCTTTATATTGACCGCAAATTTAAAGAAGTGGCAACTGCCCCATTGGAACATCTCGCACAAATTTTATTAAGGGCTAGAATCGATGTGCATGCCCAGTATCTTCATAAAGGATGAATGTTTTAATGGAAGATTGGAATAAAGCGGATATAATTGAGAGCATCTCCCAACAGGAACCTGCTTTCATATACTTTTATACCCCTATGTGCGGGACTTGCCAAATGGCAGGACGGATGCTTGAGATTGTGGAAGAAATGACTGGTAGGGTATTTGGAAAGGCCGATTTAAATTATATGCCTGATTTGGCTATTGAGCTAAAAATTGAAAGTGTCCCGTGTCTTTTGATTCTCCAAGATGGTCTGCCAGCCGAGAAAGTCTATGCATTCCGTTCTGTTCCCAACATGCTTGCTATTGTACAAAGATACCTTGACCAAGTGTAAGAATGTAAAATCATGTTTAACAGCTCCTTTCTTAGGGAAATGATAAGTATGCCGGGAAATCTGGCTAGGCAAAAACGAAAGGAATGGTTTTTTATCACCCCTCTAAAGATTCAGTACACCAATGAGATGGAAAAGGCACTTCACAGAGCACACGGAATCGGTTATGAGACTTACAGGCATGATTGTGCAAAAAGAATCGAAGTTGAAAAGAGACGTGAAGCAGAATATGTGGAGTCAAGGATAGTTGCAGAGAACATAGGTGGAGTCCTTTCGTCAGGAACATAATAAAATCAGGCTGATCTGTCTAAAATAGACAAATCAGCCTTTTTTATGGTCAGTGAAAGTGAATCCTTAATTCGCACTTAAGTGAGAGAGTTAGTAGTACAGTAAATGGAGATGATACCAAGTCCCGAGATGCTGAGAAATTTTTAATGAAGTCGGTCTGATTTCTTGGTCAAGGTTCCACAATTAACGGATATCCTAAGACTTCCTTATTATATGTGCCGGCGAATCAACGGACGATTTCATTGGCTTGCTAACTACTGTTATCTACCTCAATGCGGCCTCATTTGCCTGTATCGTTGGAAAGATGCTTTTGTATGAGTATTTGAGAAGGTTCTCAAATAAAATGAAGGAAAATTCAATCCAGACGTGCGCTTGTTGATAATTATTTTAAAATGAGATAAGATGAACAATGAGAAACAAATGAGAAAGAGAGAACAAATATTTTCTATATTTGGAGGTAATGAGGATGGCTTCAACGTTGACAATCAAAGATCTTAATGTGTCTATCGACAATAAAGAGATCTTAAAAGGTGTAAACATTAATATAAATGGTGGAGAAGTCCACGCTGTCATGGGACCCAATGGAACTGGGAAATCTACTTTATCCGCCTCCATCATGGGACATCCAAGATATACGGTGACAAGCGGAAGCATTACGCTTGACGGACAAGATGTCCTGGATATGGAGGTAGATGAGCGTGCACGTGCAGGCTTGTTTGCAGCTATGCAATATCCAAGTGAAATCAGTGGAGTGACAAATGCAGAGTTTTTAAGAACAGCTATCAATGCACGTCGCGAAGAGGGCAAAGAAATTTCCTTGATGAAATTCATCAAGCAAATGGACAAAGAAATGGAACTGCTTGAAATGGACCCTAATATGGCACAGCGCTATTTGAATGAAGGGTTCTCAGGCGGGGAAAAGAAACGTAATGAAATACTCCAATTATTAATGCTTAAACCGAAATTTGCAATTTTGGATGAAATCGACTCCGGTCTTGATATAGATGCGCTAAAAATAGTTTCAAAAGGAATCAATGAAATGAGAGGCAGCGATTTTGGATGCCTCGTAATCACTCACTACCAACGGCTTCTCAACTACATTACACCAGATTTTGTTCATGTTATGATGCAAGGACGTATCGTTAAATCAGGTGGGCCTGAGCTGGCGCAACGCCTGGAAGCGGAAGGCTATGACTGGGTTAAGGATGAGCTTGGAATTGAAGATGAGACTGTTGGCCAAGAAGCATAAGTGGTAGGGGGATTGAAATGACAATTGATACGAAAATGACTATAGATCAAGAGTACATTCGTTCTTTTTCAAATAAAAACCATGAGCCGGAATGGTTTGCACAATTAAGAAGCCAAGCATTGGAAAAGGCTGAAGACTTACCAATGCCAAAGCCGGATAAAACAAGAATTACAAATTGGAATTTCACCGATTTTGCCAAACATGAAGCTGAAGGCAGCAAGCTAGAATCGTTGGCCGATTTGCCAGAGGTTGCCAAATCAGTTGTTCAAGTAGATGAAGATCACCAGAACCTGTATGTTCAACATAATCAGAAGCTGGCTTATTTGTCGCTGTCTGATGAGTTGAAAAAGCAAGGGGTCATTTTTACTGATCTGTTTACTGCTCTTCAAGAGCATGGAGATCTTGTCAAAAAATACTTCATGACTGACGCTGTGAAAATAGATGAGCATAAGCTAACAGCTTTTCATGCAGCACTTGTCAACGGTGGAGCGTTCTTGTACGTTCCAAAAAATGTGGAAGTTAAAGAGCCTATACAGGCTGTTTATATATTAGATGATAAAGAAGCAGCAGTGTTCAATCATGTGATTGTCGTAGCGGATGACAACAGCTCCGTTACTTATGTAGAGAACTATTTGTCTACGAATGAAGAAGTAAATGGAATTGTTAACATCGTGTCTGAAGTGTTTGTCAATGCAAACGCAAAAGTGGTTTATGGAGCAGTAGATACGATTGCCAAAGGTTCTACTGTTTATGTGAATCGCAGAGGCATTACTGGGCGTGATGCTGAGTTGGATTGGGCGCTCGGTATGATGAACGATGGAAATACGATTTCCGAGAACACAACAAACCTAATTGGACAAGGTTCAAAAGGGGATGCAAAGACAGTCGTTGTCGGAAGAGGAAAGCAGACCCAAAACTTTACTACAAGCGTCATTCACTTTGGCAGAAACACTGAAGGCTTCATTTTAAACCATGGGGTTATGAAAGATGCGGCATCTTCGATCTTTAACGGAATCGGAAAGATTGAAAAAGGTGCATCCAAAGCGGATGCCGAACAGGAATCACGTGTATTAATGTTAAGTGAAAAGGCACGGGGAGACGCGAATCCAATTTTGCTTATTGACGAAGATGATGTAATGGCAGGTCATGCGGCGTCTGTTGGTCGAGTGGATCCGATGCAGCTCTTCTATATGATGTCACGTGGTATTTCCAAAACGGATGCAGAGCGTCTTATCATACATGGTTTCCTCGCTCCTGTTGTAGAAAAATTACCTATCGAAGCTGTTAAAAGCCAATTGACAGAAATAATCGAAAGGAAAATGCGATAATGAAAGCGAGCGACGTACGGAAACAGTTTCCCATTTTGGATCAAGAAGTCAATGGACATCCGCTTGTATATTTAGACAGTGCAGCTACTTCGCAAAAGCCTGTCCAAGTCATTGAGGCACTCAGTGACTATTACCGAGGATATAACTCCAATGTTCACCGTGGAGTTCATACACTCGGAACAAGAGCTACGGATAAATATGAGGGTGCCAGGGAAAAAGTAAGACGCTTCATCAATGCCTCTTCAACTGAAGAAGTCATTTTTACTCGAGGTACTACAACTGCGATCAACACAGTTGCTGTAAGCTACGGCAGGGCAAATGTGGACCAAGGTGACGAAATCGTCATTACCTATATGGAGCACCACAGCAATATCATTCCATGGCAGCAGCTCGCAAAAGAAAAGGGTGCACAGCTTAAATTTATTCCGCTGCGTGAGGATGGCTCCATCAACATGGATGAAGCTAAAAACACTATTACAGATAAGACGAAAATCGTTTCAACATCTCATGTATCTAATGTGCTTGGCGTGATCAACCCGATTAAGGAGTTGGCAGCCATTGCACATAGCCATGGGGCGGTAATGGTTGTTGACGGGGCTCAGGGGGCTCCCCATATGAAGGTGGATGTCAGGGATCTCGACTGCGATTTTTATTCTTTGTCAGGCCATAAAATGTGTGCACCGACAGGTATTGGAGTTCTGTACGGAAAGAAAGAACATCTGGAAAAAATGGAGCCGATCGAATTTGGCGGTGAAATGATTGATTTCGTCGGATTATATGAGTCGACATGGAAGGAGCTTCCTTGGAAGTTTGAAGCCGGAACTCCGATTATTGCTGGAGCTATCGGATTAGGAGCAGCTATCGACTTTTTAAGCGAAATCGGCTCTGAAGCTATTCTGGAGCATGAACATAGACTAGCTGCTTATGCTCTTGAAAGAATGTCCGAGATTGAAAATCTGACAATCTATGGACCGCTTGAAGCCTCAAAGCGTGTCGGTGTCATTACGTTTAACATTGAAGATGTTCATCCGCATGATGTGGCAACTGTTCTTGATGCTGAGGGCATTGCCGTGCGTGCAGGCCATCATTGTGCACAGCCACTCATGAAATGGCTGGATGTGTCGGCAACAGCAAGGGCAAGCTTTTATATATATAACACTGAACAAGACATTGACAGACTTGTTGAAGGCCTTGTTAAAACAAAGGAGTATTTCACGAATGTCTTTTAATAATCTTGACAATCTCTATCGGCAAGTGATCATGGATCATTATAAAAACCCACGGAATAAGGGAAGTCTGGAAGATGGCAGCTTGACCGTTGATATGAATAATCCTACCTGTGGGGACAGAATCCATTTGACGATGAATGTAGAAGACGGAAAAGTGACAGAAGCCAAGTTTGATGGGGAAGGCTGCTCCATTTCAATGGCATCTGCCTCCATGATGACGCAGGCAGTCATCGGACAAGATACAGAAACAGCACTGAAGCTTTCAGGAATATTTTCAGAAATGATCCAAGGAAAAGACTTTGACGACGAGGATTTGGACCTTGGTGATATAGAAGCGTTGCAGGGAGTCTCTAAGTTTCCGGCGCGGATTAAATGTGCTACGTTGGCATGGAAAGCGTTAGAAAAGGGAATCAAGGAACAACAATAAAAGAATGGAGGAATGAATCAGTGGCTAAAAAAGCACCTCAAATTGGCGGCGAATATAAATATGGCTTTAGGGATAAAGACGTTTCCATTTACCGTTCAGAACGCGGCTTGACACGTGAAATTGTTGAGGAAATTTCAAAGATGAAAAAAGAGCCTCAGTGGATGCTTGATTTTCGTCTGAAATCATTGGAGCATTTTTATAAAATGCCAATGCCACAGTGGGGCGGAGATTTGAATTCTCTCAACTTTGACGAAATCAGATACTATGTGAAACCGTCTGAGAATACTGAACGTTCATGGGATGAAGTCCCGGAAGAAATTAAGCAGACATTTGACAAGCTTGGAATCCCAGAAGCGGAACAAAAGTGGCTCGCAGGCGTTTCTGCACAATACGAATCAGAAGTGGTTTACCACAATATGAAAGAAGATCTCGAGAACATGGGGATTGTCTTTAAAGATACAGATTCCGCTTTACAGGAAAATGAGGAAATCTTCAAGGAGCACTGGGCAACAGTTATTCCGCCAACAGATAATAAATTTGCCGCATTGAACTCAGCTGTGTGGTCAGGTGGGTCATTCATCTACGTTCCACCTGGGGTAAAAGTGGATACGCCGCTCCAAGCATACTTCAGAATCAACTCTGAAAACATGGGACAGTTTGAGCGTACACTCATCATTGTTGATGAAGGTGCACACGTTCACTATGTTGAAGGCTGTACAGCACCAACTTATACTACAAACTCGCTGCACAGCGCAGTTGTTGAAATCATTGTCAAAAAGGATGCTTACTGTCGTTATACAACGATCCAAAACTGGGCAAACAACGTATACAATCTTGTAACAAAGCGTGCGGTTTGCGACGAGCGGGCGACAATGGAATGGATCGACGGTAACTTTGGCTCAAAATTGACGATGAAATATCCTGCTGTCATTTTAAAAGGAGAAGGCGCAAGGGGCTTGACACTTTCAATTGCAATGGCTGGTAAAGGACAGCATCAGGATTCAGGTGCAAAAATGATGCACTTGGCTCCAAATACAACGTCTTCCATTGTTTCCAAATCCATGTCACAGCATGGAGGAAAAGTGACGTACCGTGGAATCGTCCATTTTGGCCGCAAAGCCGATGGTGCACGTTCAAACATTGAATGTGACACAATGATCCTGGATGACAAATCCACATCAGATACAATTCCTTACAATGAAATTTTAAATGACAACATTTCACTTGAGCACGAGGCAAAAGTTTCTAAAGTCTCCGAAGAACAGCTCTTCTACCTGATGAGCCGAGGAGTCAGCGAGCAGGAAGCGGTAGAAATGATCGTCATGGGCTTCATCGAGCCATTTACAAAAGAACTTCCAATGGAATACGCGGTTGAAATGAACCGATTGATTAAGTTTGAGATGGAAGGTTCGATTGGATAATTGCACTAAACCCCTTGATACTACAGGGGATGTGTCAAAATAAAAATCATTACGAGCAGTTTGTATCAGATTAGATTTTTCTTTTGGTGGA
The DNA here is from genome assembly GCF_014836955.1 of Bacillus norwichensis. GTDB lineage: Bacteria > Bacillota > Bacilli > Bacillales > Bacillaceae_C > Siminovitchia > Siminovitchia norwichensis. The sequence continues at coordinate 17,624 of NZ_JACSPV010000062.1, forward strand.
GAAGGCGAACTCATTGAGTTCGTCCTTTTCTATTTTTTTCCGTAAGAACCAAGTATATATTGATGGTTCTGATACGAATTTAAATGCTTGAGCCAGATTTAAGAAGCAAAACGTCCCCGTATATATCCTCCGAAATAGTCCCAGATTGAATCGCGGACGTAGAAGGCGTTAAATAATGTTGGAAGAGGGTAAGCCCCCAATCAAACAACGCATATTTTTATGCAGCCCCTCTTAGTATGATCAATGTATCAACTGAAGGAGG
>NZ_JACSPV010000063.1:0-14612 GCF_014836955.1 Bacillus norwichensis
ATCGTATGCCGGCTCATCAACACCTACAAAAAACGACAGCATCCCTTCCTTCGGGAGGAAGGCTGATGAGTCATGCTGTACCAGGTCCTGCAAATTCAATTGGGCAAGAAAAGTCATTGCCTGGCCATCTACAGTCATCGGCCATTCCCAGTCAGGAGGAAGATCCGGGTCTCCACCTACACGAGAGCGGCCAGGAATAGTATAATCGGTAGGATCCGTCTTGGCGCACCGAATGCCGAATTTCGTTGTTTCCAATAAATATGGGATCGCATGTGCGAATTGATAATCACGCAGTTTCGTCTCCAACTCGTTTCTTTTCTGTTCCGTCCATTGCATCCTTTTTCCTCCTCATCTCAACCCATGGGTTGTTTTGGTAAAATTTTCCTTTATCCCCCACTTTTCAAGTATAGCGAAATTAGGGGGCGTTTCTAGCTAAACATCATAGTGTTTGAGATTGTCTGTACACTGGCTATATGAAAAGCTAATGCATCCTAGACTAGGATAGGGATAAACCCTAATCAAATGCCCTTGCGTATTTGATCTTGATAAATTCCTCATCGCTCTAATAGCTTTGCAAGTAGAATAGTTAAGGAACCAGCCGGTAAATCTGCTTTAACAATTCATCATTCATGGCTCCATAAGGGTAATCGTTACCGTACAGATGGATAATCGAATTATAAGCTCGGATAGATTCGACGATCGCTGCCTGGCGGTTGTTTAAACAAACGAATCATGTGGTGGATATTCCGTTCTTACATATTGGATAAAAGCTAAATTCTCTTCCGTACTGTTAAAAAGTGATTTTCCAGAAAATCATCATCAATGTAGGACCAGCCTTCTTGCCAAAAATCAGAAGACAGAGCATCTCCTCATCATAGACCTTCTCAACAAACTCTTCCAGTTCTTCTTCAGAAAAGAAGTTGACTCCCATATCGTTATAATATGTTTCATCTGAACTTCATCTATTTTTTAAGGCAACAGTCATCCAGTCTAATAAATCATTAGCATTGTTCATTTAAACACATCTGAGTCTGACTATATTGTTAGAAAGCAAGCGTTAAAGATCATAATACCTCTTCTTTTCTCATTATTACTATTCACATTATAATTCCTTTTAGCAGAGTAATATCATCAAGGAAAAAAGCAGCTCCTTATTGGACATCACGCTTGGCCTCCTATGCTCCCCTACTCTTTAAAGCTTAGGCGATTGCAATCAAGCAATCGCTTCTCTTCAACTTTGAAAATCACTAGGTACTTCATAAAGTTTTATTTAAAATGATCATTCTTTTTATAAAAATCAGACTTTATTTCTAATTATCAAACTTTACTTTGAAAACAAAATAGTTATTGACAGTGGTTCTGCATCGCTATAGAATATTGCTTAAAGTTTCTAAGTGATAATCATTCTCGATTGTATACATTTTTTGGTAAAGTGCTGCGCGAATTGATTATTCATAGATACATAATAATTAAGGGAGAGAAACATTTTATGAAAAAGTTTTTAATACCGTCAGTCCTTCTGCTGGTTCTTCTGCTCAGTGCATGCGGCAGTAAAACGAACAATACTGACAAAGAAAGTGACCAGTCTTCCTCGAAGTCTGACACATTTACTTACGAATCTGAGAATGGCCCTATCGAGGTTCCGAAAAATCCACAACGGGTTGTTGTCCTTACCAGATTCTTAACGGGTAATGTCATGGCACTTGATGTACCAGTCGTCGGAGTAGATGAAATGTCCAAGAGCAATCCTAGATTTGAAGAGCAATTAAAAGATGTTGAAGCAGTATCTGATGAAAGTCTTGAGAAAATCATCGAATTGGAACCAGATCTTATTATCGGACTCTCAGGAATTAAAAACATCGATAAACTTAACGAAATCGCTCCTACAGTCACTTATACTTATGGAAAAGTCGATTATTTAACACAACAGTTGGAAATTGGAAAGTTGTTGAACAAAGAAAAAGAAGCAGAAGCTTGGGTCAAAGATTTCAAAGCTCGTGCCACAAAAGCCGGAAAAGAAATCAGAGAAAAAATCGGTGAAGATGCGACAGTTTCGGTCATTGAGACATTCAATAAACAGCTCTACGTCTATGGTTATAACTATGGACGGGGAACAGAGATTCTTTATAATGAATTTAAACTCGACATGCCCGATAAAGTAGAAGAATCCACAAAGAAAGACGGATACTTGGCTCTGTCTACTGAAGTTCTAAAAGATTATTTCGGTGATTACGTCATCTTCAGTAAAAATGCAGATGAGGACAACTCTTTCCAAGAAACTGAAATGTACAAAAGCATTCCTGCTGTCATGAATAATCATGTCTTCGAAGCAGATGCGAAAACATTCTATTTTAACGATCCTTTAAGCTTAGAATACCAGCTTGAATTCTTCATTGAACATTTTCTTGAACAATAAACATTTATCCCATCATGGGATGTCTAGAGTCAAGGAAGTTTTCAGCAACAGAAAATTGTGACACAACTTTCGGATCATTTAAGGAGCCTTCTGGCTCCTTTTTAGTTGTTGTAGCTTTTGTGCATGAATAAACACCTCCAAATGTGACATCCTAAGCCTCTGAATCGGGGCTTTTTGTTTTTCTCTCATTCACATGCAAAAAATCCTCACTTCTCCCCTTCTTCAAAAATCCCGGCATTTTCCAAGTAAATCGTAAGAATTAACTGATTTGTAGTGGTTTTTGCATCATTTCTCGATATTTTCTCGTTATGATGATTACGACATCAAGATGGCTATGGAAGGAGGATAAAGTTTTAAAGTCTGTACGCTTCCAGTCAGCACACCCAGAGTGCTACTGTTTGCCTTGTTCCGTTTCTCACAGCGAAACCAGTGCACCTAAGTTACACACGAACGATTTAAAGTGGTACAAAGATTATTCCTCTTGGAGATCATACTGCTTTTAACTAACTAAGGAGTGAAGAAATGAAAAGAATTTTATTGACAGGCGCTAGCTTGTTGCTAATATTGGCGGGTTGTACAAACACCGTCAAAGAAAAACAATCAAAAGAACATAGGCAAATGAAGCATGAAGAAAACATGGACCATGAGAATATGGAAGGTATGGAGGACCATATGGATCATGATGATATCCCCTCTCTTAAAGCCTCCAAAGGAACTCAGGAGTTGTCCATCCCACCGTTGTTGGACAAACAAAAGAGCCCGGACTTCGATTATGAGGTAGTCGCCCAAGAAGGCACGACCCAATTCTTCGATGGTACTCAAACCAAAACCTACGGATACAATGGAAATCTCTTGGGACCAACTGTACGGCTAAAAGAAGGAGAAACTGTCAAAGTGAAGGTTCGCAATGAGTTAAACGAGCCGACGACATTTCATTGGCACGGGCTTGAAATACCCGGATCCGAAGACGGGGGGCCACAGGACGAAATACAGCCAGGAAAAAGCAAAATCGTCACTTTAAAAGCAGATCAACCGGCAGCAACTTTATGGTACCATCCACATCCGCATCAGTTGACCTCCAAACAAGTATTCAAAGGCCTTGGCGGGATGCTCTATGTGGAAGGTACGGACCGGAATTCTGCCGATCTTCCGAAAAACTACGGCGTGGACGACATACCGCTCATTTTTCAAGATCGCATTTTTGATAAGGATCATCAACTGAATTATGATGAACTCATGAATAGTGATGGAACAATCGGAGATGTATCACTTGTTAATGGGACACTTAATCCGAAACTAACAGTAACACAGCCAGTAATGCGTTTTAGAATCCTTAATGGCTCTAATGCAAGAAATTATACGTTTCGTTTGAGCAATGGAGCTTCATTCACTCAGGTTGCTTCGGATGGCGGGTTGTTGGATGAGCCAGTTGAAACGGATGAGCTTACATTATCTGCTTCAGAACGGTCCGAAATCCTGATTGATTTCTCCAAATTGGATTCTGATAAGCCTATTGCGATAACTGATAAACAAGGAAATGTTTTGCTTCCATTTGATTTGAATTTCGAGAGTAAAGCAGCAAAGAATTCCACTGTATCATGGGCAACTGTGGAACCCTTCCTTACAAAAAAAGAAAAAGACCTACCAGTATCCAAAGAAATTGAATTATTCGGGATGATGGACGAGGTTACAATCAATGGTAAGAAATTCGACCCCACTCGGATTGATTTAAAACAAGAAAAAAGTGTCTCCGAAGTCTGGGAAATCTACAATAAACCGGATCATATGGGTGGGATGATTCATCCATTTCATATCCACGGCACTCAATTTAAGATCATTTCTCGAGATGGAAAAGACCCGTCATCAAATGAACAAGGATTAAAAGACAGTGTCTTGATCGAACCTGGGGAACGAGTCAAGCTGCTTGTCACCTTCCCCGAAAAAGGTATCTACATGTATCACTGCCATATTTTAGAACATGAAGATAATGGAATGATGGGACAAGTAGAAGTATATTAAACTGCGAAAAACCACTCATGGAATTTGAAATGCCCCAATTGTCAGGCAAGGGTTTAACAATTGGGGTATTTTTCCTGTCCTGTTCCTTTTCTTTTTTTCAGGATTTATTTTTGTAGAATTCAATTGCAGACATTGCCGCCGATATAATTTTCTCTGGGAGTTCGTCTGGTGAAATCACCCTCATTTTATTTGCGAATCCTAAGATGAACTCGACTGCCTCTTGCTTATCATTAAACCTTAAAGTAGCCGGTATCCATTTATCTTCGTTTGGATTTTCTCTTTGTACAAATTGAACAAACTTGCCTGTAAAATTAATTCTTGGAATAATAGCCGGATGTATTTCTACTTGTACATCATATTGAGGTAAATTTTGTATAAACTTCTTCTTCGATTGCTCCCAATAATACGCCAAATTGAAATCAATCGGCCGTTTAAAAGTTTCATCTTCAATCTGTGCTGTTTGTATGCGTGATACCCTATAGTTACGCAGCTCTCCATTTCTAGATGCCACAAGATACCACCTATTCCCTTTTGCTACCAATCCTAATGGTTCTATCAGTCTTTCTTTTTGTTCTCCGTCGGCCTGTTCATAGTAAATTTTTAGCTTTTTACTTTCCCAAACTGCTTGTTGGACCGTTTTGAGAGCATGTACTTTTTCTTTAGATTGTCGCCAAGTGCTCGAATCTATATGAATTCTTTCCCAGATCGCTTGTGCTTCATCCCGAAAAGTCCCTGGGATGGCAGCAAGTAACTTTTGCCTAGTGTCTAATCCTTGCATATTTAACCCTAAGTCTTCGAGTAATTTTCCTGAAGGGAAAAGGAATAGAGATTTTATGTCATCTATGTTTAATCCACTTAATCTAGTGCGAAAATTGTCCATCAGACGCCACCCTCCCCCTTTTCCCCTATCAGAAACAATAGGTATCCCTGCATTACTTAATGCATCCATGTCTCTAAGGATCGTTCTATCTGATACCTCTAGTTCAGTGGCCAATTCTTTTGCTGTCATTTTCCCTCTATTTTGTAACAGAATCATAATATTCATTAATCTATCTGCTCTCATAAAATCTGTCCCTTCGGTGAAAATACAAATTCATTTTATGAATATGACAGGAGATGTCGTGTTTTAATCATATACTTATTTTAAAGACACGGAAAGGAGAAAGATTCATGACTCAGACTCAAAATCGAAATGTCGTATTATTCATCGCATCAAGTTTAGACAGCTACATTGCTACAAAAGAGGAGTCACTTGAGTGGTTATTCAAGGTAGAAGGTGATAATGGGTATTCGGAGTTCTATAATACTATTGATACAGTTTTAATGGGTAAAAAAACTTATGATTGGATCATGAAGCATGGTTTCGAGGAATTCCCATATCAAAATAAAGATTGTTATGTGTTTACAAGGTCTACTATTGAAGATACTGAAAATGTAAAATTTGTCAGCCCTGATATACCTGATTTTGTTAATGAACTAAAAAGCCAACCTGGCAAAAATATTTGGATCGCTGGTGGAGGAGAACTGCTGCAATCTTTTTTAAAAGAGAGTTTAGTTGATGAACTTATCGTAACAATTGCACCAGCCTTAATTGGCAAAGGAATTCCTTTATTCAAAGAAGGTGATTATCAATTAGACCTTTCATTGAAAGGAACAAGGAACTTTAATCAATTTGTTGAATTGCATTATGAAGTTAAAAAGTAAAAGGTTTGACTAAATATAGCTCTCTTCATAGAAAAATTCCCTAATCTGTACAGATCGGGGAATTTTTCTATGTGAACAAGAAACTGATACTGGCCAAAAAGATTTGATTGAGCATAAATATTTATTAGGTTGAACTATGACACTAATCACAACAATGGCGTTTAAATTACTTGCCTTCTATTCCAATAAAAAACTATATATTTCTTAACTAGAATGAAAATCATTTTCTACGGAAACTCTCTTCATTAATCGTTTTAATTTATTTTCTGTGTTTGTTGCCTCAACAGGTGTATAGATGCTGCATCTTAAATCCATATCACCTTGAACCTGGAGAGAAGTTAAATTAAATAGCATTTTACCTGCTTTGGCATGTCTGAATTCAATCATCATTTCTGGAGCTTTACTCACTTGACTTTCTTGCCATAGATTCTGAAATTCTGGATGTGAATGACTCATTTCTTCAATAAATTGGTTGTACCATTCGTCGCCTAAATACTGTCCATAATATGTACGAAAAATGGCAAGAAAACCTTTCGCAAAATGCTCCCAATTGACAGCCAAGGCTTTTAATTCTTTTCTGGTGAACACTAAGCGAATCAAATTACGTTGATCCTTCGGTATTTGTTCAAAATCTAAAAAAACATGGGCAGCTGCGGGATTCCAACCAACAATATAGCAACGTCGATCCGTAATGATCGTCGGACAATAGGTTAATTCAGCAAGGATTCGTTTTAAAGCAGGGCTCAGCTCTGAAGGTTCCTTTTTTTGACGAGTAATTTCTGATTTTGCCTCTAATGCCAAGTCAAATAAATAATCTCTTTCATCCGTATTTAACTGTAAAGCTGTCGAAATACAATCCAACACGATTGACGAAACCTTTATATCTCTCCCCTGCTCAAGCCATGTATACCAAGTGGTACTGACCCCCGCTAATTGAGCAACCTCTTCCCTCCGCAATCCCGGTGTCCTTCTCCGTGTCCCCTTCGGCAAACCAATAGATTCCGGCTTAATTTGGGCACGCTTCGTTTTCAAAAATGTCGATAAAGCTTCAAGCCTGGTTTTATCATTCATTCCTAAAACTCCTTATCATTTCAATTTAAGCTATTAGTATTTATACCAGGATAAACGCTCCCTTGTAATAGGATAAAGGAATTGTAGAATATAAGTATAGGATGTATTTGGAGGGATGAAAAGTGGAAAGAGTTGTCATTACCGGTATAGGAGTAGTCTCTCCTATCGGGAACAGCATCGAAACATTTTGGAACAATCTGATTAAAGGAACATCAGGTATCTCCACCATTGATACTTTTGATGTTTCGCATCACAAGACAAAAATAGCTGGGATCGTCCAAGATTTTAATGCAGATGAGATTTTAGGAAGACAAACAGCAAGACGTTTAGATCGCTTTTCTCAATTTGCTTTGGCTGCTGCTGATCAAGCTTGGAGCGACTCTGAGCTGGACCTCGATCAAATAGATATTGAAAGGTTAGGCGTATACGTGGGTTCTGGCATTGGTGGAATTGAAACCTTAATTGAAAATATCGATATACTTAGACAGAAGGGGCCAAGAAGAGTCAGCCCAACTCTAGTACCAGCCATGATGTCTAATGCTGCTGCGGCCCAGATTAGCATCAAGTGGAATGCGATGGGGCCTTCCTTGTCTCCTGTCTCTGCTTGTGCGATTGGAAACACTGCTATTGGTGAAGCCTTTAGACTCATTCGTCTTGGAGAAGCTGACGCTGTATTTGCAGGTGGAACAGAGGCAGCTATTACTGACTTATCAATTGCAAGCTTTAGTAATGCTACGGCTTTATCAACAAGAAACAATGATCCTACTAAAGCAAGCCGGCCATTTGATCAAAATCGAGATGGATTTGTCATGTCCGAAGGAGCTGGGATTCTCATCTTAGAATCCTTATCACATGCTTTACGTAGGGAGGCAAAAATTTATGCAGAGGTCATTGGATATGGTGCAAGTTCAGACGCACACCATATCGTAGCAACGCATCCGGAAGGTAAAGGGGCCTATCTTGCCATGAGATCAGCCTTAAAAAATGCCAATATATCTTCTGAAGGAATTGATGTTATCAGCGCTCATGCAACAAGCACACAAGTGGGAGACATCTCTGAAACGATGGCGATTAAGCAGCTTTTTGGAAAACAAGCTTATCAGATTCCAATTACAGCTAATAAATCCATGCTAGGCCATATGTTGGGGGCAGCTGGTGGAGTTGAAGCAATTGCATTAGCCATGAGTATAAAGGAAGGAATTGTTCCTCCGACCATTAACTTAGAAAGTCCTGATCCATTATGCGATCTCGATTATGTACCATCTGTAGCACGCCAAATGCACATCAATACGGGACTATCCAACTCATTTGGTTTTGGTGGCCATAATGCAGCGATTGTTTTAAAGAAATATGAATGAAGCACTTTATCACATCAATAGGATTGTCCAAAAATCACCTGAAATGAACCAGTCGGATAAAAACGATGTTTTATTTTTGCTTTATAGACAGATTCACTACTTGTTCACCCATTTAAAGAAGTTTGAAAATTTCCCTTCTGTAAGATCGGTTTTTAAATATCACCTAAGCAAAGCTAAGTGAAATCGGTGTACTGACTTTTTTAGCAATTTGCTATCAGTTTAAACCAGCTTGCAGAAGGTTTTTTCATAAACGTGATGCTTATGGACAATATAAGTTTAATCTCCCTTGCAAACCTTCCAAGACCTCTCCCGGAACTTCCCTTACCTTGATATCCCTCCCCAGAAAAAGTAACCAATTTGTGATTTCATCCAATTCTTTGGAATTTTCAACATTGACATAAGTCTTCAAAATAGCTGTAGTTTGGTAAGGATTTGTATAGGATATTGACACTTTTAAAGGATGATATTTTTTGAACTGAGCTATCGCCCCTGGCCCAAGTTCACAGACAAGGTTGATATTTTCTTCTTGTTTACTTAGCTTTTCTAAAATCTTTTTCTCACTTAATCTTTTTTTCGTTGGATAAGATGTGATATTGGTAAGGTGGTCAACAGGAATAATCTGCTTCTTTTCTTCCTTTAGATCAAAACTTTCGATCAGCCAGAGGCTTTTTTCTTTATAAAGATGCAAGAGATAAATTGGATATGTTTTTACTGCCTTTTCTTCTTTGATTGTGAGTAGTAAATACCTATCCAAAAGAAGGGTTTGAATAAGTTTTTCTAACATAGGATGGGGAAGGTCTGAAAGCTCAAGCAGGTCGGGATTATTAGGGTTAGTCCCTTCAAAAAGCAAAATTTGATTTAAGAGGACTAAATCATCTTGCTGGTTTTCTGAGACAAGCCCTAGTAATTTTTCAGCTAAAGATTGACGACTCTTTAGATATGGAAGCTGCTGATTTCTTATGGCCATAAAAGCAATAAAAAGCGCCTTAACCTCATTATCAGTAAACCGAACAACGGGAAGGACAGAGTTTTTCATGACAAAATAACCCCCGTCCCTCCCAACTTCAGCTACGAGCGGTATCCCCATGGCTTCAATTTCTCTGATATCTCTAATAGCTGTCGAACGAGAGATGTTAAATTCTCGCATGATTTCAGAAATTGTAAAGTGGGAGCGGTTGTTAATATATCGCATAATGATATTAATCCGTTCAACTTTTTTCATCGGGACTCCTAAACAGTATCATTTTTTGACATGATTTATGGATATCATATACCTATCAAATGAACAAGACAAATCATTTGATGACTCTAAAAAAAGGATGGGTTTGAGTATGGCAAACTATACTATAGAAGAAAAAGACAGCTTTACCGTTTTAGGTTTTGGAACTGAGCTTAAGAGCGATTATACAGATTTTATTGGCATAAACAAGGAAAAATCAGACTTTTGGGAGGCTTTCAGCCAAGATGGTAGGCTCAGCGCTTTAAAAGCTATGGCCACAAATGATTTCGTTTTTGCCGTAAACGAAGCGGTGAATAACAAGATGATGCATTATGCCGGTGTCATGTCAGAGGCACCAGCACCTGAAGAAGCAAGAGTTATTCAATTTCCTAAAGGGGAATACCTTGTTGTTAAAGGGGAAGCGAAGACTGCTGATGAATTGAATAATACGCTTACTGGCATTGCCTTTGGTCAAGCCCTGCCAGAAGCAAAGGATTTCGCCTATGTTGGCGGGCCAAATACAACGGTAGAAATAGGACATCGAGACGGCTTAGTTTTTGGTGAAATGTGGATCCCTGTTGTTAGAAAATAAAAAGGTAAAAGGAAGGATAAAAATGTCTTATATCGTCGATTTTAAAAATGTGTCTACGGTCGGTTTAGAGTCTTCACCTGTAGTAGAAGCGCTTGCCGGACTACGGGCTAATGAAGCCCGTTACTTTATGAACAAGTACAAGCATGAATTTACTGTAGTACCAGCGAACGAAAGCCAGGAGACTCTTGATTACGTGAACAGGATTCTGAAAGAACGTGATATTGAATTTGCAGCCAAGCCTCTAGAAACATCGCGTTTTCAAGTGGAAAATATCAAGTTTGCCTACGTCTTTTATGAGGATGGACTTGGAGTCAATGTTATGTATACAGTTGATGACCCTAAGAAGCGGGCCGTTGGTTTTAAGCTTTCCGAGGGAATGGAAGTGCCAAAGGAATTAGAAGGAAAGTTTAAGTTCGCTAGGCAAAAGTCTAAACTGGCTGGAACTATTCGAGGCTCGTTTTTCGTCATTAAAGGGGAATATTGAGAACTTTCCTTCTCAATACAAGTATAACGGCGTGATACAGAAGACGTACAAGGGAGGCTCGTTCCCCTCTCTCATAGCGTTGAATAACCTTAGCTGGCATTTTGCGCACTAATAGGAATTTGCGGTCGTGGGAAATTCATCCCACGACTCCCCTTCCTATGCTTATGGAAACAATTTAAGAAACTATTTGGTGGATAGGAATCCATAGAAATATAGCTAACTACTCATGGACTCCATGTCGATAAAGGATTCATTTTCAAGGATACTTATTTGTGATTGCTCCTAACAGGATAAGTTTTACTGATACTTTTTAGCCACCATGAATTCGACAAAAGGCAATGTTATCATCGCTAAACCTAATACGCCTAATAGAAAAACGTTGATTGTACCATTCACTAGTTTATCAGCAGCCACTGCGACCAAAATAAAGAATAATAGAATAAAATAACTTATTTTCGAGCTTTTTTCCATGATTTTTTGTCCGAGTTCTTCCTCAGGTAGAATCCTGTCTTTTTCTTCCTTATTCCCCCATGTAATGGCAGAGAAGAACATCATCAATAACGCTCCAATTGATGCCACCTCATTAAAACCAACATCTTTTCCAGTATATATTTTAAAAATTGAATAGCCTATCGCAATTAAAGTAGCTATTCCAATAATAATTGTCCCTATTTTTCGAGTATTCATTTATCCATTTCTCCCCCATAAAAAAATAACTTGTCAACTTTAACACCCAACGTCCTCGCAAGTTCAAAAGCTAATTTTAAACTTGGATCATATTTATTATTTTCAATCGCATTTATGGTCTGTCTACTTACATGACATAAATCTGCTAATTTCCCTTGAGAAAAACCTTTATTTTCTCGGTAGTGCTTTATTCTATTTTGCATATGATCAGCACCCTCATCACTAAATAGGTGTAAAACATTTTTTACACTGTTATTATAACAAAAGGCAAATAAGTATCAAATATATTTGACACTTATTTGCCTCTTTAAAATTATTTTATTATCAGGAATTCCATACATTAAGGGAATACTTAATACAAAAGTCTTTATGAAAACCGTGTTCCGATTATTTTTCTATACAACCACACCTCAAAAATGCTTGAATAGTAGGCTTTTTTTCTTTATGCAGAGCTTTTTGCATAGATGATACAAACAATTTTCACCAATAAAGGCAATATCCATCTCATATCATTTTAGTCTTTCTGGTTCAAACAAAGTTGCATTTCTTGAAACACTTCAATAAGTTCTTCAAGAACACTCTTACCGTCTCCTTTGTAAGAAGAACCATGCATAACGGCAAGTGTTTTAGGCTTTAAATCTGCTAGTCTACGCAGCAGCTCCACTGTATGTAAGGTATAGGGAATGTAGTTAGAAAATGGACTTTGTGAGTTCTGTAGTACTTCTTTAAACCGAGCCATTAAACTAGTCTTAGCAACTGGTTCCACATCACCGTTTTGATGGAACAAATCAGAAGTAAAAAGAGTCCGGTCAGTCTCTTCAAAAAGCATTCCTGCATCCCATCCATGCGGGAGGTGAGGGGTGCGCAAATAACGAAAAATTTTCTTTCCCGTACTGAATACCTCGTTATCCTGGAGCGCACGAATAGGTCTTATAGCGAATTCCCCATTTACAGATGCCCCAACAATACCGACTAATGCCTCAGCCTGAGGCGCTATTGTGAGCCATTCATTAAGTGCACCACACTCATCTGACTCGAAATGACTATAGCTAATCCAGCGCAATTGTTTAAGATCAATTACGCTAGCAGCTGCTTGACTAAACTGAGAAAAAAGCGATTTTGGACCTGTATGGTACAAAAGGGGCTCCTCGTCTCGGACTAAAAATGCATTATATTGGAAGCCAGATTCTGTTGAAAAAATAGATAGACGAAAGACATCAGAATCAATTTCATCAATACGTGCCATAACATTTCTCCTTTATTTTTCTAGTTTGTTTATCATACCTTGTGACTACTACTAAACTTTTTTTGCAAAAAAATTGTGCGAACTTTACAAATTATAAGTTTGTTGTAAACCCATTATATCGAACGTGTATTCTATTAACAATCATAACTTTTCTTCTTTGAAATTCAGTGAACGTTTTAACGAAATTATGAGGTAATGCTTAGTAACAGCTAACCCCTTTCAAATACTGCTACTGAAGCTAATTGGTTTTGCACATCACAAAAAAACAGCCTCCAAATGGAAACTGTTCTGTCTTTACTATGTATAAGCCGCCTCTGCCGTAATGAGTCTAAGAAAGTTTTAAACCACCACTCCTCAAAGTGGGTGTTCGCAGAAACGTTCATGAATGTCCTCCATGTCCTATAGACAGAGGTTTGTCACTCCAGCTTCTATTAAAAACTCCCTATTACAGCTTAAAGGTTAAAACTTTATTAAGATTACGAACAACGCAGCCTATATGATTATATTACTCTATATTGATTCATTGTTCAATGTAATTGCTTCAGTTACATTTTTTAATTTTAAGCATTGTATTTATGAAAGCACAGAAAAAGAATACAGAAACTATAACTAGACCCTGTCACCTTCATTTAAGCCTGCGTCTAGATTTACCAGCGGTATGACCACTGTCATCCTTCGCAAGGGCATTGTATTGTTTAAATTTGGCTGACCTTTTTTTCTTTAAGTACTTTTCATTTAGTACTATCACCTTTTCGTTCTCGGTCGTCCTGTATTTCTGGTAGGCAAATTTATATTTTTCAAACGCGAAGTGCCCCAAAATGTAAATCGGCAAAATCACTAACAGGAGAATAATTGTGCTAGGGAACAGCTCGAAACTTTCCTCCAGCAAATAGACAGTCATAACCGCATAGGCCCCTACTGAAACCATAAAGGTAATAATCAGATTGCAAATATGAAAGGCAATCACACTTTTCTTCTCGCGAAACATCTGCTCCAGCTCATATTTGAAAAAAAGGGTCACGAAAACAGAAATCACAATAACGAAAAAAACAATAAAATAAGCAACTCCACTATGCACCTTTTCCGCCCCCATTCTTGAAGGGGTCTGACCCACACCGCGTTAAGACGTTACCACGTTAATGGGATGGGGGTCAGACCCCTTACCCTTATATTAACCTATATTTGCTGGTTCTTTCTATTGCAGCTTTGTACTTCTGATAACATATTGGCTAATAGGCGATGTTTGAAGCTCTATTCACCTTCTCGTTGTTCCAGTTTATATTCACATATTTCCGGACGCCCTCTATACTCTCAGCTTTAATATGAACAAATAATGCCTTCTCCATGCCCCTTGAAATTTTCAAAAAAATGTTGACTAAAAGAATGATGTCTTGTATATTTGTTTAAAATTAAAAAGATGCGATGATAAGGACAAGGGTAATTTTTAACGGTTTACAGAGAGGGAAGGATGCTGGAAACTTCCTAACACAGAAAAGTTGCTTACCACCTTGGAGCTGTATTGGTGAAATAATAGTAATCAATACCGTTTTTGCTACGATACAGCACAACGAAGCCATTACTTCTGTTAAGTAGTGGGAATTTGGGTGGAACCACGAGACTACACACACTCGTCCCTTTTATAGGGATGGGTGTGTTTTTTATTTCAATTAAATATTTACTGCAATGATAAGGACAAAAGTAACTCTTAACGGTTTACAGAGAGGGAAGGATGCTGGGATCTTCCTAACACAGAAAAGTTGCTTACCACCTTGGAGCTGTATTGGTGAAATAATAGTAATCAATACCGTTTTTGCTA
>NZ_JACSPV010000063.1:14712-17417 GCF_014836955.1 Bacillus norwichensis
CGATACAGCACAATGAAGCCATTACTTCTGTTAAGTAATGGGAATTTGGGTGGAACCACGAGACTATACACACTCGTCCCTTTTATAGGGATGGGTGTGTTTTTTTATTTTTTACATTTCAAAAAGGAGCGGTTCGATAATGGAACAAAATGAAATAATTATAAAATTTCCTGATGGTAATGAAAAGAGATATGACAAAGGAATTTCATTGGAGGATATTGCACAGTCAATCAGTCCAAGCTTAAGGAAGAAATCAGTAGGTGGGATGGTAAATGACGCATTATATGACTATACACGCGGTATCAATGATGATGCATACATTGAGTTATTCTCTCTTAACTCACCAAGAGGCGTTGAAATAATGAGGCATACAGCTGCTCATATATTAGCTCAGGCAGTCAAGCGCTTATATGGAAATGTTCATTTAGGAATAGGTCCAGTTATAGAAAATGGCTTCTACTATGATATAGATTTGGAAGTGAACATGACCGTTCATGATTTAGCAATGATTGAAAAAGAGATGAATAACATTATCTCTGAAAATCTTTGCATTATGCGTGAAGAAATATCACGTGAAAAAGCGAAAGAAATCTTTGCACATGATCCCTTGAAGCTAGAGTTATTGGAGGATATTCCATTAGAAGAGGCTATTACAGTATATCGCCAAGGAGAATTTATCGATTTATGCCGCGGCCCTCATTTACCAGCCACTCACTTAATTAAAGCATTTAAATTAACTCATGTATCAGGAGCTTATTGGCGTGGAGATAGCAATAGCAAAGTACTCCAACGAATTTATGGTGTTGCTTTTGCAACTAAAGAGGATTTAGAAGATTATTTTCATAATATGGAGGAGGCACAAAAAAGAAATCATCGTAAATTGGGAAGTGAATTAGAACTATTTATGTTTTCTGAAGAAGCACCCGGAATGCCATTCTATTTACCAAACGGGCAAATTATTCGTAATGAATTGGAAACATTTTTGAGGAAGCTGCAAACTTCATATGATTATAAAGAAGTTCGGACACCTACTATGATGAATCAACAGCTATGGGAAAAATCCGGCCATTGGGAGCACTATAAAGAAAATATGTACTTTTCCAATGTAGATGATCAAAGTTTTGCATTAAAGCCTATGAACTGCCCAGGCCACATGCTTATTTTTAAAAACAAGCTGCATTCCTATCGTGATCTTCCGGTTCGGATGGCTGAGTTCGGGCAAGTTCACCGTCATGAATTCAGCGGTGCATTAAACGGAATGTTACGGGTTCGTACATTTTGTCAGGACGATGCTCATATTTTTGTTACACCGGATCAAATTGAAGCTGAAATTGCTTTAGCATTAAACGTTATTGATTACGTTTATCGTACATTTGGTTTTAATTACGAAATTGAATTATCTACAAGGCCAGAGAATTACATGGGTGATGATGGTTTATGGGAGAAAGCGGAAGATGCCCTGAAAAATGTTTTAAATAAGCTTAGTTACGAATATAAAATTAACCCAGGCGACGGCGCTTTTTATGGACCAAAAATTGATGTCCATATTAAAGATGCCCTGAAAAGGAGTCATCAATGTGCTACAGTTCAGCTAGACTTTCAAATGCCAGAGAAGTTTGACTTAACTTATATAGATGAACAAAATAAAAAAGTTCGACCAGTTGTTATCCACCGTGCTGTCTTTGGATCCCTTGATCGTTTTCTCGGTATTTTGATTGAACATTTCGGCGGCGCATTCCCTATTTGGTTAGCACCCGTTCAAGTAAAAGTAATAGCAGTATCAAATAACATTCATCAAGCATATGTGGAAGAGATTGTGCACCGCTTAAAGCAAGAAGAAATACGCGTTGAACTTGACTTACGTGATGAGAAGCTTGGCTATAAAATCAGGGAGGCGCAAATAAAGAAAATACCACACATTCTTGTAATAGGTGATAAAGAACTCGAAAATCAGTCAGTTAATGTAAGACATTATGGAAAACGTGATTCAATTGAGGTTGAGCTAGAAGAGTTTATTTCTAAGCTAAAGGAATCCATCGAAAAAAAAATCTCTTGATTTGTAATAAAAATGGGTTAGTCAAATAAAGACTTGCTTTATTCGACTAACCCCATTCAAGTCTATATCAAGATTATTCACCTGTAATATTTTCGATATTGGTGGAAATAACAGAAAAGCAAAAAAACGCTTTTTCTTGATTTTATATTGTCCCATTAATAACTCTTACTATTTATCGGAAAATACAAAAAATGAAAACCTTCCCTCAGGATGGATTGAATTTCTATAAAAGGCTGGCCTATCATTCGCTTTTTTCGACTGGATATTTTAGAGCGTTCTTCTTCATTTTCTTAAATGCTTCTTCTTTCAAATCTATATTCATTTTTTCTGCTAACTGCAGAAGGTATATAAATACATCTGCCATCTCTTCTTTAATGTTCTGTTCAGACTCAGCAACTGCTCTTTCACTGTCCCTCCATTGAAAATTCTCTAAAAGTTCATTTGCTTCTAGAGAAATAGAAATAGCTAAATCTTTTTCATTATGATAAGGGGCCCATCCCCGTTCATCTCTAAACTCAATTATTTTCTGCATTAGATCTTTCATTTTTAGCCCACCTATTTTGATTTTATTACACTAGCGTTGCATAAACGATGTTTTAATATTCTGTAAGTATACCTTCCTGAAAAACGCTAAAAAAAGCAAAGCCTT
>NZ_JACSPV010000064.1 GCF_014836955.1 Bacillus norwichensis
CCTAATTGTATAATTTTACCAAATGGACAGTGCCACCTCTGATTAAGGCTTTGCTTTTTTTAGCGTTTTTCAGGAAGATATACTTACAGAATATTAAAACATCGTTTATGCAACGCTAGTGAACTAAAGTATACTATATTTAGATACACGAAATAAATAACAATGAGAAGGTGTTATTATCAGTATCGAGAAACGCAATTTATGGATCATGTGGATCTGCAATTTTATTATTGCGGCCAGTATGACGATGGTATTGCCTTTTCTTTCGTTGTATATCAGTACATTCGGAGACTTTAGCGCCGAATATGTTCAGCGTTGGTCAGGTTTTATTTTCGGAGTTACATTTGTCACAGCTTTTTTCATGTCTCCTATTTGGGGGCGAATTGGGGATAAATACGGATTCAAGCCGATTTTGATCATTAACGGCCTCGGAATTGCATCAAGTATTTTCTTAATGGGGTTCATGCATCACGTTCATGGACTTTTTTTATTGAGGCTGGTCATGGGAATTGTCACAGGTTTCATTCCAACTTCCATCGCGCTCATCGCGAAACAAACACCGAAAAAAGAAGCGGGTGAGACGCTCGGAACCTTACAGATGGGGACTGTATCCGGAACTCTTTTCGGCCCCCTTATCGGTGGAGTAATGGCAGATTCATTCGGCTTCCAATATACGTTTATCATCACTTCCTTGTCAATTGTTCTAGCGACGATGGTCGTGATTTTTGGAATTGTTGAAAAGTCAAACGGTTTGAACAAAGTAAAAGAGAGACCTTCTAGAAAAGCCGTCATCCAGCTAATTTTACAGCGAAGGATGCTTGTTAGCGTCATGGCGATTGCGTTCATAGTCCAAGCAGGATTATTCAGCATACAGCCACTCCTCTCTCTTTATGTAAGTCAACTGACAAAAGCAGACAGTGTCGCCTTTTTATCCGGACTTGCCTTTTCAGCAACAGGATTCGGCAACTTGCTTCTCACAAGGAAATGGGGAAAACTTGGCGATGAAATCGGTTTTGATAAAGTATTGATGATTTTGCTCGTACTGTCGGCTGTGCTAATCGTTCCACAAGCTCTTGTCACGGATCTTTGGCAGTTGGTTATTTTGAGATTCCTTTTTGGAATGGCTGTCGGTGGAATGCTTCCATGCATTACGGCTTACATTAGAACCGAAGCACCTTTTGAGCTTCAAGGAGAAGTCCTTGGTTATAATCAAAGTTTCCGTTTCCTGGGTAATGTGGTTGGCCCGGTAATCGGCGGTGTTTTGTCAGGATATATAGGCATTTCCTCCGTTTTTTACGTAACCGGATTTTTATTTCTTCTGGCTTTCGGAGTGTTATGGTGGAGCTCTAAACAAAGCGAGGCAAAAATAAAGGAAATATATTAAAGAAAAGCGAAAGGCGCGCAGCTTAGGCGACAAGCACAAGGCGAATTGCGAGGAGGCAGTTCTTCAGCCACCACAGCAATTTGACTTGTGACCTCGAGCCGATGGCGCCTGTAGCTAGACATATTAAACCTTAATGTGAACAAAATATTTCATCTAATTTTATACTTTATTAATTGTTTAAAGAAAAGGGGAGCATCCTAAAAAAGATGCTTCTTTTTTTGTCAATATATCTGCAATTCCCGGTGAAATTCCCCTTTTTTATTTGTGAACATTTTATGACATTTTTAGATGGTTAGATGCATCTCTACCTATTTAATATCTTCAGAAGCAAAAAAATGCTTTTCAACTGACAGCCATGAAACAGGTAAATAACTACGCTATAATTTCTGTGAGTCAATATTTGTGACATTTCAGGTTTATATGGAACTGAAGGGGGAGATGTTTTGTCACTTTTACATATTGCAATCTTTGCACCACTGCTGCTTGCAATTTTCATTCCGTTTCTATTTAAAAGATTGCGCCTCATACATACAGGCTGGTTCGTCTTCGGCCTATCCATCATCCTATTCATTTATTTTCTGCAGTTATTGCCAGATATTCGCGACTATGAAATACAAGAAACCATAGATTGGATTCCTTCACTTGGTATCAATTTTACAGTCTATGTAGATGGACTCAGTTTATTATTCACCTTGTTAATTACAGGTATCGGCTCATTAGTTGCCCTTTATTCAATCTATTATCTTTCAAAAGAAAAAGAGGATTTGGGGAGCTTTTACGTTTATTTACTCATGTTTATGGGAGCTATGCTTGGTGTGGTTCTATCAGATAATCTGATTGTTCTTTATACTTTTTGGGAGCTTACTTCCTTCTCTTCCTTTCTTTTGATTGGTTATTGGTACCATAAAGAACGTTCACGTTATGGGGCACAAAAATCCATGCTAATTACTGTTTTCGGAGGATTAGCAATGCTTGGGGGCTTCCTGCTCCTTTATTTGATGACAGGCTCCTTCAGTATAAGGGACATCGTTTCCATGGCATCGGAAATAACTGCCGATCCATTTTTCACCCCTGCATTAGTCCTAGTTTTATTAGGGGCTTTCACTAAATCCGCTCAGTTCCCATTCCATATTTGGCTGCCAGATGCAATGGAAGCACCAACTCCGGTAAGCGCCTACCTCCATTCAGCAACAATGGTAAAAGCCGGCATTTACTTGGTCGCCCGTTTAAGTCCAATTTTTGCAGTACAGGGAACATGGTTCTGGCTTGTGGCTGGTTTCGGTATTTTCACTTTAGCGTGGGCTTCTTTTAACGCGGTAAAGCAAACAGATTTAAAAGCGATTTTAGCTTATTCAACAGTGAGCCAGCTCGGATTGATCATGTCTCTTCTTGGAGTGGGAGCCGCTGCTCTCCATTATAGTTTTTTGGATGACAATTTATATATGGCTGCTACTTTTGCCGCCGTATTTCATTTGATCAACCACGCTACTTTCAAAGGCAGTCTGTTCATGGTTGTTGGGATTGTGGACCATGAAACAGGTACACGCGATATAAGAAAACTTGGAGGGTTGATGCAGATCATGCCCATCACTTTCACTATCGCATTGATTGGAACATTTTCAATGGCTGGACTGCCTCCTTTTAACGGGTTTTTGAGTAAAGAAATGTTTTTAGCAGCTATGGTGAATGTAATGTCTCTTGATATTTTCAACATGGATACTTGGGGTGTATTGTTTCCTGTAATTGCTTGGATTGGAAGTGTCTTTACATTTGTTTACAGCATGCTGCTTCTGTTTAAAACGTTCACTGGAGACTTTAAACCGGAAAAACTGGAAAAGAAGCCGCATGAAGCACCATTTGGCATGCTTCTCCCACCTATTATTTTGGGAGCGCTTGTCGTTGTATTCGGATTTTTTCCAAACATCCTTTCGGCATCCATCATCGAGCCAGCGGCTAAAGCCATCGCGCCAGCACTAATTGATGCGGGGCAGGAATACAATTCGCACATCAGCTTTTGGCACGGTTTTACTCCCGAATTGTATATGACAATAGGCATCATTATTTTTGGAGCTTTCTTATATGTGTCACTGCCCAAATGGGAAAAAATATATAGGCGGTTTCCGGAGAAACTGTCACTTAACTATTTTTATGACCAAAGTCTTATTCGGGCTGAAAGCGGATCCCGCGGTCTGACTAATTCTTATATGAACGGCTCCATCCGAACGTACATGATCTATATACTTATCTCCTTTGTCGGAATACTGGCGTTTTCTATTATAAGAAAAGATGCCTTTTCCTTTACGACAGAAGGCTTGGCGCCCATTGGATTATATGAAGTGGTGCTCGGGATCATTATTTTTGGTGCATCTATAACAATTCTAGTAGCCAAATCAAGATTAACGTCGATTATTGCTTTAGGAGCCGTTGGCTATACTGTCGCACTATTCTTTGTGCTGTTCAGAGCGCCGGATCTTGTGTTAACACAGCTTGTCATTGAAACTATTTCCGTCGCGTTATTTTTGCTCGCATTTTATCACTTGCCAAAAATCAACCGTAAAGAGGAACGGATCGGTTTCAAACTGACAAATGCTCTTGTAGCAGCAGGCGTCGGAGTGATTGTTACGATCATCGCCTTTTCAGCATTAAGCAATAGGCTATTTGAATCAATTTCTCAATACTATGTTGAAAATACCGCGGAAAAAGCAGGCGGATTCAATATGGTCAATGTCATACTTGTCGACTTTAGGGGATTTGATACCATGTTTGAAATTGCCGTTCTCGGCATCGCAGCCCTCGGTATTTACGGCATGATTAAGCTCCGCCTGTCTAGGAGGGAAGACCAGTGAAAACGAATGACATCATCTTACAGACGGTGACTAAATTTGTTTCCTTCATCATTTTGATGTTCGCCCTTCATATATTTTTTGCCGGGCATAACAATCCAGGCGGCGGTTTTGTTGGCGGGCTTCTGACCTCAGGAGCTATCGTTCTACTGCTGCTCGCTTATGATATAAAAACAGTCGCTAACAGTCTGCCAATCGACTTTAAAATAGCAGTGGCAGTTGGGCTATTGTTCGCAGTTGGGACAGGACTTGGTTCTTTGCTTTTCGATATTCCATTTCTAACACATGCATTTGGTGAATGGACCATTCCAATTCTCGGCGAATTACATCTCAATACTGCGGTATTGTTTGATATAGGAGTATATTTAGCTGTCGTCGGCTCAACAATGACCATCATCCAAACGATCGGGGAGGGAGAATAATGGAAATATTCATGTCAGTATTGATCGGCTTCTTATTTGCAAGTGCCGTTTATCTAATGTTATCTAAAAGCCTTCTCCGCATTATTATCGGAACCGGTCTATTAAGCCATGGAGCTCATTTACTGCTTTTGACAATGGCCGGTTTAAAAAAAGGAACTGTGCCCCTACTTGGCGAACAGGCGAATGCTTATACAGACCCAATTCCGCAAGCATTGATCTTAACAGCGATTGTCATTAGCTTTGGCGTAACAGCCTTTTTCCTCGTTTTGGCCTACAGAGCCTACCAGGAGCTTGGGACAGATAACATAGACGAGATGAGAGGAACAGAATAAATGATTAACTTGCTCATATTACCTATCATCATTCCATTCGTGACTGCCGTTATATTAATCTTTTTTCAAAAAAATATTGTTATACAGCGGTGGATTTCCACTATCGCAGCGGCAGGAGGACTGACAGCATCCATTATTCTTGTCCGTACTGTTTATCATGAAGGGATTCAAACATTAAACCTAGGAAGCTGGGAAGCACCATTTGGAATTACACTTGTATCGGATATGCTGTCTGCCCTTCTTGTGACCGCTACGTCTCTAATTACACTTTGCTGCATCCTTTTTTCTTTTCAGTCAATTGGAAAGGAAAGGGAACGGAGCTTCTACTATCCTGTTGTTCAATTCCTCGTTGTCGGGGTGAATGGAGCCTTTACAACGGGAGATATATTTAACATGTTCGTTTTCTTCGAGGTCATGCTCATGTCTTCATACGTTCTCCTGGTGATTGGAGGTACAAAAATCCAGCTTCGAGAATCGATCAAATATATTTTAGTGAATATTACTTCATCGGCTTTATTTGTCATAGCTGTCGCCTATTTATATTCCATTGTCGGGACACTGAACATGGCACATATTTCACAGCGGATTGCCGAAGTGGATCAGCCGGCTATTTTAACAGTCCTTGCTGTCCTTTTCCTCATCGTTTTCGGCCTGAAAGGAGCCATTTTTCCGCTGTTCTTTTGGCTCCCTGGTGCGTATTATGCACCGCCCGCTCCAATTATGGCGTTGTTCGGAGCACTGCTTACGAAAGTGGGAGTCTACTCTATTTTAAGGACCTATACACTGTTTTTCTACCATGATACAGGGTTTACACATGAACTATTGACCGTCCTATCATTAATTACTGTTATTCTTGGATCGATTGCGGCCATTGCCTATAAAGATATGAAAAAGATTGTTATCTATAACATTATCATTGCCATCGGGGTCATCACTTACGGAATTGGAGCAATGAATGCTGACGCCCTCACTGGCTCTGTTTTTTACCTAATTCATGATATGATCATCAAAGCAGTACTCTTCCTTTTGGTGGGGCTCATTGTTTCTATTACCGGCTCCAGCGATTATACGAAATTCAGTGGATTGCTCAAACATTATCCATTGCTTGGATGGTCCTTTTTCATCTCTGTGCTGGCTCTCGCCGGAATCCCGCCGCTTAGCGGGTTTGTTGGCAAAATCTTGATTGTGAATGGCGGTTTTTCAAAAGGAGATATAGTGGGAGCTTTGATTATCTTGATGTCCAGCCTATTCGTTCTCTATTCACTAATGCGGGTGTTCATCAATGGATTTTGGGGCGATCCTGCTGGTAGTATGAAAAAGCCGGAGTTAAAGATTGGAAGCATGTTATTTCCGATTATCATTCTCGTCATCTCATCCATTTCTTATGGATTCTTCTCTGAATGGATGAATATGTATATAACCCAAGCTGTTGAAGTATTGATCGATCCAGCTGTGTACATTGATGCTGTTTTAGGAAATACACAAACATCTTGATTCTTACAGTAAACAATCCATTTCTAAAGAAATGGTTATGCTAATCCGGACAGGCCAGTTTCACACTGCCACGTCCTGCGGTTTCGGCAGACAACTGTATTAGGATTTCCTAGCATTCGGAACAGGATGATGATGTTACATTAATTTCGGAATGACTGCGCAAAGGAGGAAGAGTGTCCCTTGGCATTTCAAATATTACTGAACTTTTTGCTCGCTATTACGTGGATGTTTTTTGAAAGCTCGATGGAATTGTCCACTTTTATCGTCGGCTATCTGCTTGGCGCGTTTGTCATATTTTTTATGCGCAGGTTTTTTTCATCAAGATTTTACGTTTATCGCCTCTTTTCCATCATCAAGCTGATACTAATCTTTTTAAGGGAGCTGTTATTATCTAATCTGGCTGTGCTAAAAGTAGTACTAAGTCCGAAATTGGATATTCAGCCGGGCATTTTCGCGATGGAAACAAGGTTAACTTCGGATTGGGAAGTCACTTTGCTGGCGAACTTAATTACATTGACACCAGGGACACTTGTTGTAGACTTGTCCCCAGATAATAAAATTCTATATGTGCACGCCATGGACATAGAAGATGCAGAAGAAGCGATTGAGGATATAAGAAATTCATTTGAAAAGGCAATTATGGAGGTGAGCCGCTGATGCTGGAAATCATAATCAAAATAGCTCTGTTAGGGTTTGCGGTGTCCTCCTTCATACTATTAATTCGTTTAATTAAAGGCCCCTCAACTCCGGACCGGGTTATTGCATTGGATTCCATGGGAATCAATTTGATTGCTATTACAGCACTCATGTCAATGCTGCTTGCGACAAGTGCCTACCTTGATGTCATCCTGCTGCTGGGAATTCTTTCTTTCATCGGAACAGTAGCTTTCTCGAAATTCCTGGAGAAGGGAGTCATCGTCGAATATGAGCGTAACCGCTGAAATCATCATAGCCGCGTTTATACTGATTGGTGTGTTTTTAAGCCTTGTTTCTTCTTTTGGGGTCATGAGACTGCCAGATGTATACACTAGAAACCATGCGGCCTCTAAATCAACAACGCTTGGAGTAATGTCCACCTTGATAGGCGCCCTTCTTTTCTTTTACCATCATGAAGGTATCATTCACTCTCGCATTTTGCTTGGAATCGTGCTGATATTCATTACCGCTCCTGTTGCAGGACATGTAATCAGCCGGGCAGCATATAATACTGGAGTCAAATTGTCAGAACGAAGTGTACAGGATGATTTGAACAGAGACAAATAGAGATCCCGCCCATAGCTGATAAAAAAATAGGCTATGGGGCGGGATCATTTTTCTTATAGAGACTGCTCCAACAGCGAAGCAAAGCGATAAATATTTGCCTCATCGAAAGCTCTGCCGATCAATTGAATCCCGATTGGAAGTCCAGTTTTCGAAGAGCCGCATGGCATGGATAGACTTGGTAATCCAGTTAGGTTAAACGGACCAGTAAATCGATTAAGTACCAGACTGCTATGAATAGTCGAACCGTTCATAGTGATTTCACGCTGACCTATATTTACAGGGAGGATAGGGACAGTTGGAGTGACTATAATATCCACTTCTGTAAAAACCTTTTCAAATCCTCTGATAGCTTGTTTTTTGATTTGCTGTGCCGCGATATATTGTGTGGCATGCGTATCTTTGGCTGTCAATAAGCGTGAACGAACTTCATCGTCCCACTCACTTGAAAATTCTTGTAGCCTTTTTTCATGGAGGGTATAGGCTTCGCTTGTTAAAGTTGTCCTAAAAGCAGTAAGTATTTCCTCCATGTCAGGAAGATTAACCAGTCTGATTTCTGCACCAACATCCTCAAGCTTCTTAATCGCCTTTAGGTAATGATCCTCAACCTCAGGCTCCACTCCTTTGAAGAAATCTCCTGAAGGAATCCCGATTGCCGCTCCTTTTATGTCCGTTCCGATTAAAGCAGTATAGTCTTCTGTCGGTATCTCGATTGAATATGGATCTTTTTTATCATAACCTGCAAGCACATTCATCAAAATAGCATTGTCGCGAACAGTTTTACTCATTGGTCCGACATGATCAAGTGTCCATCCAAGTGGAAAAACGCCAAAATTACTCACTCTCCCAAATGTCGGCTTCATTCCAACAACTCCGGTAAAGGAAGCTGGAATCCTGATAGATCCTCCAGTGTCTGTCCCAAGAGCACCAAAACAAAACGAAGCAGCTAAAGCCGCTCCTGAACCACTGCTGGAGCCTCCTGTAATTTTATTGGTGTTGTGGGGATTCCTAACTGGACCTGCAAACGAACGGTCTCCAGATGTCCCATAAGCTACTTCGTGCATATTCACTTTCCCTAAAAAAATCGCACCGGCTTCTTTTAGCTTTTTTATCACCGTCGCATCATGGTCAGGGGTATAATCTTTAAAAATAGCTGAGCCCATTGTAGTTGTAATACCCTCAGTATAGACATTATCCTTTATTGCAATGGGAATTCCATGAAGGGGGCCTCTTAATTCTCCGTCCTTGATTTCACGTTCAGCCTTTTTCGCCTGCTCAATTGCTTCTTCAGCTGTAACAGTGATAAAAGAATTGAACTGGCTATCCTCTTCATTAATCTTTTTCAACAACTGACGCGTTACATCAACTGGGGATAGCTGCTTATTTCGGATTGCCTTAGAAAGTGTTGCCAAATCCCACTTTATAAAATCTTCTTCCTGAATACCGGTCAATCCATGTTCCGGTTTCCTCACCCTTACCTCCACCCTTCAAAAAGTATGTAAATAAATTATATCAAGCGATAAATTTATTGCTAGAGATAAGAAAAGTACAAGTAAATCTTGATCAATTATCATTTCCATATAACCTATAATCTCATAGTATTTCCTTCAAACAGTCTCTTTTTCTTACCGCTGTACGACTTATTCATTATCGGGCAGCCCTTTAGGCACAACAGCCACTGTACATCTTGAAATGCAAATTAAGCGGTCCTTTTCGTCCCTTATCCGAATATCCCAAACCATAGTTGTCTTCCCACGATGCACTGCCTCAGCTGTGGCTGTCACCAGCCCGTCCTTTTTAGGCCGTACGTGATTAGCATTAATTTCCAAACCGAAGCAAACCTCTTTTTTCAAGTCAATCAAAGCGGCAGTTCCAACACTGGCTGCCGTTTCCGCCAATGCAACAGATGCGCCGCCATGTAAATATCCATAAGGCTGCCTTGTACGTTCATCCACCGGCATTGTTGCTACAACTCTTCCCTCTCCAATTTCAACGAGTTCTATTCCTAAAGATTGATGCAATCCTTTATGTCTCATCTGGAGTCCTCCAAATATATTTTCATCTATAAATTTTATACTGATATAACCCTTTTTTAAAAGAAGAAAGCCCTCCGGCTATTTCTACCGACGGGCAAATGGAATATCATAAGACTGCCAATCGACAGTTAGAAATCAAAAACCATATGGGGATCCAAATGGCGCTCCATAGCCATAAGGTGCTCCAAAACCATAAGGTGCACCATAACCGAATGGGGCTCCCCCGTAAGGAACCGGGCCATACGGAATAAATGGACGGGGCCTGAATATAGCACTTCCGATACCCGCTCCAATACCGCCTCCTATTAAGCCGCCGATAAAACCGCCTAATAAGGGAGCGCCGAAGAAAAAGCGGCTTTCAGCATAAGGGTCCACATTTCGATAGTACATCATTACAGGTAGCCTCCTTTTATATAAGAGCTCAAAGCTCCTCTATACCTGTTTATGCGGCAAATGCACAGATGCCATGGGCAAATTTCATAAAAACAAGCCCGTTCCGTCCATTATCTTTGCGTGTTTTCTCCAATTGCAAGCATAGCGAGAGTCCGTACCATCACTCCAGTAGCTCCTGAAGGCCCAAGATCGTTTTCCCGGTCAGATGTTGCAGTTCCAGCAATATCTAAATGAACCCATGGGGTATTTTCCACAAATTCTCCGATGAACGCTCCGCCCATGATAGCATGCCCTTCCCTACCAGGTGAATTATTTAGATCGGCAATCTTGCTGGAACGCACCCTTTTCTTATCATTTTCTGTGTAAGGCAACTGCCACATAAATTCACCTGTCCTGTTCGATGCTTCTTTCACTTCTTGATAAAATTCCTCATTATTCGTGATGGCTCCCGTTTTATCAAGACCGAGTGCAATGATAACTCCACCGGTCAAAGTAGCCACATCCACCAGGCGGTCCGCACCATGCATTTTCGCATAGGTGATAGCATCTGCCAGAACGAGGCGTCCTTCCGCATCTGTGTTCAACACCTCAATTGTTTTTCCATTCATTGATGTGATGACATCGTCCGGCTTAAATGCTTTTTCACTGATAACATTATCTGTAGCTGGAATGACAGCAACTACATTCTGTTCAGGTTTGATACGGCCAATCACTTCCATGGCCCCCAGTACAGAAGCTGCACCGCCCATATCTGTTTTCATCCCGACTATTCCATCTTTTGGTTTGATGGAATATCCTCCGGTATCAAATGTTATCCCTTTTCCTACCAATCCAAGAACATCTGTCCAATCCGTTTTTCCTTGGTACTTCAATACAATCATAAAGGGTGGTTCTTCGGATCCCTGATTTACCGCAAGGAATGCTCCCATTCCAAGTTTTTCAATTTCCTTTTTTTCTAAAAGCTCTATTTCAAAGCCATATTCGTCTGCCAATTCAGCTGCATATGCAGCTAAATCGGAAGGCCGCAACAGATTACTCGGTTTATTTACAAGTGTTCTTGCATGGTTTACCCCTATGCCGAATATCCATCCTGTGTTCACAGCCGAGTCAATTTTCTTTCTATCTGCATTTGTAAAAACAGTCACGGTATCAATAAAGACCTCTGGTTCATTGGATTTTTTTCTATAACCGTCAAATTCATATGAAGCCATTGTATAGGCTTCACTCACAGTCCAAGCCGTTTCTTCAACAGAAATGTCACCTGCGATTAATGTGTCCAATGCGATGGAAAATGACTTCACTCGTAAATCCCTTAATTTCTTTGATGCCTTTCCGACTACTTCCCGCAGCCTTTCAACTGTCAGCTCTTTTTCTTTTCCCAACCCGATAAAAATAAATCGCTTAACAGGTGTATTACCTAAGCTATGTAAGACCGTGACTGATTTATATTTGGCAGAAATATCACCTGTTTTTACAAGCTCTGTCAGCTTCCCCTGAAAAGCATGATCAAGCTGTTGCAATCCTGCTGTAAACTTTTTCGGTTGATCAAGCAAACCGATCAACATACATTCCTGGTCACTTTCAAATGGATTTCCATGTGAGATATAAAACAATGCAAACCACTCCTTTGGTTAAGATTATAGAGGAAATATTCGGGAGTTTCGAGTTTTCCAAAAGGATGATTTCTTTTTAAACTGTTGTGGTAATATAGAAATGATCAATAAGAAAATCGCAAGGGCTCCGTTTAGCGACGTACAAACTGTGCCAACAGGATGTTGGTGCGTCGTTGCCACAGGAGTGGCAAACTTAGTCGACATCCTCCAATCTAGATAAAGGAGAAGGAAGTGCTTGGTACCTGCCTAGCAGCTACCAAGCATAAGACGAGCGTTGCAGAAGGCGTAGTTTACCTCCAGGAGCGATTGGCTTATACCTTAAGCACAATGGCACTCACAGCCAGACAAGAGATGAAGAACCTCAAGCTGCCACATCTTGTGCTTTACGTCCTGTACGTCAGAGCTAGACACGGAAATCTGATTAACAATAAAAATTGTCTACTTTCTTTACTTTGAACAAAAGTGAATATACTCGGACAAGGTTATGTGATACCCTTACCTGTTGGACACTGTCGAAGAAAGCATTCTATATCTTTAATAGCCATTTCATCCTTTGATACTGGATCATCTGAACACTCACGTCCAATCGCTTTACTCATTACCATTGCGTCTCAGCCAAACAAGGCTTAAAACAACCAAAAACTCTGACATTGCGAGCTCAGGGCTAGACATAGCCTACATAATAAAACAATGAAAAAATAGGCGTTTTATTGTTTCCTCAACAAGAAAGGGTGTCAATTGATGGATCTGTTTTTAAATTTCCCTCTTTGGTTTGCTCTCACAGCAATCTTCTTTGCTCAGTTTGTGAAAGTTCCCCTCCATTTCATTGTCACAAGAAAATGGGATTGGTCCTTGCTGACCTCAACAGGTGGAATGCCCAGCTCCCACTCCGCAGCAGTAACTGCCCTTTCAACCGGGATTGCTCTTCAGGAAGGACTTGGATCACCCATTTTTGCGGTATCTGCTGTTTTTGCCATAATTGTTATGTTCGATGCAACAGGAGTGCGAAGACAGGCTGGTGAACACGCGGTTGTATTAAATCAGCTTACTTCCGACTTTCAGCGTTTTATAGAAGAAGCAAAGGATTGGCCCGAAAAACCAAAAAATGAAAAAAGGGATGAATTGAAAGAACTGCTTGGACATAAACCAGTAGAAGTATTCTTTGGAGGATTGACTGGAATCGGACTCGCACTTATTCTTTATTATTTTTTGAACCTATAATTTAATTGCAGCAACATTACAGTACAAGATCTTGTTATATGCATCTTCTTCCAAGTAACTGGTCATGCTTCAGGACATCCTAGCGACTTCCGGCTCCTCGTCACTTGAATAATGTTACGATGAGTTTCTCATTTCTAACCTCATAGGACCTGCTCAGAAAAGATAAAAACCCAAAGAATGCTGTAAAATCAACATTCTTTGGGTTTTTAATTTTGCTACCTATATCAAATATGTCTTAGCTTATTTGCATCCAGATTTTATCGAGCTTTTCTCTGAATATCTGTACAAAGCCCTAGGCTCAAAAATTAGATAAAACTAGTTTCAACTTCCAAAACACATCAAACATAAAAGTGCATCTGATTAAAATCAGGACCATTTTTTAATTAATAGCTAAATTTCTCTTTTTTAAACCCACTAAGATCGTAACGATGATACTACAAATACTAACAATAGTACCTACAATAGCAATAACAGTTACCCAAAAACCAGAACCTATAAACCCTATAGGAATAAGGGCGATAAAACTAAGAACTATAAAGGCTTGATAAATCGCAGAAATAATTTTTACAACTAGATGATTAAAGAATGATAAAACCAAAGGTGGTAAAAATAGCACTACTAATATTCCGATAGATAGCCATAAAATAGCTGGCTCATCGAACGAGACAGTATTAGGCCCCGTTGGATTTTTAGCGGCTAATAACACAATAACGACAGATAATATCATCGTTAAAAACACCATAGAAAATCGTTTAACCATAACCTAACTCCTTTTCCCTTAAAACTTAAATGTATAAATTCCCGTTTTAAACAAAAAAAGTAAAAAAACATTTGATAGGGAGGTATATCAGTAAAGAATTCGACCGTAGTTCTCCATTTAAATATTATAACTCTTGAGATAAGCGAACCATATCTTTACATTGTATTCCAGATTCAAAAATCTCTTCTGTGTATCGCCTAATAAAAAAGTCTATGTCGACACCAGTGATTCTGAAACCACATTTTTGGTAAAAAGCCAATTGGGCTATGCTTGAATTGCCAGTACCTACTTCCATTGTTTTGTATCCTTTTGATTTTGCTATTTGAATAGCATTCATCATTAGCTTTTTTCCAATCCCTTTCCCATGATGATCTTCCAACACAGCAATGTTCACTAACTCGACCGTTTCAGGTCGTGTAGGAAGAAGTACATATACTCCAATAATGTCATTACCCATCTCGGCTATAAAGCATTCTCCCCTTTGCACATATTCCTGAACATGTTTTGGAGAAGGATCAGCTAATAACAATAAATCCATGGGAGGTTCTTCATTCATATTTAATTTTCGAATCTCCACCATAACTCTCTCCTATATTTTCTTTTATTTTACATCAGCTTTTGCATCAAAAAACAGAGCTCAAATACTTTTTTTACGTTTTGTCCGGATGTTCATAATCCAATCTAAATGAACATCTGGTGCTACCCATGACAAACATTCCTAATCTTATTGTGATATCCCAAAAGATAAGTGACCATTCTTTGTAGCTTTCAATCAAATACTCCTTTGCATATTTGCGCCCAGATTTGATCGAGCTTCGCTTTAATCAATTTGCCTCTCACTGGAGTAATGCAAAACCAACCAGTCGGAGAAGAACAAACGGTCTTGACTGATCCATTACAAAGGATTTTTAGAGACCCTGTTAATCTTTTTTCACACCTCTCATCAAGAGATCGTGTTTACCATTATAAAACACCTTTATTTAATTTCTCTAATTCTTCCTCAATTTTTTCTAATTCGATTCTGTTATAAAGTTGATTAATTTCGTTAAGAAAAATGGAAGATACCTCTACTTCTTTCCAGCTTAATTCATCTAATCCTAACATTTCTTGAACTTTCTTACTTGAAAAAGGAAGAAAAGGGTTCAGCAGCTGGGCAAGATTTGAAATGATATAGATACAATTAGCCATCGTTTGATTAGATAAAGGGACATCTTCTTTAATTTGAATCCATGGTTTCTGCTCATCAAAATATTTATTTGCATATCGTACAAACTCAAAGATATCCTCTAATGATCTTTTTAAATCCCCCTTCATGATAAGTGATCCGACTTCTTCATAAAGTTTCACGACTTTAGCTCTAATATCAGAATTTATCTTACCTTCGGGTGTTTTACCATGATAATATTTTTCGATAAACTTTAACGTACGATTGACAAAATTACCATATGCACCAAGTAATTCGCTATTATGACTATACACAAATTCGCGCCATGAAAAATCAGTATCGCGGCTTTCAGGAGCATTAATGGTTAAAAAATAACGGATAGAGTCCGCATCATATCTCTCCAATATATCTGGAATCCAGACAGCCCAATTTTTACTAGTTGATAGCTTCTGTTTTTCCAATGTTAAATACTCATTCGAAATGATATGTGTAGGTAATGCAGGATTATTGATGCCCATAAGAATAGATGGCCAAATAACCGAATGAAAAGGAATATTATCCTTTCCATGAATATAATAAGAAATGGTTTCATCATTCCACCAATCTTTTATATTTTCGTCATGTTGCTTAGCCCACTCAATACTTGCAGTTAAATAGCCTGCCACCGCTTCAATCCACACATAAATTTTTTTACCTTTAAAACCTTGTATCGGAACTTCAACTCCGTTTGGCAAATCACGCGTAACTGCTCGGTCAGGCACACCCTCTTGTAAATATCTAGTTGTTAAAGAAATCGCATTTTCACGCCATCTATTTTCCTGTTGCGCTTTCGCTACAAAGGCTTCTAAAGGTTTCTGGAACTGACTAAACGAAAAATAAAAATGCTCTGTTTCTTTAATCGCTGGCGCGTTCCCACAGATTTTACAGCGCTTATCAATTAAATCAAGCGGATCTAAAATAGCAGAACAATTATCACATTGGTCTCCCCTGGCTTTCGCACCGCAATTCGGGCAAATACCTTCTACAAAACGATCTGGTAAAAACTGTTGATCTGTTTCACAATACGCCTGTTCAATCGTCTTTTTGTAAAGATATCCATTGTCAAGTAGTTGTAAAAACAGGGCCTGCACTGACTTGTGATGATGTTCAGCATCTGTACGAGTGTACAAATCATAGGAAAAACCTAACTCTTGAAAACACTCCACAAATTCTTTGTGATACCGGTTTGCAATTGCTTCAACTGTTGTATTTTCTTGATTTGCTCGGATTGATATCGGTGTACCATAACAGTCACTACCTGATACGTACAGTACTTGTTCTCCTTTCTGTCTGAAATACCTCGCTAAAATATCTCCTGGTAATAAAGCTGTTATATGCCCTAAATGCAGTGACCCATTAGCATAAGGCCACGCCCCGCCGATAAAAATAGTCATAATTGCTTCCTCCCTCTATAAATATTGATATATCAACGGTTTGAACCGTTATTAGGGTGTCAAAACTTTTTTTTCGACACGCGAATTCCCAATAATTATTTATTCTGTAAAACTATTACAGTGTAGGGGTACGCTACGCGGTCG
>NZ_JACSPV010000065.1 GCF_014836955.1 Bacillus norwichensis
ATCGAACTTCCATTTTTGGAAGCGAAAGTGTTCAAAATTAATTAGCAAAAAGTGTTCAATTCTACTTGACGGTCACAGTGGCAAATTACCGCTCATGCGCAAGGGGATGCGGCCATCGAAATGCTGTTAAATACTATTGAAAAAGCTCAGCAACTTCATCCGCGGGAAGAAGCGAGACATCGGATCGAACATGCTGGAGTTGCTGCGCCAGATTTGATTGAGCGAATGAAAAGTTTAAATGTAATTCCTACACCAAATCCTGCTTTTCTCTATGATTATGGGGATGGTTATGTTAAGAACTATGGGGTTAGAGCTAATTATATATATCCATTGAATACTTATCAAAATGCTGGTATCCCAGCGGCAATTGCTTCTGACAGCCCGGTAACAGACTTCGATCCATTACGCGGCATATATACTGCGGTTACTCGAAAATCATCCTCAGGAGAAGTGATTGGGGAAGAAAATAGAGTGTCTTTACTCGAAGCAATTCGTATGTATACTTTAAACGGTGCCTATGCATCATTTGAGGAAAATATTAAAGGGAGTATTGAACCAGGCAAACTAGCCGACTTAATTTTACTGGATCGTTCCATTGTTCAAGCAGGTATCGACGAACTGTTAGAAGCCGAAGTAGAATGGACAATGATAGATGGAGAGATGGTTTATACCAATTCCAAGATTGGAACTAGGGTTTAAGAATTCATATCACCAATGCGATGCAAAAGCTTTGAAGTTCAAGTTGTCGCTAAACTTTAACGCATCGGAGAACTAAATTATAGCTGAAAAACTGGCTGTCCGTATGGAGGCTGGTTTTTTGGCGTAGTTGTATTAAACATACATCGTGAAAAATGCTCCTTTTGGAGGGAAAATAAGATTTTCATACATTGATAATGTTTGTTATATATTTTCTTATATTAATGCTAACCGTATTTCTAAAATGAAAATAGTAATACTCTAAAGGGGAAATAGAAATGCACTTCTTCTTGAAATGGGGAAACTGAGCAACACATCCCGTCCACCTTACTTTGCCAAAAGATAGTGTTTCTGAAATTTCATAAAGATTTCAGGAATCCTTTTTACAATTTATGTTAAATTGGTAATAAGGGGGCCCGATTATGAAAATATTACTAGCCGAGGATGATAGCAGACTAGGCAAGGTGCTTTGTCATATGCTCGTTAAACAAGGCCATCAAACTGATTATGTGCAAAATGGACAAGATGCACTAGATTATTCCTTCATTACTTCATATGATGTGATTATTCTTGATTGGATGATGCCAAAAGTGAATGGGCTAGATGCATGTGCTCAGCTGCGTCATCATGGATATCAAGGTGGTATTATTATATTAACTGCAAAAGATGAACCCGATGACATTATTACTGGTTTAGATTATGGTGCAGATGATTACATCGTAAAGCCCTTTAAAATGGAAGAATTGCTTGCAAGATTACGGGCTTTATCGAGAAGAAGAGAGAAACCATTTGAACAAGAACTAAAAGCCGGAAATATTGTTTTAGATATTGCTTCGCACAGGTTGCTACGCAATAATGAGAAAATAGAACTAACAAGAAATGAATTTCAATTTCTCGAATATTTATTTCGCAATAAGGGCAGAGTGCTGACACGTGAACAGATTATCGAGCGGATCTGGGGATATGACAGTGATGTCACTGACAATGCACTTGATGCTCTTATCAAGCTGGTCCGTAAAAAGGTCGACATAAAAGGCAAGCTTTCTGTCATTCAAAATGTTAGAGGAATTGGCTATAAAACGAGAGATGACGATGCTTAATCCGATACGAAGGAAGTTAACCATTTTATTTACCATTTCCTTTTTTCTATTTTTGTTGATTGTGTTAATTTTGGTTTATTCGTTAATGTTCGAGACAATGGAAAAGCAGCAAAGAGAGGAACTGGAAAACCATTACTTAGCCCAGCAGCATGATTTAGTGGAACACAAGGATGACGGAAGCCCAACGATCTCTTATGATCCTAATCGTTCCTATTTTTATTACGTTTTTAATGAGAAAAAAGAGATTATTCATGGAGATGAACAGTTCAAAGGTTTTTTAAAAACACTAATCAACCATCTACCATCAGATATTGGCGAATCAAGATTGGCTAAGGTTGAGTGGCAACAGGAACACTTGATGCTGCTGTATCGCCCGATAAAATCAAAGGAACAATTGATGGGATTTATCGTTGTTGGGCAATCCATAACGAATCAATATCATTTTCTTCAAAGAATGCTTTGGATTTTTATTATTTTAACTTTGGTAGCGACGTTATTGTTATCTATCTTAAGTTACTATCTAGCGGGAAAAGCAATGGAGCCGATAGAAGAGGCTTTTGCCAAGCAAAAAAGATTTGTTTCAGATGCATCCCATGAGCTGCGAACGCCTTTAAGCATTTTTTATAATTCATTGGAGCTGATTGAATCAGAGGATAAAGAACGTCTTAGCCCAATCAGTAATGAAGTTCTGGATGACTTAAAATTAGAAGCGATCTCGATGAAGGAATTATTAGAGGATCTATTATTTCTTGCGAGGAATGACCAAAAGAACTTTTCTTTAAAGAAAGAAATTTTTTCCTTAACTGATTTAGTTTTTTCGATAGGAAGAAAGTTTTCTCTTATTTTGCCTAAGTCCATTCAATTTAACACGAACATTGAGCAAAATATACAAGTGTTTGGGGATCAGGATAGGATCCAAGAGCTTATATATATATTATTAGATAATGCCAGACGATATACAAAAGAAGGAACAATTATGCTTTCCTTAGAAGCAAGTGGAAGAAATTCGATTATCACGGTGCGAGACAGCGGCATTGGCATAAGCGAAAAAGCTCAGACAAGAATTTTTGAACGATTTTATCGCGGGGATACTGCTCGGACTGGATCTGGTACAGGGTTAGGACTTTCTATTGCAAAAACTATTGTCGACTTACACCAAGGTACGATAAAGGTTAAGAGCGAAAAAGAAAAAGGAACCATTTTTACCATCACTCTTCCAATGGAAAAATAGAGCAAAAACAAGTTCTATTTTTCCATTATAATATTGTTATTCTCCATCACTTTTTGGTTATATGCAATTTTGTTGGGGTATGTTCTTCTTGTTTTTTCCGCTGCTGCATCATAGCAGAAAGAAGTATGACTACCACGATGAAAATGGAGCTAATATAAAACCAGTAAACAGCACTATTCGAAGAATCCGTTCCTAAAAACAAACCGTGAATGACCATCCCAAGCCAGGCTGGGAAAACCAGGATATGAATTTTTTTCCACAGAGGGCGCCCAAGTAACTTTACCATGGTATCAGATGTAAATATAACCGATAAGGTTAACAAGAATGCAATGGTTCCAACTCCGGATAAAATTGGACTGTAGGAGGCTGTGAAGGGGATGAGGAGTTCAATTAACTCATATGGCTGATAAGAGTCAATCAATAACATCAGCATATGAACAAGAACGGCCATCATCCCCGCCCAAGCGGAAGACAAGTGAAGCTGAAACAAAAGCGTTTTTTTTGCTTTAAGGGATCGAAATTGCCCCAACATCCCAAAACTAACGGATAAGGTAAAGAAAAGGTATGACAATAAACCAAAAAGACGAATTAGAACCCATGTGTTGAATACTTCAAAAATCCCCATCTACAAATTCCTCCTTTTCTATCTTTTTTCGATCACTTTCGCTCACAAGGAAGTAACGGCAATGTGGATAGTGCTCTTTAAACCAATGTTTCCTCTTTTTTTCAGACAACAAAAAGCACATTTTTGCAAGAACTTCTCCATCAAGCAGATGGTTAGTCATCACCGTTGCTTGTACAACATCTGTTCTTATCGGAGTACCAGTTTTTCCATTTAATAGGTGATGCTTTATTTCGTCGCCATACCTCCAGCTTCTATACAGCCGATTGGAGGTAGCGATTGCACCGTTTTTTATCCGAATAAGGCCGATTTCTGTCCCATTCTTAAAGGGGTTGGCTATGCCAATTTTCCATTCCTTTACTCCATCTGACCACGTAGTTATATCCCCGCCGCCATCAACAATTCCATATTTCGCGCCGCCAGTGCTTCTTAACCACTGCGCTGCACATTCAATTGCGTATCCTTTTGCAAATCCGCCGATGTCTATTTTTTGATTTGTATTTTTAAAAATGATGTTATGATCTAGAAAAAGAAACGGTTTTGTCTCTCTCATCATATTTTCGTGAAAATTCGCCGATGCAGTCCTTGGTACATCGGAAAAAGGAAATGATTTTATATATCCGTTTGCTTCCATTTGTATTTTTAAATAAGGAGAAAACAAACCCATTGTTTTTTTTCTATATTCATCGGCACGATAAAGAACATCATAAAAAGGGTCTGATAATTGAATGCTTTCACCTTGAGGAAGCTGATTTAACATGGATAGTTCATTATCATTATGGAATCTGGACCATTCCCGATCAACGTACAAAAGCCAGGCTTTTATTTCCTCTCTCCAATTATTTTTTTTGATATTCGATATCTCAACGTAGACATCTGTGTTCATCACATTAATCGAAAAAGTCTCCATTTTTCTCATCCCCTATTAAGTCCTTCTAGTTGTCCGGTCGCTGCGTTTTTTTTCATCTGATTGAAGTGGAGTTATTTCATAATTCATCCAATCTAATGCAAGTAATTCTTTTTCCCGGTCAGACATTGATTCATTTATAACAATATCTGGCTGAACAGGGTCTTCTGCGGCTTCCGGGTTATCAATTTGTGTAAGAACAAAGGCCGAAAAAGCTGCTCCTGCTGTTCCAATGAACCATTTGGCTTTTTTCTTAGGTTTCATGTTATATGTCCTCCTTTAATTGTTCATTTCTTGAAAATAAATAACTTCCTGTTTTGCATCCCATACTATAGAAAACCCCAAGCCATTTGCGACGACACTAATTGGTAAGTAAACATCTTCATTAAAAAACATTGCTTTAGCCGGAATGGGGGTTTTCATTTTATTTTCATATGATACATTTGTATCGGAGCGAAATATCAGCTCTGTATGATTCAAGTTCAGTTCAAGAATACGACTGGTAGGATAGAATGAAGCTTTTGCACCTAGGAATTCACCAACTCTTTTGCCTGGGATAAAAAGTTCTCCATTCATCGGAATACAGTATAAAGAAAGTTGTTCCTTTGAGATTTTATGTTGAAAAGTTATATTTTGGGGTTCAGAAAACGGCAATTCACCTTTTATCGTTCCCGCCAATCTAGTCCATAGGTACCATTGGGAGGTTATGCTCATACTGTTCTCCGTTCGCTCATTATAATAATATTCATTATCCTCCTCATCATCGTCATCAAAATCATGATCATCTCCCCAGTCTCCCTTATAATATTTGTACTTCTTATGATCGTGGTCGTCATCTGCTTTAACAGAAAAATGTACAATGTTTAGTAAAAAGAAAACAGATATCATCATTATCACAAACTTTTTCATTTTTTCATCTTCCTCCTCATCTCGTTTATAAGTATAAAAAAGGAGTCTGAAAGAAAAGTGAAATTCAAAAGTTTATTTGCTTTTATGGGTGAAAATGATAAGGTAGGAAATAACAAAACTGTATGTTATAGGTGAAAAGGAAAGAAGAAGCTTATGCGAGTCTTCTTAACGGTAAAATGTAAACAAAAAACTCGTTGGCGATGAAGAAGGTTCACCAACGATAGAAATTTTTTAAATGGTGAAATGATGGTCTTAGTTTTAAAGCTGTCATGCAAAAAATCAATACGAACTTGAGAAGAGGGTGGTTGTTCCTCAAAGGCAGATTATAACCATTCATAAGATTATAAGAAATTCATCTTATTTCGAGGTGTTGTATAAAGGTAAAAATTAACGGGCGGGAAAACAGGGGCAACACCTATGAAGTGGAACGTGCATAATTAAAACTCTAACTTTCAGGGGGCACTACTCTATGAGGGAGATAAACTTAATGCCGGAGCAGTGATGTTATCTGCGCCTAGAAACCATTTTAGACACTTCCATTATAAAAACAGAGCATTCCCTAATGAAAATGCTCTGCTAAAAAATGTCTAGACACGGGTCAACTGCTCCTTTGAAAAAGCCAATGCAAATGAGGTGCACATTTTATTTGCATCGTGGAGCTGAAGAGTCCATCTGCTCTTCAATTAATTAAAAGAATGAATGACTATTTTACTGCTTTAATTGATTCATTCACAATCTCAATCATATCATCCATCTGTTCTTTGGTGATTGGGAATGGAGGTGCAAAAGCAAGTGTGTCCTGACCATCGTATATGACAGAACGGCAAATGAGTCCTCTTTCTAATGCTGCGGCGACAACCTTTGGACCAATTGGTTCAGCGGAGTCTGAAGCCCGCTCCAATCCGATAGCACCTAATAGCCCGATTCCTCGAACATTATCTACATTATCATTTTGTTCTTTAATCCATTCAAATCCTTCAAGCATATGTTTTCCAACTACATTAACATGCTCGATTAATTTTTCATTTTTAATGATTTCAAGGTTCTTTAATGCGACAGCGGCTGCGGTTGGGTGCCCGCTATAAGTATAGCCATGCCAGAAGTTACCTTCAGTTTTTTCAATTAATTCTTTATGAATGTGTTCGGAAAGGATCATACCGCCAAGAGGAGCATAGCCGCTTGTAACTCCTTTAGCCATTGTGAT
The DNA here is from genome assembly GCF_014836955.1 of Bacillus norwichensis. Lineage (GTDB taxonomy): Bacteria > Bacillota > Bacilli > Bacillales > Bacillaceae_C > Siminovitchia > Siminovitchia norwichensis. Next base: position 6,670 of record NZ_JACSPV010000065.1, read on the forward strand.
GATATCAGGTAATACACCGAAATGCTCAATACCGAAGTTTTTACCTGTACGGCCAAATCCACAAATTACTTCATCTGCAATAAAAATAATATCATTTTCATCACAAATCTTTCGAACCTCTTGGAAATATCCTGCAGGGGGCAGATTGACTCCACCGGAACCTTGAACGGGTTCAGAAATAAATGCTGCAATCGTGTCAGCACCTTCTTTTTCAATTGTTTCCTTTAGGGATTCAATGGTGCTGTCGACGTAATGAAAGTCAGGTGCAATGGATGTTGTAAATGTATTGAATTGTTTGATGGCTGTTGCACTTGTCGCTCCCATTGCAACCCCGTGATAGGATAGCTTTCTAGAAATAATTTTCTTTTTCTCCGGTTGTCCTTTTACCTTCCAGTAATGACGTACCGTTTTAAAAGCTGTATCGTTTGATTCCGAACCTCCGGAGGTAAAGAAGGTTGAATTTAAATCACCTGGTGTCCATTCAGCGAGTTCGGAAGCAAGGCGTATGGCAGGTTCATGACTCCAATTATTAAATGTGGAGGTGAAGGCCAACTTCATCATTTGTTCTTTTGCCACTTCAGCCAGTTCCTCGCGTCCGTGCCCAATATTTACGTTCCATAGGGAAGATAAGCTGTCTATTAATTTTCTGCCTTCTACGTCTTTTAAATAGATTCCGTCACCTTCTGTAAAAATAAAGGCTGGTCCTTCTTTTTGGAGTTGCTCCATGTTTGATGTCGGGTGAATAAAATGTTTTTTATCCAAATTGATTAATTCATTTTTTAGGCTTAAATCGACTTTTGTTGTGGGCATGTCATTTCCTCCTATGGATTGCGTTTTTTTAAAATAATTTTGTGATCAATGTTATATTCCTATTGATACATATTGCGTTTCCAAGAAGTCTTCAATTCCCTGATGACCGCCTTCACGGCCAAGCCCGCTTTCTTTCATACCGCCAAAAGGAGCTTGAACAGCAGAAGGGGTACCGTCGTTCCAACCAACGACACCATAATCTAATTTTTCTATCACTCTTGTACCGTGAGATACATTTTCCGTGAATACATAGGCAGCTAATCCAAAAGGAGTATCATTTGCCAGCTTAACGACTTCTTCAATCGTTTCAAATTTTTGAATAGGGGCAACTGGACCAAACGTTTCTTCTCTCATAATCAACATGTCAGGATTTGCATCCTTTATAATAGTAGGTTTGTAGAAGTTGCCTTTTTCTTCAGGTTGTTCGCCGCCAACGACAACTGTTGCTCCTTTTTTAACGGCATCAAGTACATGTTCATTGACTTTTTCTACTCCTGCATGATTAATCAATGGACCGACATCTATTCCGGTTTCCATACCGTTACCAACACGAAGCTGGTTCACTGTATCAGCAAATACCTCGATGAATTGATCATATATAGCTGATTGAACGTAAATACGATTCCCGCATATACATGTTTGTCCACTGTTCCTGAACTTGGAAGCGGTTACTCCTTCGACCGCTTTTTGAAGATCTGCATCATTTAGAATGATCATTGGTGCATGTCCGCCTAACTCCAGGGAAAGTTTTTTTACAGTGTCCGCACCTTGTCTCATCAATGTTTTTCCAACTTCTGTTGATCCAGTAAAAGTAACCTTTTTGACTCGGGGATCTGTCAAGAAGACCTCACCAATTTCTTTGGATGAACCTGTCACAATGTTAATGACGCCATTTGGAAACCCTGCCATTTCAGCCAATTCTACTAATTTTATTGCTGTTAATGGAGTTTCCTTTGATGGCTTAATGACAACGGTACATCCAGCAGCCAAGGCTGGCCCCATTTTTCTTGTTAACATGGCAGCAGGAAAGTTCCATGGTGTAATTGCGGCTACGACTCCGATTGGTTTTTTCCATACTTGCAGCCGTTTGTTTTTATCGTGAGTAGGAATTGTTTCTCCATATATTCGTTTTGCTTGCTCACTGTACCATTCAATATAATTCGCAGCATAATGAACTTCACCTTTTGCTTCTGATAAAGGTTTCCCCATTTCTGTCGTCATCAACTCTGCAAGCTCTTGCTCATGATCGATAATCAAATTAGAATATTTTTTTAGTAATTTGGCTCTTTCATATGCGGTTGTGCCAGACCATTCCTCAAATGCATGATGGGCAGCTTCAACAGCTTGCAATGCTTCAATTCTTCCGCCTTTAGGCACTTTTGTGATGATTTCGCCAGTTGCAGGATTAAGGACGGGATTCTTATCTAAAGCCTCCCCAGTCCATTTTCCATTTATGTGTAATAGATATTCCAAATCTTTCACCCTCTTAATATTGTTGTGACTTTTAGTCCTAAATTAAAACTCTCCCAATAGCTTTTCCTCAACATATTCAATATGCTTACGAATATGGGCATCAACGATTTTTGAGTCTTTGGTCAACAATACATTAAATAATTCTTTTTGCTCATTATAAAATGATTCATAGCTGGAATAATATTTATCGATGTAGACCATGTATGTTCTAATTTGTACTTGGATTGAATCATATATTTTAATGATCCGTGAATTATTTGATAGGTTTACAATGTACTTGTGAAATTGTACATCAAGATCAAATAAAGCACTCCAATCTTGATTTTGTGCTTTTTCTTTCATGATCTCCAGAATATGTTCTAATTCTTTAAAATCCTGTTCTTTTAATAGGGGCAATACCTTAACAAAGACATGTGCTTCAATCATGGTCCGCAGTTCAATAATTTCTCGCCAATCCTTCTTGGAAAGTTCAGTAACATAGGTCCCCTTTCTAGGGATGCTGATGATTAATTCATCATACTCAAGTATTTTAAAGGCATCTCTTATTACGTTGCGGCTAACGCCGAATTTTTCTGATAAGTCGCCCTCGATCAATCTTTCCCCAGATTGAAGCTCTCTGTTCCATATGCTTTGTCTAAGTTGTTTTGCAACAAGCTCGCCAAGAGGTTCTTGCAATATTGATTTATTCAAATTGTTTCCCTCCTCTCCAATGCAGATTTAGTCGATTGTCGACAATTATAAATAAAAGACTCAATGTCTGTCAATAACTTTTGTGACTTATCTGTTTTTTTTGTCTATAAATAACTGGGTTTGAATGATACTGAACTAATTTCTCTTTAAAACGATTGGATTAATTAATGTTGGTGGAATGTTGCCATTCAATCCTGCTTCAAGGTTTTTGGCTGCCAACTGGGACATTTTTAGCTCGGTCTCATGCGTAGATGAACCAACATGGGGCAAGGTGACAACATTTTTCATCTCTAGTAATGGGTTGTCAAATGCTACTGGCTCCTGCTGAAAAACATCTAGCCCTGCCGCAGCAATTTCTTGAGTTTGGAGCGCTTCAATTAAATCCTTTTCGATAACTGTGTCTCCACGAGATCCATTAATAAAAATGGCAGATTGTTTCATGAGTTGAAATTCTCTTTTACCGATTAATCCTCTTGTTTGAGCGGTTAAAGGGGTGATTAAAACAACATAATCAGAGTTGGTTAGTAATTCATTCAAACTGCAATATGTAGCACTGAAATTTTTTTCTGCCTCAGGTTTTTTTGAGCGGCTGTGGTAAAGGACATTCATGTTAAAGCCATGATGGGCACGTTGAGCTATTGCTTGGCCAATTCTCCCCATCCCGATAATTCCCACTGTTTTATGATGGACATCAATACCATAATGCTTTGGTTCTAATTCCCCATTCCATTTTCTGGATTTAACAAAGTAATCTAGTTCTGGAATCCGTCTGGCCGTTGCAATTAACAGCCCAAAAATAGTGTCTGCCACAGTATCTGTTAATACTCCCGGTGTATTTGTAGCCATAACCTTTCGCTTTGTCAATTCTTCTATATCCAAGTTGTTATAACCAACAGAAACATTACTTACAATTTTTAACATAGGTGCTTGTGCTAACAGTTTTTTGTCAACTTCTAGATCCAGTCCAATTATACCTTCAGATTCTTTCAGATGTTCCAAAAAGGCCTCGTCTATCTTTGGGTTAATCCCTTTGAAAAACTTTACATCATATTTTCTTTGCAAATCTTCTAATACCGGTTTTTCAACACGGCCGTAGGCAATAACTTTCTTCTTCAATGCTCATGACCCTCCCGTAGTTATTAATCATACTAATAGCCCACACTGTATCTTCATTCAAAATGATTGTCAATATCCATTTTATTTTCAGGAGCTAAAACTGTGATTACCTTCACTTTTAAAAATAATAGATGATTTCACTCACTTGAAAATTTTAATTATCTTCAAAATTTTTGTTGACACAAAATAAATTATAAAATATCATGATTTAAAAGTTGGTCAACTCAACATAATTGTTACTGGAAAATTGAGAGACAAACAGATTGAAAACGTCTAAAGGAGGAGGGGTGGCTCAAATTTTTTATGATTTCGAGACATTTAGTACGAATAAGAAGTATACTGCTGTTATTCATTGTAAATGATCCGGCTTACTGGAATAGGAGAGGGGATCGTAGTTCAAGTTCTAAACAACTAATCTAGGTGAAAAGCTTGAATAGGCTTTCAAAAATTTTTAGATGAACAATAGTTGGTGCTGCTGGTAAACATCATATGATTCAAGACAGGTATTCATGTATTTAGAACAGAGCCAAAATAAGTGGGTAATATGAGTTAACCAAATAGAAAGCGCTAACAAATCTATTAAGCAAAGACATTTTGAAATGAGAAACAGAAGGGGAGGAAGCCGACGCTGTGATCATCAGATTTCAGGACCACTTGAAGAATAAATTATTTGGTATTTTAGAAAATGAGAAGATCAAAGTGATAGATGGAGATATATTAACAGAATCGGACTTTACCATCACGAATCAGGAATTAAAATTGGAAGACGTTACCTTATTGGCACCTACACACCCGTCAAAAGTAGTCTGTATTGGCTTGAATTATGTAGACCACGCTAAAGAGGTAAATCTGGAATTACCGGAAGAGCCGCTTATTTTCATTAAGCCGAGCACAACAGTTATTGGAACAAATGATTTGGTTGTATACCCAGAACAAACGAAAAAATTGGAGTATGAGGCTGAATTAGGAATTGTCATTGGCAAGAAGACTAGAAATGTATCAAAAGAGAAAGCAAAAGATGCCATTTTAGGTTATACAATAGCTAATGATATGACCGCTCGCGATTTGCAATTTTCTGATGGACAATGGACAAGAGGAAAATCGTTTGATACATTTTGCCCTATTGGCCCAGGGATCATTCGAAATATTGATCCTGAAAATTTAGACATTACTTTACATGTAAATGGAGAGTTAAAACAGCATTCCAATACAAAGAATTTGATATTCGATGTTGAATATATTGTAAGCTATGTTTCGAAAGTGATGACATTGCTTCCAGGAGATATCATTATAACGGGGACACCTTTTGGAGTAGGTCCGGTAAAACCTGGAGATGAAATGGTAGTCCGGATAGAAGGAATAGGCGAGCTAAGAAATAAAATTGTTAGCTCTGAAGCAAGAGACTAGTCAAAGGGCACGGTTTTACTTCCTCAACAGAAAAATCTGAGCGCAAATATGCCAGGGCGCATTTTATTTACGCTTAACTTGGTCGACAATCGACTTTTTAAAGTCGATTGTCGTCTAATAAGAAAGATGTTGATGATTTTCAATCTAATGAAAGCACTTACAATACAGAGCGATTTGTTGGAAGGTAGAAAATCCAGCTAGCTTATAAATCAAAAAGTTCATTGAAAGGGGTGATCACACCTTCAGGTAAAGTCGAAGACAGTCGGACATTATTTTTATTTAAAAGAATAAGGGGGATAAAGACATGTTTAAAAAAGGACTATATTTTCTAGTAATAGCATTTGTTGTTTCAGCTCTTGCAGCTTGTTCAGGTGACAAAACCTCAGGCTCGGACAAAGAGAAAAAAATTACGATCCAGGCAGCGCATGTGGTCTCAGCGGAGGCAACTCAGCATGCGATGTTTGAAAAGTTTAAGGAACTCGTGGAAGAAAAGTCTGACGGCAGAATAGAAATGGAAATATTCCCCGATGGACAATTAGGGGGAGAGCGAGAGATGGTTGAAAGTACGCAGGCTGGAAATATCCAAATCTCGTCTCCTTCGGTTGGTGTTCTAGCAAACTTTTCTTCTGCTTTAGAAGTGTTTGATTTTCCATTTATTTTCAAAGATGTTGAATCAGTGTATAAAGTTTTTGATGGTCAGGTAGGAGAAAAGTTATTAGCCGGATTAGAGGATAGCGGCATTATTGGGTTAGGGTATAGCGAAAACGGTTGGAGACATTTATCAAATAGTAAAGGTGAAATTGTTACCCCAGATCAGGTTAAAGGATTAAAGCTCCGTACAATGGAAGTTCCAAAACATATTGCTTATTGGAAAGAATTAGGCGCGAATCCTACACCTTTACCGTTTACCGAAGTGTTTACAGGACTATCACAAGGTGTTGTAGAAGGTGTGGAAAACCCATTTCAACTTATTTATACAGGTAAGTTCCATGAGCCTAGTAAGTATATAACAACTACAGGACATTTATTTGATCCTGAGATTGTCATTGTAAATAAAGATTTCTTTAATAGCCTTTCTGAAGAAGATCAAGAGATTATCCAAACCTCTCTAGACGAAGCCATTGCTTATTTAAGAGAATTAAATACTAATCTTGATAAAGAACTAAGAGTCAAATTAGAGGATGAAGGGGCTGTGATCAGGGATCTATCAGAAGAAGAACATAATGCTTGGGTAAAAGCATCTATACCTTTCTATGAAAAGCATGCAGATGAGGTAGACAAAGAAATGTTAAAGGAACTTTTAGATGAGGCAGGAAATCAGGAACTGCTGGATGTTATAAAATAAGCGCAAAATGATCACCCAGGCCAAATGATTATTTTTGAGAGGGAACGGTCTGGGTGATTTTGGGTAAATTGGCTGACAAGGAGGCGAATCAAAATTAAAATTTATAAACACTTTGATGACCATGTAGAAACCTATCTTTCGTCTATTCTATTGGTTTTCTTCTCAGTCCTATGCATTTTGCAGGTGGTCATGCGTTATATTTTTAACGAATCCCTTACGTGGTCAGAGGAATTGGCAAGATATGCCTTTGTGTGGTTTGTATATACAAGCGCAGCATACGCGGTTAGATATCAGCGTCATGTTAAATTTAGCTTTTTAGTGAATATATTGAATAGGTTATCTTCGGTTTATGGTCAATTATTAAAAATTCTTGCCTTGCTCCTTTGGATAAGTTTCTTAATATTTTTAGACTACTATAGTGTAAATCTAGTAATTTCCCAGTTTCATACACAGCAATTATCCCCAGCTAATCAAATACCAATGTACCTCATTTATATAGGGTTACCATTGGGAGCGCTTTTAATGACATTTCGTGTTGTGCAACACATTATAAGCGAAATGAAAGAACTGAAAGGATCTATTTAACTTCCTTCAGCAGAAACCCCCCATTTGGTAGTGGTGAGATAAATGCATATTGGTATTCCATTCAGTGGGGAATCAACCCCCGGCTGAATAAAGTTCAAGCCTCCAGCGGATGCCACAGATTTTAGTGGAAATTTATCGAGCGGAACTCGATAAAATCTGGGCGCAAATACGCAAGGCGCATTTGATAGGAAAAACATTAATTCATAGGGTGGTGAGGGCCTCTGGCTACTCTAATTTTATTCGGTAGTTTTATTATTTTGATGATCCTTAGTGTTCCAATAGCTTTTGCACTGGGCATATCGTCTATTTTGACCTTAATGATAACTCAGAAAATGCCTCTCAGTTATATAGCTCAGGGGATGTTCACTACAGTTGATTCATATGCATTGATGGCGGTACCGTTATTTATTTTTGCTGGATTGATCATGGAATATGGTGGTCTTTCAAGGCGACTTATTAATGTTGCTAAATCATTCGTTGGACATTACACTGGTGGACTGGCAGGAGTATCCATTTTAGCTTGTACAATATTTGCGGCATTGAGTGGTTCTGGACCGGCAACAGTGGCAGCAGTTGGTGGAATCATGATACCTGCAATGGTAAAGGAAAAATATGATGTCGGTTTTAGTTCGGCAGTTGTGGCATCATCTGGTACTTTGGGGATTATTATCCCACCAAGCATTCCTTTGATCATTTATGGTATTACTACGAACACATCAATAGGTGATTTGTTTATTGCAGGAGTTTTACCAGGTCTTTTTATAGCTGCATTACTCTGGTTAATGAGTTATGTTCTATCCAAAAAGAAGGGGTTTACTGGATCAGGAGAAAAAGCGACATGGAAAGAACGATTACAGTATTTTAATGAAGCAAAATGGACACTATTAATGCCTATTGTAGTACTAGGTGGGATTTACGGTGGGATTTTTACTCCTACGGAAGCTGCAGGTATTGCAGTTGTCTATAGCGCGATTTTAGGTATTTTCGTATATAAAGAAATTAAATGGCCGGATGCTGTAGAGTTATTTAAAAGAACAACATTAATCTCTGGGATCATCCTTATTATTATTGCGACTGCTTCTACTTATGGAAGAATACTGACAATAGAACGTATCCCTGTTAAGATTGCTGACTTTTTGACAAGTTTGCCTGTAGGTTCATGGGTTATTCTTTCTTTGATTCTTATCTTGCTTGTGTTTGTAGGGATGTTTATGGAAACGCTCGCTGGAATCATTTTACTGGCTCCAATTCTTTTACCAGTGGTCACCGAACTTGGGGTACATCCAGTTCATTTTGGTATAGTCATGATTCTAGCTGCAGAAATTGGCTTCTTGACACCACCTGTTGGAGATAATCTAAATGTTGCCAGTGCAATAAGCGGGATAACCCTGGAACAAGTAGCAAAAGCAACGCTTCCATTTACAATCGCATTGATCATATTATTGTTTGGATTTATGTTCGCAGAACCATTTATTATGTTTTTGCCAGATTTAATAGGTGGAACAGCTCAGTAAAGATGAGATACTCAAGCTTTAATGAGGTAATCGGGACGTATAGGATGGATTGCTAGTAATTGAAAATGCTGTTGAAAATCATCTCAGTCCATTGTTGGACTGGGTTTTTTTATGAAAAAAAACAAAATTGTATTAAATGATGAGGTTGGAAGGCCAATGTTCAACAAGGACGCAGCTGCAAGTGTGAATGTTCAAATGTTCTTTAGTTATATCTGGAGGATCAGCTATTTTTACAGTATATAAATGAAGGAAATGATTGTTTCCTTCATTTATATATGCTTTATCTGGCTTTTTACATCCAATTCAAATATGCATCAAGATTCTTAAATGCATTTTTTTCAGGTCGATTGATGCAAAAATGGTTCAGGAATAAAGTGAAAGTCTTTTGGTTTAAAGGTCTATTAATTGGCACACTTTTTGCAATAGATAACATATGAAATACATTCAAGTAAACAAGTTAAGGAAATGATACGAACGTTGGAGGCATAAATTTTATTTCCTTATGTTTGTGCCTTTAGCTAAGTGAAAGGAATGGTTATTGCTATGCAAACAAAATATATACCAAAGGACTCATCACAATCTCCTCGTTTTGTCGGCAACCGGACATTTATGAGGTTGGAGCAAGTGAAAACTACGGACAATATTGATTTCGCTGTTCTTGGCGTTCCTTTTGATACAGCTGCATCCAACCGGACAGGTCAACGGTTCGGCCCCCAGCATATTCGAGACTTTTCTGTGTTGCTCCGTCCGTACAATCC
>NZ_JACSPV010000066.1 GCF_014836955.1 Bacillus norwichensis
TTCTTGTCCATAGTTGTGATCCTTTACGTTGGATTTGGACAGGAACCACCTGACCTCTCCATTGTAAAGGATTTTTTGTTGTCTAAACTGATAAACTTTGAATCTTTTTAGTATTTTGAATTGATATTTTTAATTAATGCAACGCTAGTGATATCCATGCTATACTTTTACGTAGCTTTAGCGGAAAGGAGATTTCCACGCCCTATGTTAAAAGCACGAATCGATTTTTTGTGCAAAAAGAAAAATATCACCCGAAAAGAGCTGGTCGAAGGTTTAGTGACGCAAACCCATTTTGCCAATATTCTCGCAGATCGTTACCCGCTGGCTGCTGATTTGGCTGAACATATCGCCTCCCGTCTCGGCGTCTCCTCTGATTATCTGCTGCAGGCTTCATCGCAAACGTCTGAAACCTTGGCAAAAGCAGAGGGTATTTTCGAGCTGTTATCCCAAACGGCCTCATCCATCGATGAACAGCAAGTTAATGACTTGCCGGACCGTGATGATACATTAAGCGTCGAGCTGACCACAGCCTTAATGAAGGCCGTATATTACCAGCAGCTTAATGACGCGGCGGCACATGATTATTTGCACCGGAACTATTTGAATTATTACCTTGATAAATATGGGCGGCCGGACGATATTGAGCTGCCTCTGCCGCTCAAAAAAGCGATGTTTTATTATAAAATCCAGCTTTTTAGATCCAAACATCATTATCACGAGGCGCTGCATCAAGCCAAAAAACTTGCGGAACTGCTTGCTCCGGGCAGCGAGCCATGGCTGACGGCGCAAAACTTCATGCTTGAAGCCTTTATTTATTTGAAGCAGCATGACCAGGCGAAACAAACATTTGAGCAAATGATGAAATATGTCTATGAACAAAGGTTCTTTCACCGCTTGAGCGCAATGTATCTTGCCTACAGCGGTTATCAGTTTACGGTCGGACTTGTTCAGGAAGCGCTGCTGGCCTTATCCATGGCGGAAGCACATTTGGTTTATACCTCTAGTCAGGGCGAAATGATGACATCCATCATGAATAACCGGATTGTCATGTTATCGCGGCTCGGCGAATATGGCAAAGCCTTTCAGGAAATTGACCGCTTTGAGGAATTGATTCAGCGCGAGCCCGAAGAAGTTAGAAAGAAATTTCGTCCACTCCTTGATATTTACCGCTGCGAGCTGGCTCTAAACCAAAAGCATTGGGTATTGCTGCCGCAATTAATCAAACAGCTTGAAAGCAGCGCCGAAACAACCGATCAGCAAATGTCACTACTGTTCTACCAAAGCCAGCTATCGTTTGCGCAGGGGCAGATTGAGCCTTCTGTAGAGCAGGCTTTGGCCTGTTTGCCTTATTATGAATCCATTCAACAGACCAACCGCTTGGAGACATTATACGAGTCGCTGGCCGTCACTTCGGAGGATGCTAGAAAATATAAAGAATCCGCTGCCTATTACAAAAAGTTAGTTTACCTGCTGCGAAGCAAATAATAAACAGCAATACAAGCGGGCTTTACTAATCGTTAAAGAGCCGATTTCCCGTTTTCTATTGCCGAAACAGCGTAGTTTACGCAAAATCCACCCCACAACCCGGAAGTAAAACCGCTGAGCACCGCTGCCTTATTGTATCCTTTCAAATCTATTGTCGCCTTTCGATCCACTGTTTACAATTGTGGTAGAGACATCGATGGACTCAAAAATACGATTGCAGAGAGGTGCTTAATATATGGGCTGGTTCGGTAAAAAGAAACCTTCGGAGGACGCTTTGGAAAAGGCAGATCAATTATTAAATAAAGGTTTGAGCGGCATGATGATGAAGGGACTTATCCCCAAACAGCATCGCGAAACCATGAATCAAGGCATTGAGCAGGCCAGACAAGCGCAGCTGGCCGCGGACGGTTCCATTCCCGTCGCGGCTGCCGCGACCGTCCTTGCGGTACGCGATACCGGCAAACTGATTAATTTTGACCCGGTTGTTATTTTGGAACTGGACGTGACGGACAACGATGGCAGTCGTTACACGAAAACGCTCGAAACGCTTGTATCCAAATTACAGGTGCCACGGGCCGGGGACCGCATCGGACTCGGACAGCATCCGGCCAATCCGGCAGAGCTTATCTATATCGGCCCCATGACTTGAATCTGATCCGGGAGGGATGATAATGCAGAAATTCTTAACATCTTTTGGCATGCTTCTCCTGCTTGGCGTTAGCTTTTCCCCGCTGCTGGCTAATTGGTTATGGGACGATCCCTTTATCATTATAGGTTCTTCTTGGTTTGTGCCAGCCATCTGTGCCAGCATTGCCCTATTGATTCTTCCGCCGATATTGAGTAACGTCTTTGGTGTCGGTACTCTCAAAGCGGGACAGCCAGCTGTGGGTCTAATTACGAGTATCCGGCAAACCGGAACGGTGATTAACAACAAACCGGAAGTCAAGCTGGAACTGATGGTAACAAGACAAGACCACGACAAATACCCGGCCAAGCTGCGGATGATTGTTTCGGTCGGGAATTTACCACAATTTCAGCCTGGATCCGTAATTCCCTTACTGGTCTCGGTGAAAAATCCTAACAAGATCGGTTTTGATGCCAAAGGTCATATGAATCAAAATGATCTTCAATCGCTTTTTAATGAACAGCTTGTTAAACAAGGCTTGAGTCCGGAACTAGCGGATATTGCGCAAACCTGGGAGAAAGGTCTAGCTAAAGTAATGGATGTGGTACCACTGGGGATGGCCGCATCCGGAAAAGTTCAACTGCAGCTTACTCTCGTCGTTACCAAACCAAACGGGGAAACATTCAAGGTGACGGTACAAAAAGAACTGATTGTCGTGAATCTTGCCCGGGTGCAGCAAGGTCAAATCATCAATGTCATCTATTCCCCGCTGGACCCTACGAATCTGACGATCGCGCTGCCGGTCACGGAGCAGGAAATCCGGCAGACGTTCGGTACTTAAATATGGAAAAGCGTTAGCCTCCGGGTTGCAGCCAAACCTTTTTATTTTTAACTTTATCTATGGTTGAATGAAACATTAATTAAAAACAATAATGCTAACATTTGTTAAAACTTAACCAACATGCAAATAGAAACAACCTTTCATTTATGGCACTATACATAAATATTTTAAAATGAGAAAGAAGTGAGGAAACTGAATTACGGAAAAACGATGGTTGAATTTTTTTCTAGCGCGGAAGAACTTAAACAGCTTCACAAAATAATTAGTGATTACAACTTACCTATTAAAAGTGAAGATACCTTTGAAAAACAAGCGGTGGGGGTTAGCGAATATTTAAATGAACCTACTTTTATCGAAGCCCGGAATAAAAAACGATCTTTAAACATGATCTCGGGTGTTATTGCATTACCAATCGTTGTCTTTATTGTTTATATGATATTAGGAAAGTTAAAAGTAATAGATCGAGGGGATATTTTTAAAAATGTGCTTGATTGGTTTTTAGCTTATCCATGGGCGTTTATTCTGTACGCTTTTGTATTTGCTTCTATCGTAATTGCACATAAATTAATAGAAAAGAAAATGTATTATAAAATATATCCTAATTTAAAGTTAAAATTATTGGACCAATTAAACTAAAATATTGAAAAGTAGTTTTGAACTAACTTTCTCTCCAAATCAATTGAAAAAATACCTTTAATGAGATAGGAAAGAGCGAGCGCTCTTTCCTATCTCTCATACAATGTGAGAAGGTTGAAAAGTCATTTACAGAACAATAACAGTACCCCATTGCTTTTTTCTATATTTGATATTTAAGTTTAAACTGTTGAGGCTTCTTTTTATTATATAGAATCGTCACCCATTGACCCTCCTCAAAATAAGAGCGATTTTTTGTATATGTCCACACTGTGTTTGTGACAGTGATTGGTTTATTTTGTAAAGAGGTAAATTGTACTGTCAACTTCACTCTACGCTGAGATTCTCCTTTTGCATATGTAATCTCATGGCCGACTGTTCGGTGTGAAAAATCACTTTCGATAATTTGTGCGTTCATTTCAATCCATTCAATTTTTTGATACTTCAATGGTAATAGCCATAGTATGACGAGAATGATTAGGATGAAGATACCCAAACTAATAATAATGAACATATGCATCCCCATTTCATTTTATATTAGAATGTTAAAGCTTCTGGAAGATTAAATTAAGGTTTTAAACAAATAGATCAACTTAAGCGGTAAAGCAAGAAGGAATTTTGTTAGAAAATGGCCTATATTATAGTAATTATAACGTTATACAGGTAGCATTTGTAGTCTTATTGTTTCGGTTATTACCTAAAGCTTCTATATCTTTATGAGAAAAGAGTTTCATCTAAATATGGTGGAGTCCAATTGATAAAATGGGTCAAGTCAAAGCAGGAGGCTGAGCAGTTCTCTCCGACTATTTATCGTAAAAGCATATTTAAAAAAAGTTAGCTATCTGGTTGACCTTATAATACGAAAGGGCACGATTGTGGAATTTCACATCTATAAAATGATCAAACTTTATTCTAAAGCTACAATAAATGTTAAGTCACAATAAAAGTTGTTTAATTAAAAACAAAATCCTTTAAAATGTAGATTACGTTACTCAGCAAACGGGCCATTTAATTGAATAAGATTACACAAAAAGTCGATTTCCAAACGTAAAGGGAATCGACTTTTTAGATTAAATTTTTGCCTAATTATAAAGATTTTACTTTGTTCCTTCGATTAATTTTAAAAGTGTCGTTGACTATTCAGTTGAACTGTATTATGTTATTTTTAAGTTAAACTGTATAGTTGAACTGAATAGAGGGTGAATATATGAAACATAAATTATTACCGTTGTCTGAAACCATGCATTATATTTTATTGGCTCTACGTGAGCCACTCCATGGCTATGCTGTAATGCAGAAGATAGAAAGGACAAGTAATGGTACTGTTATTTTAGCAGCTGGCACATTATACGGTGCGATTGAAAACTTGAATAAGCATGGTTGGATTGAGCCTGTCGGAGAGTCAGGTCGGAGAAAAGTTTATATGATAACTGCGGAAGGAAGAACCATTTTGAAAATGGAACAAACCAGGTTATTGCATATTTTATCCCTGTACGAAGGAAGTGAATCGAATGAAGAAATTTAAGATGTTTTTTGATATTGAAAAAGAGGAGCAATGGCTGAACGAGCAATTACAAAAAGGCTATCGTTGCATAAATATTAGTGGGTTAGGAATATACACTTTCGAAAAAACTGACAAGAGATATGTGATGCGACTGGATTATCAAGATTATTTATCAAAGAAAAAGTTCAAAGATTACAAAGGGATATATGAAGACTTCGGTTGGATTTATATAAATGGCTTCTGGCTTGGTGGAATTCGATATTGGCAAAAAGAAGATGAGGGTCAAAATGAAATCTTCTCGGATCGCCAATCAAAGAGTAATTATTATAAAAGATTGATGGGTTATTCATCTGGTTTGGGTATATTGTTATTGGCTATTTCTTATATGCTCTACAAGGATTCAGGTTTATATTTAGCAGAAGGTCTTTGGAGTATGAAAGGTGCATTATTTTGGAAAGCATTTTTATTTGAAACTCCATTTGCTCTTTTGAGGTTGCTTCCCATCATTATGGTCGTTTTCTTTGGTAGCAGTTTCTATAAAGCTTATCAAAAGCATTCAATGTTAAAAGAAAAATAATACGAGGAGGTTAAGTAGAACTTGTTGTTTTAATTCAAAGAAGTAATTGAGGATATTATATCTTCCACAAACAAGCGCGATTATAGCATAAAGATTGGTTATTTAAATGACTTTATTGTTACGTCCGTGAGTTATTATTATATATATAATAATAGACTTCATAGGAACGCAATGATATAAAGCAGGATGAGCTTTTGACAATATGGATTGGAAATCACTTTAAAAAGGTAACGAAGAAAAACAATGCTAAAAGTTGGGGACGTTATGATATGAATTAATTGAAAAGGAGAAGTATATGAATCATAAATTGCGAAAAAGCCAGAAAAAAATGAGAATAAACTCAGATAATTTACTGACAAAAGAGGAAATTAGATATTTAAAAGTCTTATATAAAAATCGAACACGCTTTGATAAGGGTTTGGAATTTGAATATAATAATCTGCCTCCGCGAAAACCTGAAGTAAAACCAAATTATATCCTTAGTGATGAGACTTTTGAGAGTTTTGAAGTTTTTTCTAAAAAGGTTGCGGAAACAAAAAGAATTACACGAGATGACCTGGTTGAAATGGCTTTACGAAAGTTTATGAGAGATTTTAAATAAATTGTAATGAATAATAAAGTTATTTAAATATGGAAGCTCAAAATCAAATAAAGTGTGTCAGCTAAGGAGTTGGTTCCAGAAGATAGGTTGGGTCCCCCCTATTCATTTTGTTTCTAGTTCTTAAGGGTAGATAAAATACTTTTTACAGAGCATATCATAGTGGATGCTTTTTTGGGGGCACTTTCTTAAAGCTTGAATGAATGCTTTCTACGAAGTAGTCGTACATATGATATCACGAATTGCGTTTCCATAGTCAAAAAACTGTTCGATATGTTGCGCATACGTCAATGGCTTCTGGATAGGCTGTCCATTGTTTTTTGAAGGATTCAAAGGCGATTTGACAGGTGGAATATAGCTGAGTGAATGTCTGATATTCTTTGTTTGATACGTTTAAATGGGGTTGCGAATCAAATGGACGATGCAGCGAATAAGCAATAGGGATGTGAATTTAGATGAAAACTTATACTTGCCCCATTTGTGGATATGATGGGTTAGATGAACTTCCATACGAAAAGGATACTTATGCTCCCTCTTATGAAATTTGCTCTTGTTGTCGTTTTGAATATGGGTACAGTGAAGATCATGATGTGGATTTGGGATATATTGTCACTCCTGATGAAATGAAAGAAGCCGCTTTTCAATTATATCGAAAACAGTGGATTGAAGACGGTGCAGTAGTTGGTCATCCAGAAAGCTATCCAAAAGAATTTCAAGGAAATGGTAAAGTAAAAAGGGATATACTAATTAAACAATTAAAACGTTTAAAGTTACCACTTGATAATTTTACATTTCTTGAGGAATGAGTGCTTTCTACAGAGTTAGTCGTATACATTTTACGAATAACGCATCATAAACAAAGAGCTGTTCGACATGCTGAAAGTTTCTTATTCCTACGTCCACAGATCCTGGATAAAGAGGATCGGTCCATTGTTATCTTCTAATATCCTATAAACAGTATATTTCTTCGGTTCATACTGTTAGTTCTAATATTCGTTCGTAGTTCAACAGATTTTGTTTCTATTTTGGTATACTCTCCATTAATTTTTCAACCTATAAATTAAACTATGAAGTAAATCAGTCCACGTGGTAAAATAACCATAGATTGAAGACGGAATAATTAGACTTTATAGGAGGGGAAGAAAATTATGAAAACGGCGTTAGTATTAGGAGGAACAAGATTTTTTGGAGTAAAGCTAGTTCAATCGTTACTCGACAAAGGTGTATCGGTAACGATTGCTACTAGAGGGAATACGCCTATACCATTCCCGGAAGTAGACTCCATTCAATTTGACCGAAATAATGTTGAATCTTTTCAATCTGCGTTCGAAGGTAGGCAGTGGGATGCGGTATTTGATCAAATTTGCTATTCATCAAATGATGCATGTAACGCTATTGACGTTTTTGAAAATAAGACGAAAAAATACATATTTACCTCCACATTATCGGTTTACGATCTTCATGATAGGGAGCTAAATGAAGATGATTTCGACCCATATTCATATCCTATAAAGTTGGGAGAAACGGACGATTTCACTTATCAAGAAGGGAAACGGCAAGCAGAAGCTGTTTTATTTCAAAAAGCCTCATTCCCAGTTGTGGCCGTTAGATTTCCAATTGTACTGGGCGAAAATGATTATACGAAAAGAATGGTTTATTATATAAACAAGGTTATTGCTGAAGAAACCATTTATTTAAGGAATCTGGAGGCAGACATAAGTTTTATTAATGAAGATGAAGCAGGTAAGTTTCTTAGCTGGATCGGCTCCACAGATTTTCAGGGCCCAATTAATGCTTGCACAAATGGGACAGTTACTTTAAGAGAATTTTTAACATACATTGAGGAAGCAACAGGGAAAAAAGCAAAAGTGGAAATAAGTCAGGATGATGAGAAGGAAACACCATATGCGATTTCAAGTACATGGACGTTGTCCAATCGAAAAGCATCGGATTTAGGCTTTCAATTTGAAAATATGCATGAATGGCTTCCTGAATTAATTAAAAAATCAATACAGTAACTAATAAAAGGTGCCCTAATGGAATAACCCTAGCAGGAACCAATCGAACCTTTGTAAAAATGAACACCTGCTTGGATATTTCTAAAAATCAGCCGATAACATGTTGAAACACTTTGAAAGTGTCGATGAATCAATAAGGTGGATTTTCCCCGGAAATTGCTGTTTTGATCCATATATTTGATGTAGTTTTTGAACCAATGGGCGTATGATGGATTCAAAAAACACAAACAGAATATTCCGGACTCTTGAGAGAGTTGGGATTTACTGAAACCTTTTTGACTGTTTTCTTGCGTTTTACACTTTAGCCTACATCAATAAATGATCTAATTGAGCATATTCGAACATCTTTGATTGATAATCTTCGAATATAATGGATAAGTGGATTCCTTGAATGCGATTTTTGGTTATGGTTTTCCAAGTGAGTTCCTTATAATTAGGGAGTTGGACCAGACTTACGATACCCTAATTATAAGGTTTTTTGTTTGTAATCAGGATGATTAACATTTGAATAATTTAACTATTCCGAATTAATAGGGTTATAAATAGACATGAGGCGAACAGAAAGAGGGAAGTACACTTTGAAATTGTTGTAGAGGAGGGCAGCTATGCGATCCTCTCGCTTAATAAGGGTCATTAAGGCTTCGTTATGTCCAAATGACCGTGTCAATCACTCCTGCGTTCCTCATTTTCCGGCGGACGCTTTTCCCGTGAACATGATGGATTCGCAAAGCTTAACAAATTAACGCCCCCGTTTTTGATTGTTGGCTTCTAATAAGCTATCAAACTTTATTTTTTTCAAATTAGCATCATTTAACTAATGTGCAAGATTATCCAGATGTCTTTTCCGATTTAATCCAATACACACAACGGTTATTACCTTTCAAGATATGTTCGTCTCTTGAGATCTTAACATCGTTGCCAAGGACGTCTTGGAACATTTCCAATTCCTTTTTACAAAGGTTGGTGCATGCCCGCGCCGCTTCGCAAATCGGGCAATGCTTCTCCACAAAATAAAAGGATTCGTCGGCGTTCTCGATTACGTCTGCCATAAATCCCTCATCTGTTCGCGATTTAGCAAGGGCCTTTAATTTTTCCTTCAACGAAAGGTCCGCTGGCGCCTTGCTTCGATAATTCATGACTTGTTTACGTGTACGAATCTCCAGCAGTTTTTCCAATCCATCGTCTCCGAATGCTTCTTTCATGGATTCAATCAGGCTGACTGTGAGATCGGCATACCCGTCAGGAAATAGCCGATTAGCCTCAGAGGTAAGCTTCCACATCTTCGCAGGTCGCCCCATGGTTCTTGGTTCTTCCGTGAAAGTAACCAACCTTTGTTCATGCAAATCATATAAATGCTGCCGCACTGCCATTGCAGTAACACCAAGTTGGTTTGCCAATTGAAGGGCATCCATAGAACCATTGTGTTTTAGCAAGTCCACAATGGATCTTCTTGTCCTTTCGGTACCTTCTTTTGCGCGCGATTTCATTTTTTTCATTCCATTCATGTGCAATTTTGATACTAAATAGATTATAAAGAAAAGTGTTGACAAAGTCAAAACAGCAGGATATGTTATTTCTAAAGATCTTTGTTTAGAAAGTATTCGGATACTGAATGGGTATAAATACGAAAGATTCGCGAGAATTTAGAGTTATTTGAGGGGGGTTTTAATAAGATTAGATGGAAATAAAAGTGAAAAAATACCTCGTATTAGCAACATTTCTCAATAACATGTGCATAGCTAAGACGAGCGCTAAGGGTAAACCTATGGTGAGGAAAAGATCTCGGATAAGAGTTTAATTTTGGCGAACCATTATCATGGCTCTACATAACTTTTTAAAATTGCCCCATAAACTGATTCGGATCGTCAGGATTAAAAAATAGTTTAATATTCAAATGTTTTATTTGGTAAAGCAAACTCATTTTTGAGAAGCACTGAGCTCTAAAAGTTTAATGAAATCCTCCTGCTAATGAGAGGTAGATCAATGGGGTTGGATAAGGATTACTTGTCTCGTCTGCCTTGGCATATGCTGTGAGGCAATACTTGATGGAAGGTGAACAGATTGTCTTCAACGCAAAGCATTTTTGGGCAACGTTATCTGGCATTAACGGTCGGTATTATTTTAGCTTCCATGACTATCGGGTTTGAAGGATTAGCCGTTACGACGGTTGCACCAGTCATAGCTGGAGATTTGCAAGGAATTCATCTGTTTGGTTGGATATTCAGCGCTTATTTACTTGCACAAATTGTTGGCACCCTGGTTATAGGTCGGCAAATTGACAGAAAAGGTCCTGCTTTGCTTTTTACTATGGCTATTCTGATATTTGCAATTGGTTTAATCTTAGCTGCACTTGCGAGTAACATGTATGTTTTGATTGGCTCTCGCGCTTTGCAAGGATTTGGTGCAGGGGCGATGTATACATGCATATACACAGCTATTTCTTTGAGCTACCCTGATGAGCTGCGCGCTAAAATATTGGGAGCTCTTGGTACTGCTTACGTGTTGCCTTCAATGCTTGGTCCTTATGTTGCTGGGGTCATTGCTCAACAATTTTCTTGGCGGTTTGTTTTTTGGGGAGTTCTTCCTTTTTTACTCCTGGCAGTCCTCCTTAGTATGCCAGTCTTCCGCAAATTAAAAATGCCAAGCGTTCAAGAGGAGAAGGAAACAGGGGTTATTGGGTTGTCTGTCCTGCTAGCAATCGGGACCGGGATTTTCTTAAGCGGACTTGGTATGCTCCCAAAACTGTTAGGAATCGTACTGCTGCTTATCGGCTTATCTCTTATGACACAGCCCCTTCGTAGACTGTTGCCAAAAGGTACGTTGACATTTCGTTCAGGATTATCGTCTCTCGTCGCTTCCCGTGGGTTATTTTTTGCCGCTTATGTCAGTACACAGAACTTTCTGGTACTGGCTTTGACGGATACAAAAGGATTGACCTCAGATAGAGCCGGTCTTATTGTGGCAAGTGCAGCGATAAGCTGGTGTATCGTAGCTATGTTACAGGCTCGTTGGGATGAGGCTGATCAAGGGCGAGGGAGACATAAACGGATCATCTTTGGTATATTCCTGATAATTATCGGAATTGCAATTATGGTTTGGATTCCTGCCATCAACATTATATTAGCTGTGCTTGGTGAAATCATCATTGGCATTGGGATCGGGTTAGCTCATACGGTTAGCGGTACAGTCGCTTTTGCTCTAGCTAAAGAGGGTGAGGCTGGACAGGTCTCCGGAAATTTACAATTTGCCGATTCGTTTACGCCTGGTGTTGCAGTCGGAATCGGCGGCGCTATTATCGCGATGAGTCAAACAGCGGGAATGTCATTGGAAACTGGAATTACTTTTTCTATGATGTTTAATCTGGCATTGATTTTGTTAAGCTTGTTTGCGAGCGTACGAACCAAGCAAACCCAATCAGCCAGCTAATTGTCCCTATGATGTTCAGTTAGTGTTCTTAGCTTTAAATGGTGCTGCTGGAATTTGAGAAATAAGAGGATTTCCAAAATTGGAGAACTGGAAGAAGTAAAAATGAACAGTTAATAATGGGGATAGATGGTTAAATTAGCAAATACATCTTCGCAAAGGTGCTCAGAAAGTGCCTTTGCGAATAGAAGTATATCTTACTGAAAAATGAATAAACATCGGTTTTGTGGGATGGGGGAAGTACCAGTGAACCTTGTGTTTATACTCAAAAAATCTCTGCTTTTACCGAAGAAAGAAGCCCTATTTCAATTAAATAGAGTGAATATGAAAGATACTCTTTTTTATATGGTATGTCTGATGATTCTATTATTTTTTCCTGAAGTCATAAAAATGATAATGAATGGAGATCAGGTAAGTGAAGGTTTATCATACAGTACATACATCATTCAAATCCTTGTACTTTATTCCCTTCTGATTCTTTTTATGGCTGTAACAGGCATTTCCATTCTAGCATTTTTTTCATTGATCATAGCAAAGCTAGTGAAAAGAAAGCTTGCCTATCATTACCTTTGGAAAATAACTGTATATGCAGCGACATATCCCGTATTGATTTATATGGTTCTGAAACTTTTTCAAATAGATTATGTAGTGGTCAATCAATTCCCTCTGATTGTTTTATTTTTGCTCATTTATAAGATAATCCTTATTTATCCAAAAAGATCAAGCTAATCATCCAAAACAAACTAACTAGAAAATGTGGAGGTACAAAATGGCTTTTGTTATAACAGCTCCTTGTGAAGATGAAAGAGCCGCGGAATGCGTCGAAGTTTGTCCTGTAGATTGTATTCAAATTGGATTAGAGCATTACTTAATTGATCCTGATCTATGTATTGATTGCGGCAATTGTGTGTCTGTTTGCCCTGTTGATGCAATTTATCATGAAGACGATTTACTAACTGAAGATCTACCATATCTTGAGAAGGCTCGCGCTTTCTTTAATAGATAATAAATGTTCGAATATATACAGATAATAACAAAAATGATGAAAGAAAAATCGCAAGACTAATTACCCACAGGAATATATTGTTTAAATATAGCTTATAGTCTCTATGTCTGGCGCAAACGGCGGAGGGTCCTGCAGAACCGAATTTATAGTGTTTTTAATTAGGGCAAAGCTAGTGAATAACTAAAAAAAAGGCGCTCTAATGGAATAACACAAGCAGGAAAAAATCAATCTTTCTTATAGAATATTTTAAGAGCCTGTTTTGAATCAACTTTCTTCAAAAACAGGCCCTGATCTTTTTGCTGAAATAGGCTTTTGTAATCCTATTTTGATGCTGCAACAGGTATTCACGATATTTTGTCTCTCTTATGTCTGATCACTATTTTCCTCTACATATCTTTTAAGAGCTAACAGCTTTCTGTCCCAATATTGCTCAAAGAAAGTAAGCCAATCTTTTAGTTCAACCAATGGTTCTGGATTAAGCGTATAACGAGTTTCGCGTCCAACCTTTCGGCTTCTGACAAGACTGGCATTTGCAAGAATATGCAGATGTTTGTTCACAGCAGTACGGCTTATCGGGAAGAATCTTACAATTTCAGTTATCGACATTTCCTTTTCAGCTAGCAATTTTAACATACTCCGACGAGTTGGGTCAGAAATTGCTTGAAAAATATCTTGCTTAGATTGATCGGTCATTCTTAAGCCGCAACATATTTTGGAAGTTTTTCTTTTACGATTTTTTCCCATCCGCCGTTCATAGTGTCAAAAACATTCAATGTTTCTGCACTCCAACCAGAATGAATAAGGGTAAATTCAGTTTTTTCATCTTCTAACGATCTCAACTCAAATGTAAGGTGCCACTCTTTATCCCAGTCGAAACTGACACGCTTCAAAGGTTCTAATTCAGTAACTTTACAAGGGGAATCACCGTATGGACCTGCATGAAGGACAAAGTCCTTTCCCAAAACAGCTTCAAAAGTATTTGCCATCCACCATGCTGCAATACCTTCTGATGTTGAAACAGCTTTCCACACTTTTTCAATTGGAGCATCCAATACGATAGTTTTACGAATTACAGGTGTTTGCATAAATTAATACCTCCAATGAAGTTTAACACCTTTTGGTGTCATAAGGTTATTATAACACCAAAAGGTGTTATATCAAATGTGTTTTCTGGTTTAATTATTCCACAAATAATACCTATATAGCCGTAATCTTACAATTACGCCCAGGCAGATGATTAAATAAATTTGTTTGAAGGTTGAACGATATGAAAGATTCATATCTCCTTGTATAATAAAAGTAAAGAATACTTGTTTGTAGAAATTGGGCAGTATGGAGGAAGAAAAATGAAGATATTAGAACTAGCAATTGAATTTGAATTTAATGGACAAAAAAATTACATTTATCCTAGCTTAATTGTATCGAATGATCAATTAACGTTGGTCGATACAGGATATACAAATTTTTTAACCTTAATTGAAAATGAAATTCTAGAGAATGGATATGAAATGAAGAATTTAAAGAATATAATCATTACTCACTATGATGATGATCATATAGGTTCTTTATATGACTTCAAAGAAAAGTATCCGTGGATTAATATTATAGCCAGTGAAATTGAATCTAAGTATATTAGTGGTGAGATGAAGTCAGAGAGATTGGTTCAAGCTGAAGAAATGCTAGAAAATATGCCAAATGAAGAAATCGAATTTGGTAAATGGTTCATACAGCAATTAAAGAATTTGAAGCATGTCCCAATTGATGAAAAGGTACATGATGGTGATATGATTCTAGATAATGAATGCAGAGTTGTAGCAACACCGGGGCATACTTCAGGACATATTTCATTATATTTTCCGAATTTAAAAAGTGTAATTACTGGTGATGCAGCTGTTCAGGATAATCATGAATTGGTCATTGCTAATCCACACTTTTGTTTAAATATTGAGAAAGCGAAACAGTCTTTAAGTGTGATTAAAGACCTTAAGGCTGAAACGTACTATTGCTATCATGGTGGGAAGTTTACTTTATAACAGGGAGCTAAACGTAAAAGCTCTTGAATGATTATTAAGCTTTATCCAATAATCATGAACATAATTAAAAATAAATAACTTAAATCCCCTTCCTGTTATTTTATCGTTGGAAGGGGATTACTTTTATGGTAAAAAATTCATATTGGTTTTCTCATTAAAAGGTCTGTAAATAAACACTCGGCAAATAATTATGTTAAGCCGCATAAGGATTATAAAAGAATCCACTTAAAATGACTGTTAATTGATGAAGAAGTATAGTTTGACAATATAATGTTATTAACTCAACTTTCGCACCAACAAAATAAGTACTAATCGTTGGCTAGACTGAATCTTGAGCCTATCAATTATGTTG
>NZ_JACSPV010000067.1 GCF_014836955.1 Bacillus norwichensis
CACCTCCTTCAGTTGATACATTGATCATACTAAGAGGGGCTGCATAAAAATATGCGTTGTTTGATTGGGGGCTTACCAAGCATTAATTATTTTTCCACCAGTTCCTTGTTTTATCATTTGCTTTGCTGCAGCTTGAATACCGTAGATAACACCTTTAATATTGACATCAAATGTGAAATCAACTGCTTTGGGGTCTGCACCTATAAGAGGAGCTACTTGTCCTTCTACACCTGCATTATTAATAAATACATCTACCTTGCCGAAAGTATCCACGGCATGTTGAACTAACGCAGCTTGGTCCTCTGGTTTTGTAACGTTACCAACGAACGATGTAACTTCAAACCCATTATTTTTAAATTCATTTTCGGTTCCTGTTAAAATTTCTTGGTTAATATCACTTAATACAATTGAAAACCCTTCGTTAGCTAATCGTTCAGCTAATCCTTTTCCAATTCCTTGAGCTGAACCTGTAATGACTGCTACTTTTTTCGTGCTCATGATGAATTCCTCCCTATTTTCAGAAAATATGTAAACAAATCTAGTATCTCGAATTAGAGATATTTGATTTATTTACAGTTTAACATTTTGAAGGTCATTTTCAAGTGATTTGCTTTAGGAATTTTTTTGTTTTCCCGAATTTATATTAACCGAACAAACGCAAAGTATTCAAATGTCTTATTAATCCTTTAGCTTCAGTGCATCACATTCAAGTCGTTTAGCATAAGTTTTAACAAAACACCTGCTGATTCCTCTTCATTATTTGTATGTTATAGAGGCTTTTAAGAGCTCTTTTTTTATATTACTTAGTCGATCAGTCAAATTCACAACGGTATTTCTGAATAATTATGTACAAAAGTAGCCGTCTGTTGTATTCAAAAAAAAAAGAGATTATACTAATAGAATGTATGGGAAAAATCCTGCATTGTATTTACATCCATTCTGGCTTTCAATAGGCCGAATTTGTCTTTTATAAATAGAAAGGGGATTTTTATGAATGAGAATCAGCGTTTGGAAAGCCAGCAAGTAAAGCAAAACGCTTCCTCTGAAAAGAAAGAGAAGGATTACAGTAAGTATTTCCAAACTGTCTATATGCCACCTTCCTTGAAAGATGCTAGAAAAAGGGGACGGGAAGAAATCAAATATCATAAAGACTTTGAACTTCCTGAACAATTTCTCGGCATGGGAGAAGGAAGAAAGTTTTACATTCGTACTTATGGGTGCCAAATGAACGAGCATGATACTGAAGTCATGGCTGGTATCTTTATGGGACTCGGATACGAAAATACTGAAACTGTTGAGGATGCAGATGTCATTCTTTTGAATACATGCGCTATCCGTGAAAATGCGGAAAATAAAGTTTTTGGTGAACTGGGACATTTAAAACCGCTGAAATTGGAAAAACCCGATCTGTTGATCGGTGTCTGCGGCTGTATGTCGCAAGAGGAATCAGTAGTAAATCGAATTTTAGAAAAGCACCATTTTGTCGATATGATCTTTGGAACACACAACATTCATCGACTGCCGAACATTTTAAACGAGGCATACATGTCCAAGGAAATGGTTATTGAAGTATGGTCTAAGGAAGGGGACATCGTTGAGAACCTCCCTAAAGTTCGCATGGGTAATATCAAGGCTTGGGTCAATATCATGTACGGCTGTGACAAATTCTGTACGTACTGTATCGTCCCATATACACGTGGGAAAGAAAGAAGTAGACGACCTCAAGACATTATCCAGGAAGTCCGTCATCTGGCTGCGCAAGGATATAAGGAAATCACTCTTCTAGGACAAAACGTCAATGCGTATGGAAAAGACTTTGACGATATAGAGTACGGTCTTGGAGACTTGATGGATGAATTAAGAATGGTCGATATCCCTCGTATCCGTTTTACAACAAGCCATCCACGTGACTTTGATGATCGTCTTATCGAGGTCCTTGCGAAAAAAGGAAATATGATGGAGCATATTCACTTGCCGGTTCAATCAGGCTCTAGTGATATTTTAAAAATCATGGGACGTGTTTATAACCGTGAACAGTATCTCGAGCTTGTGAGAAAGATCAAAGCGGCCATCCCTGATGTTTCCTTATCAACTGATATTATCGTCGGTTTCCCAAATGAGACGGATGAGCAATTTGAAGAGACAATGACGCTGTATAAGGAAGTTGGATTTGAAATAGCCTATACTTTCATCTATTCACCGCGTGATGGCACTCCTGCTGCAAAAATGAAGGATAATGTTTCAATGGAAGTGAAGAAAGAAAGATTGCAGCGTTTGAATCAGTTGGTGAATGAACTTTCCGCAAAAGCTATGAAAAAGTTTGAAGGTCAGGTTGTGGAAGTCCTTGTAGAAGGTGAAAGTAAAAATAATCCTGATGTTCTTGCAGGTTATACACGAAAAAATAAACTTGTAAATTTCAAAGGGCCAAAATCTGCCATTGGGCAATTAGTCAATGTGAAAATCGTTGAGGCAAAAACATGGACATTAGATGGAGTCATGATTGAAGAACGAGAAGCAGCTGAGGTGAATTAAAATGGCAAAATATACAAAAGAAGACATTGTTGAACGTGCACATGAATTGGCAGGCATGATCGCCAAAACAGAAGAAGTAGATTTTTTCAAGCGTGCAGAAGCTCAAATTAACGAAAATCAAAAAGTGAGAGAAATGATTGCAAGCATCAAAAGCTTACAAAAGCAGGCGGTCAATTTTCAGCATTACGAAAAAGAGCGGGCATTGGAATTAGTTGAAGAAAAGATTGAAAAGCTTGAGAAGGAATTGGATGAGATTCCTATTGTTCAGGAATTTAAGCAGTCACAAACTGATGTCAACGATTTGCTGCAAATGGTTGCTAGTGCCATTTCCAACAAAGTAACAGATGAAATCCTTGTGTCTACGGGCGGGGATTTATTGACGGGAGATACAGGGTCAAAACTTAAGAACAGTCCATCCAGCTGCTCTTAAAACATGAATGAAAATCCGGAGCCTTTGCCCATTTGGGCGGGGCTCTTTTTAATGGACAAAATACCCCTTCATGATAACTGCCATATTTTATAATGAACAATCAGGCTCTATCTAGTTTTATTTGGATGGGAGATCCCATCAAATAATTGGATGAGATTCTGGATAACTGCCTAAATATAGGCGGGCAATGACAGGCGAATTAAGCACAGGAGTCTAGATGAATGCATACGATGAAATGAAAATGAATGAGGAGGTTTCGCTCGAATGGCAGAATATAGAGAAATTATAACAAAAGCGGTCGTTGCGAAAGGGCGCAAAATGACACTGTCCAATCATACGATCGACCCGCCACATCATCCTTCGAGCATACTGGGCTGTTGGATTATCAACCATAAATACGAAGCGCGGAAAGTAGGCAAAAACGTCGAAGTCTGTGGCTCTTTTGATATTAATGTTTGGTATTCCCATCATGATAATACAAAGACATCTGTGGTGACCGAAAAAGTTGATTATAAGGATGTAATCAAGCTGAAGTACCGTGATCCTGATTGTCTGGATGATAAAATTGTCTCTGCCAAAGTACTCCAGCAGCCAAATTGTGTCGAAGCTGTCATATCTAAGAAGGGGAATAGGATACTAGTCAATGTCGAGAGAGAATTCCTAGTTGAGGTCATTGGTGAAACAAAAGTTTGTGTTGCTATACATCACGATAAATGCTCGTGTGATGACGATGATTGGGAAGATGAACTAGATGATAAAGAATTTGAAGAAATTGATCCAGACTTTCTTGTAGCACATGAAGAAGAATAGGTGTAGACCGGGAAACCCCCGGTTTTTCTTTTTTATACCACGGACTATAAAGCATCAGCTGTTCTGAAAAGTAGGGTTGCATGGAAGGCTTCCTTAAAGCGTCCACTGTTTTTTTATGGGTTTAGTGTTGTTAAAAAATAGGAACCTATTTCAGGCTATCCACTTTTTCATATTGGAATCTCACGCTTTAAAGATGGTATGATATAATCATTCTAAGTGTTCGAATGGAAAGGAAACGAGTACATATGGGTCAGCAATATACACCAATGATACAGCAATATTTAAAAGTAAAGGCAGAGAACAAGGATGCCTTTTTATTTTTTCGTCTAGGCGATTTTTATGAGTTGTTTTTTGAAGATGCATTGAAGGCATCCCAAGAACTGGAAATTACTTTGACCAGCAGAGAGGGAGGTTCGGAAGAGAAGATTCCCATGTGTGGTGTTCCGCATCACTCGGCTGCAGGCTATATTGAAAATTTAATACAAAAAGGCTATAAAGTGGCGATTTGCGAACAGACAGAAGATCCTAAATATGCTAAGGGTGTTGTCAAACGTGAAGTTGTCCAATTGGTCACCCCTGGAACGGTAATGGATGGAAAAGGCATTGTAGCGAAAGAGAATAATTACATCGCAGCAATCTCCAATTTCAACAACCAGTCATACGGAGTTGCGTATACGGATCTGTCAACTGGTGAGGGCAGAGCAACGGTGTTGGAAGGATCTGTTGACTTGCTTTTAAATGAGTTGGCTACAATTGGGGCAAAGGAAGTTGTAACATCCTCAGAGGAAGACGTAGACCTTCTTGAGAAAATCAAAGAAAGATGCCAAGCGGTTATTTCGTATGAAGAAAACTCCTTTATGCACGATGAATTCCAGCAAATTCTTCAAAAGCTTGATGCTGAAGAATTGCAGGAGCCTGTACAAAGGTTGCTTCATTATTTGAAAAAAACACAAAAGCGCAGTCTCGATCACTTGCAACCATTTGAAATCTATGAAAATAACCAATTTATGAAAATAGATTTTTACTCTAAGAGGAATTTAGAGATTACTGAGCCCATCCGTGGAAAAGATAAAAAAGGAACGCTGCTTTGGCTTTTGGATGAAACATCCACTGCAATGGGTGGGCGTCTTTTAAGACAATGGCTGGACAGACCCTTAATCAGTAAGTCATTGATAGAAAAGCGCCTGCTCTTGGTAGAGTTATTCATGGAACATTATTTTGAACGTCTCGATTTGCAGGAGCTTTTAAAAAGTGTCTATGACTTGGAACGTCTTGCTGGTAGGGTGGCTTTTGGAAATGCAAATGCACGTGATTTCATCCAGTTGAAAAAATCATTGCTGCAAGTACCTGCAATACGCAGTTTAATAGAAGGCATGGATCACGAGGAAACGAACAAGCTTGCCATGGCATTGGACCCTTGTGAAGACTTGACCGATTTGCTAGAGCGCGCGGTAGCTGAAAACCCACCGATCTCTGTTAAAGAAGGTGGAATCATCAAAGATGGCTATAATGAGAAATTAGATCAGTATCGCGATGCAAGCCGAAACGGAAAAAACTGGATTGCCACATTGGAAAAGGATGAACGTGAGAAAACGGGCATTAAATCATTAAAGGTTGGATACAACAGGGTTTTTGGCTATTACATTGAAGTGACCCGAGCTAACGTGAAGTTTTTGGAAGAGGGAAGATATGAACGAAAGCAGACATTGACAAATGCTGAAAGATTTATAACTCCCGAGCTAAAAGAAAAAGAAGCTTTAATTCTTCAGGCAGATGAACGATCCATTGAATTAGAGTACGATTTATTCCTTGATTTGCGGGATCAAGTAAAACAGTTTATTCCGAGGCTGCAAAAAACTGCAAAAATCATCAGTGAGATTGATATTTTCCAAAGCTTTGCAGCAATTAGTGAGGCCCGACACTATGTGAAACCAGCGCTTCATTTCACAAGAGAACTGACTCTTGAAAACGGGAGGCATCCGGTCGTCGAAAAAGTGATGGGGTCACAGGAATATGTTCCAAACGACTGCATGATGGATGACAAAAGGGAAATGCTCCTCATTACGGGGCCAAATATGTCAGGAAAAAGCACGTATATGAGACAGGTTGCTCTGACAGCCATCATGGCGCAAATTGGCTGTTTTGTACCCGCATCAAACGCCAAGCTCCCAATCTTTGACCAAATTTTTACTAGAATTGGGGCTGCGGACGATCTAATATCAGGGCAGAGTACGTTTATGGTTGAAATGCTGGAAGCGAAAAATGCCATCACCCATGCTACTCAAAATAGTCTAATTTTATTCGATGAAATCGGTCGCGGTACATCTACATATGATGGGATGGCGCTCGCACAGGCAATCATAGAATATATCCACGAAGAGATTGGTGCCAAAACTCTATTTTCAACTCATTATCATGAGCTTACGGGGCTGGATAAACAACTGTCCCGTTTAAAAAACGTCCATGTGAGTGCTGCTGAACATCAAGGTAAACTCGTGTTTTTGCATAAAGTGAAGGATGGCGCCGCTGATAAAAGCTATGGTATCCATGTCGCTGAATTAGCAGAGTTGCCTGAAACGCTGATCCAGCGTGCTGAAGAAATCTTAAGCCAACTGGAGAAATCGAATGGCAAGACAAAAGAGGAACCTACTTTAGGGGAAGCAGTCAAAGAATCCCCGGTTTCGAATGCTTCAAATGAGCAATTGGCCTTTTTCTCCGAACCGAAGGATTCAGCTGTTGGCAAGACAGAGAAAAAGGTTTTAAAAGAAATCGAGAGTTTGAATTTGCTTGAGATGAACCCTCTGCAAGCTTTAAATGTTTTATATTCGCTGCAGAAAAAAATTAGGAAATAAACAGAGGGAAGGAGCGAAACAATGCGTGAAATTATAGAGCTGGATGAAGCTTTGTCCAATAAAATAGCCGCCGGAGAAGTTGTTGAGCGCCCTGCATCTGTTGTCAAGGAACTGGTGGAAAATTCCGTTGACGCTGGAAGCACCATCGTTGAAATCAATATAAAAGAAGCTGGCCTCGGTGAAATACGTATTATTGATAACGGAAACGGTATTGGGGAAGAAGATATTGTCACAGCTTTTAAAAGGCATGCAACAAGTAAAATAAAAGATGAGCATGACCTATTCAGAATCCGAACCCTTGGTTTTCGGGGAGAGGCCCTTCCAAGCATCGCCTCTGTTTCGCGTCTTACCCTGGTTACAGCTAGGGAGGGAAAAGACGGTACAAAAGCGATATTGGAAGGCGGAAAACTCATCACACATGAAAAAGCTCCGTCCCGAAAAGGGACAGACATCACGGTTTCTGACCTGTTTTTCAATACGCCGGCCCGGCTAAAGTATGTAAAAACCCTTCATACCGAAATTGGGCATATTACTGACGTGGTCAACCGTTTAGCATTGGCTCATCCAGACGTATCTATTCGCCTGAGCCACGATGGCCGGATCCTGCTTCATACTAACGGCAATGGAGATATCAGGCAAGTCCTTGCAGCGATCTATGGAAAAAACGTTGCTAGGGATATGATCCATATACATGCCCAATCATTGGATTTTTCGGTATCTGGATTCATTTCCCGCCCTGAAATGACGCGGGCATCGCGTAACTATCTATCGACAATGATTAACGGCCGATTTATCAAAAATTATTCACTTGTGAAAGCTGTGTTGGAAGGCTATCATACGCTTCTACCCATCAGTCGCTTTCCCATTGCGTTGATATCCATTGAACTGGATCCGATTTTAGTGGATGTAAATGTCCATCCAGCAAAACTGGAAGTCAGGCTAAGTAAAGAACAGGAATTAAAAGAATTCATTACTGAAACAATCAAACAAGCATTTAAAAAAGAGCAGCTGATTCCTTCGGGGGTTGTACCGACGCCGAAAAAAAATCCAATGAGTGTCCAGACGGAATTTAAGCTAGAGCCTCCAACAGAAAATACTGCAAAGCCAGACTGGAGGCCGCCGGTAACAACATCGTATAAAAAAGATAAACTGCTTCCAACTCAAGAAATGAAAAAGCTTTATGATCCTGTTGGCTATGAACCGGCTTCGCAAATATCTAAAACAAATGAACTAAACGTGCAGATCATTGAAAAGGTTGAAGAGATTGAAGAACTGGAAAGCGTAGCTGTTGATGAACCAGAAGAAATCGTTAGTGAAAAAGAACGTTTTCCTGCACTTTATCCAATCGGACAAATGCACGGCACTTATATTTTTGCTCAGAACGAACTCGGTTTGTATATGATTGACCAACATGCTGCACAAGAAAGGATCAAATATGAATACTTCCGTGAGAAGGTTGGCAAAGTGACGATGGACTTGCAACAATTGCTTGTTCCACTTACTTTGGAGTTCTCAGTTGATGAATCCTTAAAAATCAAGGAGCATATGGAAGAGCTTCAGTCTGTCGGTATTTTTTTGGAAGACTTTGGAATGAACAGTTTTATTGTCAGGTCACATCCTGCATGGTTCCCAAAAGGACAGGAGCAGACAATCATCGAAGAAATCGTCGAGCAGCTGCTTTCAATGCATAAGATTGATATTAAAAAACTGCGTGAGGAAGCAGCCATCATGATGAGCTGCAAGGCCGCCATCAAAGCGAACCGATATTTGCGCGACGATGAAATTCAAGCTTTGTTGGATGAATTGCGAAGGGCAGAAGATCCCTTTACTTGTCCGCACGGCAGGCCGATTATTGTACATTTTTCCATTACAGATATGGAAAAGATGTTTAAACGGATTATGTAAAAACAACAACGTGAAATCCTTGATAAGGGTTTTGCGTTGTTGTTTTAATGACTTGACCTCAAACTTTAAATGGTACAAAGACTACATAGATCATCGGAATATCTTGTAGTTCAGTCACATGTCGAACATAGAACGGCGAGGGAAAAAGATTGTAATGGTTCATTTAAGCTGGTAATATGTAGTTAGTTAGTTGAATAACTAAAAGGTGATGATAAGATGGCAAAACCAAATGTGATAAGTAAGGACGATTTAATTAAATATGCTAAGGAGTGTCTGGTTGATAAAGGTATTGAAAAATTCACATTAAGAGCGGTCGCTGATACGGCAGGAGTTACACAAGGTACAATTTATTATCATTTTAAAACGAAAGAACAGTTGTTAATCGATATTGTTCAAGACATTTGTGAAACCAGCTGGCAAGAGATATCTCTAAGCAGGGAATATGTGATTGAACAAGCTATTACATCAGCTAAAAGTCGTTGTTCATATGATTCGTTTTTTCATAAATTGTTTCTTTCATTGGTTGCTTCAAGTTTTAATAATGAGAAAATAAGAGGTCAGCTTGGCGAAATTATTATGACAGAAAATAAGGCTCTAACAGAGAATGTATCAAACTTGTGGACGGAATCCCCTATAGAAGGGGTTTCACCTGAGACGTGGGGAATTCTATTAAATGCTATTGCCGACGGGGTGGCTTTACAGGCATTGTTACAAAAGGATTTTCCTGTTGAAAAAACATACAAGGAGTTCACGCAATTAATCAATGGGCTCAATACATTAGCGAGTAAGGAGGGCGATTAATGAAAGGCTATTTATTCACGGCAATGTGGGGTGTTCTAGTATGGTTATTTGCCACACTATTTTTTAGATTTTTTGGAGAACGGGTTCTTTTTAGCCCCGTTACAGATGAGTTTGTTATCAGCATTTTCCTATTATTAGTTGGAACGTCAATTTTATTGTGTGGTGTTACATATGTGTATCTATTATTCGACAAAGCAAATAATGCTCCATTAAAGTTTGGGGTGATTGGCACTATTATTGGTTTAGCGCTAGACACATTTACTTTATCTAATCACGATATGGTTTTTCCAACATTAGATGATTCACAGATGATTGCTTTTACTGTATGGATGTCTTTTGCATATGCATTATATTTAGTGATCCCCTTATTGTTTAACTTGAATCTTTTCATACATTCCGAAAGTCTGGGAAAATGAACATTATCTACTTTTTAAGCATATGATATAAATGGCAGCCTAAAAAACCATTAATTTGTAACAGATTTCACTTTAAATCCATGAAATATTTTAGCAAAACGGTATAATGATGGTATAGGATGTCAAGGAGTGAAATATATGACCGCTTATATGATCATCGGCGGGGTTATTGTGAGTGTGGCCGCGCTAATAGGAACATTTCTGGTGGGAAGAGATGTTTCGAGGCAAATGAAACAATATGAAGAGGAAGGGGATACGATCGCAGACGAATTGGCGCGTTCCCATGACTATGAAAAGACGTCATTAAAATATAATATTAAAAGGCTGTCATGGATGTACGCGGCACTAATGTTCGTTGTGTTTATTGTTTCCATTGCAATAGCCTATTACGGTAAATAAAGTGAAAGCGATGAGCAGTCACTAGTGTATCAAAGGGTTGGGGGCTAATTTTATATTTAGCCCCCATTTTAGTCCCAGATGCAAGACTTTCACTGAAAACAGTGACTGCTTTCTCTTCCAATTCTTTGAAAGAGTGTGAGTATACAGTATTAATCATTTCCGAAGTATTCTCCAGCCGATTCAGCTATAGTTATAGGAGGAACTCCGTTGCTAATTAGTATCGTTGCATGTGTATGCCTCAATCCATGAGGTGATATATTTTCTAATGCGGATATTCTCTTTTTTCAACTAAGCATATATTGTTTTAAACGTAAATTGTAAAATATTGCTATTCTTTGATAGAAACACAAGATCGTTTTCTATATCTAATTTCAGACCAGAAGCAAACTTTGTTTCTAAGCACCATTTTTAATATGCGATTAATTGGTTCACCAAAACATCATCAACCGGGATAGTACGATAGCTGTTTTTTGTCTTGGGAGACCGTTCACCATAATGGTCCCGGGTACAATCAACGGTTATCGTTTTTTGTTTGAAATTGATGTTCCTCCACTTTAGGCCAAATGCTTCTTTGCTGTTTTTTGAATGTAAATGACCACTCCACCAGCTTCTTTATCCAACATATCCGAAGAAAATTATCGGTTCTGGAACGCCCACACTACTACGAGAGGTGACCGGAAAAGTTACATTTATTCCAATTTCAATCCCAAATACGCACAAATGGCTACCACCTATTCTCCGAACCTATTACAACCTCTGCCTGCCTTATAAATCATATGATAAGTAGAAGTTGACTTCAGTATAGCGTTTGGGGATCACCAACAAGAGATGTAGGTTTGAAGATATATTGGATTTAAGGTGAGCGTAAAAAACAGAGAAATTAATAAAGGATGTTGGAAATATTAGCTAAGATTAGAAGGTAAAATAACAAACAGGGTGAAGGAGTTTTGGGGTGATGGGCAAGTTAAGTAAGTTCTCGTTTATGTGCATAGGCTTCAATTTGTCATTAAATATTTTGCTTTTTTTGATGATTAGAATTCAGTTTTCGGGTGGAGGAATCTTCGGAACCATTTACCAAATCGTACTTTTTGGCAATATAGTTTTACCAGTTATGGTATCATTTGGCGGAGCTATGTTAGGAATTGGTTCAATAATACTCAAGGAAAAACCGTTAGTAAAATCAATGATTGCAATAGTATCTAATATAATTTATATAATGGTATATTTTTCTGTTTGGTCTATGTAATCCATTGGAACAGTGTGAGAAATGGCGGATATGATTGACGATTTTTTATGTTATATATTAGAGCAATTTAAAAAGCATCGGTGCTAAAATTTTGTCCCCTGAAGAGAACCCGTTAGAATAATAATCGGGCTTCTTTTTTTATGACAGCAAAGCGTTGTTGCTAAGAGCGAACAAGAAGAGGATTGGAGATGCAATTGTCATTCAATTAAGTGAAACGAATGGCATATATGGAACGAAATTGCAAAAGGGAAAACCCACATGTTAGAATGGAAGGCAGGACGGGGAGGGAAAATCCCCATCCAAGCGTTTGTATCTGTATCCACCTTTTAAGTGGGTTGACAGATAGGGGCGCTTTTTATATTGAGGTGATTACATGAATGATATAGAAACATATAAAACGAGAAAAAAAGGTTATCTCACACCGAATGACGTTATGGATGAAGCGAAGAAAGATATAGCGAAAATGAAAGTAAAGCGCGCTATTGCTATTATTCAAGACGACGAAGATGGAACGATATATCGATTTTGTACAGAAATGGATCAAGTCGAATTAGTCGGATTACTCGAAGCAACAAAAATGATCGAGTTTTTAGACGAATAGAGTGTAGAGACTTCGGAGGTGGCGGTGATATGTAAATGCCTAATTGTAGGAACATAATCCCTTTTGTCGAATAGGTTCGATGTGATGATATTGTCGATTACAGCGCAGCCAACCATTATAAAACTAGCTTATGATATCTGGACAGGCCGTATCCTTATGTGGTCACAATCAATACAAATTGTGGCAAGCGGAATTTTTATGTCGGGCCGGAGACCAGCATAGTGATTAAATAAATATAAAAATCCCCCTGGATTCGATGGAGGTAGAATCCAAGGGTATGTTTAGTAGCCTTGTAAAGGGTACATTCAGTATATCCGATATTTTTTTAATAAAAAGTGCTTTTCCACAAATTTTACAAGTTCTTAAATAAAGTTTCATAAACAAAAAAACAGGCCCGATCAACACCGGGCTTATTGTTACGGGATATACATTTTATCGGTGATCTTACCGGGTTCCTCCACAATCGCGCCCGATCGCAGAAATGGAGAAAAACTTGTATATTCACCAACACAATAATCAGTTAATAAACACCGACATCAACAAACTGATTGCAAGGAGGCCATACGCAATCTGTATGATTATGGACATTGTGAATTCAAAGGTTGAAAGTTTTCTTTGCTTTTTAGTCTTTTTCCAAATGCCGTAAATAGAAAGCAGCACTAAAAATCAATAATACGCTAGCTATTGCACGTAAAATTTCTACAACAAACAAATATTTTAACTCCTTTCTCCAGCACATAAAACAAAAGTCCGAATACAACATTTACAGTTTTTAGGTTGCAGATCAAAAAATTAAACAGTATTTTTAAGCCAAGTTACTGTACGGAGAGCCTGAAATGCTTCAAACCAAGTTATTATAAATAGGATAATAAAGAAAGAAACAAGTGATACAAATTTCATACTACCTTTTTCCTTTTTAAAAATAGCAATAAAACTAAAGATAGCCCCTAACGATATAAAAATAGTTCCTATAAATACAATAAGTTCAGAATAATCTTCTATGATCCAATTTAATCCAAAGCAGAGTAATCCCGATATTATACAGACTATTGACCATATACTTCTTGATTTCAACATACATGCCCTCCTCAAACTGATTGTACCATTCTTGTACCAACCTGCTTGTCAGAATAAGCTTTCTTCAATTAAATAGCCCTTTAAATGTAGTGAAATGGTTATATTTTTCAAACAACTTTATCTCATTAAATAAGAACCCCATAAATTAAATTTGTCTCAATAAACGATACCACAGGGTTTTCCAGTTGGTGGTATACCAACCTATGATAGTATTTATGTTAACAAATAAATATCCGAAAACAATGTCCATTTGATCGACAAAGTTAGATGGAATTCCACATCTG
The DNA here is from genome assembly GCF_014836955.1 of Bacillus norwichensis. Lineage (GTDB taxonomy): Bacteria > Bacillota > Bacilli > Bacillales > Bacillaceae_C > Siminovitchia > Siminovitchia norwichensis. Next base: position 13,354 of record NZ_JACSPV010000067.1, read on the forward strand.
AATAAAAGTAATAGCCGTTACTGATTCCAGACTAAAAAGCCTACTGTTACCATGAAAAACTATTTCGCACCTTTAACCAAGCCAACATATTATTTGCAGCCTCAGTAAGGCAAAGGAGGGGAGCGTAAAATGAAGCCAAATAAGCTAAGACTAGGCCATAACCTGCGTTGAGAATCAAGCCGTATGATGATACCAAAGCACTTCCGGGCATTAAATGATTTAAGTGTTGATTCGAAACGTGTTAAGAAGCTAGCTGTTGATACATCAACACTTCTTGTGATTCCGTACTGGTGTTTACGTCAAAATGATATTATGGTAAATAATCAAGCTTTGTTTCAATGCTTGATTGTTTGTTTTATATTATTATTATAAAAGCTTTTATTCAATGAGACCAATTAGCTCGTCAGTAATATAATCACATAAAAGTATAATATGATGTTTGAAAAGAGAGTTATGTGAAACGGAAGGCCAGCCAGCAGGTATTCTCGAAAACGCTTGAATGGCGAAATGGATCATTCTCATCAAACGAAGTCCGAACTGGAGCAGGCTTGTCACCAACTAAGATTGTTCTAAGATTTCCATCATTATAACTCAACTTTCGCAGAGAGAAATTGGCAAATAAGCCTTGATGTAGTTGGGAAGGCCAGAGAACCACTGCTCAAGT
>NZ_JACSPV010000068.1 GCF_014836955.1 Bacillus norwichensis
AACTTGAGCAGTGGTTCTCTGGCCTTCCCAACTACATCAAGGCTTATTTGCCAATTTCTCTCTGCGAAAGTTGAGTTTTAATGAAAGCGTTGCTTCTTCTGAGTTTGAAGAACTTTTAATTAAATTAGAAAAACCCAGTATATCTGCAAAACAAACAATAGAATCAAGTAATCTCGGATTCATACTATCATATCTAGGAAATGACACTTAACACACCTCTTTTTCTGACAAACAAAAATAACCTCTTACGGACATCATACCTAAGAGGTTATTTTTAATCAAACATTATTATAAATGATAATCTTTTTTATAAAACTACAATTTATTATTCGTTAACAGGCGTTATCACTCAACCGTCACACTCTTCGCCAAATTCCTCGGCTTATCAACGTCACACCCACGGTGCAATGCGGCATAGTAGGCAATCAGCTGCAGCGGGATAACTGAGACCAGCGGTGTGAGCAGTTCATGGACTGCCGGCAACACGAAGCGGTCTCCCTCTGTTTCCAATCCTTTCATTGAAATGATACAAGTATTGGCTCCGCGGGCAGCCACTTCCTTCACGTTTGCCCTGATGCTTCCGTTGACTCTAGCCTGCGTAGCAAGTGCTATGACAGGTGTTTGTTCCTCAATCAGTGCTATTGTACCGTGCTTCAGCTCTCCTCCGGCGAATCCCTCGGCCTGGATATAGGAGATTTCTTTCAGTTTCAGAGCTCCTTCCAATCCGACGAAATAGTCAATAGAACGGCCGATGAAAAAGCAGTTAATGGCTGCAGGCAAGTAATCGATCGCTATCAGCTCGAACTCTTCTTTAGTATCACATAAGATTTCCATTGCGTTGGCGACGATTCCGAGTTCTTTTACCAAATCAAATTCTGCAATCGTGTCTTTTGCAGAACCTGTCGCAGACGCCAATATTGCTAAAACAGCCACCTGTGCTGTGTATGCTTTTGTTGAAGCCACGGCAATTTCAGGACCTGCATGAAGTAGCAAAGTGTAATCCGCTTCTCTTGAAAGCGTTGATCCCGGAACATTCGTAATCGTTAAAGCACGATACCCCATTTCCTTCACTTTCACCAACACGGCTCTGCTATCCGCTGTTTCCCCGCTCTGAGAAATGAAAACGAATAATGGTTTTGCTGAAAGCAAAGGCATGTTATAGCCGAATTCACTCGCAAGATGCACTTCCACCGGAATTCCCGCTAGCTTTTCAATCAGCTGCTTTCCAACCAATCCCGCATGATAGCTCGTTCCGCAGGCAACGATATAAATCCGGTCTGCGGCCGCCATGGCATGTATAATATCGCTGTCGATCTCTAAATTACCATCTGCATTCTGATACGCTTGGATGATCTTTCTCATGACAAGAGGCTGCTCATCAATTTCTTTCAGCATAAAATGAGGATAGGTTCCTTTTTCGATATCCGTAACGTCCAGTTCCGCCTGATAAGGCTCTCTAATGATGACTTCGCCTTGCAAATTATAAATATCCGCCTGATCTTTTTTCACAATGACGATCTCTTTATCCATCAATTCAATGAATTGATCCGTGATTTCAATCATCGCCATAGCATCACTTGCCACAACATGAAAGTCTTCTCCGACTCCGACCAATAAAGGACTTTTATTTTTAGCAATAAAGATGGTATCAGTCGCTTCTGTATCCAACATTGCGATCGCATAGGAGCCGTTGAGCAAGCGAAGAGTTTTCATGAAAGCTTCTTCCGTCTCCATGTCTTTCGCAAACTTCTCCACAAGCTGAACAATCACTTCGGTATCTGTATCGCTGTTGAATTTCACATCTTGTAAATACTCCACTCTAAGCTCAGATTCATTTTCGATGACACCATTATGAACCAATGTAAAACGTCCGGAAGCACTTTGATGCGGATGGGCATTGCCTTTACTTGGCGCTCCGTGCGTAGCCCAGCGTGTATGTCCGATTCCCACTTTGGCAGTTACTGTTCCATCCACAACTGCCCGCATGTCTGCAATTCGTCCTTTTTCTTTAAAAATGTGAACACCGTCCTGATTGAAGATAGCAATTCCAGCCGAATCATAGCCGCGATATTCGAGCTTTTCCAAGCCTTTTAACAATATTTCCTTCGCATCATTTGTTCCGATATAACCAGTAATTCCGCACATCTTGTTTCCTCCCGTGAAAGGAGGGCAAGCAGCACGAGGGCACACTTGCCCTCTATTTCATATTCATTTTTTATCGGACACATTTCCTTTCCTTTGTCCATCGAGTCGCCTCGCATGATTTACGAAAGAAAATTCGACTGTGTGCCGCAGCCGGGAGGTATCCGCCGAACGTTCGATAAACCTCCTCCTCGTCAACTGGCAATCTGTTACTGCAAGTACATTCACCAGTTCTGGCGCTTAAAAAAACTCACAATACTCCTTTCCATTCAAACTAAAAATGAAACATGAATATCATACTATATTCCATTTTTTATAGTCAATGGTAAAATCAATATATCGTTATATGTTATTATTATGCTATTTTACTGTATTTCGCGATTAGGAGGTTGTAAGTGAATAAAAAAGCATTTTGGATGGCTGTTATTACGATCATAATTTGGTCATCGGGATTTGCTGGTGTACGGGCCAGCTTACTTGGTGGATATACTGCTGCCCACCTTGTTCTTCTTAGGTTTTTAATTGCCTCCGGGGTTTTCCTGTTGTATGCGCTTTGGCCTGGGGTACATATGCGCCTTCCTAATAAAAAGGACATAGTTAGAATTCTGTTCCTCGGTTTTATGGGAATCAGCGTTTACCATATTGGACTTACATTCGGGGTACAGACGGTTTCCGCTGGAACCGCGAGTATGATTATCGGATCTGCTCCAGTATTCACTTCCATTATTGCAGTGATTGTCCTGAAAGAAAGAATGGACTTGTTTGGCTGGATCGGTCTGGGTATTGGCTTCATAGGTATTATCTTAATCACGATTGGATCTTCAGGTGCATCGTTTACCGTTTCGAAAGGAACCATTTACATTTTAATTGCTACTATTGGGACTTCCATCTTTTTTGTCTTTCAAAAACCTTTACTGGAACGGTACAATCCGATTGATTTGACTGCCTATTTTACATGGGCAGGAACTTTGCCTATGCTTATTTTCATGCCAGGTCTGTGGGAAAACATCCAAGGAGCGTCTACTGCTGCCCATGTTTCCGCTTTATATGTCGGTATTTTTCCGGCTGCCATCGCGTACGCCACATGGGCCATCGCCCTATCTGCCGGCAATACAACAAAACTTTCAAGTATGCTGTACCTTGAGCCTGCCCTCGCCATTATAATTGCCTGGTTCTGGTTAAATGAATGGCCAAGCACATTATCACTTATTGGTGGAGCAATTGCCATTTCCAGCGTATTTGTAGTCAATTTTATTGGCAAGAAGAAATACTATAAGGGGTCAGACCCTCTTTAGTGCACTAAAGAGGGTCTGACCCCTATTCGACTTCTATTTTCAAAGCAACTGGGCAATGGTCACTTCCCATTACATCAGAATATATTTGTGCATCTTTTAATTGGTCTTTAAATCTTTCCGAAACAATAAAATAGTCGATCCGCCAACCAATATTTCTCTCCCTCACCTTATTCATATAGGACCACCATGTGTAGGCGCCCTCCTTCTCAGGGTAAAAGTGACGGTAACTATCAACAAAACCATGTTCCAGCAGAGTGGAGAATTTCCCACGCTCCTCATCTGTAAATCCTGAATTGCCCCTGTTCGACTTAAAATTTTTCAAATCAATATCTTGATGAGCAACATTCAAATCTCCGCACATAATGACCGGTTTGTTCTGATCCAATTCTTTCAAATATAAAAGCATACGGTCTTCCCATTCCAGCCGGTAGTCAAGGCGCGCCAGATCTCTCTGCGCATTTGGCGTGTACACATTAACCAAATAAAACTGGTCAAATTCGAGTGTAATAATCCGGCCTTCTTCTTCACGATCAGACTCCCCAATGCCATACCTTACAGACAATGGTTCGTGTTTAGTAAAAACAGCAGTCCCAGAATAGCCTTTCTTGACTGCATAATTCCAATATTGATGGTATCCATCCAGTTCTAAATCAATTTGTCCCTCTTGAAGCTTCGTTTCCTGTACGCAAAAAATATCTGCATCCAATTCATTAAAATAGTCTAAAAAACCCTTGCGTACACAAGCCCTGAGTCCATTCACATTCCATGATACGAGTTTCATCCGGTGACTTCTCCCTCTGTCTATTATTCTATCACCTATTGTGCCATTCTTTTCCCATGCAAACAAGCGGCTGTTTATCACGTACAAACTGACCTGATATATGGAAGATGGCCATTTAGGGCCAACATGCACTGGACGCCGAATGTGATTACGTCCTATGGTGCCGACACCACTTGGACATCCTGTCATGTTAACTTATCGTAGGAGGAGAAATGAAGGCTAATGGTCGATAGGCACTGGACATGGCATTAGTTATTCGCTTCCAGGCATTTTATAATTTCTTAAATATCAAAGAAGGCCGGGATTCTGTCAGATTCCCGGCCTTCGCTTATTTCGCTTTTTTGATGGAATATTTTTTCATGCTCTCAACGACCTCTGAGTAATCCTCTTTTGTCTTAACGGGAATCCCCTGCATCAACCTCATTTGCTGACTGCTCTCCAGCTTCTTCACATCAATTTGAAAAAAAGACTGGATGACATCCTCTTCTTCAGGCTTACCATTAAAAATAGATAAAGTTCCATCATCCGTAATACCAAAATAACCGTTCATCTTTAATAAAGGTGAAATATCATCGACCTTCTTTTCAAATAAAAGGCGCTCTTCATCCATATCAACAAGCTGCCAAGACTCATATTTTGCCCAAAAATCTTCCAGAGCAAATATCATTTCTTTCACAACTTCTTCGCTGGCCTCACCATCCAAGTAAACTTTCTTCAAATGGACAGTCAGCTCCAAAGGCTGTTCATTTGTCGTAGAAGGGGCATCATATATCTGCTCTGCCTGTACTTCTATCGGCTCATGAACAACACTGCTGACTAACATACCACCAGTTAAAAGACTCAAAACTAAAATGGCTCTCATTTCAGATCACCTCTACACCCTTAATCAAATGCGCCTTGGCGTATTTGCGTCCAGATTTTATCAAGCGGGGCTCGATAAAATCTGTGGCATTTGCCGGAGGCTTTAACTTTATTCAGCTGGGGTTGGAATCCCTACTGAATGAGGTTAAACCTTTATAGAATTAGTGTGACCTTTTTTTTACATGAATATCCATTAAAAAAAGCTAATCCAAAAGAATTCACATCTTTTGGATTAGCTTTTTTTAGTTATGATAGACGTCTTGAACGTCATCATCGTCTTCGAGCATGTCGATGAGTTTTTCCAGCTTCTCCTGCTGTTCTTCGTCTAGCTCAGCTTCTGTTTGCGGCACCATTGTAACTTCCGCTGACGCAAATTCAAATCCTTCGCCTTCAAGACTCTCTTTTACATCCATGAAGTTCTCCGGCTCGGTATAAATTTCAAAAACTTCCTCGCTAGTTTCCATATCTTCTGCACCGGCTTCGATTGCTTGTAGCAACAGATCGTCTTCTTCAATATCAAGTCCATCTCTTTCAATTACAAGATAACCTTTTCGGTCAAACATGTAAGAAACGCAGCCTGATTCTCCGAGATTCCCGCCGTTTTTTGTAAAAGCATGACGGACATTGGATGCAGTCCGGTTTTTATTATCAGTCAGGCACAATACCATGACGGCCGCACCGCCAGGACCATAGCCTTCATAAATGATATCCTCATAGTTTTCGCCGTCTTGGTTTCCAGACGCTTTATCAACTGCCCGTTTGATATTATCGTTCGGCATATTTGCTGACTTAGCTTTATCGATTACAAGACGAAGCGAAGGATTCGTGTCCGGATCTCCTCCCCCGCTTTTTGCAGCAACATAGATTTCTTTGGCAAGTTTTTGGAAAATCTTGCCCCGCTTTGCATCTTGGGCATTTTTCCTGTTTTGAATATTTTTCCACTTGGAATGTCCAGCCATTTGTAATCCTCCCTCTAACAAACCTTTCTATCATATCATATATTGAAAAGGTACGACTTAGCAAATGTGAAATTCCAAGCATTTTTATTCCTCAAGATCTTCTATTTGATTGATTATCCATTTAGAGAAATCCACCCTTTTCTCAAACTGCCCAAATGTTATCTCTTTAAGATGCTTCCAATGTTTTTTTTGCTCCTTGTTGTTATAGCCGACAAAATAATTCCATTCTCGAAAAATATCAGCCGGATATAAAAGTGCTGCAAGGAACGGAATGTCCCCCTTATATTCGTTGATGGCTTCTCCTTCAGCAAATAACCGAAGCGGCGACCAGTCTATTTCAGACAAAATACGATTGCAATATTGGAGGATGTCTATTTGTTTAGGACCAATACTCACCAAGTCAAAATCAATAATATAAAGACTGCCATCAGCTTTCCTAATATAATTGTGATGGGCCAGATCTCCATGTAAGATGCTGTGCGGCTCCTTGAAAAAATAGCCTTCATAGTCCTGCATGATTTGCAGAGAAGCTTCTCCAAGCTCCATATATCTCTCCAAATGATGATATATAGATAGCTCTTTGAAAGGAACGATATTTCTCTTAAAGGTTTCATGCCGATTTTTCCATTTCTTCCATAAATCAAATGTGATCAGTTTGTCTTTAAGTTGAGGTACACATTTTGAGGCTACAGTATGATAACGACATAATAGCGAAAGCGCCTCTTCGCGATTTTTTGCACTGCCATAATGGAACTGTTGATGTTTATGAGGTTCAATATATTGTATAATCCCAAAATATCTCTCTTCAAAATAACAAGGGCCATATTTGTGAATTGGATGAAACCTATATGTGTTGTGGAATCCGTTATTCCATAAAAGCTCCGTCAATTCTATTTGCTGAATGAACTTGTCAGGTTTGGGAAATTCTTTGATGATCCAGCGCTCTTTTTCAGAAGAAGCAATCCAAACCGCTTTTTTAATGGTGGCTATTTTTTTAAAGTTGATACCAGTTCTCCTTTTTACATAAAGAAGGAGACGGGAATTGAAACCGTCTCTCGATTGATGAAAGATATTAGTCATCTTCTTCTTCGTCAGCTCTCGGCATCATCGGATAGGGTGTACCCGCTGCTCCTGCCGCAGGCTGCTCAAATAGATTTTGCTGGCCATATGGCATTGTTCCATACGGCATTCCCATTTGCTGACCTTGTGGATTGACTGGCATCATTGGGTATCCTCCTGGTGGCTGGGACCACCCCTGCATTGGCATTGTTGAAAATGGCGGCGGATCATTCGCTTCCTCTGCCATATGATGCTCATGATGATGGTGCTCATGATGGTGTCCATGATGGTCGTGATGGTGATGATGTCCGTGGTGATGCCCATGGTGATGATACATTTCCATTGATGAAGAACTGGATGATTCTTCTCCCCATTGCTGAGGCATTACTCCATATTCAGTTGCCGGCATTACAGCTGGCATTTGGCCATACATAGGCATTTGAGACATCTGTGGCATCTGGGCCATTTGTGGCATATATCCACCCATTGGCATTTGCGGATACGCCATCATACCTTGCACGTGCGGTATCATCGGATATGGATAGCATGGATCACAAACTGGCATTACAGGTGGTGGACAGCAATATTGTGGATACATTGGTTGTGGGACTCCTCCTTGTATGGGCATTACTGCCATTTCGGGCATTTCCGCCATTTCAGGCATGACTTGCATCTCAGGCATGACTTCCATTTTAGGTATTTCTTCTTTTTTCGCTTCTACTTGTTGAATCGGTTGCACCTGTGGCTGCGGCTGCACTTGCGTTTGCATCTGATTCATATTCATCATATAGTAGTTGCTAATATCTATCTCAGGCAATAGCTGTGGTTGTGGCTGCGGCATTACAGGCTGATAAATTTTTTGCGGCACTTCCTTTTGAATCGCTTCCTTTTTCACTTCCTTCTGAACTTTTGGGGGATGATGGTGCACTTTCGGTTTTTCCTTAGGGCCTACGTGCGGCATATTAGGCTTTTCTTTATGACCTCCGTGCGATACATTAGGTTTCTCTTTATGACCTCCGTGCGACACATTGGGCTTTTCTTTTTTTATATGTGTCCCACCTGCTGGAACTTTTATTTTCATTCCGGGCATAATCATATCCGGATTCGACAATTGCGCGTTCATCTTTTTCAACTCTTCGAAGTCTACGCCATATTTCTTGGCGATTTTCCACAGAGTATCCCCCTTCTGCACGATGTGGATTTTCACTTATTTCCCCTCCTCAGGCATGAGTCCATACAGTGTATGATTGATTGGGCAAATTGTTATTCAACTTCTCAAAAATACATATGAACGTGGAAGATTATTTATGCAGAGGAACAAATATGCTACTATTTATATAAAGAATTTGAACAGGGGATGGACAGGTGAGTAAAGAAAGAGAAAAGAAATTGCTCGGGGAAGAAAGAAGGGAATGGCTCCTTAACTATTTAAAAAACAGTTCCGGCCCTGTTACAGGTACGGCATTGGCAAAAAAGTCCAATGTAAGCCGTCAGGTAATCGTCGGAGATATGACTTTGTTAAAAGCGCGTAATGAACCGATCATTGCTACAAGCCAAGGCTATTTGTATATGCGCGCTGGAAGTCAAAGTCTTGTGGAAAGGATCATAGCATGCCAGCACTCCCCCAGCCAAGCAGAGCAGGAATTAAATATCATTGTTGATCATGGGGTAACAGTAAAGAATGTAATTGTAGAACATCCAGTGTATGGGGATTTAACTGCTTCTATTATGGTTTCAAACAGAAAAGACGTTCAGGCTTTTTTGAAGAATATCCGACACACAAAGGCATCCCTGCTATCAGAACTGACTTCTGGATTGCATTTGCATACATTGACTGCACCTGATGAGCAAATGATATTAAACGCAAAAAAAGCCCTCAATGAAGCCGGTATTTTGGCAGAGGAAAATTAAACTAACATGTCCATTTAGATAGTAAATGCACTAAAAAATAAAACCCAAGAATGTTGATTTTTACGGCATTCTTGGGTTTTGTTTTTAATTTTCTAGTTTGAAATATTACTTTTCGGCCAGCCCCCAATTTAAAAACGGGATCACCTCTTAACATAAGATGTCCCATTTTTTAAATTTGCCTCGGCACTCTTCTTTTATCCTCCGGAACTCAAAACTTCTACTTTTATCACGAATTCCAGCCTTCTGAATTTCGTAAGCAGTTCATCCATATCCACAATCATTTCAGTGATATCTAACGACAACGTGACATTGGCTCTTCCCTGTAATGGAATAGTCTGGTGGATGGTCAGCACGTTGCATTTGGAAGCTGCCACGGTTCCGAGTAGCTTGGAGAGCGCTCCCGGCTTGTCTTCAAGAAAGAAAAACAGTGATATGATTTTTTCTTTCACAACCGTATGAAATGGAAAAACCGTATCTTTGTATTTATAATAAGCACTTCGGCTCAAGTCCACCTGCTGGACCGCGTCCCAAATGGATTCTGCCGAGCCCCTTTCCAGCAGTGCTTTTGCCTCTAAAGTTTTTTTCATCGCTTCAGGCAGCACATCTTCTCTTACTAAAAAAAATTTCTGGTTAAATTCCCTTTTCCCCAAGGCACTCCCCTCCAAGCAAAGAAGACCTAATCAACAAACTCAAATTCAAACTCAAGCAGGCGTACTGTATCGCCATCTTTTGCCCCTCTTTTCCGAAGCGCGTCATCTACCCCAAGGGATCTAAGTTGACGTGAAAAGCGGCGTACAGACTCCTCCCTAGAAAAGTCAGTCATTTTAAACAAGCGCTCGACCTTTGCACCGCTGACTACAAAGCTACCATCAGGATCGCGTGTGATGTTAAAGGACATTTCATCCTCTTCATGTTTATATACAACACGGTTCACCGCTTTTTCTATCTCAACCTCTTCATAAAGCGGGAACTCTGGAGTTACTTCCAATTTATCGGCAATAGCGAACAGCAACTCCCGTACCCCCTGTTTTGTCAATGCTGAAATAGGGTAGATCGGATAGTCCTGTTCAAGTCTCTCCTTGAACTCCTTCAATTTCTCTTCTGCCTCTGGCATGTCCATTTTATTGGCAACAATGATTTGCGGCCTCTCCATCAGACGGAGGTTATATTGCTCTAGTTCCTCATTGATGGTTACGAAATCCTCATAAGGATCCCGGCCTTCGGTTGCGGACATGTCGATTACATGTACGATAACCCTCGTTCTTTCCACATGACGCAGAAACTGATGACCCAGTCCAACTCCTTCATGTGCCCCTTCAATCAATCCCGGCAAATCAGCGATAACAAAACTTCTGTCATCTTCTGTTTGGACAACACCCAAATTAGGCTTAATGGTTGTAAAGTGATAATCCGCAATTTTTGGTTTCGCCGCTGAAACGACTGAAAGCAGGGTGGACTTCCCAACATTCGGGAATCCGACCAGACCCACATCTGCCAGAAGCTTCAACTCTAAAATAACATCCCGCTCCTGGCCCGGTTCACCATTTTCTGCTATTTCTGGCGCCGGATTAGCAGGTGTCGCAAAGCGAATATTTCCCCTTCCACCGCGTCCTCCTTTGGCTATAACCGCTTTTTGGCCATTTTGAACCAAGTCGGCAATAACTTCACCAGTCTCTTCATCCGTTACTACAGTACCAGGCGGAACTTTGATAACTAGATCTGCAGCTCCTTTTCCATGCTGGCCTTTGGACATGCCGTTTTCACCGCGATGTGCTTTAAAATGGCGTTGATAGCGAAAATCCATCAAGGTGCGGAGGCCTTCATCCACCATAAAAATAACACTGGAACCTTTTCCTCCATCACCGCCAGCCGGTCCACCCATAGGTTCATATTTTTCACGCCTGTAGGCTACCATGCCGTTTCCGCCATCTCCGCCTTTAACATATATTTTTACTCGATCAACAAACATATAAGACACTCCAATCTGCCAACTAACCGTTCATTTGATAAAATACCGCCTGGATGAGCCAATCATTTTCTCCAACTTGATCAAACTTGACCTGATCAGGATAATTATCATGATTCTGCAGCCAATTTTTCAGTTCGGTTTCATTTTCTATTATACCGTTGAACTCAAAAAGAAAACGCACTGTTTCTTCTGTAGCTTCAATTTTCACATATAAACAGTTTTCGTAAAAAGGTAAAGCTGCCTTGTTCAGCTGTTCAAAAAAAGCGCAGGTCCATTCTGTAAGCAGATCATCATGCAGAGGCAATTTTTTAGGCAGTGTGACAAGTTCATACTCAACTTTGAAATGGCTGCCGCTCCAATTATGTGTTAATAATTTTTCGGCAAATCGAGGGAGTTCTATGTTGGACAGCATGGCCTCCTGCTTCATCTCCATTACAATTTCATCCATAATACGTTCAGCTTGTTCAGTTTTTCCCAATGAGATATTTCCTTTTATAAGCTGCAGTCTGTTCAACCAATCATGGCGTGTGTATTTTAACGTTTCTAAAATCGTCCAATTTTTACTCATCCCAGTTCTCCTCGATTAGACTTATTAACTATATATTATAGCAAACTTAATAATCTGTACGGAATAGGATGTTTTTATGTATTGTAAATACAAGTCCAAACTACTATCTACTGCTTTCTTCAGCCCCATCTATCATGGATCAGCTTTGTAACAAGGCGACTTGATTCTTTATCAATTTGATCAAAAACTACTGCTCAGCAGACGCTGAGGCTGGAATAAAAAAGCTCCAACCGGAATTTCGGTTAGAGCTTTAAGTTTATTATGCTTCTTGAGCTTCTGGGTAGACACTCACTTTTTTCTTGCTGCGGCCGAACCGTTCGAAACGGACAACGCCATCAACTTTTGCAAATAGAGTATCGTCTTTACCAATGCCCACGTTTTCACCAGGATGAACCTTTGTTCCGCGTTGACGGTAAAGGATGGAACCGCCGGATACAAATTGGCCATCTGCACGCTTCGCGCCTAGACGCTTCGATTCAGAATCCCTGCCGTTTTTAGTGGAACCCGCTCCTTTTTTGGATGCGAAAAATTGAAGATCCAATCTTAACATATTGATTCACCCCCTGTTTTTAAAAATAATGTTAATATACTCTTTGTAATCACGTTCAATGGTTTGTAAAGAAATAGCCATACCTTCAAGGAGAAGCTGAATTTGCTCAGATGTCCCCGCCGGCAATCCTTCTGGAAGCGTACAGGAAAGAAAACCGCCTTCCGTCTGTTCAATGTCTGGTGTAATTCCTGTTAGACTTATAACTGCATTGATCGATCCAAAAGCAACGGCCGAAGCCCCAGCACAAACAATGTCCTGGCCTCTTTCCGCGAATTCAGCGTGACCGCTCATCGTAAAAGATGTAATCTTCCCCTTGTCGTCTTGGCAAATCTCAACGAAAATCATGATCTCAACCCATTAACCGTTAATTTTTTCAATGACAAGCTTTGTGAAAGGCTGACGATGCCCTTGCTTTCTGCGATAGTTCTTTTTAGCCTTGTATTTGAAAACAACGATCTTCTTTTGACGTCCTTGTTTTTCAACTTTAGCTGTGACAGTAGCACCCTCAACAAATGGGTTTCCTACTTTGACGTTATCGCCGCCAACGAAAAGAACTTTATCAAATGTGAATGTATCACCTTCAGCCGCATCTACCTTTTCTATATAGATAGCTTGGCCTTCTTCAACTTTGACTTGTTTTCCGCCAGTTTCAATGATTGCGTACATATGCCGCACCTCCTTATAACTCAGACTCGCCGAAAGCAGGTGCCTATCCAAAAATAGAACTTGAAAAACCTGGTCCGCGCGGTTGTAGCACAGGTGCTACAGACTAACATTGCAATTTTATCACACGAGTTTTTGACTGTCAACGTAAGTTTATCTTTTTAATTTGTATTTGAATTACAAACTAAACGCATGAAATTCGTATAAATTTCCGAGTGGTTTTCATTCCGGCATAGGAAACAATACAAAGACATATCACTAATCAAAAGAGAGGTTTTCTGTTTTAAAATCATTTTTGTGCCTTAGCAGGCAGATCAATTACAGGTTCAAATTTTATGCTTAGTGAAACTTTTCCCTAAGATTGTTCCTATAAATGAAGCGATCCCTACAAAGACAAATAAGATTAAATACCCCATTGTACTCCAGCCGTCCATTATAAAATAGGATATGATCGCTACAACTAAGGTTATAATCGTTGAAATCGAACCTGGAAAAATATAATAATTCTTAGATGGATTTTTCTTTAATAAATATGATGAAAGGATTGCAACGATAATTATTACTCCTATAGCGATCCCTACAAAATAAGCCATTTTACAACCCCCTTTGAAAATATTACTATATTAAATGTATCATGAATTAAGTTCAGAAAAATAAAAAAATAAAAAACTCAAATTTGCCATATTCCTTACGTTTCAGTCTTTGACATAATCAAAACCACCAGTGTGAACTGGTGGTTTGCTCTGCGGCTGAAAGCCTCTCTTACCGGCCTCGGCCTAAAAGGCC
>NZ_JACSPV010000069.1 GCF_014836955.1 Bacillus norwichensis
TAAGGTAAGAATCAGTTTTCATTCTAGACGGTGGCGACGAGAAACGTCGCCCGATTGTTTCCTCTGAAAATCTGTGGGCTTTAACATTATCTAGCCGGGATTTGAAACCATACTGAATGGAATACCGATATGCATTTCACCACTGACGGAAGTAGGAGACTTCTACTGAATGAAGTGAACCTTCTTAGACACGTTCCTCCAACATCAGCCCCGCTTAAGCCCTTTTCAGACACGGCTTTCCCAAGACTTTCTCCTTTATCCTTTCCCCAGTCGGTGTTACTGCAAGTCCTCCAAGGGCTGTCTCTTTTAGTGTGCGCGGCATATTTCTTCCAATGTCGTACATAGCTCCAATGACTTCGTCAAAGGGAATTCGACTTTCCAATCCAGCAAAGGCCATATCAGCGGATGTAAAGGCAATTGAGGTACCGATCACGTTCCGCTTTATACAAGGTACCTCTACGAGTCCTGCCACTGGATCGCACACTAGCCCTAGCATCGATTTAAGGGCCATTGCTCCTGCATGTGCAGCTTGTTCCGATGTTCCTCCCCTCATTTCTACAATTGCCGCCGAGGCCATAGCTGTCGCTGATCCGACTTCAGCCTGGCAACCTCCAGCAGCTCCGGAAATAAACGCACGGTTGGCGATCACATATCCTACAGATCTTGCTGTGAACAATCCCATCACAAGCTGATCAAAAGGAATATCGGTATTTTCTTCCAAAGCAAAAATACATCCGGGCAATACTCCAGCCGCCCCTGCGGTAGGTGTAGCGACAATAACACCCATTTTTGCGTTCGTTTCAGAGGTGGCAAATGCATATTTCATTGCATCGATCATCAAGCTGCTCGTCAGGTAATTCCCTTTTTCTTTGTACTTTTGCATCAAATACGCATCTCCGCCTGAAATACCGCTCGGAGATAGGGATGGATCAGTGACTCCACATTCAATTGCCTCTTTCATTTTAAAAAGACGCTCTTTCATCATATCGAAAATTTCAGCACTGCTTTTTCCTGTTTTTTCTTTTTCAGACTCTATCATCAGCTCTCCTATTGTCATTTCTTTTTCCCGACATAGTTGGAGCAATTCTTCAATGGTATGAAATGTCATCTTTATTCATCTCCAATCCTGAAGATAACTTTGTCTTACAGACTCAATATTCACCTTGGAATTTAAAAATATTTCTGCTGTCCGTCCATTAATCCGAAAAATTTTCGAGACACCACCGCCAAGGGAAACGCCTCCAATTTCAATTGAATTGAACCTGTTCTTCATTTTTAATAACAGCGTGTTGGGATGTTCATAATATGGACAGCTTTCTTCTAACTGAAAAGAAACCTCCATTTTTTCCTGCTCTGCCAATTCAAAAGCATGCTTGATTCCAGGGTTATCAGTTCCAAATCCCAATAAGCCGCCCAAGATGGCTTTATCCGTTCCGTGGCCCTGGTAAGTTTCTGAAAAAGAATCGAAAAAAGTGATTTTCACTGATTCCGGGATCTCTCCAAATAAGTCATGCCCAAATTTCCCAATTGACACAACCCCTGCTGTATGAGAGCTGGACGGCCCAACCATAATGGGGCCGATTATATCGAAGCAACTGTTAAAAACCATCTAAACGCCTCCATATTTATCTGACCAATAATTTATGATAAAGAGGATACGAATCACATAGTTCCCTAATACTTTTCTGAACTTTTTCTTTGACTGCGGAATCACCTTTGTTCTTTAAAATATCAGCAATATTGGCAGCAATGACCTCCATGTCGCTTTCTTCCATCCCACGAGAAGTCAGCGCAGCCGTTCCAATTCGAATGCCGCTTGTGACAAAAGGACTTTCCGGATCATAGGGAATCGTGTTTTTATTAACAGTCATGCCGGCTTCTTCCAATAAACGCTCTGCTTCCTTTCCAGTCAGCCCCCATGGCCTTACATCTACCAATAGAAGATGATTATCCGTTCCGTCGGAAACAATGGCTGCTCCAGCCTTCTTTAAAGACTCTGCAAGTCGAGATGCATTCCTCACAACTTGAGATGAGTATGAAGCAAAACTCGGGTTAAGAGCTTCCTTGAAAGCTACAGCCTTCGCTGCAATTACATGCATGAGGGGCCCTCCTTGAATACCTGGAAAAATAGCTTTATTGACACCTTTAATGATTTCTTCGCTGTTAGTTAAAACAATTCCACCTCGCGGCCCCCGCAACGTCTTATGAGTCGTACTTGTCACGACATCCGCATATGGAATTGGAGAAGGATGAAGGCCAGCAGCAACGAGACCCGCAATATGTGCCATATCAACAAGAAAAAAAGCACCAATTTTATCAGCAATCTCTTTGAATCTAGGAAAATCAATGATCCGTGGATAAGCGCTTGCCCCCGCAATAATCAATTGGGGACGTTCCCGAAGAGCTGTTTCTTCCACTTCATCATAATCAATCAAATGAGTATCTTCTCTCACTCCATAGGAAACCACTTCAAACCATTTACCAGACATGTTGACTGGGCTTCCGTGGGTCAAATGGCCGCCATGCGACAAGTTCATTCCCATGATTTTATCGCCGGGTTTTAGCAATGAGAAAAAGACAGCTGTATTTGCCTGTGCTCCAGAATGAGGTTGAACATTCGCATACTCGGCACCGAACAATTCTTTCAAACGATCAATAGCCAAATTCTCCACAACATCCACATACTCGCATCCGCCATAATAACGTCTTCCGGGGTATCCTTCGGCATATTTGTTCGTTAAAACAGAGCCCATAGCCTCCATCACATCTTCACTGACAAAATTTTCAGATGCAATCAACTCAAGTGATTGGTCCTGTCTTTTCCGTTCTTTCTCAATTGCCTGGAAAATCTCAACATCTGCATTAGACAAACTCATTGATTCTTCCTCCCTTTTTTTCCTATCCAGCCCCCTGTCTATCACATGCGCCTTGGCGTATTTACGCTCAGAATTTATCGAGCTCCACTCGATAATTCACTCTAAAAATCTATGGCATCCGCCGATGGCTTTAACCTTATTCAGTCGGGTTTGAAACTCCACTGAAAGGAGACTTTTGGCTCAATGAAGTTAAAAAACACAAAAAGGACAGGGGAAAGATAGATATAAATCTACCTTCCTCTGTCCTGTTACCTGAGAGTTTAACTTCAATCACGAAGTATTCCCCTTGGGTGGCCTTGAAAAGGCTCTCTCCAGAGACGCGTCCAAATGCGGTACTTTTACCTGAGAGATTGGATCCCATGGTTTTTTTGGGACTTGCTCCTTCGGTGCTAAACAAATAGTTTAGTCTCTCCCACATTCGTCATTCGCAAATATTCCATTTTCAATAATATATCTTGTTTTTTCAAAATTGTCAATAAGTATATTAAAGACAAAGTGGTTCTATTCCGATTCAAAATCCGTATCTGTTTCATTGGCTATAACAAGTGTGCTCTTTCGTCATTTACCAAGTAATTCAGTCCATCCTGGGAGTTTGGGAAATCGTGTCATCTCCAACGCCATCAGGGTTGGTCAAACCCTGATCTTTCATCAATCCATCTATATCTTCTTTCGCTAGCTCTGGATTTGAGGATTGCATATAGCTTTGATCAAATCAGGCGGGTCGAACCGCCTCCCCTTACTTCCAGCAGAACAGCCTTCAATTCCTCATTATCCGTTTTGGCCATCCCCGTATATTGCCTTCATTTGATATACTTATTGTCATAAGGGGTGAAGATATTGAATTTATATCAATTCAAAGATGTTTCATTCATGACAAAAGGAAAGGTTCTCACAGTTGAAAATGAAGAAAAGGAGCGAATCGGTACCATCGAGCAGGCAAATATTTCCGGCTGTGAGAAAGGGCATGTTTTTTCATTTACCGTTGACGGTGGCTCCCCTATTTTGCTCGGCATAAAAAAACGCAGTATCAAAAATTTCTTTGTTGCTACATATGTTATTCAGACAGAAGAGAAAACCTATACTCTTAAAGATAAAGCGGGTAATAGTCTGCTCTCTTTTTGTGTTGAGGGTAACATCGAGAGCCAAAATATACGAATTGAAGAAAATTGGAGCCAGAACCTTGAAATAAAAGTAGATCAAACACATATCGCTACCATTAAAGCGAATGACTTTACCTTTAAGACAACAATACTCATGGAAAATAACATCAGTGAGTCGTCCACCCTTTTTGCTATTACTGTATTGATGTACTTTATGTACAAAATTTATAAAAATGAGTCTGAGTTTATTGAAAATATTTTATTTGATTAGCAGGATGCACGTAAACTTCTCCACCGCACCGTAGTCACTTGTTTATCCGATGTTTCATAGAGAATTCTGCTGTTTTTTGATCATTTCTACCAAACAGTGCGGGCAAAAAAGGAAAAGGCAATTCATCCACCACGATTGAATGGTGACTTCTCGCCAAGAAGATATGAGTTTTCTTCTATCTTTCTTTTATACTTTTACAATCTCTGGAATCCGCTTGATTAGACGTTTGATTGACTTATTCGATTCGCGGAGTACTACGTCTTGATCAACCGTTTGGACAGTTCCTTTTTCCATAACGATTTTTCCATTAATAATCGTTGAATCCACATCCGCCCTTGTCGCAGAATAGACGATTCTGGAAACCGGATCAACTTCGGCTGATGGGAACGTATGGAATTTGTTCAAATCAAGAATGGCAACATCCGCTTTCTTTCCGACTTCAATGCTTCCTATCTGATCTTCTAGCCCGACAGCTCTTGCACCACCAATAGTTGCCATTCTGAATATCGTTCGAGCATCCATGATCGTTGGTCCATGAATTGGCTTTTGAATGAGTGAAGCCATCCTCATTTCATTGAACATATCAAGATTGTTATTACAGGGGGCTCCATCCGCTCCGAGACTGATGTGAGCCTGCAAATCAAGCATGTCGGGCACATCTGCTATTCCCGAAGCAAGTTTCATATTGGAGCTCGGACAATGACTCACCTTAATGCCGCGCTCCTTTATGATCCGTTTTTCTTCATCGTCCAGCCAGACACAATGTGCCAAAATCAACTTTTTGTTTGCAAGACCAATATGATCAAGATAAACGATATTTCTCATTCCTCTTTGCTGTTCAACAATTTCGATTTCCTTCCTGTTTTCCGACGCATGTGTGTGCACTTTTACATCATAAAAGCTGGAAAGATCACGCACTTCTGTCAACAGTTCTTCAGTACAAGAAACAACAAATCTTGGGCAAAAAGCGTACTGAATTCGACCGCCATCATGTTGATTCCATTTTTCCAGCAGGTCAACGCTCTGCTGGATCGACTTTGTCGTATCCTCCAGCAAGAGGTTAGGGACATCGTCCCCCATATCCATCATCACTTTTCCTGCCAGGCAACGCATACCGCTTTCGGCCATCGCCAGAAAAGCAGAATGAGTGTAGTTGACAGTTTCCATGTCCACAATAGTTGTTGTGCCGCTTTGGATCAACTCCCCCAAACCCAGCATTGCTGAATAGTAGCTTGACTCTTCGTCATGTGATGCTTCCAACGGCCAAATCCTTTTTTGAAGCCAGTCCATCAATTCGAGGTCATCGGCTTGCCCTCGAAACAATGTTTGGCAAAGGTGAATATGCGTTTGGATAAAACCAGGGATAACGGTTTTACCTGTCGCATCAATGACTCGGTCCGCTTGATTTCCCAGCTCTTTTCCAATACGTTCAATTTTATCATCCACAATTAGCAGATCACCTTGGATAACCTCCTCCTGAGCGTTCATCGTTATAATTTGCGCATTTTTAATCAGTATGCTGGGCATGCACTTTTACCTCTCTCTCTTTATTGATTACAAAGCCGTGCTTGCTTCTTTTGAAAATTTCACTGCCAATTCTTTATAAAAGTCAAAAGACCTTAAATATGCACGAATATCGACGTATTCATTCGGCTGATGGGCGAGGGCCTCATCGCCAGGCCCATAAATGAGAGTTGGGATTCGGCTATCGGGATTCAATACCGCTGCATCCGTATAATAGGATACTCCCTGCACTGAGTGCTGTTTTTTCAAATCTATTGCTAAGCGTATGAGCCTGTCCGATTCATCTGTTAAAATAGCTGGCCGATCCAATTGTAGTTGAACCAAAAAGTCTGGTGCCTCATCTGCTGAAAACAGTTCATTTAAATTGTTTCTGATTTCAGTGAGTAGCTGCCGATGGGATAGAGGAGGAACAGATCTAATATCCACGGACATGCTGCAGCGGTCAGGAATGACATTCGTTTGGACTCCTCCATTAATTTTTGTTACTGCTAAACTGCTTTCTCCAAGTGGTTCAGCGGATATTTGCCACTTTTTCTTTAAACTATCCAGCATACTGATTACTTTACTCATCCATTCTACTGCATTGATCCCCTTATCTGGCATGGAACCGTGCGCTGTTTTTCCTAGAGTGACAATTTCTATCCATAAGGCGCCTTTATGCCCAATGACGACTTTTTCATTAGTTGGTTCACCAATTACTAAAGCCTCCACATTTTCCATCGCCTGTCCTTCCAAATATGTCCGAGCTCCGCAGCTATCCACTTCTTCACCGGCAGTCGCCAGAAAAACAATTTCCTTTGAGAGCTTTCTTCTTTCCTTAAACAAAGCTTCAACAGCAAGGTACATGGCAGCAAGTCCGCTTTTCATATCGGATGCACCGCGTCCATAGAGCTTTTCTTCCACTATTTCACCGGAAAAAGGAGAATACATCCACGGCTGCTCTCCCGGCAACACCGTATCCATATGCCCGCAAAAGACTAATTTACCATCGCCTTCCCCTTTTAAGCGGATTTCAAAATTGCTTCTTCCGGCGTCAATTTGAGTTATCTTGTAGGGGATGCCAGCAGTTTCGCATCTTTCAGCCAGCAGCTTCGATATTTTATCTTCATTTCCGGGTGGGTTGGAACTGTCAATTTGAATCATTTGCTGTAAAAAGCGGACCGCATCCATTCAATTCGCCCCCACAATTTGCATTTTAAGGGAGGTAACTTTAAATCCATTTACGGGAGCCATATCTTGAGAGCATGTTGAGCAGGCAATGACAACCTCTTCAAGTGCCATTAGACGTACATAGTCCCCGGGCTTGGACAACGGTTCATGGATTTCATAATCCCCTTGATCATCCAATACATTGTTCATAAATAAGTTGATTGGATCAGGGACCGGTTCATTTCCTAAGCCGAACTCCCTTAGTGCTTTATTCAAGTTATCATGACAGTTAGGATGGTCTTCCATGCCAAAGTCAATTTTATAGCGGTAATAGTCACATGCAGGGAAAAAGAAATCATGTTTTCCGACTGTATCTTCAACAAATGCCATTAGTGGGCGGCGTCTGTTACTGTATAAAACATCCCCTGGCTTCAAGCGAATACTGCTAAGGGAAGCTCTCATATGAACAGGTGAAACAAATTCCTTTGGATCGTTTCTGTTGAAACAAACAAAATCGCCGACCTGCTTTCCTTCCATATCAATGATAATCAGTTCTTCTCCTGGTTTTAGCAATGCTCCTCTGCCTTCATACGGTGGGATAATTATTTCTTCCCTGATTCGTTCCTGCGCTGAATTCACCACCTAAAAACACCTCTTCCTTAGTTGTTTAATCGATAAATAAAGCCACCGCTCTGATTGGCGATCCTGTCCCTTCCCTAATCTTAAGTGGTAAACCGAAATATAGGAAACGCATTCCAGCAACCTGATCTAGGTTGATAAGGTTTTCCGTATTGGATATTCCATACTCTCGGCAAACCAGGTGGCCTGAATACCGGTCATCCTTCGGATTGTCAACAGAGGGGGAATCAATGCCAATATTGACCACACCTCTTTCAGCAAGCCATTTAGCCCCTTCGTAATTTAAACCTGTATAACGAATCAGCCACTCATCTGTTCCAAATTTCCGATTATAATGACCCGTATATAAAAGGACAATATCTCCTTTTTCAAGAACTTGCTGTGATTTTTGTAATGCTGACTCGAGATCACTTGGCGTGATATAGCCATCCGGGGATACATGCGACACATCCAGACAGACAGCAGGACCATAATAATATTCAAGGGGCATATCATTTATATATTTACCGTTTGGATCGAATTCGTACGTTGCATCAGTATGTGTACCGCCATGTTCGTTAATCAGAATATTGTTTGTGGCAAATTCAAAACCGATTTTTTTCAAACTCTCTTCATGGGAAATGTTCTGCCAAATATGTGTGGGCTGGTGCAGTGGAAATATCGGCATCCCCTGATAAATTTCCTGTGAAAGGTCAACCAGTCTAATCCCCATTTCAGCTGCCTCCTTTCTATTCCACAATCGGGGAAAGTACTTCAAATTTATCTACATCGATTAACCCCATATCCGTAATCTTCCATTCCGGGCTTGTGACAAGTGACCAGAAGGACAGATGCATGAATGGTACAGGTATCCCGCATCCCAGCTCGGATTCCGCCAGCTTTGTCAGTTCTGTGATTTTTTCACTCACTTCTTGTCCGCTCAATTCATCCGTAATTAGGCCTCCAACCCTCAACGGAAGGTCTCCGACTACTTTTCCGTCCTTAATCATCGCGATTCCTCCATCCATCGAGATGACCCTGTTTACGGCCGTTACCATGTCTTCATAATTTGTGCCTGTAACAATAATATTGTGTGTATCATGAGCCACACTTTCCGCGATTGCCCCACTTTGAAGATTAAAGCCATTCAAAAATGCTTTTCCAATATTCCCTGTCCTTCCATGTCTTTCAACAACAATGAGTGGAAGAACATCCTGTTGAAGGCATGGTTGGACAACACCGCCGGAAACATTCAGATTAAATTCCTGCGCACTTGTCAAGTTTTGGAACGGAATAGCAACGATTGAACGAACACGGGCACGGCTTCCATTCGCTTTAATGTGAAGGTCTTCCACTTTGACATGCCCTCTTTTAACAGACTTTTTAACACTTTCCGGATAAGTATATGAACCAAGGTCAATCGTCAATTGGCCTCTTTCCGCTGCCAGACTTCCGCTGAGATAAACCTGGTCAATGATCATTTCATTCAAGTTGCTGATAATCGCAATATTAGCACGCTTCCCTGGAGCTAAGATTCCGACATCCTTAAATCCAAAGTGAGTTGCCGGATTGATTGTTCCCATTTGGATAGCTTCGACCGGGTCTACTCCCTGAGCGATTGTGCGTCTAATAATGTCATTCATATGACCGTCCTTCAGCAAATCCTCCGGAACCATATCATCCGAGACAAGGATCGCACGTCTTGAATCCATCCCTTCTTCAGTGATGGCCCGGATACATTCGGCCATATTTCTTTGGGAAGAGCCTTCCCTCATAAACACACTGACTCCATAACGAAGCTTTTCCACCATTTCTTCTTTTGTTGTTGTTTCATGGCATGATACGTGTCCGCCTCCGCTGATGATATGCGCAGCCAACTCTTTTCCAAATAAAGCTGGAGCATTTCCTTCAACCGTTTTGCCAATACTTTCAGCATAGGATACAGCTGCAACGAGATCATCGATCAGTTCAGGTGCATTCTCATAAACTGGTCCGATATTACTAAAGCTTTGAATCTCTCCGATTCCCTGAACATAAGAATCATTTAGCAGCTCTTCCATGTGGGAGGAATTCACATCAAAGCCAGCGGTCTCAAGCCCAGGAGCATCCGGTACAGCACAAGGCACGGTAAAATAAATCTGATTTGGCAAGGTCTTGGCTTCCTTAATCATTTCCTGCATCCCGTGTACTCCCAACACGTTCCCAATTTCATGCGGGTCAGCTACGATAGTAGTGGTACCTGTAGGTATGGATAAACGCGAAAATTCCGTACAAGTTAACATCGCGCTCTCAAAGTGCATGTGTGAATCAATAAAACCAGGCGATATAAACTTTCCTTTAACAGCTTCAACTTTCGTCCTGCTGCCAATCAAAGCGCTAGCGTCTCCAACCATCAGTATGTACTCGCCTTTTATTGCCACATCTGCTTCATATATTTCCCTTGTGACCGTATTGATCACATAACCGTCCTTTAGGACAATATCCGCATACTGGTTGGAATCCAGGAGGACGTCGATCAGTTTTCGATACTGAACAGCCTTCTTTATATTTTCAGCCTTCATATTTCACTCTCCACCCTTCTCCTCTCTCATTCCAAACTATCTATAATTCCTACTATTGCTGCATCCACAGGAGCTTCCTTGTTATGAATGGCCCTTGATGCCATACTTCCCTTGACAAAGATAACTTTTTCGCCGATTCCTGCTCCGACTGTATCAACGGTAATAACGGGCTGAGAATCCAATGGGATACCATCTAGGCCGATTGGCTGCGTAACCAGTAACTTTGTCCCTACTAATCTTTCATCTTTTCTGGTTGCTGTGACTCTCCCAACTACGATTCCCATTTCCATAGAGTTCTCCCGCCCTTTCTTCGCTGATTTCAATTTGATATTCCTGCGCAACATCTCGTGCCAACGGTGTGATGATTATTCCCTGTCCCCCCACCGGAATGAGCCGTTCCCCTGCTTCTGCATGCCGTTTAATCATTTCAGCAGTTATGACCTGTTTGTCTTTTTTCAAAGCGGCCGATTTGAAATATGTTTGAAGCTGTTCAGCGTTTTTGATCAACTGAATCCCAAAGCCTCCCAGCCGCTGAAGTTGTTTTTTCATTTCATGTTTTAAAAAAGGAGATCCTTGGTTCAACCCCGCTTCCTTCCATATAAAATGGTAAGGATCTGCCCCGGCAGAGTTTGCACTAACTTTCTTTCCACTCATCAATGCCCATAATAAGAGTCTGATAGGAGCCTGTTTATCATTGAAATTTAATAAATCCGATACTATAGAAAAAGGCAAGACCGGAATGTAAAAATAGTCCACTTTCTCTTTCCGCCTTTCTGCCTCCTCCAATGAGATCCAATCATCGACTCCCGCCTTGCAGGCAAGGACTGAAAGATTTAACTGATCAAGAACCGCCTGATCGGGGCATACTTGGATTCTTAAATGTCTGCCGTAACTCTTCTTCAATTCTTTTAAATCTTTTAAGCCCTCATCTATCCCTTTCATATGATAGAAAAGGAGAGCAAGCACTGTTTTAGGGCGCCTCGCAATGCTGCTCATATTTCTGCATAACAACTCCTGCAAAGTCGACTCTGCCAAAGCGCTTTGCCGGTTAGCAAACACGTTTATTCACCTTTTGAAAGAAGCGCACGCTCAACCTCGCTGTGCGGTCTTGGAATAACATGGACACTAATTAGCTCCCCTACGCGGCTTGCTGCGTCCGCACCTGCATCCGTCGCAGCTTTGACCGCACCTACATCCCCTCGCACCATAACTGTTACAAGTCCGAATCCTACTTTTTCATAACCGCAAATTTCTACGTTTGCCGCCTTTACCATCGCATCTGCTGCTTCAACAGCACCTACCAGCCCCTTTGTTTCCACCAATCCTAAAGCTTCTCCACCCATATGAAAAACCTCCTATATTTAAATTTATTCACGCTTTCTTTTCTCCGTCCCCTTTTTCAGCGTTACCCTTTGCATCAGCTTCACTGACTGTATCTTTATCTTTTGACTGGACCTTGCTTGATTTTGAGCTTCCTGTAGATTTACTTATTTTCTTTTTCGATTCAGCTGGAGGCCGGGCTTTACCTTGAGATTCCTTTTCAGTGCTTTCTCTAATTAAGAATTTACTCAACAACTTTTGGCTTACTTCTGAGTGAGCTCTTGGAATAACATCTGTTGAAATAATCTTTCCGATCAATTCTCCCTGCTTTCTGCCTGCATCCACAGCTGACTTGACGGCTGCGACATCGCCGGAAAGATGTATGGTTACCCCAACATATCCACTGACTCCGATCACCTTTTCCATACCAACAATCTCCACATCTGCCGCCTTTACTGCAGCGTCTGCTGCCGAAACCGCTGTCGTATAACCCACAGTCTCAATGAGTCCTAATGCAAACAATCACCCCATCCTCCTTTCTGGACTTTTGCTGTCTACTTGTCTGCACTTATCAGCTTGTCAGCCTCCCTGCCTCTTTCTTCAGCTCCACAACAAGCTCAGAAATGACATGATAATTTCCTTTCAACAACAAGTACTTTTCTGCAATTTCATAGTCTATTTCAGTATTCTCAAAGTTTTTCAGCAAGGAATCTAGCAACAGAATACTGGTATAATGCGGTACCCCTTCCAAGATGGCAATCGCATCAACCGAGAGGCTAATATTGAGCTGTTTCGTCAACCAGGGACTTGGAGACATGACTGTATATGATTCCAACTGTTTTAGAGCACGCCTGTTAAGCTTTTGGTAAATTTCATTCATGACCCTTTCAAGTCTGTCGACATCATCATCATAAAATTCCGCAGTAAAAGGTACATCACCGCTTCTTTCCCATGATATGTAAAACTTGATGTCCTGGTTGTCACGAATGATTTCATTGACCAGCAAAAGGTAACTGGGCAGACATTCCGGTATTTTTACTGCACCTATCGCCACCCTATTTAATGGTCGCTGGAAACTTCCCATCAGTTTCTGTGAAAGAGTCGGGAAAAACCAGACACAGCCGCCGTTTCTTGTATGCCCGATGATTTTGGCAGACCTCGCTTGCTTGTGATTGCCTCGTGCTGATTCAGCGCTTTTTCTTGATACCTTACCTTGTGCCATGGAAATTGACCTGAGCCTTGAAATAGACTCCTCATTAAAATGTTTATCTGATAATCCATGTGGATGTTTTTGAACTGCAGCTTTTTTATTCATCTTAGATTCTTCCAGTACGGAAAGCCTTTGCTCTTGTTTTAGCTGTTGATAGTTAGGCCTTTTAATCTCACTGAGAGATATGTTGGCAGGCGTATTATTCTTTTGATTCATTCTATTGGTCATAATGGTTTTATTCCCTTGGAGGACTTCCTGTACTACCTGCTTCATCACATCCGACAAATTTCACACCTCCTTATAAATGCGCCTTGGCGAATTTGAGCCCATATTTTATCCCTCAATAAATTTTGTATGAAAATTATTTCCGCTAGAAAGCAATACTTAAGTAAGCCCTCTATTCCTATTTTTTAAAAAGGG
>NZ_JACSPV010000006.1:0-20765 GCF_014836955.1 Bacillus norwichensis
ACTTGAGCAGTGGTTCTCTGGCCTTCCCAACTACATCAAGGCTTATTTGCCAATTTCTCTCTGCGAAAGTTGAGTACTTTATTAAAAATTCAGGAGGTCTGTAGCATTGTTAACGAAGGCAAAAGGCTTTCTGCAGTCTTACTTTGGATTTGATGAATTTCGATCAGGGCAGGATACAATCATTCAAAAAGTGCTGGAGGGAAAGGATACTCTAGGTATTATGCCGACAGGAGGCGGAAAATCCCTATGTTATCAGATTCCCGGCTTATCGTTGCGCGGAATCACAATTGTTATTTCTCCATTGATCTCACTGATGAAGGATCAAGTGGATGCACTGGACAAGGCTGGTATTCCTTCCACTTTTATTAACAGCACTATTACAGGAGCAGAAATGCGGGAGCGGATGTCAGGTTTATATAATGGTAAATATAAGCTGGTTTATATTGCACCGGAGAGACTGGAAACCGATTATTTTTTAAGACTTCTTAAGGAGGTACATATTTCGCTCGTCGCAATAGACGAGGCGCATTGTATCTCACAGTGGGGGCATGATTTTCGCCCAAGTTATTTGCTGATCCGAAAATTAATCAATAGAATTAATCCAAAGCCGACGGTATTGGCATTGACTGCAACAGCTACTCCACAGGTGCGTGAAGATATTCGTCAGCTTTTGGATATCAATGCAGATAATACGATAGTCACGGGGTTTGAAAGGGAGAATCTTCATTTTCATGTTGTAAAAGGACAGGATCGGGATCTGTTTTTAATTGATTATATCCGAAAAAATTCAGGACAGGCTGGAATTGTCTATGCGGCGACAAGGAAAGAAGTGGAGCGGTTATATCAGTTACTGAAAGCCAAAGGAATCGCGGTTGGGAAGTACCACGCAGGATTATCAGAAAAAAACCGCGGGATTTATCAGGAGAAGTTTCTATATGATGATATTGATGTGATGATTGCTACAAACGCCTTTGGAATGGGTATTAATAAATCGAATGTCCGGTTTGTGATCCATTATCAGATACCGCGCAACATGGAGTCCTATTATCAGGAGGCAGGCAGAGCAGGGAGAGATGGCGAGGAAAGTGATTGCATTCTGCTTTTTGCGCCTCAGGACAGCCATGTTCAATCATTTCTCATTGATCAGTCCGAAATGGATGAACAGCGTAAGGAAAACGAGTTTGGCAAGCTGAGAAAAATGATTGCCTATGGCCATACAGAGTCTTGTCTACAGCAGTATATTCTGTACTATTTTGGAGAAGAAAATGCTCCTATTTGTGGAAAATGCGGTAACTGTACTGATGATAGGGCGCAAGTCGATGTGACCGTCGATGCCCAAATGGTTTTATCTTGTATTAGGCGAATGAATGAGAAATTCGGGAAAACGATGATTGCCAAAGTTCTGACTGGGTCCTCAGACCAAAAAATCAGAAGTTTTGGCCTTGACCAGTTGTCTACTTATGGGATTATGAACAATAAGACCCAGAAGGAGACAATGGAGTTCATCGACTTTTTAACGGCAGAAGGGTATTTGCGTCCCACTGATGGGTCTTATCCCATTTTGATGTTGACCGAAATAGCTGGGGATGTTTTGCGTGGAAAAGAAAAAGTGATGAAGAAAGAAAATATGCGTATTACACAAATTGTGGAAGACAACATGCTGTTTGAGTTGCTGCGCAAACTTAGAAAAGAGGTCGCTGATGGTGAAAATGTCCCGCCATATATTATTTTTTCAGATGTGACGTTAAGAGAAATGAGTGCGTTGCTTCCAAAAAACGAGGCGGAGCTGATGCAAATCAAAGGTGTCGGAGAGAGGAAGCTGGAGGCTTACGGACCAACCTTTCTAAAAGCAATAAATCAGTATTGTGAGGAGCAGGGGATAGCAAGGACGGAAATGAGCTTTCCAATTGGACAAGCACCCAAAAAGCAATCAGAGAGGGCTTCAAACAAGGAACCCAGTCATCATATAACTCATCGTTTGTTGGAGGAGGGTCTTTCCATTGCGGAAATTGCTACTGAGCGTGGCGTAACGGAAAGAACCATTGAAGGGCATTTGTTAAAATGTCCAGACGATGGATTGGAAGTGGATTGGTCTCGCTTTGTTCCCACTGAATTTGAGCCATCTATACAGAAGGCAGTTGAACAAGCGGGGTTGGAGAGGTTGACGCCAATCAAAGAACTTCTTCCGGAGGAAATCAGCTTTTTCATGATCAGAGCTTATTTAGAAAAACAAAAGGCATAAGAAATCTTGATCCTTGTGGGGTTAGGCGCTTGGCCGCCATGTCCTATGGCTTCGCTTGGACTCGTACATCCTGTACGTCGGCAGGCTCAGGGGCGCGACGTCCAGTCGCTTCGCTTGCACTAGTACTTCCTGTACGTCGCAACTGTACAAATGATAAAGCTGCCTTTGAATAGAGTTTCCCATAATAAATTATATTTTTGCATGAAATAACCCGCCAAATCGCTTGTATTGCGTTTTGGCGGGTTTTTCTCAGGAGCTAATCAAACGATTACTTTTATTCAGCAGAAGTCTCCTGTTTCTGTGGTGAGATGAAAGCAT
Source organism: Bacillus norwichensis (assembly GCF_014836955.1). Taxonomy (GTDB): domain Bacteria; phylum Bacillota; class Bacilli; order Bacillales; family Bacillaceae_C; genus Siminovitchia; species Siminovitchia norwichensis. The sequence continues at coordinate 2,561 of NZ_JACSPV010000006.1, forward strand.
ATTGGTATTCCACTCAATGGGGTTCAAACCCTGGCGGAATAATAGTTAAAGCCTCCGGCGGCTGCCATTGATTTTCAGAGGAAATGTATCGAGCGGGCTCGATCAACTCTGGGCGTAAATACGCCGAGGCATATTTGATTATGCTAAAGTGGTCGGAGGTGAGGTGCCTTTACTAATCATTTGATTAGTAGGTGAGTGAGGAGCTCAGATTTCTTCATCAAACGTTTGATTAGTGAGAATATGTAGGGAAATATTTTTATCAAAATGGTTCAGCATCGTTAAATCAAAGTTAGAGGATTTAATCAAATGATTAATTCAATGATGGAGATTAGACGCTTAGTGTTTTTCAAAAAGTTAGATTGAGTAGTGTAACAAAAATCATGTAGTGTTAATCATTTGTTTGATTAAACCATTTCACACGTGAAAAATCGAATAAGCAACATGTTTGCTCCGCATCTTGCATAGAATGAAAGTTGATATCCAGATGAAAGCTATGCAAAGTAGGTTTCGTTGCATTTTTTCCGTTTTTTCGCTAGAATACATGCCAATATCAGAGGACGGAAAAGCCTAAAGAGAAGGGGACATGACATTGATAAAATGTATCGCCACCGATATGGATGGAACACTGCTCAATGCTAGTCAGGAAGTAAGTGAAGAGAATAAGCTTGCAATCCAGGCAGCCAGAGAACAGGGGATTGATTTTCTTGTTGCGACAGGTCGCTCCTATCATGATCTGCGTTATGTATTGGATAAAGTTGACATTCGATGTCCAGCCATTTGTTTGAATGGTGCAGAAATCAGGGACGAAGAAGGAAATATTGAATTTGGAATTGGGCTAGATGAAATGACAGCGGAGAAAGTCGCTTATGTACTCGATAATGCAGACATGTACTATGAGCTTTATACGAGTAACGGAACTTATACAACTAATTATGAAAAAGGAATTCAGGCTGTCATGGATATTTACCTTACTGCCAATCCTTCTATAGAAGTTTCGAAGTTAAGAAAAAGGGTTGAAAAGCGGTTTGAAAAACGTCTGATTAAAATAGTGAATGATTTCGATGGTGTTTTTGGAGTGGAGGACATTACAACCTATAAATTTTTTGGTTTTTCAAAAGATCAATCGCTGCTTGTAGATGTAAGCAAGCGACTTGAACAAATGAATGGGATTACAGTGACTGCTTCAGGACGTCAGAACATTGAAATTACCCATAAGCAAGCGAAAAAAGGAAATGCCTTAAGGCGTTATGTGGAAAAGCGGGGACTCTCTCTCAAGGAGATAATGGCTTTTGGTGATAACTATAATGATTTGTCTATGTTGGAGCTGGTTGGACATTCGGTTGCCATGGGAAATGCTGAAACAGAAATCAAAGACGCTTGCCGTTATGTTGCAGGGTTGAACACAGAAAACGGGGTAGCCGAAGTGATCAACAAAGTTCTTGAGGAAATGGCGATATCCTAAACTATGTAAAATAAAGTGAACCGCATTAAATCGAATCTAAAGAGATTGATTTAATGCGGTTTTATCTTTACACTTATGTGCTCTTCTTATAAAACTTGATCATTTTCCCAATCGTATGTCCAAAAATGCTCTCTCAGCATCCGCTCCGTCCAATCGGGATTTCCTGATGTGACACCTTCCAACATTTCATCCATCATCCAGGCGGTTTGGGAGATGTGTGCTTTTAAAACGTCTACTTTTTTCTCCCATACATCACTTATATCGTGAATAACGTCAGCTTTCCCCAGTTCAGCTTCATGATTATTGGAAAAGGCAACGAGATGAAGCTTCGGCCTTTTGTCCTTCGGCAGCCTACGAACCGTCCGAATGACCGCTCTTGCTGTAGCTTCATGATCAGGATGTACGGAATAACCGGGGTAGAAGGAGATGATAAGGGAAGGTTCCAATTCTTCCATTAGCTTGAATACCATGTTTGCAAGCTCTTCGTCATTTTCAAACTCCAGCGTTTTATCACGGTAGCCCATCATCCGCAAATCCTTAATCCCCATGATCTCAGACGCTTTTTCAAGCTCAGCTTTTCGGATTTTAGGCAATGATTCCCTTGTTGCAAAAGGCGGGTTTCCGAGATTTCTTGCCATTTCTCCAAGTGTTAGACATGCATAAGTCACTGGTGTTCCATTATTTATATGCTTCATGATTGTTCCCGAGACTCCGAAAGCCTCGTCATCCGGGTGAGGGAAGATCACTAAAACTTGCCGTTCCTTTTCCATTGGCTTTTCGCTCCTTTTTAAAGTCTCGATATGTCCGATTATTCGAAAGGGGTTTTGCTTATTTGTAAGGCAACTGCCAGCTTTCCTTCGAAATCGTGTCCTGCCAATAGAAGCCTGCCCTGGTCGTCAATTTCAAAGTGGGTCAGTCCTTCTGCATAAACCCATCCGACTGGCATCTTCAATCCGACCCTGTAGGGGCCATTTCCTATGATTTTTCCATGCTCGTAACAGATTTCTGCGTTGCGGATATATGCACCAGATGAAAAAAAAGATTCATCTTTATGTGAGGCGTACGCGCCATTTGTCGTTTCCAGATGAATAAAGACAGTTTCTCTAGCAAACTGATTAATCATATGCTGAACCTGTTGAACATTAATATCTTCCAAATCTTTTGGCCTCCTTCGCCTTTGAAGATAAAATTATTTTACTAAAAAATATCTTGAATTACGAAAGATTGGATTTTAAAGAGGGGTGCTTTGCAATAAAGTATGAAGAGAACTGTCGGACTGTATAGAAAAGGGAGCACGCACCGACATTTTGATAGGACTATAAAACCCCTCTTATCTTAAATCAAAGACCCGGCAGAATCTGACTTCCGCCGGGTTCTCCATTAGTTTTTAAGGCTTCCTACATATTTTGTATAGGCGCCGTGCATGACTGGACCGACATATTGGTTCAGCTTCCAGCCGTGCTCAATGGCAGCTGTAACAAATTCTTTTGCTGCTATAACAGAGTCCTTGACGGATTTTCCTTTTGCCAAGTTCGCTGTAACAGCTGCAGCAAAGGTACAGCCTGCGCCGTGATTATATGTTGTGTCCAGTTTTTCTTTTTCAAGAAGAGTAAATTCCTGTCCATCATAGAAAAGGTCAACTGCTTTGGCAGTGTTTAAGCCTGTTCCACCTTTGATGATGACATTTTTTGCCCCCAAGTCATGGATTTTTGCTGCTGTCTCTTTCATGTCATCGATTGTTTTAATCGGCCCTGTTTGAGCAAGCTTCCAAGCTTCGAATAGGTTAGGTGTTACAATAGTAGCCCGCGGCAATAGCAATTCACGCATTGCATCAGTATTTTCAGGCTGTAGAACCTCATCTTCTCCTTTACATACCATGACTGGGTCGATGACAACGTTTGTCAAGCTATGCTCGTCTATTTTCTTCGCACCAAGCTCAATGATATCCACTGATCCCAGCATTCCTGTTTTCATTGCATCGATCCCTACAGAAAGGATGGTATTCAGCTGTTTTTCTACGATATTGACATCTATAGGAAATACCTCGTGATTCCAATGATTGTCAGGATCCATCGTAACAATGGAAGTAAGTGCCGTCATACCGTACACATCATTTTCTTGGAATGTTTTCAAGTCTGCCTGTATGCCGGCTCCGCCGCTTGAATCAGACCCGGCAAGTGTCAATGCTTTTTTCATGTACTTCGAACTCCCTTCCAGTGCATTAAAGTATATCAGTGAAATAATTATATACCTTCTAATGGGGAAAATGAAATGACGGGCATTGCTACCCGCTTTCCTTATGAACTAGAACTAGATATAATACGCAGCTTTCCATGAGGAATGGAATTTCTGCTATACTATTTTTAATCTTATTTTTGTGAAAAAGCTGTTTTTATAAGGGCCAATCGCTCTCTAGTTGTTAACTTCAGTCTGACAACCTTAGGCGTTTCCGCTTCAACAGCATCTGTCTGCAAGCCTAGTTTGTCTGCAATTTTACGGGCTCTTGCCAGATGATAGTCGCTTGTAATGATCGTAACGCCTTCAGTTGATGACGGGAGCAGATTTTTTGAGTAAAGAATATTCTCATATGTTGACGAGGAATTTTTTTCTACAATCAATCTGCTTTTTGGGATACCGTGAGCAACGAGGTAACGCTTCATTGCTTCAGCTTCTGAAATCAGTTCATCAGGACCTTGTCCGCCGGATAAAATCAGCGTCACATGAGGGTGATGTTCAGCATACTGAAGTGCGGCTTCCAGGCGGTATTGCAAGGAAAGCGAAGGAGTCTCTCCATTGACCTTTGCTCCCAAAACAAGTGCATATTCATATGTTCCATCAGCTTTTGGTTTGTTGCCATCTGCCATCCATTTTCCAGTCAGGATCCATATAAACAGGCAAAAGCCAAAGAAAAGGCCTGTAGTACAGACGGTTATTTTTTTCAAACTCATAAAACCACTCGATTCGTTGGATAGTATGTTTAGATTACAAGATTCAGTTCATTTCGTAAATAGACCAGGAGGCGCTACGTTGAATACGATTATTTTAGCCGGCGGAAAGTCAAGCCGAATGGGGCAAAACAAAGCACTGATGAAGGTAGGCGGAATCCGTGTCATCGACCGGATTGCGGCTGAGTTTGGCCCGGAATCCGATCAGATGATTGTCGTTGCCAACGACCCTGCTGTTTATAAACATATGGATGCAGTGATTCTCGAAGATGAACCTGCTTTTAAAGGGCAAGGACCACTTGCCGGGATTTATACAGGGCTAAAGGAAGTGGGAGAGGGACCTTGTTTGATTGTCGCCTGCGATATGCCATTTGTGTCCGCCGGGCTGGGTCGTGAGTTAGTTTCCATTTTAAAGAGGAGTGACAGGGATGCAGTTGTCCCTATTCATGAAGGGCGCATGCATCCGCTGCTGGCTGCGTATGATGCTCGAGTTTCGGATATTGCCAAGAAAACCTTGGAGAATGGAAAAAGATCGGTAAGGGCTTTGCTTGACCTAATGGATGTGGAGTATTTTACAATAAAAGAAGAGGTTGTTGATGTTTGGAATATGAATACGATGGCGGAATACAAACACGCGGAAAAGCTGCTGAAGGGAGAGAGGAAAAATGACTTGTGAAATTACGAGGGATCCGATAAAAGTTGAAGAAGTCTATCAAAAAGTCGTCAGAAGAGAAGCAGGAGCTGTTACGACATTTATCGGTACTGTCCGCGAATTAACGCATGGAAAGAAAACGCTTTACCTTGAATATGAGGCATATGAATCGATGGCCCTGAAAAAGATGAGGCAGATTATAGAGGAAATGAAAGAAAAGTGGCCAGTGCTTGAAGCGGCGATAGTTCACCGGGTCGGGCGTCTTGAAATTACTGATATTGCCATTGCGATTGCTGTGTCTTCTCCTCATCGTCCGGAAGCGTACGAAGCGAATCGTTATGCACTTGAAAGAGTGAAGGAGCTGGTCCCAATTTGGAAAAAAGAGCATTGGGAAGATGGAGAAAAGTGGATCGGAAATCAGCAGGGTACAAAAGAATATGAAGAAGGAAAGCCGGAGGAAGGTGATTTACTTGAATAAGATCATGTTTTTTGCCCAATTGAAAGAGGAAATAGGTAAAGGATCAATAGAACTGGAAGCTTCAGGAAAAACAGTTGGTGAACTTCGCAGCTTCCTAGAAAAAGAAACCCCATTGGGAAACTTGGATGGCATTATGATTGCTGTCAACGAAGAATTTGTAAGAGACGATTGGATTATTGAAGAAAAAGATAACATTGCTCTGATTCCGCCGGTCAGCGGAGGTTGATGCGGATGGACTTTCAAATGGAGCGTTATTCTAGACAGATGCTTTTTAAGCCGATCGGTATTGAAGGTCAGAAAGAGATTGGAAAAAAACATGTGCTTATCGTAGGAGTGGGAGCACTTGGAACCCATACATCCGAATTGCTGGCTAGGGCAGGAGTAAGAAAACTGACGCTTATTGACCGGGATTATGTTGATAGGAGCAATTTGCAGCGACAGCATCTTTTTACCGAAAAAGATGCCGAAGGACAATGGCCGAAAGCGGAAGCTGCAAAGGAGAGGCTGGAAAACATCAACAGCCAGGTGGAAGTAGAGGCGATTGTCGCACAGGCAGATGCTGTGCTGCTGGAAGGTTTAATAGAAGACGTAGATCTTTTAGTGGATGGAACTGATAATTTTGAAACGCGCTTTTTAATGAATGACATCGCTCAGAAATACCGAATTCCGTATGTGTTCGGCTCCTGTGTGGGAAGCTTCGGGATGACTTTTACAATTGTTCCTCGCCAGACCCCGTGTCTCCATTGTCTGATTAAGAAACTGCCCATTCAAGGACAGACTTGCGATACAGTCGGTATTATTGCACCGGCTGTTCAAATGGTCACGGCTCATCAAGGAGCAGAGGCGCTGAAGATTCTTTCAGGGGATATGAACGCTGTCAGAAAAACATATATATCTTTTGATCTGTGGGAAAATGAATACTTATCTTTGAAAGCAGATGCTTTGAAAGAAAGCGGCTGTCTATCATGTGGAGAGAGTCCGGAATATCCATTTTTGCAATCAGACCAGGAAATGAAGGCGGCTGTACTGTGCGGACGTGACACGGTTCAAATACGGCCCGCCCATAACGGAGATCTTCCATTAAAGCGATTGATTGATCAATGGCGTTCCGCGGGTCTTGCAGTCGGTGGTAATCCATTTTTGATTTCTGTGGAAAAAGATGGAGCTAAGGCTGTGTTCTTTAAGGATGGTCGCGCATTGATTCATGGTACGAAAGATTTAAATGAAGCCCGGAAAATCTACCATTCTCTTGTGGGCTAAATAGAAAGGGGAGATTATGCTGGTTCCATCATTTACCATCGCATCTTTCATTATCTCTCTGGTTGTTGCGGTTGTGACACCGATTGTTTTGCTTATTATTTTTAAAAAGAAGTTTAATATATCCATCAAAGTGTTTTTCTTCGGCGTGTTAACCTTTTTTGTGTTTGCCTTTATCTTGGAGCAACTTTGTCACGCCTTCTTTCTGGAATGGAACAAATCGACGAGGGCTCTTTTGGAAAATCCATGGCTTTACATGCTGTATGGTGGATTAATGGCAGGAATTTTCGAAGAAACTGGCAGATATATCATGATGAAATATGCTTTAAAAAAGCATAGAGAATGGAAGGATGGCCTGGCTTTTGGGCTTGGCCACGGAGGTATTGAAGCCATTCTCATTGTAGGGATCAACAGTGTGGTCATGATAGTTTTTGCCGTTATGATCAACAATGGATCATATGATGTATTTATCACGGGTGCAGCTGCAGAGGCATTGGCACCCATTTATGAGCAATTGACTGGTTCAGCCTCCTTCATCCAGCTCTTTGCGGGAATTGAAAGGCTGGGATCTTTAACGATTCATATGGGTTTATCCATTCTTGTTCTGTATGGTATAAAAAAAGGGAAAAAAACCTATCTGCTTTATGCCATCCTTCTTCATGCTGTGATAGATTTTCCAGCAGCCTTATATCAAAAGGGCATCATCAATATCTTTGTTGTGGAAGCCTATCTCATTCTTCTAGCTATTGGCTTTATCACTTGGATTGTTAAGTCGAGAGCATTATTTTCTGGAGATAAAATGTAACATCCCCCGCGATTACGGGGGATTCTTTGTGAGTATGACTTCTTTGCACCAAGTGCCAGCTTGAGCACTCATTCGGGACTTCTATTAGGAGTTCGTTAAATTCATTTATTCGTGCGAAAACATTAATATTAGACGTGATATAATTCGAGAGAAGGAGTGATGTACGTGGCTAAAAAAATACTAGATAATGATTGGGCACCTCTTTTGGAGGAAGAGTTTCAGAAACCGTATTATTTGAAGTTAAGGGAGTTTTTAAAAAAAGAGTATATGGAAGAGACCATTTATCCCTCCATGCATGATATATTTAATTCGTTAAAACTCACTCCCTTTCACAAAGTCAAAGTTGTGCTGTTAGGACAGGACCCGTACCATGGTCATGGGCAGGCACACGGTCTCAGCTTTTCGGTAAAACCTGGTGTGAAAACCCCGCCATCTCTTAACAATATTTTCAAAGAATTGCAGGATGATGCAGGGTGCCGAATTCCGAACAATGGCTGTCTTGTGAAATGGGCTGATGAAGGAGTCTTGCTGTTAAACACAGTTTTGACAGTTAGGGCCAGCCAAGCGCATTCGCATAGGGGAAAAGGCTGGGAGATCTTTACGGATAAAGTGATTTCCTTGGTCAATGAGCGGGAAACGCCTGTAATTTTTATCTTGTGGGGGAAACCTGCTCAGGAAAAAATTCGTTTAATAGATACTACGAAACACACGATCATCAAGTCTCCACATCCGAGCCCATTTTCGGCAAACAGAGGTTTTTTTGGTAGTCGTCCATTTTCGAGAACAAATGAGCGTCTCTTGGAGTTGGGTGAAAAACCGATTAACTGGCAAATTTCAGATATTTGATTAAGTTGGTGTGAACCAAAAAACATTTTTTGATAGCCGTTTAAGCAATATAAATGAGTAAGGAATATAAAGATATGTGGAACCTTGATTAATTAAACCGCAAGAAAAACGATGAATTCTCCTCCGCATCCTTGATAAGGATTGAGAGAATAATCTTATCTGCTGGAGAGCAGAAATGTAATTTTAGCTTAACGATGGTATGATATTTAAGGGCAAGAAAATCTTAAGGTAAAAAAAGAATACAGTGTAGGATGTTTACGTGTAGAAGTAAGGAAAAGAAAGGCTGGAGCTCACGTTATGCATATTACATATGAGGCTCTTATCACGAAGATGGAATCCGAACTCAAAAAGGCAAGAGCGTCTAAGGACGATGAACAGGTGCGCGGTCATTTATTTGCAGTCAAAGCTCTTACAGAGTTGGCATTGGATACAAGAAAAGTTATTCAGAAGGAGCAACCGCAAGTAATGAAGGAACATAATGTGCCGATCTCGAAAGAGGGATCTCCTCCAATCGGCAATAATGATAATCAACATGATGATGGCGATTCTATTTTTGATTTTTAACAGAAAAAGAGGGTGTTGAGATGAAACTGTTTATCATCATTGGGGCAATCAATGCATTTCTTGCAGTTGCATTGGGTGCATTTGGAGCGCATGGGCTGGAAGGCAAAGTGGAACCAAAATATCTGGAAACGTGGGAAACAGGGGTCAAATACCAGATGTACCACGCGTTGGGATTGATTGCTATTGGAATTATTTCTGGAAATGTATCTCCAGGCTCCTTGTTGAACTGGTCTGGTTGGCTAATGTTGATTGGAATCATCTTGTTCTCTGGCAGTCTCTATGTACTAACATTATCCGGAATCAAAGTGCTTGGGGCCGTTACACCATTTGGAGGAGTTGCTTTCCTCATATCTTGGGTACTATTAATTGTATTTGCGGCAAAACATTTATAATCGAAAAAACCTCATTCTATAGGGATGAGGTTTTTTCGAGAGTGGGGCTACTGTAAAACGCTGTTTATGAGCATTCTTAACGTGGTGCATACCTTGCAACAGCGCCAGGAAATTGATACTCATAATCTATTGGTTCGTTGAATGTAACGTAGTCTACATAAACCATCGGAATCAAATATCTGTCCCCTGTTTGCGGATCACTCAGAATCAGATGGTCTCGCCCCGCTGCCTCAATTAACCCTTTAAACACTTTTGCATTCCACTCTCTGTTGTTTTCAAACGTTGTAAAAACTTCAACTAACTTTCCTTTATTCAACCGCAGAATATTTTCAATATATGATTCCTCGATTGGCAGCATACCGGGAACGTTTATTCCGCCTGCTTCCCCGGCCACTCCCACAGGTGGTTGAACAGGTGGCTGAATTGGTGCCTGAACTGGTGGGGGGGTATATGGCGGCTGCATTCCATAATAAGGGTTTTGCTGGCCGTATGGCATTTGGGTTTGTGGATAAAAACCAGCAGGCTGTTGAGAATTAGTGGGCTTAGCCAAAGCATTTCCTCCTTCACATATCTAAATGAACTTGACAAAATAGGTTCATTCTACTTTTCATATTATGCGGAAGGAAGTTGGTTCATTCTTGAAGATATCATAAAAAAAATCCTCCTGAGGAGGATTTTAAGCTTTGTATTCAGTTAGAAGCTGTCAGATTCGTATATTGCTAAAAAAGGATTTTTGCTTTTTTACACATACAAAAATCGATTAAGACCGCTGTCTTCTAGTAAGTGACCTACGAAGAATTCGCCAAATTCACCATAGCGGGCACTTACTTCATCAAATCGCATTTCGTAGACAAGCTTTTTGAATTGGAGAACGTCATCTGCAAAGAGGGTGACACCCCACTCGTAATCATCGAACCCGACGGAACCAGTGATAATCTGCTTGACTTTCCCCGCATATTGCCGTCCGATCATGCCATGGCTGTACATGAGGTCTTTCCTTTCTTCCATTGAAAGCATGTACCAGTTATCATTGCCTTCACGGCGCTTATCCATTGGGTAGAAGCAGACATAATCTGTTTTAGGAAGTATTGGATAAAGACGTGAACGTACATATGGGTTTTCGTATGGATCTTCATCAGAATCGCCAGCAAGATAGCTGCTCAACTCGACAACCGACACATACGAATAAGCAGGAAGTGTATAATCTGCAATTGTCAGCTTGTTGAATTCATTTTCGAGTTCATTTAGCTCTTTCATCGTAGGACGTAGAATCATTAGCATAAAATCAGCTTTTTGTCCGACGATCGTATAAAGAGCATGGCTTCCTTCTTTTCTATCTTGGGCTTCATCAAGTTTTGCAAGGTATTGCTTGAATTCATGAATGGCTGCTTGCCGTTCATCGGTTGACAACAACTTCCAAGACGCCCAATTGATTGTCCGGAAATCATGCAGTGCATACCAACCATCCAGTGTTTGTGCTGGTTCACTCACAACAATCACTCCTATACAAATTCATTCTTTTATTACTATAGCACAGTTTATCCATAACCTCCTTTTTCAAGACGATTGTTAAAAAATATGACACGAAAGGCAAACATTGGGCGCAGAGAATAAAATATGAGATAATTTCAATATTGGTATGAAAAAAAGAGCGATTAATATGGAGGCTGGTTGGTGTGGATAAACTTTTTAGTGATTTGAAAACAAGAGCATCCAGGCGAGAACGAATAAAAGTCGATCCGGTTGAAGATTTATTCAATGAGCTAAGAACGAAAGTATCCGGATGGGATCGAAAAATAGTTTTTCCGGAAGCCACGGATTCCCGGATCCTGTCTGCAGCTGGCAGACTTGCAAACGATGATGTCCTGACCCCTGTGCTGGTTGGGAATATGGATGAAATCCAAGATCGTGCACGGGCAATGGAAATATCACTCGAAAAAATGGAAATATACGACCCGAACATTTATGTCGGCATGGATGAAATGATTCAAGCTTTTATTGAGCAAAGAGAAGGAAAGGTGACTGTGGGAGAAGCTGCAGAGATTTTGCTGGAGCCAAACTATTTTGGAACCATGCTTGTCTTCCTTGATAAAGCAAACGGCCTTGTAAGTGGAGCGGCACATTCAACGGCTGACACTGTCCGCCCGGCACTTCAAATTATTAAAATGAAGGAAGGAGTCGGTAAAACATCCGGCGCATTCCTAATGGCAAAAGGAGAAGATAAGTTTGTTTTTGCTGACTGTGCAATTAATATTGCACCGGACAGTCAGGATCTGGCTGAAATAGCCATAGAAAGTGCAAAAACTGCCCGAATGTTTGACATCGAACCAAGAGTAGCTATGCTCAGTTTCTCTACAAAGGGTTCGGCAGTTTCAGAGGAAACAGAAAGGGTCTCCGACTCTGTACAAATAGCAAGAGAAATTGACCCTGATCTTGTCCTTGATGGCGAATTACAATTCGACGCTGCTTTTGTACCAGCTGTTGCCCAAAAGAAGGCACCGGAATCGGATTTACAGGGGAATGCAAATATTTTTGTTTTTCCAAGTCTTGAGGCAGGGAATATTGGCTATAAAATTGCACAGCGATTAGGGGGTTATGAAGCAGTAGGCCCAATCCTTCAGGGCTTGAATGCTCCTGTGAACGATCTTTCACGGGGATGCAGTGAAGAAGACGTGTACCGTTTAGCTCTCATAACAGCTATGCAATCCATCTAGAAGAAATTCAAAAAGTCATGAAATCAAAATCTGTGTCGGTTTGTGTCTTGCTGATTATATATTTAAAAGCATACATTCCGCTTTTAAACCAAGGTTTTGTAACTCATTTTGAAGAAGTCGTATTAGGGTAATAATGGAAGAAAAAGGGGATCAGCCGATGGGCGAAAATCAATCACTTTTACACCAGGAGAAATGGCGGATCATTGATCAGTCAAATCTCAATCCGCAATTTCATGCACTTCAATCCTTTGCGATTGACGATACGCTTTGCCAATCGGTCGGAAGCGGTAGCTCTCCTGCTGTGGTACGAACATGGGTTCATCCGAGCACAGTAGTTCTGGGAATTCAAGATACAAAGCTGCCTGCACTTGCGGATGGACTGGATTTTTTGGAAGAAAATAATGTAGAGTGGATTGTCCGAAATTCGGGTGGTCTTGCTGTCATTTTGGATGAAGGGGTGCTTAATATCTCTTTGATTTTTCCGGATACGGAAAAGGGAATTGACATCAATCGGGGCTATGATACGATGTGGGAGCTCATTCGGCTTATGTTCGAAGATTTCAATTGCCGCATAGTGGCACGTGAAATTGTCGGGTCTTATTGCCCCGGAAGCTATGACTTAAGTATCGACGGAAAAAAATTTGCAGGGATTTCCCAGCGGCGGATACGCAAAGGAGTAGCTGTTCAGGTATATCTCTGTGTGAATGGAAGCGGACAGGGTCGGGCTGAATTAGTTCGGGGATTTTACGAACGTGCCAGATTTCGTGAATCTCAAAAGGTTGTATTCCCGGAAGTACGTCCTGAAGTGATGGCTTCACTGTCCGAATTACTGGGTACGGAATTAACGATTCATCAAACGATGCTTCGACTTTTGAAAGTGCTGAAGAATGTTAGTGATGAAATATATACAAGCCAGCTCCGAGGAGATGAGCTGGAACTGTATCTGGTTCACTATGAGCGAATGATTGAACGAAATAAACGAGTATTTACATAATTTGAGGCCTGGCATTCGAATGAAATGCCAGGCCTTTATATATGTGAAGCGCTTTGGCTCGGCGCCGGTAAGAGCATGATTCTTCGTTTGGTTAATCTGATTTCAGAATCAAAACATTTGAGCCTGCCGAAGTATAGGAAGTACAAGTCGCTGAAGACACAAGATGTGGCGGCCGAGTGCCCTCGGCGTAAGGATTAAGCCAATCGTTGCCGCACTCATCTACTTTGTTACGATAAGCAAGCATCTCGCATTCCGTTTTCCTTTGTCTCCAAAGAGACTATTGTCTAGTTTCAGATGGCGGGAGCTCAAGGTCGCTTCTCTATCACTCCGCCAGTTTCTCCAAGTTCCCGTTGCGGTCCATCTTAAAAGTAGATGCCGAGCGCTCCTCTTCATCAAAGAGGACTAGTTTTCTTGCACGGTTTAAGATTTTCATAAGTGTCTCGTAGTCTTCCTGCATTGTCACGGAACTGTCTTCAAGCTTTCCAACTTTTTCCTTTAATTGTTTATTTTCTTCTAATAAACCATTTACTTCTTTTTTCAATCTTGCATTCTCGTTTCTTAAGACATCCGTATTAAATTCTGAGTGATGCATCTGCTGAAGATAAGCGATGATTTGCCCAAGGTTTAGTTCTGGTGAATTTTGTTCTTCTGTGAAAGAAGGTAATAGTGTACCAACTTCAGATGCAAATTCGGCCATAAGGTTGTCATTATTATTTTCCAATGGTATTTCCATCTCCATATTGTCATTGCTGTCTTCCAAAACAGGTGCTTGAAAGCCCTGCAATGACGGAGCCGGCGGCTGATACAACAGTTTTTTCTTTCCGCCTTGATCCTTTCCAAGCAAACGCTGTTTTTGTTTGCGTTGCTTCTTGGCTAAATCAAGTGCTTTCTCATATTGTTGTCGAACAACTGCATTCCATCTGAAACCGCAGGCTGCGGATGTCCTATTCAATCTGTCACCTACCTCTTCAAATGCATTCAATTGTGTGCTACCTTCACGGACATGGCGCAAAACTGTTTCCGCCAATAACAAATCATTTTCTTCCGTCCAGGCATCCTGACGTGTTTTCATATGAATCAACTCCCTTTTCAAAATAGTTATTAATTAAAGGATGTACAATCCAATCATTTTTTATACCAATATGGCAAAAAAATGATAGTTTTTAATGAGATTATGAATCCGGAGTTCGTAAAAAGTGTTCAGACCATTCCTTTCTTTCATTATGGAAAGCCGGTATAATAGAAACATGATAGATAGGAAGAGGGAAGCTGATGATTGATGCCAGCATCAAGTTAAGTGAGGAAAAAGTATTTAAAGATCCTGTTCATGGATATGTCCACGTCAGAGATAAGCTCATCTGGGATCTCATCGGTACAAGAGAATTTCAGCGGCTTCGGCGCATTAAACAGCTCGGAACAACCTATTTGACATTTCATGGAGCCGAGCACAGCCGATTCAGCCATTCGCTTGGCGTGTATGAGGTTGTCAGGCAAATCATAGATGAAGTATTTGAAGGGCAGCCTGATTGGAATAAGGGCGAGAGGATGCTCTCTCTTTGTGCTGCGCTGTTGCACGATTTAGGGCATGGCCCGTTTTCCCATTCCTTTGAAAAAGTATTTGATTTAGATCATGAGCATTTTACAAAGAAAATTATTCTTGAAGATACGGAAGTAAACAAGGTTCTTCAATCCGTCAGTCCCGATTTTCCGCAAAGGGTAGCTGAGGTGATAAGCAAAACTTATCATGACAAGCTGGTGGTAAGCTTGATTTCGAGCCAAATTGATGCGGATCGAATGGATTACTTACAAAGGGATGCTTATTTCACTGGTGTCAGTTACGGACACTTCGATATGCAAAGAATTATGCGTGTTATGAGGCCCAAAGAAGATCATGTTGTTTTTAAATCAAGTGGGATGCATGCGGTGGAAGACTACATCATGAGTCGCTATCAGATGTACTGGCAAGTCTATTTCCACCCTGTCACTCGCAGCGCCGAAGTAATTTTAACTAAGATCCTCCAGCGTGTGAAGGCTTTATTCCGGGATAATTATCCATTTAAAAAAGAGCCTGTTCATTTTAGGTCATTATTTGAAGAAAATGTGACGCTTCAAGATTATATCAAGCTGGATGAACCGGTGATTCTATATTATTTCCATATGTGGGAAGAGGAAGAAGATCTCATTTTGCGTGATTTGTGCCGGAGATTTATGGACCGTCATCTGTTTAAATATGTTGAATTTGATCCAGCCGAGCAATATAGGACATTAAGAGAGCTTGAGGAATTATTTCGGAAAGCAGGAATTAATCCGGAGTATTATCTTGCTGTTGATTCTTCTTCTGATTTGCCGTATGATTTTTATCGACCGGGAGAGGAAGAAGAGAGACTTCCAATCCATTTATTGATGCCGAATGGAGAACTTTCTGAGCTTTCCAGAGAGTCGTCGATCGTCCAAGCCATTTCCGGAAAAAGAAGAACGGATCACAAATTGTATTATCCGGAAGATATTTTGCTGGATGATTCGGAGAATCGGGAGCTAAAGCAACAGATCCTTTCCATTCTGAAAAAATTTTAAACTATCCATTGAAAAAATAGATAGCGGGGGTTGAGCAAGAGTTATGCTGCATGATCATCAAAAATTAATGAGTATTTTTGCCCTGGCAGGGGAAATCACTGGAAGGAAAAAGCTGCAAAAAATGGTTTTTATCGCCAAAAAAATGAAATTTCCGTTTCAGGAAAAGTTCCAATTTCATTTTTATGGCCCTTACTCAGAAGAGTTGACATTAAGGGTTGAAGAATTATGCAATTTTGGATTCATTGAAGAGGTGAAAGAGGATAAAGGCGGATACAGTCAATACCGCTACACCATCACTTCTGCCGGGAGTGAATTTTTTGAATCGGAATCAATGGATATCCCCCAATTGAGAGAATGCTTAATTGACATGAATGCGCAAAGTTCCCGTTTTCTTGAACTTGTATCAACGGTCATGTACTTTGAGGAACTTACCAAAGATGAAGTCATAGAAAAGGTTGCAGAATTGAAAAGAAAGCAAAATTATTCCGAAGAGGAAATTGATGAAGCGTATCAATACATTGAAACATTAAAAAAGACAGCTTATTCGCATTAAATGCGGACAGGCTGTCTTTTAAGGATTTATTATAGGTCTAGCTTCGACGAACAGGATGGCCTATTGCAGGTGCAGCGTCAGGCCGCTGCTTGAGCTTGCAGATGGACAGGCTGTCTGGGGAATGCTAGTGAAGAAAGACTTTAGTTTTGTATTGAAGTGACGCAAACGACTTTTTTAATCGTCAGAAGCTCTTTTGCCGGCAACGGCATAATTGTTTTTTGTCATTTCTTCAATTACGATGGTCACAGCTTCTTTAGATGCACCAGTTGTTTCCACAACCGCATCAGTCACTTTTTCTACAAGCGCTTTCTTCTGATCGTCTGTACGTCCTTCGAACATTTTTACAGTTATAATAGGCATATATGATTCCTCCTTTGCTTGTTGTACATAGAAATTGTATTCTTTTTTTTTGAGAGGGGCAAGAAACAGACGTTTGGAATGAGCGACATGGAATAATTTTGTATAATGGATCAAAGACAAGAATGATAAGAAAGGCGAAGGCGCACTAATCTAGGTATTTTCATTCCTGGGAAGATGGGGCTGTAGCCAGATAGATAAAGGGGCTGGATATGTGGAGAGATTTCTTGCGTTCCCATTGGAACAAATTCCGCTTGTAGCGGCTGTGTTATTAATTGCATTCACGGTACATGAATTCGCACATGCCTTTACGGCATATAAATTTGGTGATCCGACAGCAAAGGATCAGGGAAGGCTTACCTTGAATCCGATGCAGCATTTGGATCCGATTGGAACGCTCTTGATTTTTATTGCAGGATTTGGCTGGGCACGGCCGGTCCCTGTCAATCGTTATCACTTTAAGAATCCGCGGCTGGCGGGCATCATTGTTTCATTGATGGGGCCAATCAGCAATTTTGCTTTAGCGGTTTTGGGTACGGCTATTTTGTTATATTAATGGTAACAGACATGGCGGGACAGTTACCGATCTTTGTTACTCAGTTTTTCAATTTGTTTGTGTGGATGAATGTCCTGCTATTTGTCTTTAATTTACTGCCAGTTCCGCCTCTTGACGGCTATAGAATTATAGAGGATTTGGTCTCGCCGTCACTTAGAGCAAAAATGACACAGTATGAGCAGTACGGCTCACTTATATTTTTAATATTGGTGATTACACCGTTATCGCATTATACAATCAGGCCGATATTGAATACAGTCGTCCCGTTTTTTGTTAACAGCATACAAAGTGTATTTGCTATGTTTTTAAGTTGAGAAAAAGGGAGGAAATGTTGTATGGAACAAAAAAAGAAGAAGATGGAATTTAATATTATAAAAGATAATCCAACTATGGGGCATAAAGGATATGGGGTTGGGTCCCTAAGCTTGGAAAATATCACTCCAATTATGCTTGATGTGGAAGAGGGGGAGGCGTGGATCGAAGAGCAGGCGATGCATGCCCGGAGTAAAATTGAGCGTGGAGTTAAATATGTAAAAGACCGTAGCGAATTCCCTGAAGAAGGGGCGAAGAAATATTGGGTTATATGGGTTGCGGTCGATATCAAAGAAGATGGCCCTTATTATGCGGGCGTAACCGCATGTGAATTAGATATCAACCGGCCGGCCCGACGTGGCTACAAGTCAATGCCGGAACATGTCAATCATATGGACAAGGCGATGAAAGGAAAAGTGATCGTTCACAACATGGATGCTAAGTCCCGAGAAGTCCTTGCGGATTTCCTGAAAAGTCATGATGAAGGTATGTGGGAGCGCTCCAGTACAGAATTGAAAGAAGAATTCAAGAAGTAATTTTTGGAAATAATTGTCAAATTCTGATGGAAATTTGAACAATCTATGACAGTTGTCAAAAAGGAACATTGCCATCTTGCCGATTAATGGGAAAGTAAGTAAACTTAATATAGTTTGCACGGCAAACTGGGACAAAGAAAGGCGAAGGGCGCCGTTTAACGACGTACGGACTGGAGAGGATCTGACGAGATAAAGGAAACACGACGAG
>NZ_JACSPV010000006.1:20865-42576 GCF_014836955.1 Bacillus norwichensis
CCAAAAGCGAGTCGATGTTGACTTATCGTAGGAAGAGCCTCGAAGTACGCTAGTCGTTGGCGCTCGAAGCTGGACAAAGAAAGGCGAAGGGCGCCGTTTAGCGACGTACGGACTGGAGAGGATCTGACGAGATAAAGGAAACACGACGAGCCAAAAGCGAGTCGATGTTGACTTATCGTAGGAAGAGCCTCGAAGTACGCTAGTCGTTGGCGCTCGAAGCTGGACAATGAATAGCAAAGTCGTCTTAGTGGATACTTTCGCTAATCAACAAAAAACTTGAGGCCGCACACCTCAGGTTTTTTGTTTTTTAACGGAAGAAATCTTTTTGAAAAAGTAGTTTTTCAGCTTGATAAAAGTTATGATTAAGTACACAAATCAATACGGGAAGTGACTATTGAATGATTAAGCATATAAAACCGTATTCTGTATATATCCTTGCAGTTATATTGTTGACCCTTGGAGGGATCATGCTTGAACTGCTCCTTCCAACATTAATGGCTAATGTTGTTGACATTGGAATTGTCAATGGTGATATGTCCTATATATTGAAAACCGGCGGTCTCATGTTGGTTTTCGCCTTGGTCGCCATCATTCTGATGACTGGGGTTTCTTTTTTTGCATCCAAAACTGCTCTAGGCTTTGGAAGAGATATAAGGCGCAGTCTGTTTGTTAATGTAGAAAATTTCTCCTTGCAGGCTTTTGATAAAATCGGCACCGCATCATTAATTACTAGATCAACAAATGATGTAAAACAGGTGCAGGATGTTTTGAATATGATTTTGCGGATGATGACAAGGGCGCCATTGATGTTGATTGGCGGCATCATTATGGCTGTTACAAGAGAGCCGGGTTTATCCATTGTCTTTTTGGGCGCCCTTCCGTTGCTGGCACTTCTGATTTTTGTTATTTCGAGAAAAGCCATTCCTTTATTTGTTTCATTACAGAAGAAGACAGACAAATTAAACTTGATTGTACGTGAGAATTTAACCGGAGTCAGGGTAATCCGCGCTTTTAATAATGAACCTCATGAGAAAGAGCGTTTTGATACTGCAAACTTTGACTTTCGCGATACTGGAATCAAAGTAAATAAGATGATGGCTGTACTTTTTCCTGTCATGATGATTGTCATGAATTTTACAAGCGTTGCGATTGTGTGGTTTGGAGCTGTTCGGATTGATCAGGAAATTATGCAAGTCGGAAATCTAATGGCTTTCTTGCAGTACTCCATGATGATATTAATGTCGCTTATTATGCTGTCATTTGGATTTATTATGATCCCTCGTGCAAAAGCTTCTATGGATCGAATTAATGAAGTACTGAAAATGGAAAATGATATAGCTGATCCAGAGCACCCGAGGAGTGAGCAAGGTGAGCCTGGAACTATAGAATTCAGAGATGTTACGTTCCGATATGCTGGTGCGGAAAAACCGGTTCTTCAACGTCTTTCTTTTACTGCTGAAAAGGGAAAAACTACAGCGATTATTGGAAGTACAGGGTCAGGAAAATCGACTCTTATTAAATTGATTCCTAGATTTTATGATGTGGAACAAGGCTCTGTTTTGGTCGATGGTGTCGATGTAAGAGATATGCCGCAGGAAGCGTTAAGAGAAAAGATTGGCTATGTTCCGCAAAAAGCTGCTTTATTCAGTGGGACCGTTGCGGAAAATCTGCAATACGGTAATGAGGTAGCCAATGAGGAAGAGATGTGGGAAGCACTCGATATTTCACAGGCGACCGAATTTATAAAAGAGAAACAAGAGGGAGTCAATTTAATGGTTGAGCAGGCAGGGGCGAACTTGTCAGGAGGTCAAAAACAGCGTCTGTCGATTGCTCGCGCTTTAATTAGAAAACCTGAAATTTATCTCTTTGATGATAGCTTCTCGGCTTTGGACTATAAAACGGATGCAAAATTGAGGGCCGAGCTGACAAAAATAACAAAGGATGCAACTATTATTTTAGTGGCACAGAGAGTCAGCACCGTTACGGATGCTGATCAAATTATTGTTCTGGAAGAAGGACAAATCGCAGGCATAGGGACCCATCAAGAGCTGCTGGCGGAAAACCGCATCTACCAGGAAATTGTATCCTCGCAGCGTGCAGAGGAGGAAGGGGCATGAGCAAACAACGTGCAGGAGGAGTTCATCCAAGGCCCGGCGGGGGACCTGGACACGGGATTGCTCCAGGGGAAAAACCAAAAGAATTCAAAAAGACGCTAAAAAGATTGGCAGGTTATTTAAAGCCTCGGAAATACCAGCTATTGCTTGTTGCCATAGCAGCTATTTTGTCCACTTTGTTCAATGTCATTACACCTAAGCTGCTGGGGGATGCGACTTCTTCGATCTTTTCAAGTGTCACAAAAGGAACCAGTATTGATTTCACTTTTTTACAGGAATTACTGATTACACTGCTAATCCTGTATGTCATATCAGCGGCATTCACTTATTTACAGCAATATTTGATGGCGGGGGTATCACAGAAAACCACCGCTGAAATGAGGAAAGAAGTCTATGAAAAGTTGGCCAGGATGCCTTTAAGCTACTATGATCGGCATCCGCACGGCGATATTTTAAGCAGAGCCATCAATGATATAGATAATATTAACAACTCAATCCAGCAGGCGCTGTCCCAAATCATCACCTCCTTGATTGCAATTATTGGAACGCTGATTATGATGTTTGTAATCAGCCCGGTGTTAATGCTTGTAGTCTTGGTTACTTTTCCTTTGAGTGCGCTGGTCATTCGATTTGTAGCCTCATTTTCTCAGAAGCATTTTGTCAATCAGCAAAAGGAACTGGGTGATGTAAATGGGCACATTGAAGAAATGTTTTCGGGGCATCAAGTTGTCAGAGCGTATGGACATGAAAAAGCAGCTATCAAGAAGTTTGATGAAATCAACGAGCGCCTCTATCAATCTGGCTGGCGGGCACAATTTATAAGCGGAATTATGATGCCGCTCATGAACTTTGTTGGAAATCTGGGTTATGTTTTCGTCAGTATTGGCGGAGGATTGCTCGTCTTAAACGGCAGTATCCGGATTGGTGATGTTCAGGCATTTATTCAGTACTCACAGCAATTAACGCAACCGATGACGCAGGCAGCTGGTATTGCGAACATGATTCAAACGGCGCTAGCCTCGGCAGAGCGGGTATTTCATCTGTTAGATGAAGAAGAGGAGCGGAAGGAAGTGCCTGCTCAAGTCAATTTAGAAGAGTTGAAGGGAAAAATTGAATTTGAGCATGTTCGTTTCAGTTATGAAAAAGACAAACCGATTATTAAGGATTTAACTCTGAATGTTGAACCGGGTCAAACCATTGCGATTGTCGGGCCGACAGGAGCAGGAAAAACAACGATTATCAATCTGTTGATGAGGTTTTATGAATTGGATAACGGACGAATTTTGATAGACGGGGTTGATATCAACAGTCTTTCTCGGGAGCAGGCGCGTTCTATGTTTGCAATGGTTCTTCAGGATACATGGCTTTTCAACGGTACAATCAAGGATAATATTGCTTATGGGCGCGAAGGGGCAAACTATGAAGAGATTATTCAAGCAGCTAAAAGTGCCTACGCTGATGATTTTATCCGAACGCTTCCTGATGGTTACGAGACTATTTTAGGAGAAGACGCTTCAAACATCTCACAAGGACAGCGGCAGTTGCTAACAATCGCAAGAGCCATTTTATCTGACCCGAAAATATTGATTCTCGATGAAGCGACCAGCAGCGTCGATACTAGAACGGAAATGAATATCCAACGTGCTATGAACAAATTGATGGCAGGCCGAACAAGCTTTGTTATAGCTCACAGGCTTTCCACGATCCGAGATGCGGATATCATCCTAGTAATGAAAGACGGCGATATCATTGAAAAAGGGTCACATGAAGAATTGATGAAACTTAATGGTTTCTATGCTGACTTGTATGAAAGCCAGTTTACTGGAAAAGCAAGCTAAGCAAAAGGAGATGTGCGATAAATGAGTTCGTACGATCAAGAGCCAGTTTCGCACGATAAAACTGTTTTTCGCACGATTATTTAGACTATCGCACGATAATAGGATATTTCGCACGATCATCTTGAAAATCCACAATTATCGCGAGCAGACCGAAGTGGAGCCCCCTCATTCTTGAGGGGGCTCCATGCTATTGTTTATTAAAATATTCGCTGCCACCATCGTTTTTTCTTTTCTTTACGATGCGGGGTGGGCTCCTTATCATGCTTGTGCAGATGGTCTGTACAAAATTCTGCAGGCTCTGTTCCTTTTACAAAATAGGTCAGCCGGAAAACAGGGCATGAGTTCGTCGCTTTTTTGCCGTTGACCGGATCAATAGGTACGGCAATTACTTTGGCTGGGGGAGAGAAGGCTTGTTCCTTTTCGTCCTGACCTTCCAATGCGCGCTCCATGAAGCGAATCCAGATATTTTTTGCATATAATTTATCTGCCGTTAACGTGATTTCTTTTCCTTTATCATATCCTGTCCACACGATGGAAGCCAATTTTGGCGTAAAACCCACCATCCAGCTATCTGAGTTAGTAGAACCGGATTTTCCCGCATACTCCCGGCTCATGTGATTTACTATGGATTCCCCGGTAACTGTTGCGTATCCATTTAATTTTGGATCAAACATACCTGTCATCATATGGCTTAAAACAAAGGCAATCTCTGGTTCCAGTACCTGCTCTTTGATTTTCGGTGCCTCATAGATGACTTTGCCACGGAAATCCTCCACTCGAATGATGAAAACAGGCTCTACTTTCTTCCCGCCATTCGCTACAATGCTATAAGCATTAAGCAACTCAATCGGTTTGACTCCGGATGTTCCTAAAGCAAGAGAAGGGACCTCCTTCATCTTTGTGGAAATACCTAGCTTGCGAATTGTATCAACAAGGACATTTTGTCCAAGAAACAGATGAGTTTTAACAGCATATACATTATCAGATAAAGCGAGTGCCTGAGCCATTGTGACCTCTCCATTTGCGTATTGGTTGTTATAGTTATGCGGTGTATACTCAGATTGTCCATCTTTAAACTTGAAAGTCGTTGGCTCACTTCGCAATATAGTTGATGGAGTAAAACCATGCTCCAATGCAGCATAGTAGAGAAGCGGCTTTAGCGTTGAGCCTGGTTGCCTTACAGCCTGAGTCGCCCTATTAAAAGAACTGTTTTGGTAGTTCCTGCCGCCAACCAAGGCTGTTACATGGCCGGTTTCTGGGTCCATTGCGGCAAAGCCCGCTTGGATATCAGATGTTTCCGAAATCGTTCCACTTACGACTTCTTCAGCAATTTTTTGTTGTTTCACATCAAGGGCAGTGTATACTCTTAAACCACCAAGAGCAATACTTCTATTGTCCAGCCCGGCCTTATCCTTCAACTCCTTTTTTACAGTATCATAGAAATAAGGAGCCATTTCCGCCTGATGATGAGGATGCTTCCCAATGAAAGAAAGATGCTCCAGCGAAGCGGCTTTTGCTTCTTCTGGTGAAATCGCACCTGTTTTTTCCATTGCACTTAAAACAAGTCTTTGTCGGGACTTGGCCTTTTCTTCGGAAATGAGCGGAGAATAGATTCCGGGTCCTTTGGGGATGCCGGCGAGCATGGCCGACTCCGCAAGCGTTAGTTCTTTTGCGCTTTTCCCAAAATAAAACTGACTGGCGGCTTCAATTCCGTAAGCGCCGTGTCCGAATGAAATAGTGTTCATATAGCCTTCCAGAATCTCATCTTTATCGTAATTCACTTCAAGACGGATGGTATAAAAAGCTTCCAGTAACTTACGCGACCAGGTTTTATCAAGTGTTAAAAACAAATTTCGAGCATATTGCTGTGTAATCGTACTTGCTCCTTGAACTTTCCCCATAGCTTTGACATTTGCCGCCATGGCACCAGCAATTCTTTTCAAATCAAAACCGTGGTGGTTGTAAAAAGTACGATCTTCAATTGCAATCACTGCCTCTGAAACGTGTGAAGGTACCTCATCCAGTGAAATCCAATATCTTCTTTCCCCGCTGTTGCTTTCTCCTATTACAGAGCCATCAGCAGCGTAATATAATGTGGATTGGGGAATGGACAATGGCGGTGGTCCGAGAATTTTGATCCACAGCCAGAATGATAATAACACTAAAATAATGACTGTCGCAGCCAAAAGCGACAATACTGAAAATACTCGAAATGTCCTCCAGCCTTTCTTTGATTCCGTCACCGCTTCCAATTCCTCACCCCCTGAATTCTAGCAATCTCACTCAACAGTATGAGAGAAAAGGCGGCATTTTATTCATGAGCCAGTGAATTTCTTTCTTCTTCTAAAATAATGAATGTCGCTCGGATTTGCTCAATACAATCCATGCATAGACTTTCATTCGAAATTTTTCTATAATGAAAAGGTTACATTATATAAAAAGGGTGTGGCGGCGTTGACGGCTGATGTCCAAACTCCGGTTAAGATCCATCTCACGACAAAAATTCATCTTGATGGAGAAAAAGAAACATTTGAAATGATATTGTTTGGAAATTATTACCGAAAGAACAATGCGGTTTTTCTAAAATATGATGAGGTTCAGGAAGAAGGAACAGTTCATACACTTGTAAAAATTAATGAAGAAGAAGCAACGATTCTCAGAAAAGGGATCATCGATATGCGCATGAAATTCCGGCTGAATGAACAAAGAAACGGTTCTCACGCAAGTGAGTACGGTAGCCTTTTACTGTCCACGGATACAAACAAACTGGCTCACTATGAGTATGATGATAAATGTGAAGGCAGTATTAATCTTGGATATGATTTATATATGCAGGGTACTCATGCGGGAAGATATGATATGGAAATACAGTATAGGGAGGAAATTGGAAATCTATGAACGTTGTGGAGCAAAAGCAAGAGACACTGAAACAGGAGATTAAGAATGCAATTTTGAAAGCAGGACTGGCTGCAGAAGAAGAAATACCAGAAGTTATTCTGGAAACCCCGAAAGAAAAGTCTCATGGCGATTATTCTACTAATATGGCCATGCAGTTAGCTCGCATAGCAAAAAAAGCACCGAGAGCAATTGCTGAAGAGATTAAAGCGCATCTTGATGTATCGGAAGCATCCATTGACAAAATTGACATTGCCGGACCAGGTTTTATTAATTTTTATATGGATAATAGCTATTTGACGGAACTGGTTCCAGCGATTTTGGAAGCAGGCGACGAATACGGCCGCTCCGATGCAGGCAAAGGCGAGAAGATTCAGGTGGAATTTGTCTCCGCTAATCCTACTGGGGATCTCCATCTTGGACATGCTCGTGGCGCTGCGGTAGGCGATTCACTTTGTAATATTCTCAATAAAGCAGGCTATGAGGTTTCAAGGGAATATTATATCAATGACGCAGGAAACCAAATTAATAATCTCGCTCTTTCTGTGGAAGCTCGTTATTTCCAAGCGCTGGGTATTGACAAGCCGATGCCTGAAGATGGCTATCACGGTGAGGATGTCATTGGGATCGGAAAAAGACTTGCCGAAGAACATGGCGATAAGTATGTCCATGAAAGCGAGGAAGATCGCATCGCTTTCTTCCGCAGTTATGGCCTGGAGTTCGAGTTGAAAAAGCTCAAGGATGTCCTTGGGCAGTTCCGTGTAGCTTTTGACGTATGGTATTCGGAAACATCGCTGTACGAAAATGGAAAAATAGATGAGACACTTGAAGTGCTTAAGGAAAAGGGCCATCTGTATGAAAAAGAAGATGCGACCTGGTTCCGTTCGACTGATTTTGGCGATGA
Source organism: Bacillus norwichensis (assembly GCF_014836955.1). Taxonomy (GTDB): domain Bacteria; phylum Bacillota; class Bacilli; order Bacillales; family Bacillaceae_C; genus Siminovitchia; species Siminovitchia norwichensis. The sequence continues at coordinate 28,617 of NZ_JACSPV010000006.1, forward strand.
CAAGGATCGCGTGCTAATTAAGAATGACGGCAGTTACACATATATTACACCGGATATTGCTTACCACCTTGATAAATTCAATCGTGGATTCGATAAATTAATTAACATCTGGGGTGCTGATCACCATGGTTACATCCCAAGAATGAGGGCGGCCATCGAAGCGCTGGGCTTTGATCCAAACAGACTTGAAGTAGAAATCATTCAGTTGGTCAACTTGTTTAAAGACGGAGAAAGAGTCAAGATGAGCAAGCGGTCAGGAAAGGCAGTAACCATGACTGACTTGATTGAAATGGTTGGACTGGATGCAGTGCGTTATTTCTTCGCAATGAGAAGCGGCGATACGCATTTGGATTTTGACCTTGATTTGGCTGTCGCTGAATCAAACGATAATCCAGTCTATTACGCTCAGTACGCGCATGCAAGAATTTGCAGCATACTGCGTTCTGCCGAGGAAAAGGGGATTTCCTATAAGATCAATGTTGATCTTTCTTTCTTGTCCAGCGAAAAATCAACGGACCTATTAAAGAAGCTCGGTGAATTCCCACAAGTAATTGCGGAAGCAGCTGATAAAAGAATTCCGCACCGTATCACTAATTATATTTTTGATTTGGCATCTGTTTTCCACAGCTATTACAATGCTGAAAAAGTATTGAACGAAGAACAGCTCGACGAAACGAAGGCTCGTCTTGCACTAGTGAATGCAACACAGATCACATTGAAAAACGCTCTGACATTGGTGGGCGTATCTGCACCGGAAAAAATGTAAATATTTTTTGATGGAAAGGAGTGCTGTTCAGGCGCTCCTTTTACTTTTTATGGAGGAAAGGTGGTATCTGACAAGACTGGAGGAGTTCCCTGCGAGACTGCGACGAAATTCTTTTTTAATCCAGCCTGAATATACATCGAGAAATATTCAGAATGAGAGATTTTCCTAAAAATTGGATGTAAGGGAGAAAAAATGATGAATCGTTGCGCAGATTTGGATTTATCGCCAAGCAGGCTTACGGATTTCAACCAGCCGTCGTACAGGACGTGCTAGTGCAAGCGAAGCGCTCCACAGGGATATGGCGCTTTAACTTCATTCAGCAGAAATCTCCGACTTCTGTAAGTGGGGGGTGAATGCGTAGTTATATTCAATGGGTGTTAAAAACCTGGCTTGAAATCCGGCGGTTGTCACAGGTTTTATCGAGCGAAGCTTAATAAAACCTGGCCGACATCAAATACGCCAAAGCGCATGAGATGTCGGCCAGCAAGGCATCCAGTCACACAAAAGTTTATTTAAGAAAGTTTTTTACGATGTAACTGAAATGAGTAGCTTGGCTGTGGTGGAACACCCTCATCAAAGGTGCCCTAAGGCTGTGCCCTTACTTTTATTATAAAAATCTTTTCAACAGCATTCCCATCCATCCTTTTAATCGAAAGGAAAAAGGTGGATCTACAAGATCTTCCAAGGACAACCTGCTGGAAAGATCGATATCCTCCTGAACGATTCTTTCAGCTTCCTGAATGAATTCTTGATTGTAAATGAAACAATTAATTTCGTAGTTCAGTCTAAAGCTCCTGTAATCAAAATTGGCTGTTCCGATATCGCAAATCCGTCCGTCTATTAAAATGACTTTCGCATGAAAAAAACCCTCTTCATATTGATAGACAGTCCCTCCAACTGCAAGAAGTCTATGCAAATACTGGAGTGAAGCCTCCTTCACAATCGGATGATCCGACTTGTTCGGAACAAGAATGGATACAGCGATGCCTCTTTGAATAGCCTTCAAGAGTCCTTCCATCAGTTTTTCAGGAGGAATGAAGTAGGGAGTACCGATAAAAATCCTCTTTTCAGCTTGGTTAATGAGCTGTAGAATTTCTTCTTCCGCGTTGACTCCACGCGTTGGAAAAAAACGGTAGAACATCGGCCCATTCTCCAGAATAGGGAAAAGAGAAAGGTCCTCCAAATGGCAAACTCCTGTTGCTTGCTTCCAGTCCAACAGAAATTCTGTCTGCAAATCAGCGATGCCTTCTCCTTGGACCCTAAGGTGATAGTCACGCCAAGGTGAAAGAACAGGGTCCAGATCGATATACTCTTTTCCCACATTAAATCCGCCTACATAACCGATCTTCCCATCGATGATGGTCACTTTTCGATGATTTCTTTGCTGGAGAGAGAAGAAGAAAAAGGGTAAGCGAGGGCGGTGGCAAAATGTGACTTCAACTCCGGCAGAGCGGGCCTGTTTAATAAGCTTTTTTGATACTTCTCTGCTTCCGAACCAGTCTAGCAAAAGCCGCACCTTTACTCCTTTTCGGGCTTGATCGATCAATATTTCAAAAAACAGTTGGCTGAAGCGGTCCTTTTTTACAATATAAAAGAGGACATGGATGCTCGATTCCGCTTTGTAAAGATCATTAAAGTAATGAGAGAAAAGGTCAGGGCCGCTTGTGATTAATTGCAAGTGCCCTCTTCTAACAGGATAGCTGCTAAGCCTTGTTTTTTTTCCATGAACATATCTGGCAGTAAAAAAATCCATAGAAGCGGCAATTATTATAACAGCTATGAAAATGATAGACCCAATCAGCCACTTCAATGGAAACCCCTCCTCAAAACATAAATGAAAGAAGAACACTTAATTAGTATTCCCCAAAACAATGATGAAAAAGCTGTGAAAACGGAATAAATCATGTATAATTACATTTAATCTAAAAAAGTTAAAGTTGGATGCGGTTGCTTTTCGTGCTTTTAGCATGAAAGCTGAAAAGGGAAGTTGGTGAAATTCCAACGCGGTCCCGCCACTGTAAATGGGAGTCTTCTACTTAAACCACTGTGTTTTTGATGCATGGGAAGGAGTAGGATACGATGAACATGAGCCAGGAGACCTGCCGAGTCCAAACACCAAAAACCTGCGCGGATAGGAGAGGTGACAAACAGCTGGTAATATCTGTTTGGTATTCTTGTCCTTATACATACTCATCTCCTGCGCATGGGGATGTTTTTTTATTTTTTATATAGGAGGATTTACTGTATGAAAAAAATTTATTCATTGTTAATGGCATTATTGCTGGTAGGATTTTTGACAGCCTGTGGCAATCAGGAAGATGCTAATACAGGGAAAGAAAATACAGAACCTAAAACCGAGCAAGCTTCAGAGGAAAGTTTTCCGGTTACATTAAAAGACGCGGTAGATAAAGAAGTTACCATTGATAAGAAGCCGGAAAAAATTGTTTCTCTCATTCCAAGCAACACAGAAATTCTTTTTGCTCTTGGTGGAGGAAATGAAGTTGTAGGTGTTTCTGATCATGATAATTACCCTGAAGATGTAAAAGACAAAGAGAAGGTGGCAGGGCTTGAATTAAACATTGAAAAAATCATTTCTTTGAAGCCGGATCTTGTTTTGGCACATGCTTCGGCCGGAGATATGTGGGATACTGGGATAAAACAATTGGAGGACAGCGGGATACCAGTTCTTGTTGTTCACAATGCTGAAAGTTTTGATGAAGTGTATGATACGGTTGATTTTATTGCCAAAGCAACTGGACATTCGGAAGAAGCTCCAAATGTTACTGATGCGATGAAAGCAAAGTTGGATGAGATTGAAAAGAAAGCGGCTGGAATCAAGGAAGAGGATCAAAAATCAGTGTATGTAGAAATTTCTCCGGCGCCTGAAATCTATGGAGCTGGAAAAAATACATTTATGGACCAAATGCTGAAAACAATCAGCGCAAAGAATGCTGTTCAAGAAGAGGGCTGGCCAATGATGAACGAGGAAGCGATCATCAAAGCAAATCCCGATGTGATCATCGTGAACTATAATTATGTGGAAAATGCGGTGGACCAAGTACTTGATCGCAAAGGCTGGCAAGACGTTACAGCAATCAAAGACAAGAAGGTTTATATGGTAGATGAAAATCTTGTAAGCCGTTCTGGTCCGCGGATCGTTGAAGGAGTAGAGGAGCTTGCAAAAGCTGTTTATCCGGAAGTTTTCGGCAAATAACATTACAGCATATTCAGCGGCAATCATTTTTATGGTTGCCGCCATTCTTGCTGGTATTTCGATAGGATCTGTGAGAGTCCCTGTAGGAGATATTGTAAATATAATGTTTGGGAAGGTTCTGCCTGTTTTAAACGGGAAACAAACAGATCCGATGTATGCCAATATTGTTATGAATATTCGCCTTCCTCGTGTGGTGCTGGCAGGTCTTGTTGGTGCGTCACTTGCAATTGCAGGCGCGGCTTTTCAAGGACTGCTTCGTAATCCACTTGCTGATCCGTACACGCTGGGAGTTTCATCTGGTGCTTCTGTCGGAGCGGTTGTTACTTTGTTCTACCAAATCTCCTTGCCATTGGTGGGAATATATACCCTGCCTCTCCTAAGTATTGCTTCAGCATTCATCACTATTGTCATTGTGCTTTTTTTTGCCAAAAGTATCGACAAATCCATGAAAGTGGAAACAATCATTCTAACGGGCATTATTTTTAGTTCATTTCTAGGTGCCCTCATCTCCTTGATGATTGCTTTGTCCGGGGAGGAACTTCGGCAAATCATTGGTTGGCTGCTGGGAAGTGTCTCAATGAGAGGCTGGAGCTATGTGCAAATTATTTTGCCATTCCTGATTGTAGGGAGCGTTGTGCTTTTATTGAATGCAAGAGAACTGAATGCCATTGCCTTTGGAGAAGAGCGTGCCCAATATCTTGGTGTCAATGTGCCTGTTAGGAAGTTTGCAGTACTTGCTGCCAGCTCCATGATCACTGGATCTGCAGTAGCTGTTTCCGGTGCAATCGGCTTTGTGGGGCTGGTCATCCCGCATCTAACCAGAATATTATGGGGACCGGATCATAAGCATCTTTTGCCGCTCTCCATGTTAATCGGTGCAGGATTCCTTATTTTGGCTGATTTGGCTGCAAGGAGTGTCATTGAACCGGCAGAAATTCCTATAGGTGTTATCACTGCATTGATAGGAGCTCCTGTATTTGCTTTTATTTTGTTGAGAAGACGAATGGAAAGAAGTGGATGACATGCTTCAAGTGAAAAATCTTTCTGGTGGCTATTCGGACGTAAATATTTTAAGAAATGTATCTTTTTCTGTCAGCCGGGGAGAATTGTTTGGAATTCTTGGGCCGAATGGAAGCGGAAAGTCGACTCTGCTTAAAATGATAAGCAGGGTTCTTTCAATTAAAGATGGGGAAATATTACTTGATGGCTGTGCTCTTCAACAATATTCCTCGAAAAAGCTTGCCAGGCTGTTAGCCGTATTGCCGCAAGTCACAAGTGAAGTCTTCCCTTTCACGGTTAAAGAAACAGTTGAACTGGGAAGGTATGCTCATCAGCGTGGTTTGTTTCAAACATGGAGCCCGAAAGATGAGGCAGTTGTCCAAGAAGTAATGGCCTTGACAAAGATCAAGGAATTTCAGGGGGCATCATTGCAGGAGCTGTCCGGAGGCGAGCGGCAAAGAGCTTTTCTAGCTCAGGCACTTGCACAGGAACCGGACATACTTCTACTTGACGAACCAACAAATCATCTGGACTTGTCTCATCAAAAGGGTTTGCTTGATCAATTAAAAAGTTGGGCAAGGCAAAGAGGACTTACAGTTGTTACGGTTTTTCATGATCTGAATCTGGCCAGTCTTTATTGCGACCGTCTGCTTATTTTAAATGAAGGGGAAGTTATTTGCTTTGGCACACCAGAAGAGGTTTTGAATGAAACATTAATACAACAGGTTTATAAAACAGCTTTGGAAAATCACCCGCACCCGGAGGTACCGAAACCTAATATAGTCCTCATTCCAGATCCAGAGTGGGGTGAAAGGCTAACCTTAGATGAAAGTTATTTATCCAGAAATAATGAGGGTGTCACGTTTCATTCGCCTGTCCCGCTAAAAACAATAGCGTCTGCTCCAAAAGGATCTGGTCTGGGGTGGAAGGAAAAATTCGTCATTTGTAAAAGCAGGCTACTCATAGAAAAAAATGAAAACACTGTTGAGATGCAGGCCTATTCAGCTGAACAGCTTTACACTCATTATGCTGCATATCATGAAGAGGGATTTTCCATATTAATCATATTGACTGCAGATTGTCGTTTGCATTATTTTCATACTTGGCTTTTTATCAATGGGCATGTTAGTGAAAATACCTTGATTGAAGCACTGATAACTGTTTCAGAAGGGAAGCAAACGGCTTTGAAAGAAAAGCCCCGTCCAAATGGATGGGAAGATGGTATTGTGGTGGCCGCAACGCAAAAAGGTGAGAACTTAACGACGGGAAGACTCTCTTCCAAACTGGGACAAACTATCCTAAACGGGATGTTGGATTGCTCGGAAAAACTATTCAATAGCATCAAATCAAGCTTGTCGAATTAATATAGTTTTTGAATTTCATCCAGCAGAAGTCTCCCACTTCTGTAAGTGGTCAGATGAAAGCCTATTGGTATGACATTCAGTGGGGGTTCAAACCCCGACTGAATAAGGTCAACACAGGTTTTGCAAATACGCCATGGCGCATAGAATAAAACAAAGAAAGGAGGAGAAAAGATTTGGATGTTCATGAGAAGTTGGATTTGATTTTGGAAATTCTCGGTGGTCACAGTGATTTGCTTGGAGCATTAATTAATGGCCAGCAGGAGATAAAGGCTGATTTGGATGGAGGCAGGTTAGTGACATTCAAAAGGTTTGATGACGTGAATAAAAAAAATTATTCATCTGAGGCAAGTAGGACGAGTTGGAAGCAAAAGTCGAGCTTTTGGAAAATCGGACATGGACGAATGAATTGAATCAGATATTCACCGCTTCAAAAATTTAATTGGATTGAAGTAAAACGCAAATAGCCTCGGAAGAATCTCTCATCAATGTAAACTCCAAATAATATAACCTGCCTATTAAATATTTCCTTTTTAGCTGTCCCTAGTTATTACGGTGTGGATAGCTTTTTCATTTTCTACCTTGACTGAATGCTCATTCATTATATAATAGAGTTAATAACTTTCAGAAAAATCATTTGTTATGTAAACATTTGGAAGGGAGCGGTTACATCATATGCAAGCTTTGCTGTGGTTGAACTGGATAGCGTTCTTGCTTGTCACTGCATATGGCATTTCTCTTTTTGTCTATGTCGTCAGGACACGCATCAAGTTTATTAAACTTGGAAAAAAAGCTGAATTTGATCGTGATGTCAAAGAGCGGCTGAAAAACATTTGGACATTTGTTTTCGGACAAAAAAAGCTGCTCAAAGATAAGAAGAGCGGCATCATCCATGTCATGTTTTTTTATGGATTTATTCTTGTGCAATTTGGTGCAATCGATTTCATTTGGAAAGGGTTAGTTCCGGGTTCGCATTTACCTCTCGGTCCTATCTATCCTGGATTTAAATTTTTCCAGGAAATTGTGACGCTCATTATATTGGTTGCAGTTGTAGGGGCATTTTATAGGCGGTATGTTGAAAAGTTAGTGAGGCTAAAGCGCGGATTTTATGCTGGTCTTGTCCTTCTTTTCATCGGAGGACTAATGTTGTCTGTTTTGCTTGGGAATGGAATGGCGCTTATTTGGCAAGGAGAGGCTCTGAAGTGGGCTGAGCCTGTGGCTTCTGGGATTGCAGCCGTATTCAGTTGGATGAGCCCGCTTGCTTCCGGAGTTGTATTTTATATCGCTTGGTGGATTCATCTCCTGATTTTACTTGCTTTTCTTGTTTATGTGCCGCAATCAAAGCACGCTCACTTGATCGCAGGCCCAGCAAATGTTTATTTGGAGCCGCTGGATGGAGGTAGGAAGCTTTCGCCGATTGATTTCGAGGATGAAACAGCCGAGACTTTCGGTGTGGGAAAAATCAATGAATTCACAGACCTTCAGTTGGTGGATCTTTATGCTTGTGTGGAATGTGGTCGCTGTACGAATATGTGTCCAGCGACAGGTACAGGAAAGATGTTGTCCCCGATGGATATCATGATTAAACTCAGGGACCATTTAACGAATTACGGGGCCGCCGTAACGAGAAAGCAGCCATGGGTTCCTACTTATGCTTTTGCGAACACGCTTGGCAATCAAATTGCAAAGGCAGGTACAGGAGAAGCTGCATCTGAAGTAGCCGCATCATTAGATTACCAGCCAAGTATGATTGGCGATATTATCACGGAAGAGGAATTATGGGCATGTACAACGTGCAGGAATTGTGAAGATCAGTGCCCGGTCATGAACAAACATGTTAGTCATATTATCGATATGCGCCGCTATCTTGTGCTTACGGAAGGTAAAATGAATCCAGATGCACAGCGAGCCATGCAAAATATTGAAAGGCAGGGCAACCCTTGGGGGCTGAATCGGAAAGAAAAAGAGAACTGGCGTGAGCTTCGCGAAGATGTACAGGTACCAACCGTTAAAGAGCTGAAGAAAGCCGGAGAAGAATTCGAATATCTGCTTTGGGTGGGATCAATGGGTGCGTTTGACAATCGCAGTCAGAAGATCGCCTTGTCGTTTGTGAAATTATTGAATGAAGCTGGCGTTAAATTTGCTATTCTTGGAAACAAGGAGAAAAACTCTGGTGATACGCCTCGGCGTCTCGGCAATGAATTTTTATTCCAAGAGCTGGCTGCTGCCAACATTAAAGAATTTGAGAAAAATGAAGTTAAAAAAATTGTGACAATTGATCCTCATGCATATAATATATTTAAAAATGAGTATCCTGATTTTGGGTTAGAAGCCCAAATTTATCATCATACCGAGCTGCTTGATCAGTTGGTGAAAGAAGGACGCTTAAAAGCAAAATATGAAGTAAATGAAAAAATCACTTTTCACGATTCCTGTTATCTTGGGCGTTATAATGACGTTTATGATCCTCCAAGAGAAATTCTCAAATCGATTCCGGGCGTTACACTCGTAGAAATCGAAAGAAACCGTGAAAGCGGCATGTGCTGCGGAGCCGGCGGCGGGTTGATGTGGATGGAGGAAGATACAGGACAGCGCATTAACGTTGCCAGAACTGAGCAGGCTCTTGCTGTCAATCCTTCTATTATCAGTTCCGGATGCCCATACTGTCTCACGATGCTGTCAGATGGTACCAAAGCAAAAGAAGTTGAGGATACAGTAAAAACATATGATGTAGCAGAGCTATTGGAAAAGGCCGTATTTGGAGAGGCGGGAACGGTTAAAGCTTTGTAGGTGCTTCTTTTAACAGAAGCGCCTCTTTCTAAAAAGGATCAATCGAGTGAGCGTTCAGTCGTATGATTGAAAGCGTTTTACATGTGGCTGGGGAAGCATATCAGCTTCAGAGTTCAGGGACTGGCAAACATCGCCCTCCATTTTTATATGGTTGTTTAATGGAGAAATGGTAACAGAGGATAGCTTAGCCTCGCAATGATAAATCCAATTATGGCGGTTGATGTACTATACCTCATTTTACCAAGTTAACCAAACTGTATTCACTTTTCTGTCCTGTGTTTGTACGTTATTAAATGGCATCTATGTAATTCTAATAGATTAAAAGGGAGATGAAAGAATGGCTAGAACAGCAATTCTTGAAGGTGCAAGAACCCCATTTGGGAAATTTGGCAGCAGTTTAAGTTCATTGACTGCATCTGACCTAGGCGGAGTCGCCGTAAAAGAAGCGTTGGTCAGATCGAATGTAAGGCCGGAGGAAGTTCAGGAAGTGATTCTTGGTACAGTTTTACAAGGAGGTCAAGGGCAAATTCCATCAAGGCAAGCAGCAAGGAAGGCAGAGATACCCTGGGAAGTGAAGACGGAAACTGTGAATAAGGTGTGTGCTTCAGGAATGAGGGCTGTCACTTTGGCGGATCAGATTATCCGAGCAGGTGATGAGGAAGTCATTGTGGCCGGCGGTATGGAATCGATGTCCAATGCCCCTTATGTATTGCCAAAAGCGCGATGGGGCCACAAGATGGGAGACGCATCGGTAATCGACCTAATGATCCATGATGGCCTGATGTGCTCTTTTTCTGGTGTCCATATGGGAACATACGGAAATAATAGTGCACTAAGGTATGAGATTACGAGAGAAGCTCAGGATAACTGGGCACTTAGAAGCCATGAACTAGCTATCCAGGCAAGAGATAGTGGAGTTTTTGCAGAGGAGATCGTTCCAGTAAAAGTCCCGCAGCGAAAAGGAGATCCGCTTGTTGTGGACCAGGATGAGGGGCCAAGGAGCGATACATCGATAAAGAAATTAGCCCAGCTCAAACCTGCTTTCGGACCGGATGGAACGATCACTGCTGGTAATGCTCCAGGAGTGAACGATGGTTCAGCTGCTCTCGTGTTAATGAGCGAAGAACGAGCAAATCGCGAAGATAGAAAGCCACTTGGATTCATTGTCGGTCATGCAGAGGTTGCAGTTGAGGCAAAAGATTTTCCCGAAACTCCAGGTCTTGTTATCAATAAGTTGTTAAAAAAATGTGGGAAAACAGCTGAAGAAATTGATCTTTTTGAAATTAACGAAGCTTTTGCCGCTGTTGCGTTGGTGAGCTGCAAAATCGCTGGGCTTGATCCTCAAAGAGTGAACGTAAACGGAGGAGCCGTAGCGCTTGGGCATCCTATTGGTGCAAGCGGTGCCAGGATTATTTTGACGCTCGCTTATGAGCTAAGGCGTCGTGGAGGAGGGATTGGGATTGCTTCAATATGTTCGGGCGGAGGCCAGGGCGATGCAGTAATGATTGAGGTTCCTAGAAACGATTGATGGGGAGGCAATAGTAAATGCAAATCGAAACAGTGATGGTTGTTGGTGCTGGCCAGATGGGAGCAGGGATTGCGCAAGTTTGTGCACAAGCAGGCTATCAAGTTCATTTAAACGATATGAAAGAAGAAATCGTTGAAAAAGGGCTGGAGGTTATTGCTGAAAATTTGGATAGACAGGTTCAGAAAGAAAGGATTAGCTCAGAAGAGAAAGAAAGTATTCTTTCAAGATTTATTAAATCAACTGATTTAAAAGACGCCAAGAATGTGGATATTGTGATTGAGGCGGCTGTTGAAAATTTAAAGATAAAAATGCAGATCTTCGAGAACCTGGATCAATATGCACCGGCTCATGCTATCTTAGCAACCAATACATCTTCTCTACCCATCACAGAAATTGCAGCAGCTACGAATCGTCCAGAAAAGGTAATAGGCATGCACTTCATGAACCCGGTTCCTGTTATGAAACTAGTGGAAATTATCAGAGGGCTTGCAACAGAAGAAGAAGTGTACCAGGCTGTGGAGACGATGACGGAGCGTTTGAAAAAGGTACCAGTAGAAGTGAATGATTTTCCAGGATTTGTGTCAAATCGGGTTCTCATGCCTATGATTAATGAGGCAGTTTACACATTATATGAAGGAGTTGCAACAAAAGAAGCAATTGATGAAGTGATGAAGCTTGGGATGAATCATCCAATGGGGCCGTTGACTCTTGCAGATTTTATCGGTCTCGACACGTGCCTTTACATTATGGAGACACTTCATGAAGGCTTTGGGGACGATAAATACAGGCCTTGTCCTCTATTGAGAAAGTATGTAAAAGCAGGCTGGCTTGGAAAAAAATCGGGTCGTGGGTTTTATGAATATCCATCGAATGACAAATAATCAACTAAAAACGTCGGGGAATGAAGGAGGACACGATGAACCTTCAATTTACAGAAGAACAGTTGATGATGAGAGAAATGGTACGCAGATTTGCTGAAACCGATATTAAGCCAAACATTGAAAGAATGTCAACCGGGGAGTTTCCAAGAGAGATCATCGAGAAAATGGGTAAGCTGGGCCTGATGGGCATCACTACTCCGGAACATTACGGAGGAGCGGGGATGGACTTTATCTCCTATATCATTGCAATCCATGAACTTTCAAAAGTTAGTGCGACAGTGGGAGTCATTTTGTCGGTCCATACTTCTGTCGGGACGAACCCAATTCTCCAGTTCGGGACGGAAGAGCAGAAACAGACATTTGTTCCGAAGCTTGCGAGAGGAAAATCGTTGGCAGCATTTTGTCTTACAGAGCCAGGGGCAGGTTCGGATGCGGGAGCCATCAAATCCAGAGCAATCAAAAGAGGAGAGCATTATGTGATCAATGGCTCCAAGATATTCATCACGAACGGTGGGGAAGCCGATATCTATATTGTTTTTGCTGTGACAGATCCAACAAAAGGGAGCCGTGGAATTTCTGCTTTTATTGTTCAAAAGGACACTCAGGGACTTCTCATTGGAAAAGACGAAAAGAAGATGGGACTAGACGGATCGAGAACGGTTTCTCTCACCTTTGAAGACATGAAAGTTCCTGTAGAAAACCTGCTAGGGGAAGAGGGAAAAGGCTTCAAAATTGCAATGGCCAATTTGAATATTGGTAGGATTGGGATTGCTGCACAGGCTCTTGGTATTGCTGAAGCCGCTTTTGAAGCAGCAGTCGAATATGCAAAGGATCGCAAGCAGTTCGGCAAACCGATTGCTGAACAGCAGGGCGTGGCTTTTAAACTTGCCGACATGGGAACCAATGTAGAAAGTGCTAGATTATTGCTTTATCGTGCGGCTGATCTTTGTTCAACAGGAAGTCAATGTGTAAAGGAAGTATCGATGGCAAAGTTGTTTGCTTCCAGAACCGCAATGGAAAATGCCACTGAGGCAATTCAAGTATTCGGTGGGTACGGGTACACGAAGGACTTTCCGGTGGAACGCTTTTTTAGAGATGCTAAAGTGACGGAAATATATGAAGGAACAAGTGAAATTCAAAGGATTGTCATCAGTAAGCAATTGTTGAAATAGGGAGTAACTAGGTTGAGGAGGAGTCTGAATGAATTTTAAATTAAGTGAAGAACATGAGATGATCAGAAAAATGGTGCGCGACTTTGCAAAAAACGAAGTGGAGCCGACCGCAGCGGAGCGTGATGAAGAAGAGCGCTTTGACGTGGAGATTTTTCAAAAAATGGCGGGTCTTGGATTGACGGGTATTCCATGGCCGGAAAAATATGGCGGTATCGGCAGTGATTATCTGGCGTACTGCATTGCGGTCGAAGAATTGTCCCGCGTCTGTGCCTCCACCGGAGTAACGCTTTCTGCACATACATCCCTTGCAGGTTGGCCCGTTTATAAATTTGGCACAGAGGAGCAGAAGCAGAAATATCTGAAGCCGATGGCAGAAGGCGAAAAGATGGGGGCTTACGGTCTGACGGAGCCAGGTTCCGGATCAGATGCAAGCGGTATGAGGACAACGGCCAAACGCGACGGGGACCATTATGTTTTAAACGGCTCCAAGATTTTTATAACAAATGGAGGCATCGCTGATATTTATGTTGTATTTGCCCTGTTGGATCCAGAGGATAAGCGAAGCTCCACAGCTTTTATTATTGAGAAAGACTTTGAAGGGTTCTCTGTCGGAAAAAAAGAGAAGAAACTGGGTATCCGGTCCTCTCCTACAACTGAAATCATTTTTGAAGATTGCAAGGTCCCGGTGGAAAATGTGTTGGGAGAGGAAGGGCAAGGCTTTAAAATTGCCATGATGACTCTTGACGGCGGTCGAAACGGAATTGCAGCACAGGCTGTCGGAATCGCCCAAGGTGCGTTGGATGCTGCTGTCGAGTATGCAAAGGAACGTAAGCAATTTGGAAGACCCATCGTTGACAATCAGGCTATCTCCTTTAAATTAGCAGATATGGCAACAAGTATTGAAGCATCAAGACTACTAACCTATCAAGCGGCGTGGCTTGAGTCTGAAGGTCTTCCATATGGGAAAGAATCGGCCATGTCTAAACTGATGGCTGGAGATACAGCAATGAAAGTGACAACCGAAGCAGTACAGATATTTGGCGGCTACGGATATACGAAGGACTATCCGGTTGAACGGTATATGCGTGACGCCAAAATCACTCAAATATATGAAGGTACGCAGGAAATCCAAAGGCTTGTCATCTCTAGAATGTTAACGAACTAGAAAAGCGAAGGGCGACGTTTAGCGACGTACAGACTGAGCTGAAATGTGGAAGACGGCTGTTTAGGGGCGACAAGCGCTGGAGGG
>NZ_JACSPV010000006.1:42676-163310 GCF_014836955.1 Bacillus norwichensis
CAATCCAGTGAAGTCGTTCTTTGACTTCATAGGATTGACCGAAGCGACCTCGAGCCCCTGCCGTCTGCAACTAGACAGGAGCGTCTTCGACGAGATAAAGGAAATACGGCGACGCAGAAGCCGATGTTGACTTATCGTAGGAGGAGGCGGGAAGTCTGCTAGTCGCTGGAGCCCGTAGCTGGACAATAGAAAAGCGAAGGGCGACGTTTAGCGACGTACAAACTGAGCTGAAATGTGGAAGACGGCTGTTTAGGGGCGACAAGCGCTGGAGGGCAATCCAGTGAAGTCGTTCTTTGACTTCATAGGATTGACCGAAGCGACCTCGAGCCCCTGCCGTCTGCAACTAGACAAGAGCGTCTTCGATGAGATAAAGGAAACACGGCGACGAAGCAGGCTCAGGACGCGACGTACAGACTTGGAGCGTCTGAACAATAGAAAATGAAGGGTGACATTGCCCTGGAATTAGTAACTGGATAAATGAAAGAAGGTGAGTCATATTGACCATTAAAAGGGAGATTCAGGCATCAGTCAAAGACGAACAACTTGTAGAAAAACGCAGGAATCAAATGATCCGCGGAGCGGTGTCCCTTTTTAAAGAGAAAGGTTTCCATCGGACGACTACAAGGGAAATTGCGCGAGCTGCTGGTTTTAGCATTGGTACTTTATATGAATATATTAGGACGAAAGAGGATGTGCTTTTCCTCGTATGCGATAGCATTTATGAGCAGGTCAGGAACAGGCTCAGCAGTATGGACCTTGAAAGAGGAACGTTGGAAAGCTTGAGGCTTGGAATCGATCATTATTTTAGGATTATTGATGAGATGCAGGATGAAGTGCTTGTAATGTATCAGGAAGCGAAGGTTTTATCTAATGAAGCTTTACCTTATGTGTTAAAAAAAGAATTGGAAATGGTCGGCATGTTTGAAAAGCTAATCCGGCGCTGTGTGGAAAATGGCGAGCTTGATATCAGCAACGAGCACCAGCAGTTATTAGCGCATAATATTTTTGTACAGGGACAAATGTGGGGTTTCCGGAGATGGGCTCTGCAAAAGACATGCTCTATTGATGATTATATCTGCCTCCAGACGGATTTGCTTTTTTCAGGAATCCAAGGTTTTAAGAAACAAATGGAAGTAGGAGGATGAAAAAGGTGAATGAAATCTACATGCCTAAACACCATGTCCGCTTTATAACGGCCTCCAGTCTGTTTGACGGGCATGATGCTTCTATCAATATTATGCGAAGAATATTGCAAGCCAGTGGTGCAGAAGTGATTCATCTTGGACATAACCGATCGGTGGAGGAAGTGGTCAATGCGGCAATTCAGGAGGATGTGCAGGGAATTGCCATCTCCTCTTATCAAGGCGGACATGTAGAATATTTTAAATACATGCATGACTTGTTGAAGGAGAAGGGAGCGGCAAATATACGTCTTTATGGGGGAGGCGGAGGGGTAATTATCCCCCGTGAAATCAAGGAACTCCATCAATATGGGATTGCTCGCATTTTTTCTCCTGAGGATGGCCGAACGCTCGGGCTGCAAGGCATGATCAACCTGATGCTAGAGGAATGTGATTTTTCAACTGTTGGTCATTCTATCAACGAAGAAGTCGAGAGATTAAAAGAAGGCAATTTTTCAGCCGCCGCTAAATTGATCTCTTTAGCTGAAAACAGAGCAGGGGAAAGGGACAATAATCAATATTCGAAGGTTTTCGCTGAAATTCAGGAAATAAACAAAAAGGTACCGGTTTTGGGAATCACTGGAACAGGTGGAGCGGGTAAAAGTTCGTTAACTGATGAACTGATCCGCCGTTTTATCCATGAGATCCCGGAAAAGAAAGTGGCCATATTGTCAGTGGATCCGACTAAGCAAAAGACTGGTGGAGCGTTATTGGGAGACAGGATCCGGATGAATGCCATTTTTTCACCGCGTGTGTATATGAGAAGCTTGGCAACCAGAGGATCCAGAAACGAGCTTTCCGAAGCTATTCATGATGCTATCCAAATTGTCAAAGCAATGGGTGTTGACCTAGTGATTGTTGAAACAAGTGGAATCGGCCAGGGCGATGCTGAAATAAGGGAAGTAAGCGATGTTTCTATGTATGTGATGACAAGTGAATTCGGCGCTCCTACTCAATTGGAAAAAATCGATATGATCGATTTTGCTGATATTATCGCTATCAACAAGTTTGAGAAAAAAGGATCTGAGGATGCAAGGGACCAGGTCAGGAAGCAATACCAAAGAAGCCATGTGCTCTTTGATAAGGATTTGGAAAAAATGCCGGTGTACGGAACGATTGCCAGCCAGTTCAACGATCCTGGAACGAATACCTTATTTGCGTCCCTAATTGATCTATTGGATGAAAAATGCGGTACAGACTGGAGTGTTTCTTTTTCTAAGGATATAGGAGAAGGAAAGCAGAGTGTGATTATACCGGCTTCGCGTCAGCATTATTTGCGTGAAATTGCCGATACTGTCAAAAGGTACCATAAGCAGGCAGAGGAACAGGTTTACGTCGCAAGGCAGCTCTTTCAAATTGAAGGGACAATCAAAGTGGTGAAAAATAGAGGGGAACACGATCATATATTGACGACCCTCGAAGAATTGAAAAAAGAAACAGAAGAAAAGCTCACTCCCTATTCGAAGAAAGTATTGGCGGATTGGGAGGAAACGAAAAAGTCTTACGCAGAGGACCGGTTTGTTACAAGAATAAGAGGAAAAGAAATTGTAACAGAACTAAAGACAAAAAGCTTATCAGGCCTTGCCATCCCGAAAGTGTCTCTTCCATCATATAAAGATTATGGAGAAGTTTTAAATTGGATATATAAGGAGAACGTTCCGGGTTCCTACCCTTATACAGCAGGCGTATTTCCTTTTAAACGACAGGGTGAGGATCCGAAACGTCAGTTTGCTGGAGAGGGGACGCCTGAAAGAACGAATCGCCGATTCCATTATTTATCGAAAGATGATGAGGCTAAACGGTTAAGTACCGCATTTGACTCAGTTACATTGTATGGTGAGGACCCTGATTACCGTCCTGATATATATGGTAAAGTGGGGGAAAGCGGCGTTAGTATCTGTACACTTGATGATATGAACAAACTGTATGATGGTTTTGACCTCTGCGCACCGTCAACCTCTGTTTCGATGACAATTAATGGTCCCGCTCCAATCATTCTCGCAATGTATATGAATACGGCTATTGATCAGCAAATGCAGAAAAAAAGGGCGGAGCTAGGACGCGAATTGACTGAAACTGAATATGAAGAAGTGAAGAGGCATACATTGAAAACAGTTAGGGGGACAGTTCAAGCTGATATTTTAAAAGAAGATCAAGGCCAGAATACATGCATATTTTCAACAGAGTTTGCCTTAAGGATGATGGGTGACATTCAGCAGTATTTCATTGACCATCAGATTAGAAACTATTACTCTGTTTCGATTTCTGGCTACCATATTGCGGAAGCAGGAGCCAACCCGATTTCACAACTGGCCTTTACCTTGGCTAATGGATTTACGTATGTTGAATACTATTTAAGCCGAGGAATGAATATTGACGATTTCGCTCCGAATCTGTCGTTCTTTTTTTCAAATGGACTTGATCCAGAGTATACAGTTATTGGCCGGGTGGCCAGAAGGATTTGGGCAATTGTCATGCGGGAGAAATACGGCGCTAATGAACGCAGCCAAAAGTTGAAATATCATATTCAAACGTCAGGCAGATCTCTTCACGCACAAGAAATTGATTTCAATGATATCCGGACAACACTCCAAGCGTTGATGGCCTTACAGGATAATTGCAATTCACTTCATACGAATGCGTATGATGAAGCTATCACGACTCCAACGGAAGAATCGGTCAGAAGGGCAATGGCTATTCAGATGATTATTACAAAAGAACACGGTCTTTCAAAAAATGAAAATCCTCTGCAAGGTTCATTTATCGTAGAAGAGCTCACAGACCTCGTTGAAGAATCCGTACTCAATGAGTTTGAAAGACTGAATGATCGCGGGGGAGTGCTCGGCTCCATGGAGACGCAGTATCAGCGTGGGAAAATACAAGAAGAGTCTATGTATTATGAAACACTTAAGCATTCCGGGAAATTGCCAATTATCGGGGTGAATACGTATCTGAATCCGGATCCACCTTCCGAAGAAGAATTGGATAATATTGAATTGGCGCGAGCAACAACAGAGGAAAAAGAAACGCAAATCCGAAACCTTCAAGGTTTCCAAGCAAAACATTCAAATGAAGCCGAAGAAGCATTAAAGCGATTGAAAAAAATTGCCATCAGTGGAGGCAATATCTTTGCAGAGTTGATGGAGACAACCAAAACAGCAAGTCTCGGACAGATTACCCATGCCTTATATGAGGTAGGGGGGCAATATAGACGCAATATGTGACTGCTATCTTGGATTTTTACTATCTATCTGGTTAAAATAAGTAATAACTTCTATATGACTGGATGTGGGTACATGAAATTCGGGCTCAAGATCATAGGCTTTTTTCTTGCTGCGGCAATCGGCTATTTTCTGTATCAAAGCGGTCTTGGAGCAATTCCGTTTCTAGTTACCTCAGTCGTATTATTTTACTTTGGTTATCGTCTTACTCTCGGATCTGATAATAATCGGCCGGAGGGGCGGCCGCCTAAATAGAAATGGATGATCATAGTATCCCACAATCGCTCAGAGCCAGCTGATATACTGGAAATATAGTGCAGGCGCAGCGACAGGATGTCACACTTTAAGTCATCCGGTTCGAAGTCAGGGGCTGTCAGACAGTCTATTTATGAATTTGATTGAGGGTAAGCGGATGATAGGACGGGCTTAGTGCCCGTTCTTTACTGCTTTTAGTAAAAAAATTACTAACCAGTAATGTTAGGTGCCAAGTATAAGAGTTTCGAAAAAAATGGTCAATAATAGCGCGTTAACTTCAAAGATGAAACTTTGCCCCGTATTCTTTCACCTTAAATTGACATGACAGTTTCTTCGATAGCTATCGAGAAAATCGTTTTCCGCTGATTTTTTCGACAGCCTCGCTCGCCTGTCTTTATGGGTCTTATCGAGGTTCATCAAAGCGTCTTTTTTGCATTTCACCTTTGATTGAACGTTGATGAATAGGTGCTGGTGCTTTTATTCTCCTACCCCGGGGCATTCAAATGAAAAATTAATGAATAAAAAGGTAGCATATTGGAAAGATATTTGTTTATAATGTTGAGTATCTATATTTTAGCATTAAAGGCAACGGGCGGGCCTTTTATCAATAGGCGGAAAGGTTGTGCAGGGATTGAAACTTGAGCAATTAACTATGGATGAACGTAAAGAGATGTCTTTTATTGAAATTGCGCAAAGCATATTGGAAGAAAGAAAGCAGGGAATGCAATTTCAGGAGCTTACTGCAGAAATTGGAAATTTTTTGGAATTGCCTGAAGAAGAGCTGCGTTCAAGAATGCTTCAATTTTACACTGACTTGAATGTTGATGGCAGTTTCCTAGCATTGGGAGAAAACCAGTGGGGGCTGCGCGAATGGTATCCATTTGACCAAGTGGATGAAGAAGTTATTGCTCCAATACCGACGAAGAAGAAAAAGAAAAAGTCGAAAGCTGCAGTGGAGGAAGAAGACCTGCTGCTTGAAGTCGAGGATGACGAGGTAGATTTTGACGATGATTTAGATGATGACCTCGAAGAAGATGAGAGCCTTGAAGCCCTTCGTGAAGAAGAAGCTGAATTTGACGATGAAGATGAGGAATTACTTGACGACGACGATTATGAATTGGAAGATGATGATGATGAACTAGATCTGGAAGAAGAGGAAGAAGAGGAAGAATAGTTCTTGACTTCTTATCTCTCAATATGTAGAATTTTACTTGGGCTCCTTGAAAAAGGACTGACTCACAATACTCAACGCTCCCTTACTTTTGTAGCGGGGCGTTTTTTTATGTTTTTGACATGATGGATACCAGGAATAATAAGCGGGCGTACCGTGGCTGAGGCTATCTAGCTTCTTCAGGCTGAACGGGCGCTTGCATTTTTGCTTTTTTTTGGTTATCCGGTTCAAAGATGTGGAAATATAGGGACAGGATGAAGGAGGAAAAATTGTGTCAAAATATATTTTTGTAACCGGTGGTGTAGTTTCCTCACTTGGGAAGGGTATAACTGCTGCATCACTTGGACGATTACTTAAAAACCGTGGCTTGAATGTAACTATTCAAAAGTTCGATCCCTATCTTAATGTGGATCCAGGAACAATGAGCCCGTATCAGCATGGTGAAGTGTTTGTAACGGAGGATGGTGCTGAAACCGATTTGGATCTTGGCCACTACGAACGTTTCATCGACATCAATCTTAATAAGTTCAGCAATATTACCACAGGAAAGATATATTCAGAAGTAATCAGGAAAGAACGCCGAGGCGATTATAATGGAGGCACTGTCCAGGTTATTCCTCATATTACAAATCAAATCAAGGATCGCATTTATCGTGCAGCAGAAAAAACGGATGCTGATGTCGTCATTACAGAAATTGGTGGTACTGTTGGTGATATAGAGTCACTTCCTTTTCTTGAAGCTATCAGACAGATGAAAAATGATGTTGGCCGTGACAATGTCATGTATATCCACTGCACTCTTGTACCATATATTAAAGCTGCTGGTGAAATGAAAACAAAGCCGACACAGCATAGTGTAAAAGAGCTTAGAAGCCTGGGAATCCAACCAAATGTTATCGTCGTTCGTACAGAAATGCCGATTTCCCAAGATATGAAAGACAAAATTGCCTTATTTTGTGATATCGAAAAAAATGCAGTTATTGAATGCTTGGATGCAAGTACATTGTACTCTGTTCCACTATCTCTTCAAGAGCAGCATTTGGATCAAATCGTCTGTGATCATTTGAAGCTTGTTTGTTATGAAGCCGATATGGCTGATTGGAGAGGATTGGTAGATAAAGTCCAAAACTTGTCTAAAACTACCAAAATTGCCTTGGTTGGAAAGTATGTGGAACTACCAGATGCCTATATCTCAGTGGTGGAGGCGTTGAAACACGCAGGTTATGCTTTTGATTCAGATGTTGAAGTCAAATGGCTGAACGCGGAACTTGTGACATCAGAAAATGCGGCAGAATTGTTGTCTGACTGCGATGGAATCCTTGTACCAGGCGGATTTGGAGACCGGGGCATTGACGGTAAGCTCTCCGCAATCAAATATGCTAGAGAAAACAAAGTTCCATTTTTGGGAATCTGCCTAGGAATGCAATTGGCTTCCATCGAGTATGCTCGAAATGTACTTGGAATTGAAACAGCCCATTCATCCGAAATCAATCCTGCCACTGATCATCCTATTATTGATCTTCTTCCGGAACAGGAACAGCTGATGGATTTGGGAGGAACACTGCGTTTGGGTCTTTATCCTTGCAAGCTTAAGCCGGGAACAAAAGCGCATGAAATGTATCAGGAGGATTTAGTAAACGAGCGTCATCGTCATCGCTATGAGTTCAATAATGAATACCGCCAGCAGATGGAAGAGGCTGGATTCGTATTCTCTGGGACAAGCCCTGATGGAGAACTGGTCGAGATTGTAGAAATAATGGATCATCCATGGTTTATCGGAAGCCAGTTCCATCCTGAATTTACATCCCGCCCAACAAAACCGCAGCCGCTTTTTAAAGGGTTCATCGGAGCTGCCTTGGGAAAATTGGACTAATACCTTTTCATAACCAAAAAGATATTCGAATCATTTAGAATAAAACTGCCCAAAGGACTGGGCAGTTTTATTCATTTTCCAAAAGAATTTCATCTATAGTTAATTTCAATGCGTGATAAATATAGAGGCCGGCGATTAAGGATGGGAAAACCACTCTTTTTCCATCGTCAGCTGGAAGGATGGGTCTGATCACATGTGTATCAATATGGATATCGGCTAAATCAGTCAAATCCTCTTTATCCTCATTTTTTGCTGCCGAGATGGAAACAAACGGAATGCCTTTTTCCATGAGGTCTTGCCCGAGAGAGACTGCTTCCGGAGTATCAGAAAAACGGGAAAAGACAATGACTCGGTCTGTATGAGTCAACATATTCGTTTGTTCCAGTACTTCCGCATGTGCCATAGGTTCGGCCCCTTCTATGGCCTCATGAATAATTCCTTCCATTTCGTTGAAACCTTTGAAATATATTTTACCCTCACCCGCAGTGGCTTGGGCTAATAGTCTTGCCCCATCTTCCAAGGCTAATTCTTCTTTTTCTTTTAGTTTCAAAAACAGCCCGGTCAGTTGGGTTGATAACATTTTTAACATGGAATAACTCCCTTTCATTAAGCGTCTATAACTATATTATAGAGGTCTGGACTTGGGAAAAAAAGAAAGAGACGTGGGAGAAGGTGGAAATGATATATATCTTTAGAAGGAAATAAGGCATTGGACAGCGAAAGGATATAACGACAAACAAAATTGAAAAATTAAAACTGAGAATTTTTGAAGTGGTTATTAAAATAGCGATTTAATAAAGGGGGGGTAGCAATGAGAGAAAAAGTGTTAATAGTCGATGACCAATTTGGGATCCGGACTTTATTAAATGAGGTTTTACAAAAAGAGGGCTATGAAATTTTTCAAGCTGCAAATGGGTTGCAGGCGCTGAGTGTGACAGAGCAGTACGCTCCTGATCTCGTTTTATTGGATATGAAGATTCCGGGAATGGATGGCCTTGAAATATTGAAAAGAATGAAAGAGATCAATTCTGATATCAAAGTCATTATCATGACAGCATACGGCGAACTGGATCTCATTGAACAAACGAAAAAATTGGGAGCGCTCGCGCATTTTTCAAAGCCGTTTGATATTGAAGAGATTCGTTCAGCTGTAAAGAATTATTTAATGGTTAATTCAGATCAGGCGACTACATAAAAGATGAACTTCAAAAATACTCCATCGTTGGTATTGTAGTAAATAATTTGATATGATGATACTGCAAAAAAACGACTGAGGTTTCTTATTGGGGCAGCCCAATTTTAAAGGAGGAAAAGATTGTGCCTTTAGTATCAATGAGAGAGATGTTACATAAAGCAAATGAAGGAAAATATGCGGTTGGACAATTTAATTTGAACAATCTGGAATTTACACAGGCCATTTTACAGGCGGCACAGGAAGAGAACTCACCTGTTATTTTGGGAGTTTCGGAAGGTGCGGCACGTTATATGGGCGGTTTCAAGTTCACAGTGCGAATGGTTGAAGCACTTATGGAAGAATACGGGGTAACAGTCCCAGTAGCGATCCACCTTGATCATGGATCCAGCTTCGAAATGTGCGCGAAGGCGATACATGCAGGCTTTACTTCTGTCATGATTGATGGTTCCCATTTCCCGCTTGAGGAAAACATCGAATTGACAAAGAAAGTGGTCGAACTTGCTCATATGTTTGGCGTTTCAGTAGAAGCAGAACTGGGAAGAATCGGTGGCCAGGAAGATGACCTGACAGTTGATGATGCTGAAGCTTCCTATGCAATCCCCGAGGAATGTGACCGCCTCGTAAGAGAAACGAATGTTGACTGCTTTGCTCCTGCTCTGGGTTCAGTGCATGGTCCTTACAAAGGAGAACCTAAACTAGGCTTTGACCGTATGGAAGAGGTTATGAAATTAACAGGTGTTCCTCTTGTACTTCATGGCGGGACAGGTATTCCGCTTAAGGATATCCAAAGGGCTATTTCCTTAGGTACAGCAAAAATCAACGTGAATACTGAAAACCAGATTTCTTCTTCAAAGCGTGTGCGGGAAGTGTTGGCTGAAAATCCTGAAATGTACGATCCACGTAAATACCTGGGACCTGCACGTGAAGCGATTAAAGAAACTGTTATGGGTAAAATGCGTGATTTTGGTTCATCAGGAAAAGCATAATAAATATTTTTTTATGAAAAATATAGATACAGAGAACAATGAAACCGCCTGGCTTACTTGGCGGTTTCCATGTTATATACAGGAAAACGGGAGGCGCCTGGAGCTAGACAATACTAAAAAAGGAGTTGTACCCATTGAAGTTTTTTCTAGATACTGCAAATATTGATGAAATAGAAAAGGCAAATGAGTTTGGGATTATAGACGGAGTTACAACAAATCCTTCGTTGGTTGCTAAGGAGGATGTTTCTTTTCATGCTCGGCTGAGAGATATCACTAGCATCATTCCCGGTTCTGTCAGTGCTGAGGTCATAGCGCTTGATGCGGAAGGAATGATTAACGAAGGCAGGGAACTAGCTGCTATCGCCCCAAATATCACGGTGAAAATACCTATGACTCCTGACGGAATGAAAGCAGTCAGCATACTGTCCAAAGAAAATATTAAAACAAATGTTACGCTTATTTTCAATTCCAATCAGGCTCTCGTTGCAGCAAGAGCTGGGGCTACATATGTTTCTCCATTTATTGGCCGCCTTGATGATATTGGACATAGCGGAGCGGAGATTATATCAGAGATCGCCGATATTTTCTCTATCCATCAGCTTAATACACAAATCATTGCCGCTTCCATCCGTCATCCACAGCATGTGACAGAAGCTGCTTTAAATGGTGCCCACATCGCAACATTGCCATATAAAGTACTCGTCCAGCTATTTAAACATCCATTGACGGACCGGGGGATAGAATCTTTTATAAATGATTGGGAAGCGAGAAAAAATAAGTAACAATTTTTGTGATTTAAGATCTCGAAGTCTACATGTTTCGCCAATATTTGTTTATAATAGGGGGTATAATGCCTTTTTTGAAAAAATGATACCTTAACAGGCCTGAAAGGAAGTCAAAAATGGAGAAGCTAAAGATTGCTGGCGGTTATCCGTTAAAAGGAACAATAAAAGTGAGCGGTGCAAAGAATAGTGCTGTCGCCCTCATACCGGCTACCATTCTGGCAGATTCCCCTGTAAAGATTGAGGGTCTACCTGATATTTCAGATGTTGATACGTTGAGCGGCTTATTGGAGGAAATCGGAGGAAAGGTCACACTGGATAATGATGTTATGCATGTAGACCCTACAGAAATGATTTCTATGCCTTTGCCGAACGGAAAAGTGAAGAAACTGAGAGCATCCTATTATTTGATGGGCGCTATGCTGGGGCGCTTTAAAAAGGCTGTGATCGGATTGCCTGGGGGCTGTCACTTGGGGCCGCGCCCAATTGACCAGCACATTAAAGGGTTTGAAGCTCTTGGTGCAAAGGTGACTAACGAACAGGGAGCTTTATACCTAAGGGCAGATGAATTGAAAGGCGCTAGAATCTACCTGGATGTTGTTAGTGTCGGCGCTACAATCAATATCATGTTGGCGGCTGTAATGGCAGAAGGGCGAACAGTCATTGAGAATGCTGCCAAGGAGCCGGAAATCATTGATGTAGCGACCTTACTGACAAACATGGGAGCGAAAATTAAAGGGGCAGGCACTGATGTGATCCGAATAGATGGGGTAGAACGGTTGCACGGATGTCAGCACACTATTATTCCCGACAGGATTGAAGCAGGAACGTTTATGATTTTAGGATCGGCCATCGGAGAAGGTGTATTGATCGATAATGTCATTCCACATCATTTGGAATCTCTTACAGCGAAATTAAGAGAGATGGGGATCCCAGTCGAAGCAAGTGATGAACAGGTTTTTATCGGAAAAAGTGACAAATTGAAGCCGGTGGATGTCAAAACGCTTGTATATCCAGGATTTCCAACGGACCTGCAACAGCCTTTTACTTCTTTGCTGACAAGGGCAGAAGGATCTTCTATCGTCACTGATACTATCTATTCCGCTCGTTTTAAACATATTGATGAATTGCGGAGAATGAATGCCAATATTAAGGTAGAGGGAAGCTCTGCAATTGTGAATGGTCCATCTGTCCTTCAAGGAGCGAGAGTCAAAGCATCCGACCTTAGAGCAGGAGCTGCGCTCGTTATTGCTGGATTAATGGCCGAAGGAATTACAGAAGTGACCGGCCTTGAACACATTGACAGAGGCTACAGCGGATTAGTGGATAAATTAAATGGTCTCGGCGCTACTATTTGGCGTGAAAAAATGACGGATAAAGAGATTGAACAGCTAAAAAGCTCTTAAACCCCAATGTAGAGCCTTATACTTTTCTTAATTGGCAGTTATATGCAATACAGAAAATGGCAGAAATATGATATACTTTTACTTCAGGGCAATCTAGTAAGATTGCTGCCAATGACGGGAGGAAAGTCAATGGAAAGAAGTTTAACTATGGAGCTCGTAAGGGTGACAGAAGCAGCTGCGCTCAAATCTGCAAGATGGATGGGACGCGGCATGAAAAATGAAGCAGATGATGCTGCTACCACTGCAATGCGCAATGTTTTTGATACGATCCCAATGCAAGGGACAGTGGTAATTGGCGAAGGAGAAATGGACGAGGCTCCAATGCTTTATATCGGTGAAAAGCTTGGAACTGGGCAAGGACCAAAAGTCGACGTAGCCGTTGACCCACTAGAAGGCACAACGATAGTGGCTTCCGGGGGATGGAATGCTCTGTCCGTTATTGCTATTGCTGATGCAGGAAATCTTCTTCATGCTCCGGATATGTATATGGAAAAGATTGCTGTTGGTCCAGAAGCAGTAGGGAAAATCGACTTAAATGCCTCAGTTACAGATAATTTGAAAGCAGTGGCGAAGGCAAAAAATAAAAATATCGAAGATGTCGTGGCAACTGTATTGAACCGCCCGCGTCATGAAAAAATCATTGCTGAATTGCGGGAGGCCGGCGCCCGAATCAAATTGATTGATAATGGCGACGTAGCTGGTGCAATCAATACAGCCTTTGACCAAACAGGTGTTGATATTTTGTTTGGTACAGGAGGAGCTCCTGAAGGTGTTATTGCCGCAGCGGCGCTCAAATGTCTTGGTGGAGAACTGCAAGGCAGGCTTGTACCTTCCAATGATGCTGAATTGGAACGATGCAAGAAAATGAATATTGATGTCAATCAAGTATTCCGAATGGAAGATCTGGTGAAGGGTGATGACGCCATATTTGCTGCTACTGGGGTAACAGACGGCGAATTGCTAAAAGGTGTTCAATTTAAAGGCTCTTTCGGGTCTACTCATTCAATTGTTTTGCGTGCTAAATCGGGTACAATTCGTTTTATTGAAGGTCGACACAGTCTAAGTAAAAAACCTAATATGGTCGTGGAATCTTAATTTTAGGAGGGATGTATTCCCTCCTTCATGACTTTTAAGTTGTGTAACACAACGCCATGGTCTCATTCTTCCTATTCTTCATGTGAAATGCACTCAAAAAAATCCTTCCACTTTCTCAACATAATGTTATATTACAATCAACGACTTCAAGAGGATTAACAGACAAGAAGATTAAAGCAGGATGAAAACAAAGTGTGTGTGAATTTAGTATAAAAACAATAAAATATAGAAAAAGTGTGGTGTAGAAATGGCTGGTTTAACCATCTCTTCATTAGAAGATATGAAACTGAAAGAATTATATGAACTTGCCCGCGAATATAAAGTTTCCTATTACAGCAAACTTACAAAAAAAGAATTGATATTTGCCATTTTAAAAGCTCGTGCGGAGCAGGAAGGCTTCTTTTTCATGGAAGGAGTCTTGGAAATCATTCAATCTGAAGGATTTGGTTTCTTAAGGCCAATTAACTATACGGCAAGTTCTGAGGATATTTATATCTCAGCATCACAGATTCGCCGTTTTGATTTGCGCAATGGCGATAAGGTTTCCGGAAAAGTGCGTCCGCCTAAGGAAAACGAACGGTACTATGGATTGCTTCATGTGGAGGCGGTCAATGGAGATGATCCAGAAAGTGCTAAAGAGCGTGTCCATTTCCCGGCATTGACTCCGTTGTATCCGGATAGACAGATTAAATTGGAGACAACCCCTTCAAACTTATCTACTAGAATCATGGATCTTATTTCCCCGGTTGGTTTTGGGCAGCGTGGCTTGATTGTAGCTCCTCCGAAAGCCGGTAAAACAATGCTGTTAAAATCGATCGCCAATTCAATTACGACAAATCATCCCGAAGCAGAATTGATTGTATTGTTAATTGATGAAAGGCCTGAGGAAGTTACAGACATTGAACGCTCAGTAGGTGCGGAAGTTGTAAGCTCCACATTCGATGAGGTTCCGGAAAATCATATTAAAGTGGCTGAACTTGTGCTTGAACGTGCGATGAGACTTGTGGAGCACAAACGAGATGTGATCATTTTGATGGATAGTATCACTAGACTTGCCCGCGCTTATAATCTAGTCATTCCTCCAAGTGGAAGAACGCTTTCTGGTGGTATTGACCCTGCGGCATTCCACCGTCCAAAGCGATTTTTTGGTGCGGCTAGAAATATTGAAGAGGGCGGAAGCTTGACTATTTTGGCGACAGCTCTTGTGGATACAGGTTCACGTATGGATGATGTGATTTACGAGGAGTTCAAGGGAACTGGGAACTTGGAACTGCATTTGGATCGTTCTTTGGCCGAAAGAAGAATTTTCCCTGCCATCGATATTCGCCGTTCCGGTACAAGGAAGGAAGAGCTTCTTATACCGAAAGATCAGCTTGAAAAAATGTGGAAATTGCGTAAAGCGATGTCGGACACTCCTGATTTTGCGGAGAAATTTCTGCGTAAGCTGAAGCAAACAAAGACGAACGAAGAGTTTTTTGAAGCCTTGACGACAAAGTAGATTTAACTTTTTCGGTAGAATCTCCCACTTCTGTAAGTAGTGAGATGAATGCATAGTATTTCATTCCATTCAATAAGGGGTTCAAACCTCGGCTGAATAAAGTTAAAGCTTTCGACGGATGCCATAGATTTTCGGAAAAAACTTATCAGCTAGCTTGATAAAATCCGGGCGCATTTAATAAATATTTCGTGTAGCTTGAATTGCATTTTTACTGTCATCTTGTTATAATAAAAAATGTGCTTTTTTGAATTACTGTAGATTTATGTCTGCATCGTAATATAGAACTCTGTTTCAGCAAATGATTCAGGGCATTGAGGAGATGAAATGTAATGAAAGCAGGAATCCATCCAGAATATAAAAAAGCGACTGTAAAATGTGCATGTGGTAACGAATTTGAAAGCGGCTCTGTTAAAGAGAATATCCGTGTGGAAATTTGCTCAGCTTGCCATCCTTTTTACACTGGACGTCAAAAATTCGCATCCGCGGACGGACGTGTTGATCGCTTTAACAAAAAATACGGACTTAAATAATCATACGTTGAAAAACGGGCAAGGCGACTTGCCTGTTTTTTTATGCCTTGGCTCATTTATGAACTTGTGGACAAATGAGCAGCAGCTTATGAAAAAATGGATAGAGGTGTGGATAAGTGGAAATCACCAGCCAAAAGGGCTCAATCGAAGTAATTTGCGGCAGTATGTTTTCTGGAAAAACAGAAGAGTTAATCCGAAGGATCAGAAGGGTGCAATATGCCAGGCAAAATTTGTTGATATTCAAGCCGAAATTAGATGACCGTTACAGTGTCAATGAAGTTGTTTCCCACAACGGGCTATCTGCTATGGCACAACCAGTGGATAACTCTATTGATATTTTTCAATGGGTTCATGCTGATATAGATGTTATCGCAGTTGATGAAGCACAATTTTTTGATGAGAAAATTGTAGAGGTTGTCAATCAGTTGGCTGACTCAGGTCATAGAGTCATTATAGCAGGGCTGGATCAAGATTTCCGTGGAGAGCCCTTTGGATCCATGCCGGAGTTGTTATCTATGGCAGAGTACGTGACAAAGCTGCAAGCGGTATGTGTTGTCTGTGGTGCACCTGCTAGTCGGACTCAGCGTCTCATTAACGGTGAACCTGCTTGTTTTGATGATCCAATTATTTTAGTGGGAGCTTCTGAAGCATATGAGGCAAGATGTCGCTGCCATCATGAAGTGCCTGCGGGAGTGAGCAAGCATTTTCCACAGCCTGTAAAAGGTGAGGAATAACTGATCTCAAAAAAATCCAGATGAAACGCTGGGTTTTTTATTTTGAATTAAATTGTGTAGAAAATATTTTTCAAAGGGAGCCTTTATCTTGGGACAACTGCGTCGTACAGGATATCGTGTACTTAATCTGCTTACGAAATCACAATACTGCTGCTTTCCTTTGGCGGCTGAGGCATCCCCGCCTGACAATTCGCCTTGTGCTGTGTTTCATTAAATCATCTTGTCCACATGTTAATAACCGAAGAGTTGTAAAAATAAAACGAAGCGCTTTTTCAAAAAAGTTTGCTTTGCAGAAAGTGGACAGTGTACTATAAAAAGAGCATATAAGGAAAAACTTTGAGGTGAAGACTTGTGTTCGATAGATTACAATCGGTGGAAGACCGTTACGAGAAATTAAATGAGTTGTTGAGCGACCCTGAAGTTGTCAACAATTCGGAAAAACTCCGGGAATATTCGAAAGAACAATCTTCCATAGCAGAGACGGTTGAAGTATACAGGGAATATAAAGAGGCTAAATCAGAATACGACGATGCCAAAGAAATGCTGGATGATAAGCTCGATCCCGAAATGCGCGAAATGGTTAAGGAAGAGATTGATGAATTGGAAGTCAGGATCAAGGATTTTGAAGAAAGATTGAAAATTCTTTTGATCCCGAAAGACCCTAACGATGATAAAAACGTCATTATGGAGATTCGGGGTGCTGCTGGAGGAGATGAGGCGGCATTGTTCGCTGGCAACCTTTACAGGATGTACAGCAGATATGCTGAAACCCACGGATGGAAGACGGAAGTGATTGAGGAACATTCCACAGGTCTGGGCGGTTTCAAAGAAATTATTTTCATTATCAACGGAAATGGAGCTTTTTCAAGGTTGAAATACGAGAATGGTGCACATAGGGTGCAGCGTGTACCAGAGACAGAATCAGGCGGCCGTATTCATACATCAACAGCAACGGTGGCTGTCCTTCCTGAAGCTGAGGAAGTAGAAGTAGATATACATGAAAAAGATATTCGTGTCGATACGTTCGCTTCCAGTGGACCTGGGGGACAAAGCGTCAACACGACAATGTCTGCCGTACGTTTAACTCATATTCCGACCGGAATAGTCGTTTCCTGTCAGGATGAAAAGTCTCAGATTAAGAATAAAGATAAAGCTATGAAGGTTCTGCGTGCTCGGGTTTATGATAAATTCCAGCAAGAGGCCCAAGAAGAGTATGATGCAAACCGTAAGTCCGCTGTAGGAACTGGTGACCGTTCTGAAAGGATCCGGACATATAATTTTCCGCAGAATCGTGTGACTGACCATCGCATCGGTTTGACTATCCAGAAGCTGGATCAAATCCTGGAAGGTAAACTCGATGAAGTTATTGATTCACTGATCGTTGAAGACCAATCCAAAAAGCTTGAAAGTGTGGAAGATTAATTGTCCAATGAACGAACCATATTCAAAGCCCTATCCTGGGCTTCTTCTTTTTTGATAGAAAATGGAAGAGACGCTAATGCCGGTGAAATTTTATTGAGAGCTCAACTAAACATGAGCCGATCTAAACTATTTGCTGAACAAAGAACGCCTCTTGCCGATCAAGAATGGTATCGCTTTGAAGAATCAGTCAAGGAACATGCAGCAGGTAAGCCTGTTCAACATATCATCGGATACGAAGAATTTTACGGAAGAAAATTTTTTGTGAATGAAGATGTACTGATCCCGCGTCCAGAGACGGAAGAGCTGATTGAGGCTACATTAAAAAAGCTGGGTGCAGCATTTAAATCTGTATCCGGTTTAAAAGTGGCGGATATTGGAACAGGAAGCGGTGCTATTGCTATAACATTAAAGCTAGAATTGCCTGTTCTGGATGTTTTTGCATCTGATTTATCTGAAAAGGCACTTCAGACGGCTAAAAAAAATGCGGAATGCCTAAACGCTGAGGTTCAATTTTTACAGGGAGATTTGCTCCAGCCGTTTATTGATAATGGACTGAAGTTGGATATCGTTGTGTCGAATCCTCCGTATATTCCTATCCATGATGAATTATCAGATGTTGTTTCTGAACATGAACCACATTCGGCATTGTTCGGAGGCAAAGATGGACTGGATTTCTATCGTCGTTTTGCATCTGAATTGCCCGGGGTTTTAAAGGAACAAGCACTTGTTCTTTTTGAAATCGGTGATGGACAGGGTGAGGATGTAAAACGGCTGTTGGCGAAAAGTTTTTCAGCCGCAGAGATCGACGTTGTAAGAGATATTAACGGCAAGGAGCGTATAGTCACTATGGCAATATAGAAAATATTATTTGATTGATTATAAGATTTAAAAATTGTCCATACTGTCCTAGTGAAGGGACGGGTGGGGAATATGAGAAAAAATAGTAAACAAAAATTCTATCAAAAATACATTGCAAGTGCATATATAGTGATTCTCTCGCTAGCAGCTGTCATGAGCTTTTATTTTCCGGATCAAGAGAGCTCCGCAGCAGAGAATGTGCAGGTTATTCCAGAAGAGGCGATCCGGCTTCGGATTCTTGCCAACAGTGACAGTGAAAAAGATCAGGAAGTTAAACGGGCTGTCCGGGATGCTGTGAATAAGCAAATTAATGAGTGGGTGGAACAATTAACTTCTATTGAGGAAGCCCGGCATGTGATTTCTTCAAGGCTTCCGGAGCTCGAAAAAACTGCGAAAAACGAACTTGCAAAGCATGGTCTTCAATATTCAGTCAGCATCGATTTGGGGGATGTTCAGTTTCCGACAAAATTATATGGGCAATATCTTTATCCTGCTGGAACATATGAAGCTGTCTTAATCACTCTTGGTGAAGGAAAAGGAGCCAACTGGTGGTGTGTACTTTTTCCGCCGCTTTGTTTTCTGGATTTTTCCAACAGTGCGGCAGTAAGTCAAGGGATTGAAGAAGATGTGGATAACACTGTTGATATGGAAATGGAGCAGGATGAAAGTTTATCGTACCTAGAGGATGAACAGACTGAGGTGCCTGTTCCAGTATTCGTAGGAGAACAGGAAGAGAAAGAGGAAGTAGAAGTCAAATTTTTTCTGAAAGAACTGTTTGATAAGCTGCTTTAACTTCATTCAGCAGAAGTCTCCCACTTCTGTAAGTGGTGAGATGAATGCATAGTGGTATTCCATTCAGTGAGGGTTCAAACCCTGGCTGAATAAAGTCAAAGCCTCTGGCGGATGCCAAAGATTTTCATAGGAAATTTATCGAGCAGAGCTCGATAAAATCTGGGCGCAAATACGCCAAGGCGCATTTGATTACACAATGAATCTCTCGAAGGGGAGATTTTTTGTTTTATATGATAAAAATAAAGTAGGAAAGTTAAGCTTAATTGAGAAATCGGAATGCTGTACTTGGGGCTAATTTAATGTGGGTAATTTTAAGGTTATTCACAATGGCACTCAAAGTTACCCACAATTTACCCAATTTTATCCACAAGTTGTTAATAACTTGCGAATCAAACATGAGATTTGAAGTAGAAAATGGAAGAAATGCCCCTATTTAAAGACGGATTTTTAGGTAAAAAGAGGTGGGAAATATGAAGACGAATTATTGGTCTGTGGATATTAATGTGGATATAAAAAATAATTATCCCCAGGTTGTGGAAGCTGCGCAATATTTAAAAGAAGGAGAAGTTGTGGCATTCCCAACAGAAACAGTTTATGGCTTAGGTGCTAACGCGTTGTCGGACAAGGCTGTTGCAAAAATATTTAAAGCAAAAGGAAGGCCAGCAGATAATCCGCTGATTGTCCACATTGCAAATGTGAACCAGCTCGATTTATTAACAAAAGAAATCCCGGAAACGGCTATCAAGCTCATGAATGAATTTTGGCCGGGCCCGTTGACCTTAATTTTTAAAAGTAAACCGGATGCTGTTTCATCATTAGTAACGGCTGGACTCAAAACAGTCGCAGTGAGAATGCCAGATCATCCGGTGGCATTGGCACTCATCAACGCTGCTGGCGTGCCTATTGCTGCTCCAAGTGCTAATAAATCTGGAAAACCAAGTCCCACCATGGCCAGGCATGTGTTGGCTGACTTGGAGGGCTTGATAGCTGGTGTAGTGGATGGCGGTCCTACGGGTGTAGGATTGGAATCTACAGTGCTCGATTGCACTCCGGAGGTTCCGATTATTTTACGTCCAGGCGGTTTGTCTAAAGAAGAGATTGAAAGAGTCATTGGACAGGTGGATCAGGATCCCGCTCTGAAACATTCAGAGTCTTCCCCTAAATCTCCTGGGATGAAATATCGACATTATGCTCCGTCCGCGCCGTTATTTTTAGTAGATGGAGATAAGGCGTGGATTCAAGAACTGATTGATCAAAAGAGGAGTTCCGGTGTAAAGGTCGGTGTGCTTGCTCCTGAAGAATCAGCTTCCTTTTATAAAGCAGATGCGGTAGTCGTTTCTGGAAGACGGTCGGATTTAAAGAGTGTGGCGCATACCCTTTATCAGGCGTTAAGAAGCTTTGATGAAAAGAATCTTGATTTGATATATGCCGAGGTTTATCCGCTTCAAGGGGTGGGAGAAGCGGTAATGAACCGACTTGAAAAAGCGGCAGCTCATAGAAGGATCACGCAGGTGGAAAGCGAAAAATAGTTTTGTAAAAGCCGGACAAATAAATCCAGCTTTTATTAAAAGCAAAGAAAGTATACAATTTTTTTATCGTTAGCCACAGAATGAGGCAGCTTGAGGCGGCATTCCTCGCCATGTTCTCTGGTTGTGAGTAAATGGACTTGAGGTCATAAGCCAATCAGCGGTGAAGAAGGCAACCTACGCCTTCTTCACCGCTTGTCTTATGCTTGGTCGCCGATAAGCAAGCAATCTCGTACTTCGTTTTCCTTTATCTAAAGGATCGTCGACTAAGTTCACCACTTCCTGTGGCAACGTCGACACCAACATTCTGTTGGCCGCAGTTTGTAGTCGCCTTGACTTTTCCTATTATTGACAAAAGGCTTGCACTCATGACTTCTAAACTAAGGGACTACGGGGATAGCCAAATCAATACCTAGTGGTTGTGCTGGTGTCCCACTTCAAACAGCTCATAAGAGCCTAGTTCAACGTACATTAATAGTCCCATACAGGATGTCTACTCTCTCACCTCGGCGCATATGATTTTTTATAGGCACGTCCGAGGTGAAAGGAGATTTATCCATGATAGTTCCTGAATTGGTGACATTAGTAATCATGGCATTTGCGGTGGGAATGGATGCTTTTTCTGTTTCCCTTGGCATGGGAATTTTTAAACTAAGATTACGTCAAATATTTTCAATCGGGATAACAATTGGTCTGTTTCATATGGCGATGCCCCTTTTGGGGATTATGACGGGGCATCTATTGTCTGCGACTTTCGGGAAAATTACGGGTTATATTGGTGGTATGCTTCTTGTTGTTATGGGGATTTTGATGATTGTTTCATGTTTTCGTAACAACGAGCAAACGATTGTTACACCTGTTGGGTGGGGCTTGATTTTTTTTAGTATGGTCGTAAGCCTAGACAGTTTCTCCGCAGGGTTAAGCTTGGGAATGTTTGGAGCAAGAGCAATTGCAGCGATGATTATTTTTGGAGCCGTTTCTACTATATTAACGTGGAGCGGGCTTATTTTGGGAAGGAAAGTGCAAAATTGGCTCGGTTTTTACGGAGAACTGCTTGGTGGCTTTATTTTAATCGTTTTTGGTGTCAAGTTAGTTTTTATTGGCTAAAAAAGTGTTTATTAAGATTGAAACTACTGAAGCTGTCTCATTACAGCTTTTTTTTAATTGGGATAGACTGTATCATTATTATGTGCTGCCTTCCAATAGGTTAGGCCTTGTGATGACGCGAAATAGATAACATAGTGATGCTTGTATAAATGCTGAAGTGGCAGGTTGTGTGACCTCTATCGCCTAATTCTAGGTTAGGTAGTGAAACATAATGATATAATATATAGAAAACTGTATGAGGGGGGCAGCTATGAAAAACATACTGTTTGTTTGCACTGGCAATACATGCCGCAGCCCAATGGCTGAAGCGATTTTTAACCATCTCCAAAACGGGAATGCATTTGCTAGATCAGCAGGCTTATTTTCTGCTGAAGGCAGCCGAGCGGCAGAAAATGCATTGAGAGTTTTGGATGAAAACAAGATGCAGCTTGATCATAGGTCTAAACAGTTGGTTGAGGAAGACTTACATTGGGCTTCATATGTATTTACTATGACAAGAGCACATAAAGAAATGCTGATGGACAAGTATCCAGCAGCTGCCGATAAAATCTTCACTTTGAAGGAATATGTCGTGGGGCCCGAAGGCAACATTGATATTGCAGATCCTTTTGGGGGAGATATTTCTATATATCGTGAGACATTTAAAGAGATGAAAAGTTTGATTGAAAAGCTTTCGCTTGAGTAGCCAAAATCTCAGCGCTCCAAAATGGCAACTGGACTGCTCTTCTTTTATAATGAAGGAAATGTGTAACGAACAATAAGGAGGAAAAAACTTTCATGAAAGTCGCAATTGCATCGGATCATGGTGGTGTCAACATCCGAAAGGAGCTTCTCCAGTTAATGGATGAAATGGGTATTGAATATGTAGATTTAGGCTGTGAAGGTAGTGGTTCTGTAGATTATCCTGACTATGCAGTTCCTGTGGCGGAAAAAGTAGTAAGTGGGGAATGTGATCGGGGAATTTTAGTTTGTGGAACTGGTATTGGTATGAGCATAGCTGCCAATAAGGTGAAGGGAATTCGTTGCGCGCTTGTGCATGATGTGTTTAGTGCAAAAGCAACCAGGCTGCATAATGACAGCAATATTTTAGCAATGGGTGAGCGTGTGATTGGTCCGGGCTTAGCTCGTGAAATTGCTAAAACTTGGCTGGAGACAGAATTTGAAGGTGGCCGTCATGAAAAACGGGTGCAAAAAATAACAGATTATGAATTGGATAAACGATAATTAAAAATCAACAAGGGGGAGTTCTACATGGCAATTGAACAATGGCAGGAAGAAGTGCGTACCCTTCTTGACGAATGCAGAGAAAATCTACCTATCGGAGAGGGAAAAGTGTTGGTTATCGGCTGCTCTACATCTGAAATTGCCGGGCAAAAAATTGGTACTTCCGGAACAATAGAACCGGCAACTATATTATATGAAGAGTTGAAAAAGTTTGCGGATGATAAAAAGATTCATCTTGCTTTTCAATGCTGTGAACATTTAAATCGTGCTTTGGTCGTTGAAAGGGAAACTGCCTCAGAAAATGGCTGGGAAGAAGTGACGGTTATTCCAGTCCGTAAAGCGGGCGGTTCCATGGCTACATGTGCATACTCACAAATGAAGGATCCGGTTGTTGTTGAGTTTATCAAGGCAGATGCGGGTATTGATATAGGTGATACATTTATCGGAATGCATTTAAAACATGTAGCCGTACCTATAAGAGTCAACCAAAAATCAATAGGCGATGCCCATGTAACGATTGCAACAACTCGTCCGAAGTTAATTGGTGGAGTGAGAGCTGTATATGAGATGCAGAAACTGAACGATCAGTGCAAATCTTGAAGATAATGTTCCGTTTTTGATAAAATAGGTTTGGAATATTCACATCTTCATGTTAAAATATAAGCGATTAACGAATACAAGCGAAACTCGAAAGGATGAGGGGGAGCAATATGAGCAAACTGAGTGAAAATAGTACTTTAAGTGCTATTGCCCAGGAAGATCCGCAAATTTATGAAGCTATTCAAAAGGAATTGAACCGGCAACAGACCAAAATCGAATTGATTGCATCCGAGAACTTTGTTAGCAAAGCAGTAATGGAAGCGCAAGGATCAGTTTTGACAAATAAATATGCTGAAGGCTATCCTGGCCGCCGTTATTACGGGGGATGTGAGTTTGTCGATATAGCTGAGGACCTAGCACGCGACCGTGCGAAACAAATTTTTGGTGCTGAGCATGTAAACGTACAGCCGCATTCCGGAGCTCAAGCAAACATGGCAGTATATTTTACTATTCTTGAGCATGGCGACACTGTGCTTGGCATGAACTTGTCACACGGCGGGCACCTTACTCATGGAAGCCCAGTTAACTTTAGCGGGGTACAATATAACTTTGTCGAGTATGGTGTCGATAAAGAAAGCCATCGCATCAATTACGAAGATGTACGCCAAAAAGCTCTTGAGCATAAGCCGAAGCTGATTGTTGCGGGTGCAAGTGCTTATCCAAGAGTCATTGATTTCAAGAAATTCCGCGAAATTGCCGACGAAGTCGGAGCTTATTTTATGGTGGATATGGCTCATATTGCGGGTCTTGTAGCAGCTGGCCTTCATCCTAATCCAGTACCATATGCTGATTTTGTTACTACAACTACACATAAAACATTGCGTGGTCCACGCGGTGGAATGATTCTCTGTAAAGAAGAATTTGCAAAAGCGATTGACAAGTCTGTTTTCCCGGGGTTACAAGGTGGACCGCTTATGCACGTCATTGCGGCAAAAGCTGTTGCATTCGGAGAAGCTTTACGTGCTGATTTCAAAGATTATGCCAAACTCATTATTGAAAATGCAAACAGACTTGCTGAAAGTCTTAAAAAAGAAGGCGTCAACCTTGTATCTGACGGAACAGACAACCATTTGCTTTTATTGGACGTACGTTCTTTAGGATTAACTGGGAAAGATGCAGAAAAAGTTCTTGATGATGTTGGGATCACTGCAAACAAAAACACCATCCCATATGACCCAGAAGGCCCATTCGTAACAAGCGGTGTCCGTATTGGAACAGCAGCTGTTACATCACGTGGATTTGGAATGAAAGAAATGGATGAAATTGCATCTTTAATTGCTTTTGTCCTAAAAAATCACGATGATAACGAGAAACTGGAAGAAGCTAGCAAAAAGGTTGAGGCAATCACATCTCGTTTTCCTCTATATGAATAATTTTGATGAACAGTCTGTCTAAAAGATAGACTGTTCTTTTGTGTATTGAATATACAGGCGCTTAAGCTTTTGTTCACTGTCTAGCTCCAGTGCCTATCGACTAGTGGACTTCCCGCCTTCTCCTACGATAAGTCAACATCGGCTCCGACGTACAGGAAGTACTAGTGCAGGCGAGGCGACAGGACGTCGCTGCTTGAGCCTGCCGACGTACAGGAAGTACTAGTGCAGGCGAGGCGACAGGACGTCGCTGCTTGAGCCTGCCGACGTACAGGACGTCCTAGTGCAAGCGAAGCGACAGGATGTCGCGATTTGAGCCTGCCTTCGTCTCCGTGTTGTCTGGCTGCGAGTGCCATCGGCTCGAGGTCATAAGCCAATCGCTGGTGAAGGCAAACTACGCCTTCCTCAGCACTCGTCTTATGCTTGTCGCCGATAAGAAGGCACTCTCGCACTTCATTTTTCCTTTATCACGTCGAAATCACTGTCCAGCTACAACGCTCAGCGACTAGCAGACTTCCTCTTCCTTCCTACGATAAGTCAACATCGATTCGCCTTCGGCTCATCGTGTTTCCTTTATCTCGTCAGGAGCCGTCCAGTCTGTACGTCACTAAACGAGCGTTTTCGCAATTCGCCTCAGTCTGTACGTCGATGAACAGGCGCTTATACTTTTGTTCTTGCCGAAAGTTTTTCTTTTATGTAAAATGAGCAAGGATATAACGACCAGAGCGAGGGTGAATTGGTTCATCCGAA
Source organism: Bacillus norwichensis (assembly GCF_014836955.1). Lineage (GTDB taxonomy): Bacteria > Bacillota > Bacilli > Bacillales > Bacillaceae_C > Siminovitchia > Siminovitchia norwichensis. Next base: position 68,253 of record NZ_JACSPV010000006.1, read on the forward strand.
TCACTTCAAATGCTCCCGTCTTGATCGTGAATAAAAAGAATAAAGAATAAAGGAGAGAGCACTATGGGCAACGTTCATGTAATCGACCATCCTCTCATTCAGCACAAAATTACGTATATCCGTGATAAAAATACAGGGACAAAGGAATTTCGTGAGCTTGTTGATGAAGTGGCAACACTGATGGCTTTTGAAATTACTAGGGATATGCCGTTAAAAGAGATCGAGGTAGAAACCCCTGTGAGCAAGGCTACCTCAAAAGTGCTGGCTGGAAAAAAGATAGGCATCGTCCCGATCCTCAGAGCTGGAATTGGAATGGTGGACGGTATATTAAAATTGATTCCTGCTGCAAAAGTGGGACATGTTGGCCTTTACCGTGACCCGGAAACTTTAAAGCCAGTCGAATATTATTTAAAACTGCCGAGTGATGTACAGGAGAGATTTTTCATTGTCGTCGATCCTATGCTTGCTACGGGTGGAACTGCTGTAGAAGCAATCCATTCATTGAAAAAGCGCGGCGCTAAACAAATTAAGCTTATGTGTCTGATTGCTGCTCCAGAGGGAGTCAAAGCGATCCAAGAAGCTCACCCAGATGTGGATATTTATGTTGCGGGCGTAGATGAAAAGCTTGATGAAAAAGGATATATTGTCCCGGGCTTAGGGGACGCAGGGGATCGTTTATTTGGAACAAAGTAATTCTTATCATAAAAATGAAAGAAGAGGGATCTGATTCCAAATGAATAGTCGGATCAAAGTACTATCTGTTTTTGGTACAAGACCTGAGGCCATTAAAATGGCGCCCCTGGTGAAGGAGCTAAAGGCAAGAGACCGTGACTTTGAATCGTTCGTGGCCGTTACCGCCCAGCATCGGCAAATGCTTGATCAGGTACTTGAAGTTTTCAATATCAAGCCAGATTATGACTTAAACATCATGAAGGAAAGCCAAACTCTGACTGATATTACGACGCGCAGCCTCAAGGGACTTAATGGAGTAATAAAGGAACTCCAGCCTGATATTGTCCTTGTTCATGGTGATACGACCACAACATTCTCTGCAAGTCTCGCCGCATTTTATAACCAGTCCGCTGTAGGGCATGTTGAAGCGGGATTAAGGACTTGGAATAAATATTCCCCTTTTCCTGAAGAGTTGAACCGCCAGCTGACAGGGATTATTGCGGATCTGCATTTTTCGCCAACTGATAAAGCTGCTCAGAATCTGATTAATGAAGATAAAGAAGAAAAGGGTATCTTTATTACAGGCAACACAGCGATCGATGCTCTTAAAACGACAGTAAAAAACAAATATGAACATGAAGTACTCGATAAACTGGGTAGTGACCGTTTGCTTCTCCTTACTGCCCACCGCAGGGAAAATTTAGGACAGCCCATGAGGAACATGTTCAGGGCCATTAAACGAATCATCAATGAGCAGTCGGATATCCAGGTTATCTATCCGGTTCATTTAAACCCGGTTGTCCGGAATATTGCGAGTGAAGAATTGGGAGATGACCCGCGAATACACTTAATTGAACCGCTAGGAGTTATTGATTTTCATAACTTTGCGAATCGGGCTTACTTAATCCTTACTGATTCTGGTGGAGTGCAGGAAGAGGCTCCATCGCTCGGTGTTCCAGTCCTTGTTCTCCGTGATACGACAGAGCGTCCAGAGGGTATTGAAGCAGGAACCTTGAAGCTTGCTGGAACGGATGAAGAGACAATTTATCGTCTTGCAACGGAATTAATTACTGATTCCGAAAAATATAAGAAAATGGCCCATGCCATGAATCCTTATGGAGATGGAGAAGCTTCAAAGCGGATTGCGGATGCCATATTATATTATTTTCAAAAGAAAAATGAAAGACCGGAACCGTTTCGGCCAGTTGATTGAACAGGAGGAGAATTTCCTCCTGTTTTTGGTAATGTCGTATCGCCGATTTATCTTTCAGAAATCTTGACAAAAAAAGGTCGAAAAACCACATGTTAGATGAAATTTGATGAAATTGTGACAAACTGAAAAACGCGATTAGTTTGTTTCTAATTTCACATGAAACCCGTTGACTTTGACATGACCCTATTGTATGCTAACAAAGGGTATGAAGAGGAGAGTTTATTCACTTTCTTTCATCCAAAAATCGTTCGGATTTTGTTAAATAAACACGGAATTTGTAGCCTGATTAAAAAATGAGAAAGATGATGCAAATGAGTAGGAAAAATCGTCATCCGCTTCATGGGATGGCCCTTTATTCTGCCGTTTTGGCACAGTTGGCTGGCTCTGTTCTAGTGGGAATTTTCCTTGGAAGATGGTTGGATGAAAAAATCGGACTTGAGCCGCTTTTCTTGATTATCTGTCTTCTTGCCGGTTTGGCAATAGGAGTTTTTGGGGTTATTTTAACAATCCGGCAATCGGGGGATTAGAAAGATATGGATGACCTCCAGCAGTTATTTAATAGACAAAGGAAGTACATACTGTACTTATTGGCAATTCTTGTATTGGGTTGGGGCTTCACTCCTTACCAATCTATTTTTATGGGATTGATTCTTGGGACTTCCATTAGTTTTTTTAACCTGTGGATGATGGTCCGAAGAATGAAAAAATTTGGGGAAGCTGTGTTGGCAGGGCGTAAGATGCGTTCCTTGGGATCATTATCCAGGATGGCAGCCGCTATTTTGGGTGTATTCATCGCCATGCAGTATCCTGAAATCTTCAATCTCATAAGTGTGATCATAGGATTAATGACATCTTACCTTGTCATAGCGATAGATGCTTTAATCTCCATCCTTTTTAGAAAAGACAAGCAGCGGGAAGAGAGGTGAGTTCTAAATGGATCATGGAGCACCGATTAAAGAAATATTTGGATTATATTTCAACCTCGGAAATGTATTGATGATTACTGTTGCTTCACTTATCGTGTTTATTATTGCCGTGATAAGTACACGGACTTTGGCAATGAAGCCGACAGGTATGCAGAATTTTTTGGAGTGGGTATTCGATTTCGTCAAAGGGATCGTTAAAAGTAATATGGACTGGAAAACAGGCGGACATTTCCACGTGCTTGGCGTAACCTTAATATTCTATATATTTGTGTCCAACATGCTGGGTTTACCATTTTCAGTATCTATCAACGACGAATTATGGTGGAAATCACCGACGGCCGATCCGGTCATTACACTTACTTTGGCAACAATGGTAGTGGCTTTATCACATTACTACGGAATCAAGCAAAAAGGTTTTGGCGAATATCTTCGCGGCTATGTCAGCCCAATGTGGTTCTTATTCCCGCTCAAAATTATTGAAGAATTTGCCAATACATTAACACTAGGTCTTCGTCTTTATGGAAACATTTTTGCAGGGGAAATCTTACTTGGCCTATTGGCCGGAAGCCTTGCAGCCATGGGTGCAGGAGGCTGGATTGCAGCGGCAATTCCGACGCTTGCATGGATGGGATTCTCAGTGTTTATTGGAGCAATTCAGGCATTTATTTTTACTATGTTGACAATGGTTTACTTGGCCCACAAAGTCAATGAAGACCATTAATATATACTTGTTCATCAAAATGGACAAAGAATTTTAACCAAAATACTTTTTATATATTTTAAGGAGGAACTTTATAATGGGAATGTTAGCAGCAGCAATTGCAATCGGATTGGCAGCTCTTGGAGCAGGTATTGGTAACGGATTGATCGTTTCCCGCACAGTTGAGGGAATTGCACGTCAACCAGAAGCACGTGGTATGCTACAAACTACAATGTTCATTGGGGTAGCGTTGGTAGAGGCTATTCCTATCATCGCAGTTGTTATCGCGTTTATGGTTCAAGGCAGATAACATTTATTGAATAATCAGAACATGTTTGAAAATGGCGAAGAAGAAAACACTTCGCCATTTTTTAAGAAAAGCGGAGGCGCCTTGTCTAGCCCCGACCAGCACAAGACGATTCCCGAGGAGGCAGTACTTCAGCCACCACAGGGAAGTGGCTTGTGACCTCGAGGGGCTAGGTGCCGCAGCTAAACAAAGAAAAGCGGAGGCCGCTTGTTTAGTAGTTTTTACCGCTGATTAGCAGTAAAAACCATTTGAATAATTGACATGCCACCGGCAGAAGGCCGGTTGATTCAAAACCGATACGAAAAGTCCGAAAGGAGTGGAGCAAGCTTGTTAACGAGCAGCTTTGTATTAGGGGCAGAAATTGCTGGCGTACGTTTTAATGGCGGCGACATCATTTTCCAGCTTCTAATGTTTATTATACTAATGGCGCTGTTAAAGAAATTTGCCTGGGGACCATTAATGGGCATCATGAAGCAGCGTGAAGAGCATATTGCAGGTGAAATCGAATCGGCTGAAAACAGTCGCGTTGAAGCAAATAAATTGCTTGAAGAGCAAAAAGCTTTATTGAAAGAAGCGCGTCAAGAAGCACAAAACATGATTGAAAACTCCAAGAAACATGGCGAAAACCAAAAGCAAGAAATTATGGAAACAGCTCGTCAGGAAGCGGAACGTTTGAAAGAAACTGCACGCTTAGAAATCGCACAGGAGAAAGAAAATGCTGTTGCGGCTTTACGTGAGCAAGTTGCATCATTATCTGTAATGATTGCTTCTAAAGTGATTGAAAAAGAATTGACAGCTGAAGACCAAGAAAAGCTGATCAATGAATATATCGAAAGAGCAGGCGAGGAGCAATGAGTAATCCTGTAGTTGCTGAACGCTACGCTTTGGCTCTTTATCAAGTAGCAAAAGAACAAAACTCATCTGATAAGATTGATGAAGAGCTGAGGGCTATTAAAAAGGTTCTAGTTCAAAACCCAGGCTTTATCAGTCTTTTGCAATCTCCAAGGCTTTCTGTGGTGCAAAAAAGAAATCTGATTGAACAGTCTTTTCCAAACGTATCTGCGCCTGTTATTAACACTTTTATGATATTGGCAGATCGACATAGAGAAGATATCTTAGTTGAAGTGGCAGAATCCTATATTAATCATTTGAACGAAGAACGTGGTATTGCTGAAGCAACTGTTTACTCAGTCAGAGCTTTGACTGCAGATGAATCTAATGCCGTTTCTGCTGTGTTTGCTCCAAAAGTAGGCAAACAGACCTTGAATATTGAAAATATTGTTGATCCGAACATGCTCGGTGGTGTCAAAGTACGTATTGGTAACCGAATCTTTGACGGAAGTCTTCGTGGAAAACTCGACCGACTCGGACGAAAACTGACTAGTTAAGACGATTTGAATAATGTGGGGTGAAATTCATGAGCATCAATGCTGAAGAAATCAGTGGGCTGATAAAAAAGCAAATTGAAAACTATCAAGCTGAATTAGAAGTAAGTGATGTTGGAACAGTTATTCAAGTAGGGGACGGTGTTGCCCGTGCTTATGGCTTGGACAATGTCATGTCTGGAGAACTTGTCGAGTTCTCAAATGGTGTCATGGGAATGGCGCAAAACCTTGAGGAAAGCAACGTCGGTATCGTTATCCTTGGGCCATATACAGAAATTCGTGAAGGTGATGAGGTTCGCCGTACAGGACGTATCATGGAGGTTCCAGTTGGTGAAGAACTCATTGGGCGTGTTGTGAACCCATTAGGACAACCTGTCGACGGTATGGGACCAATTAATACAACAAAAACTCGTCCAATCGAAGGACCTGCACCTGGCGTTATGGATCGTAAATCAGTTCACGAGCCATTACAAACAGGGATTAAAGCGATTGACGCTCTTGTTCCAATCGGACGCGGACAGCGTGAGTTGATCATTGGAGATAGACAAACAGGTAAGACAACAGTAGCTATTGATACAATCCTGAACCAACGCGAAGAGGACATGATTTGTGTTTATGTTGCTATCGGACAAAAGGAATCTACAGTTCGTAATGCGGTAGAAACACTTCGCAAACACGGTGCAATGGATTATACAATCGTTGTTACAGCTTCTGCAGCTCAGCCTGCACCACTCTTGTACTTGGCTCCTTATGCTGGAGTTACGATGGGTGAAGAGTTTATGTACAACGGCAAACATGTACTTGTTGTATATGATGACTTGTCCAAACAAGCGACTGCTTACCGTGAACTTTCCTTGCTTCTTCGCCGTCCTCCAGGACGTGAAGCATTCCCAGGGGATGTCTTCTACTTGCACTCCCGCTTATTGGAACGTGCAGCGAAGCTTAGTGATGCAAAAGGTGGCGGTTCTCTAACTGCGCTTCCGTTCGTTGAAACACAAGCAGGAGATATCTCTGCTTATATTCCTACGAACGTTATCTCTATCACAGACGGACAAATCTTCTTGCAATCCGATCTATTCTTCTCTGGTGTTCGTCCAGCAATCAACGCGGGTCTTTCTGTATCTCGGGTAGGTGGATCTGCACAAATCAGTGCGATGAAAAAAGTTGCTGGTACTTTGCGTCTTGACCTTGCAGCGTTCCGTGAACTTGAGTCATTTGCTCAATTTGGTTCTGATCTGGACAAAGCGACACAAGCAAAACTTGCTCGTGGTCAACGAACTGTTGAAGTGCTGAAGCAAGATTTGAACAAGCCGATCAGAGTTGATAAGCAAGTAGTGATTCTTTACGCCCTAACACGCGGATACTTAGATGATATTGCTATACAGGATATCCTCAGGTTTGAAGAAGAATTATATTCATGGCTCGATCACAACCGTGCAGACTTATTAGAGTCTATTCGCACAACAGGAAAACTTCCTGCGGACGACGATATGGCAGATGCATTGAAAACATTCAAGAAAACATTTGCTAAAAGCGACTCTTAAGATAAATGACGGCTGAAGGTGCCAAGGTTCTGAGTCCCTGGCGCCTTTTTAAAGACTATGATTACTTCAAATACAGGGTGGTGAGAACCAGTGGCATCATTGCGTGATATCCAGAATCGTATAAACTCAACGAAAAAAACAAGTCAAATAACGAAAGCCATGCAAATGGTTTCTGCAGCAAAGTTAAACCGTGCTGAAACAAATGCAAAGTCGTTTGTTCCCTATATGGAGAAAATCCAGGAAGTGGCTGCAAGCATTGCTCTGGGAAGCAAAGACGCATCCCATCCGATGCTAGTATCTCGTCCAGTTAAAAAAACAGGATATCTTGTTATTACGGCTGACCGTGGCCTTGCCGGACCATATAACAGCAGTATTTTGCGGGCGGTCAATGCGAAAATCCAACAGCGCCACAAAAGCAAAGATGAATATGTAATCATTGCTATCGGGCGAATGGGACGCGACTTCTTTATAAAAAGAGGCGTGAATGTTGTACTTGACATTACCGGTCTTCCAGATCAACCATCATTCGTTGATATCATGGACATCACTCGAAATACTGTCGGAATGTTCTCCGATGGGACCTTCGATGAACTGTACATGTACTATAATCACTTCGTAAGTGCATTGACACAGGAAGTGACCGAGAAAAAAGTGCTGCCTTTGACGGATTTAGGCACATCAACTAAGCTTATGTCTTATGAATATGAGCCTTCTGCTGAAGCCATTCTTGAAGTGTTGCTTCCACAATATGCAGAAAGCTTAATATACGGGGCACTGCTTGATGGAAAAGCAAGTGAGCATGCTGCAAGGATGACAGCTATGAAGAGTGCAACGGATAATGCCTCCGAGCTTATCGACAGCCTTACATTGTCCTTTAACCGTGCTCGTCAGGCAGCTATTACACAAGAAATTACTGAAATTGTCGGCGGTGCAGCCGCATTAGAATAGATGTATAAAAATAATTATTAATATTTGATCCCAGGTAGGAGGGAAAAAAATGAGCAAAGGACAGGTTTTGCAAGTAATGGGACCGGTTGTCGACGTAAAGTTTCCTGATGGCCATCTCCCTGAGATTTATAATGCGCTGAAAGTAACGTACAATGCTCAATCAGAAACAGAAGTAAATATCGACCTTACATTGGAAGTTGCCCTTCATCTTGGCGATGATACAGTTCGTACTATTGCCATGGCGTCAACAGACGGCGTTCAAAGGGACATGGAAGTTATCGACACAGGTGCTCCAATTTCGGTACCAGTTGGTGACGTCACACTTGGACGTGTATTCAATGTATTGGGTGACAATATTGACCTCGATGAAAAAATCGATGATAGTGCAAGACGCGATTCCATTCACCGTGAAGCACCTAAGTTCGACCAACTTTCTACAGAAGTAGAAATCCTTGAAACAGGAATTAAAGTGGTTGACTTGCTTGCTCCTTATATCAAAGGTGGAAAAATTGGTCTTTTTGGAGGGGCGGGTGTAGGAAAAACCGTATTAATCCAGGAATTGATCAATAACATCGCTCAAGAGCATGGTGGTATCTCAGTATTTGCTGGTGTTGGTGAGCGTACTCGTGAAGGAAACGACCTTTACTACGAGATGAAAGACTCTGGCGTTATTGAGAAAACTGCGATGGTATTCGGACAAATGAACGAGCCACCTGGGGCACGTATGCGTGTTGCTTTGACTGGCTTGACAATGGCTGAATATTTCCGTGATGAACAAGGACAAGACGTTCTTTTCTTCATCGACAATATTTTCCGTTTTACGCAAGCAGGTTCAGAGGTTTCTGCCCTTCTTGGACGTATGCCTTCTGCGGTTGGTTATCAACCAACGCTTGCAACTGAAATGGGTCAATTGCAAGAGCGGATTACATCCACTAATGTTGGATCAGTAACATCCATTCAGGCAATTTATGTACCTGCGGATGACTATACTGACCCAGCTCCAGCTACTACATTCGCTCACTTGGATGCTACAACAAACCTTGAGCGTAAATTATCTGAAATGGGTATCTACCCAGCGGTTGACCCGCTTGCTTCTACTTCCCGGGCACTTTCTCCTGAAATTGTCGGTGAAGAGCATTACGAGGTTGCGCGTCAAGTACAACAAACTCTTCAAAGGTACAAAGAGTTGCAAGATATTATTGCGATTCTCGGTATGGATGAGCTTTCTGATGAAGATAAACTAACTGTTGCTCGTGCTCGTCGTATTCAATTCTTCTTGTCCCAAAACTTCCACGTGGCTGAGCAATTTACAGGACAGCCTGGATCTTATGTTCCAGTACAGGAAACTGTTCGTGGCTTTAAAGAGATCCTTGAAGGTAAATACGACCATCTTCCTGAAGATGCTTTCCGTCTTGTCGGTCCAATCGAAGAAGTTGTGAAAAAAGCAGAAGAAATGGGCGTAGAAGCATAAATAGGGACGAGGAGGCGATCAAATGAACACTTTAAAAGTAAGTATTGTCACTCCAGACGGCCCAGTCTATAATTCAGAAGTTGAAATGGTAAGCACTAAAGCTGAATCAGGTGAGTTGGGGATACTTCCAGGACATATTCCATTGGTTGCTCCCTTGCAAATCGGTGCAGTCCGCTTAAAGAATGGAAGCAAAACAGAATATGTTGCTGTAAGCGGCGGATTTTTAGAAGTTCGTCCTGAAGAAGTCACCATTCTTGCTCAGGCTGCTGAAACAGCGGATAGTATTGATTTCGCTCGTGCCGAAGCAGCTAAAGCTCGTGCAGAGCAGCTTCTGCAAAGTAAACGGGATGACATAGATTTCAAAAGAGCGGAGCTCGCATTGAAACGTGCGATGAACCGGATTGATGTGTCACAACACAGATAAAACACTTCATATAACACCTTCTGGTCTTGCTTGATCGGAAGGTGTTATTTATGAAAGTCAACTGGAACTTTTCCTCTGATTTCGAACAAGGAGGTACTCCAATGATCGATGGTATGGATTTTGGTCAACAGGCTCTTATCAGCATTATTTCGCATTTGATATTTATAGGTTTCACTTTCTGGGCCCTTCAGGCATTGCATTTCGATAAACTTCTAAGTGCTGGTCGGGTTTTACAGGCCAGAATTCTATATATTATTTTAACGATTGCTATCGGGTCTACCGTAAGTAACTTCTTTTTAGATTATTTACAATGGTCTCGTCAGCTGCAGTATTTTTTTAAATAGGTCTTTTGGCCCGTTTTCAAACGACATCTTTTTGTTTATGATTTGAGTTGTGAGTGTGGAATTTAAGAAATTTGTCGAAAAGACATAGATAATTTGTCTATAAATGCAGTTATTCTTAAAGTATGTACTCCTTAGCAGTGGAAACACTTATGTTAAGGGGGAGAGTACAATGAAAGAACGCTGCAGGAAATATTTAATTCCATTTATGCTTTTCACTTGTTTGATTGCAGTTCTTATTGGGAATAAAACAAGTGTTGCAGGACAAAGCGAGCTGGATATTGAAAAGTTAGCATATGCAGTTCAAAACCAACACGGAACCATCATTGAATGGTCTCTACATACAAGAGAATTGGGTAAACAACCACAGGAATGGACTGTCACCAGACTGGAGAAAGCATTTCCTGATTGGGAATGGTCTTTGTCTGCCATTTCAGAGAAAGAAACGGTGACAGGAATCAAACGGCATGGCGATATAGAAGAGGAAATAAAAGCTGTAACTGCCGACAACAAGGCCAATCTCGTTTCTTACGTTTCCTATGAAGTCACAGGTTTAGCGTGGGATAAGAGTTCGGTCAAAAGAGCATGGAAGTTATTACAATCCAGGACAGAACTGATTTTTAATCAAAAACCTGTTGTTTTCTCTTGTATCAAAGGCGTATTCAATGATGAAGATGAGTTTGGACGGTCTCACGCAAGCGAAATATTAACATCTCTTCAAGCGAAGGAAAAAGAGGCACTCAGTGAGGAGGATTTTGTATCAATTTCAGCGTATTCTTCTCTTTTTTCACAATCTCTATCACTTCTCGATGAAGAAATGAACCTGCAGATTGGTCTGCGTAAAAACAATGCAGGACATGGTACATACTTCACGGTAGGCACACCCATCCTGACAAATGAATACTAATATAAAAGAAAATAGACGCGGAGGGGAATACTCTTGGAAAAGATCATCGTCCGCGGCGGGAAAAGGCTCAGCGGCACAGTCAAGGTTGAAGGTGCAAAAAATGCTGTTTTGCCTGTTATCGCTGCATCATTATTGGCAAGCGAAGGAAAAAGCGTCATTCGCGAAGTACCAACTCTCTCCGATGTATACACTATTGGTGAAGTGTTGCGTCACTTGAATACTGAAGTGAATTTTGAAAATAAAACGGTTTATGTGGATGCTTCAAAAGAACTCAATATCGAAGCTCCATTTGAATATGTTCGGAAAATGAGGGCATCAGTGCTTGTTATGGGGCCATTACTAGCAAGACAGGGTAAAGCTCGAGTGGCTCTTCCAGGCGGATGCGCAATCGGTTCACGGCCAATTGATTTACATTTAAAAGGCTTTGAGGCAATGGGAGCAAAAGTATCTGTAGGAAATGGATACATTGAAGCAGCTGCCGAACAATTGACAGGTGCTAAAATTTACTTGGATTTCCCAAGTGTTGGTGCTACACAAAATATTATGATGGCAGCTGTACTGGCTAAAGGTACAAGTGTGATTGAGAATTGTGCGAAGGAACCCGAAATCGCGGATCTGGCTGCTTATTTAAATAAAATGGGAGCTAGTGTAAGAGGGGCTGGCACTGAAACGATTGTCATCGAAGGTGTTGATCGTTTGTATGGTGCAGACCACACGATTATGCCAGATAGAATTGAGGCTGGGAGCTTTATGGTTGCAGCGGCGATAACCGGAGGGGACGTGCTCATCGAAGGAGCAATCGCAGACCATATGGCTTCTGTCGTAGCTAAGCTTGAGGAAATGAATGTGAAGATCATTCAGGAAGAAAATGGCCTTCGTGTGATTGGCCCGGAAAAACTGAAGCCGGTAGATATTAAAACAATGCCGCATCCAGGGTTTCCAACGGATATGCAATCTCAAATGATGGCTTTGCTGCTTTGTGCAGAAGGAACCAGCGTCATTACAGAAACGGTATTCGAAAACCGTTTTATGCACGTAGAAGAATTCCGTAGAATGAACAGCGATATTAAAATTGAGGGACGTTCAGTCATTATCCAAGGGCCCTGTGAGCTTCAAGGAGCTGAAGTGGCTGCAACCGACTTGCGTGCAGCAGCAGCTCTGATCATCGCCGGTTTGAAGGCAGACGGGTATACTCGGGTAACCGAGCTGAAACACTTAGACCGCGGTTATCTAGACTTCCACAAGAAACTGCAAGGGCTTGGAGCCGATATAGAACGAATAACGGAAGTCTCAAGCGAAATCAACCACGAAGAAACCAATATTGTGACTGACATGAATGCATGATATGATAAACCCGCTAAGGCGGGTTTTTTTAATTAGTGAAGAAAGTATAAAATTAGATGAAATAATTTTATCCGAATTAATTTTTTATATGTCTAGCTATGACCCACAGAAAGCGACAGGGACTCCGCATTTTGGGCCTGCGGCTCTAGCGCCACCGAATCCATAGGATGTGGCGTTTTGCCTCCTTGAGGTGCCTTATTTGTCTGCGCTGACCAAGGAGCTTGCGCTTTTCTTAATTCCCGCTCTTAAATAGCATAAATGCTTGTCCTTCTGAATAAATTGGATCGAGGTGATTTTTCAAGTCACCTTAATTTTTATATTGGAGGCATCAGGCATGAAGCAACTAAAACCGCTGCTTTTTACGTCCGCACTCTTAATCGCCGTTTCTTTTCTCGTTCCATCCCTACTCGTTCTACCTTTTTCTAAAGAAAAAACTATGGTTGAACTAGATGAAAAGCCAGCCAAATTGCCGCCAAAAAAGGCCACTCAGCCACCCGCCCAACCATCTGCTGAAGTTGCAGTTTATCGTACCACTGCAAAAACGGTGGAAAAACTCCCACTAGAGGAATATGTGGTAGGGGTGGTAGCGTCAGAAATGCCGGCTGATTTTGAAGAGGAAGCATTAAAAGCCCAGGCACTTACAGCAAGAACCTATATTGTAAATCAACTGGTTAATCCCGAAAACTCTCAGGTTCCTGAAAACGCAAATGTGACGGATACTGTTCTTCATCAAGTTTTTAAAAATAAGAAGGAACTGAAGCTTCAGTGGGGCGAAGATTTCGAATGGAAGATGGAAAAAATCGTGAAAGCTGTGAAGGCGACGGAAGGTAAAGTTCTTACTTATCATGACAAGCCGATTACCGCGTCTTTTTTCTCCACAAGTAATGGATATACGGAAAGTGCAGAGGATTATTGGGATAAGCCAGTACCTTATTTAAAAAGTGTAGAAAGCCCTTGGGACAGTCAGTCTCCGAAATTCAATGACCAGAAAGTGATTAGTGTAAAAGAGTTTCAGCAAAGGCTTAATGTTAACATTGAGAAATCGGGAGATGTTGGAACGGTTACAGCACGAACACCAGGAAAAAAGGTAGCTGAAGTCTCCATCGGCGGCAAGAGTTTTACAGGCAGAGAGGTTCGTGAGAAGCTTGATCTGAAATCGACCGATTTCAAATGGGAGAGGAAAGGAAACTCCATAATTATAAATACAAAAGGCTACGGGCATGGCGTGGGAATGAGTCAGTACGGTGCGAACGGAATGGCGAAGGAAGGTAAAAAATTTGATGATATCGTCACCCATTATTATCAGGGTGTCAACATTTCAAATGCTAGTCAGTTTTTTGATAAAACAGTTGCGTCGACCCAATGACAAGCGGGTTTGCCTAAAAGTCCCTTACGCAATCAGTCGGACGTATTCGTCTGGCTGATTTTGCATTTGGAAAGCTCTTTACGCCAAACGTTGTTATTTCTGTAATTGGTGAGATGAAAGCCATCCGGTGGGTTCAATAATAAGTTAAAGCCTCCGGCGGATGCACAGATTTTCATACAAAATTATCGAGTGGAGCTCAATAAAATAAGGACGCAAATACGCTAAGCGCATTTGATTGGAAGTCTAAAAGATGGGTATCTATCTCCATCAACCGTACGAGATCGTCGCCCTTCGCCAGGAATAGTACTGTTTTACGAAAAAGCAATGCTCCTTACTATTAGAAGCAGCGAAGACTAAGCCAACTCTAACTTGTTCTGGTATTCCTGTCTTTCAATTAAATCAGGTGAAAACGGGGAAATATTGATTTGTTGAATAAAAAATACATAATATCAGAAAATAAGAAGTGTTTTTCTCATTTTCAAGTATATAATTCTGTCTTTCTGTTCAAAATGATGGCAGAGGTGATGAAAATGAGAGAGGAAGAAAAGAAGCGATCTTCTCTAAAAAACTTTTTTAGAAAGCGGTGGGTGTTTCCGGCAATCTATCTTGCTAGCGCTGCATTGCTCATTTCCATGATATTCTGGTATCAGACGGCCGGTCAAAATACGGCTGAAAAGCCAAACTTGACTGAGGACAGCAAAGAACTGACTGGTATGAACAACGACACAGTCGTTGAGGTGAATCAGTCCTTTGAAAATGTCTCAGTTCCGGTCAAAGACGAAAATGAAGTGGAATATATTAAGCGTTTCTTTGATGCCAATGCCGCACCGGATGAGCAGGAAGCAGCACTCATTGTAGATGGAAATAAATATCGCACAAACATGGGAATCGATATTGCTATGAAGGACGGCTCTGAGTTTGATGTAACAGCAGCTCTTAGCGGTAAGGTAACAGCAGTTCGCGATGATTCCCTGCTTGGCAACGTCATTGAGGTAGAACATGAAAATGGCGTAAAGACGATTTATCAATCAGTCCAAGACATGAAGGTTAAATCAGGAGATACTGTCAAGCAAGGGCAAGTGCTTGCTACATCAGGTACAAGCCAGTTGGATAAGGAAGCGAAAAACCATCTACATTTTGAAATCCGTAAAGACAATGCGGCACTTAACCCGACTGACTTTTTCGGACAGCCATTCACTGCTTTGGAAAATGCAGGTAATGAAGAAGCTGACATGGACAAGCAGGAGGAAGCAGCCAGTGAAACGGACCAAGATCCTACATCAGGAGATTCTGAGCCGCAAGAGACTGATGCTGAAGAAGATGGTCAGTCCCCTCAAATGACAGATGAATAATGGATATATTGAGACAGGCAGGTTTTTATCCAACCTGTCTTTTTTTGTTTTTTTAAAACTATTCTTCTCCATATGTTTTTTATCATAAAAATATTTGTCCTTCGCCTTGTCCTTATTGCCTTTTTCGAGCATATATCTTCACTTGGACAAATAAGATGATACCAACACGATAAAAACAGAGAGTGCTTGAGGTGAGTAATCGTTTAAATAGAGCCTACGTTCATTTGATATTTGTTTATTTCCTGTAAAATGAGCTTGATTTGCAAAAAGTGATTTCCTATCCGCACAGTATGCTGTGGAACAGATGGAAGGTTCCAATAAAGCAGACCCAGTATGTATATACAAAAGACGAGTCTCATTTCACATTCCTCACATCCAATTCAGGGAGGGCGAGTGGTGTGCACGATTACATCAAAGAGCGAACGATCAAGATTGGAAAGTATATCGTGGAGACGAGAAAAACGGTTCGCATGATTGCGAAAGAGTTTGGCGTATCCAAAAGTACTGTCCATAAAGATTTGACGGAAAGGCTCCCGGAATTAAATCCGGAGCTTGCCAATCAGGTGAAAAGCATTTTGGAATACCATAAATCAATCAGGCATCTCAGGGGGGGAGAAGCGACCAAACAAAAGTACAAAAAGGCTGAGCTTCAAAAATAATCTTTTTTGGAAGAAGGCATGAAGTGATGAGCCTTCTTCTTTGATGTTTTTAACGAAGTGTTTCACTTTTGTAAATGGTGAGATGAAAGCATATTGATATTCAGATCAGAGAGGCGGGTGGGAGCCACAGATTTGCTGAAGGAACTTTATCAAGGTAAGCTCGATAAAAATCTGGGCACAAATACACCGAGGCGCATATAATGCTTTCTCTAATTCAAAAAAATTAGAGTTTGTCAATCCTTCATTCCTTTTTGAGGTTCAAGTATGATAAAATATACAATAGCGATATGTGTGTGTTCTGCGGAAGTGTACATAATAAGTTCTAATATATGAAGGTAGGGATAGAAAAAATGTTTGCAAAGGATATCGGCATTGACTTAGGGACGGCTAATGTTCTGATTCACGTAAAGGGGCAAGGAATCGTTTTGAACGAGCCATCGGTCGTGGCTATTGATAAAAATACGAACAAAGTTCTTGCAGTTGGTGAAGAGGCCAGACGTATGGTTGGACGGACACCGGGAAATATCGTAGCCATTCGTCCTTTAAGGGATGGAGTCATCGCCGATTTTGATGTTACGGAATCAATGTTGAAGCATTTTATCAATAAATTGAATGTAAAAGGATTCTTATCAAAACCTCGCATTCTGATTTGCTGCCCGACAAACATTACGAGTGTTGAACAGAAAGCGATTAGGGAAGCTGCAGAAAAAAGCGGAGGAAAGAAAGTTTATCTTGAGGAAGAGCCGAAGGTTGCCGCGATCGGTGCAGGAATGGACATCTTTCAGCCGAGTGGAAATATGGTTATTGATATTGGCGGCGGTACTACAGACGTTGCTGTGCTTTCCATGGGAGATATTGTTACCTCGGCTTCCATTAAGATGGCCGGCGACAGTTTTGACAACGAAATCTTAAACTATGTAAAAAAAGAATACAAGCTGTTGATCGGCGAAAGAACAGCTGAAAACATTAAAATTAATATTGGGACAGTTTTCCCTGATGCCCGTGATGAGGAAATGGAAATACGCGGACGAGATCTGGTTAACGGACTTCCGCGTACAATCACTGTTAACTCGAAGGAAATTGAAGGGGCTTTAAGAGAATCGGTTGGTGTTATTGTTCAGGCTGCTAAAACCGTATTGGAAAAGACTCCGCCGGAGCTTTCCGCTGATATTATTGACAGAGGAGTTATTTTAACTGGCGGAGGAGCGCTTCTTCATGGTATTGATCAATTGCTCATAGAAGAACTGCGTGTACCGGTTTTAGTAGCAGAAGAGCCAATGGATGCTGTAGCAATCGGGACGGGCATCATGCTCGAAAATATTGATAAAATTGACAGGCGCAGTATTGTTTAACTTCATTCAGCAGAAATCTCCCATTTCTGTAAGCGTTGAGATGAATGCATAATGGCAAACCATTATGTGGGGGTTCAAGCCCCGGTTGAATAAAGTTAGAGCCTCCGGCGGATGCCACAGATTTTCAGAGGGAATTTATCTGAGCTAAGCTTGATAAAATCTGGGCGCAAATACGCCAAGGCGCATTTGATAAGGGGGCATGACTAATGTTAAGAGGTCTTTTTACAGCTGCATCAGGAATGTATGCTTCACAACGAAAGACGGAAATGTTAACAAACAATATGGCTAATGCACAGACACCGGGATATAAAGCAGACAATTCCCATGTACGGGCTTTTCCGGAAATGCTTATTGAACGGTTCAATGCCGGGAAGAGTCGAACGAATCAGGTTGGGACCTTGCATACAGGTGTATACGTTCAGGAGGTTACTCCGCGTTTTATCCAAGGGGATACGATTCAAACGGAGCGCCCGACCGACCTCGCATTGTTAGATAGGACGGATGGGACTGCTTTTTTTTCAGTGGAACAGAACGGTCAGGTGAAATATACACGAAACGGCAGATTTACAGTTGATCCATCAGGAATATTAACAACGGAAAATGGCTGGCCTGCCCTTGATGTGAATGGGAATCAGATTCGAGTAGCTAGCGATGAGTTTGAAGTTGATGAAACCGGCAGAGTTACAGAAAATGGAGAACAAGTTGCTCTTTTAGGAATTGTTCTTACAGATAATCCAGAGAATCTTGCAAAAGATGGAGACGGGCTTTTCCAGGCGGATGCACAGCTGCCGTTTGCCCAAAATACTGATTTTACCGTTTCTCAGGGATTCGTTGAGAAATCGAATGTTGATATTACGCGCTCGATGACGGACATGATTACTGCTTACAGAACATTTGAAGCAAATCAAAAGGTTGTTCAGGCCTACGACCGCAGCCTGGAAAAAGCAGTCAATGAAGTCGGAAGGGTCAACGGATAGAGGATGATGAAGAGTGAATAGAACAATGGTAGCGGCTGTTAATACACTTGGACAGTTACACAAACAAGTGGATTTGATCGGCCATAACTTGGCAAATGCTGAGACTGCTGGTTATAAATCAAGAGAAGCTTCTTTTGCGGACTTAATGGCTCAACAGATTAATAATTATTCTTCTGCCCGCTCGGAAGTCGGCAGACAATCACCCTTGGGGATTCGTCAAAGCCCTGGTGCTAGGATTTCCCAAACAGCGATGCTTTCCAAGCAGGGCTCATTGAAAACAACCGGACGTCCTCTTGATGTTGCTTTTACCGCAGAGAACCAGTATTTAAAAGTAAGAGTTCAGGAAGGCGGCACATCCCAAATCCGGTTTACCCGAAATGGGGAGCTGGATATTGTCAGCGCAGGGGATCAGTGGGTTCTTGCAACAAAGGATGGGCATCTAGTCTTAGATGAAAATGACCAAGTGATTACTTTTTCTGGGAAAGCTGAAGAGGTTAAAATGATTGAGCCTGGTACCTTGGAAGCAACAATGGATAGTGGCCAAAATGTCGCATTTCAATTAGGAGTCGTTGCTATAAATAAGCCCCAATATTTGGAACAGATGGGAAATACATTTTTAGGGCTGCCTGATGGTGCGAACAATAATGCAGACCAAATTTATTCGGAGTTGAATGGTGCCCGAAGGCAGGAAATCTCCCTTCAACAAGGTGTATTAGAAGCTTCCAATGTTGATATTGGAAAGGAAATGACTGATTTGATGACGGCGCAACGCTCGATTCAGTTTCAATCTAGATCCATTACTTTTGCAGACCAAATGATGGGTCTGATTAATGGAATACGTTAACTTCATTCAGCAGAAGTCTCCCACTTCAGTAAGTGGTGAGATGAAAGCCTATTGGTATTCCATTCAGTAGGGGGCAAACCCCAGCTGAATGAAGTCAAAGCCTCTGGCGGATGCCACAGATTTTCAGAGGGAATTTATCAAGCAAGCTCGATAAAAATCTGGGGCGCAAATACGTTAAGGCGCATTTGATTTTTCTTCGTTCATTCAAACGGCCAAAAGGAGTTCTTTTCTATGTCAGCTAAATTTATCAGCAAAGATCAATCCAAGACAAATGAGCAAATGGATAAAAAGCGAAACAAAGAAAAAAATACGGAAGAGTCTTCAAGTAAGATTAAAGTCAGACTCATCCCCATTTGGCTGAGGGTTTTGATTGTTATTTTTTTAACCGCCATCAGTTTAATCGCTGGCGTCGTGACAGGATATGCTGTTATCGGTAGTGGAAAACCGCAAGATGCTTTGAAAAAGGAAACATGGACTCATATTATTGATCTTGTAAATAAAGAAAAGTAAAGGCTGTTTCAGCTTTTTTTAAAAGAAAGTATAAGTTTTTTAGGTTTAACATTTTGAACAAAGTACAGTTGTCCAGCTCCAACGGAAAGGACCCTAGTGCAAGCGAAGCGACAAGATGCCGCCTACAGCGCCTGGCGGCGAAAGGATCAAGACGATTTCCTGTGTGGCTGAAGAACTGCCTTCTCAGGAATCGTCTTGTTTGCCCGCGCTGACCAAGGAGCTTGCACTTTTTCTTATTATTGTTCTGGGGGAATAAATCATGATGGATATTCAACAAATTAAAGAAATTATACCGCATCGCTACCCTTTTTTACTCGTTGACCGGATCCTTGAAATCGAAGAAGGCAAGCGGGCTGTTGGGTTGAAAAATGTGACAGCAAATGAAGAATTTTTCAATGGACATTTTCCAGATTACCCAGTTATGCCTGGAGTTTTGATTGTTGAAGCACTTGCACAAGTGGGAGCAGTGGCTATGCTCAAAAGAGAAGAAAATCGTGGAAAGCTTGCTTTTTTTGCTGGAATTGATAAATGTCGTTTCAAGCGGCAGGTTAAGCCAGGCGACCAACTTCATTTAGAAGTAGAAATCGTTCGCGTGAAAGGCCCAATGGGTAAAGGAAAAGGAATCGCCCGTGTGGGTGAGGAGATTGTGTGTGAAACAGAAATCATGTTTGCAATTGGAGAATAATGGATAAAGATTGCTTGTAAAAATAGCTGGATTAAAAACATCGAAAAAATTTTGAAGAATTTTGGAGGATTTGGGAAAGCTAAGCTCAGACCAATAAAGGTCCAATACAAACGGAAGTTGGCAATAGCCGATTTTACCCACATGAAGTGGGCCTAACAAAATCTGAAAGGAGCTTACCAAATGAATCTAAAATTGGGAAAAGTCATTGGAGCTGCGGCCCTGTCATCTTTACTTTTTGCAGGATGCGCAAATAATAACCCAGAGCCACCACCGCCAAATGACAATAACGGTGTTCAGGACAACAATGATGTCAATGATAATAATGGCATCAATGATAACAATGATGTGAATAACGATAATAATCTGGACACCAATGACGGAGTCAATACAGATAACAATGATTTGAACAACAACAATAATCGTATGGATGAAGATGATAATAAATAAAAAGCGGGGCTTCCCGCTTTTTTTTATTCCTTGGTAACAAGCTGCTTCATTCTCATTCTTGCCTTAAATTCGTGTAAAAGTTTTTCTCCGCTAAATCCTTCTTTTATCAAATCGTCCAACAACAATTCCAAATATTCATTTCGGCGTTTGCTTAGGCGACCAGTAAATAAAATGCTAATGTGATCTTTCACCGGTCTGATGGAATGAATTGAAACGGTGAAAGGGGCAGGGTCGTTGGCTGCATGGGTAATAATCACTCGAATTTCAAAAGGTTCTTTTCTTTCATAAATAGATTTAAAATACGATTGATACTTATTATCGACATAAGCCTCAATAACCCAGCTTCCTTCTTCATTTTCTTTATTGATAATCAATCCGTCTGCCAGCGGAACATCTTTTGCCTCATGTTGATCACCGAGTATTTGCAGGGCTACGATTTTAAATGTTTTCAAATCGAGTCTCCTCCATTTGTTCTTTTTTAAAGTATATCATTTTCTTAATTCTTCTTCATAGCTATAAGAGAAACCTTTATTCGACATGCTTTTTCAAAGTTTGATCTTTTTTTAATCACTTTTAAGATTCTTTTATAAACACAAAAAAACATCAAAAATTAAAATTTAATTAACGAACTGTTTATTTTTTTTAAGTATTCATTGAGGAAAACTGATTTTTGTAGATTTTACATCATAAAGCTTCGCTTATAGAATATAGATACTAACCAAAAAAGGAGTGATCAATTGATAAATCAGGTAACGTTGGTTGGGAGGCTGACGAAAGATCCGGAGCTTCGTTACACAGTAGAAGGGAAGGCGGTATTGAATATTACACTTGCACTTAACCGTCACTACCGAAATGCCCAAGGTGAATTTGATGCAGACTTTGTACTTTGTACACTTTGGAATAAAGTTGCTGAAAATACTGCCAAGTATTGCGACAAAGGTTCCATAGTCGGAATTATGGGAAAGATACAAACCAGAAATTATGAAAATCAAGATGGAAAAAGAGTTTATGTTACCGAAGTCGTTGCAGACTCTGTGAAATTCATGGGAGGGCGAACACAAGATGAAAGGCCTGCTGCTTCCAGTCAGCCCGCAGGCTAAAGGAGGTGAATATTTGAGAAGAGCTGGTCATCTAGCTGATTCACTGGAAATTCTAGTCAGTGACCTCATTTTCAAGCTCGGAAAAACAAATCAGCAAATCCACACTTTATCCCGACGGGTCCATCAACTTGAACTTCTTTTAAACCAACAGATACCCAAACATATTTCTTCAACTAAAAGGTACAATCTTCTAGAGAAACATTAATCCATTCAATAATCAGCCTCAAAAAATCGAATTGATCGCATCCTCGTTAGGCCCCCTTCTAAATGGAGCACCAGCCATGATTTGGCTGGTCTTTTTTATTTAGCTTATTGAAAAGGATATGCTCGATGAGGTGCAGCGGAATCATTTCAAGTAGAAACAGCGGAAGAAATTACAGTGCATAAAGAACGGTCAGAGAGAGAAAGATTTTTTTGTCTGTGATGAAATGGTTACAACTTGTAGCTATACGGTACAAGATAATTATCGGATAACGGATCGGACGGAAATGAGTGTTCTTTTTTACAAAATCAGATAGTGAGGTCAGTAAAATTGATGATACGGCTTGCTGTGTGGGTTACCACAACGGGGCCAAGGATGATGGAAAAGCAACGAAAAAAAGTGACAGTTGCAAAGCTAAATTGGTAGGCAACTGTCACAAAAGTCATTAGTTTTTCTGCCTTCTAATGTAAGGTCAAGCGACCCTTGACTTCGTTTTCGTTAACTTACATTGCCTCAAAAAATAATGCTCCTTAGGGTAGTGGAATCCAGAAATCCTTGCCATTATAGATGACGATTCCGGGTAAGGTCTCTTTTTGTCCATTAACTATTCGGATATTTTGATTGGTGGGATATTCAATGGTCTTTCCGTTTTTTTCTGCTATGAAGCTGGCTTGTTTATTTTTATTTAAGTTTATTTTTGTTTTATATCCCATCTTCACAAAATGCTCTTGAGCAGGTACAAATTTTTTGTTCGTAAGTTCAGAAAGTGGGGTGAGGTTCAGATGTTTGATGACATATTCAGGCAGATCCGTATTATTAATAAGGCCCTGCGGTTTATGCAAAACTCCTTTCCCACCATAGCTGTATAGAAAGACGTCTTCACCTGAATGACCGCGAGTGGTAAAGCCTAAATGGGCTCGATCAGCCATTAACTGAACCATCGCTTTTTCTATATCCTTCTCTTTTTTTATTTTTTGGATCTGCTTTTCTGAAAGATCATCCAGACCGTAGCTTTTTAAGACTTCTTGAATATTTGATCTGTTTTTCTTTAATTGAGACAGGGCGCCTGTCACAGTAAGAGATGCTTTTTTTAAAGGCTCTGTGAACTGCTCAGACGGTGTTTGCGGATATGTTTTATCCGTTTGCCTATTTCCCATTGTCAACCCGCTATTACCATGGTCTGTGACAGCGATCAAAAGGGTGTTTTGATCTGTCTTTGCAAATTGTAAAGCTTCTTTAACAGCATCATCAAATGCCAGAACCTCGCTGACCATTCCTACTGGGTCATTTTTATGACCTGCAAAATCAACTTTACTCCCTTCAATAAAGAGAAGAAAACCATTGGGATTTTGATTGAGAGTTTGTAAAGCTTTTTTGGTCATTTCGGCAAGGGCGGGCTGTTCAGGATGCAGTTTTTTTCTATCGAAATCATACGCCATATCTTCTTCAGAAAAAAATCCGCGAAGCTGCAATCCATATGAATTCATCATGCCTTTTTTTGTGGAAATAGAGCTTGGGGTAAATGAATACTTTTTTCCGCCGCCAAGCATGACGTCAATATTTTGGTGAGCCTGTTGAAAGCCAATTTCTTTCATTTGATGCCGGCTATTGGAGTGCGCTGAAAAAGCGGCAGGTGTGGCATGTTGAACAGGGGCTGTCGCGATGATTCCTGTTGCTAACCCATTCTCTTTTGCAGCTTCCAAAACGTTTGCGACGGGACGGCCTCTGCGTTCTCCTTCTTTATCATTAACAGGAACCATTCCAATAAAATCAACGGTTGTTTTATGTCCAGTGGCCATGGCTGTTGCCGCAGCTGCCGAATCTGTTATAGCTGAACGCAAGGAATAGGTATGGACTCCACCTGTCAGAATTTGATCCAGTGCAAGCGGCTTGCCTTTGTAATGTCTAGCTAACGTAACAACGTCTGAATTTGTCCCATCCATCACCATGAAGATTACATTCTTCCGGTTGCCTTCGCCAAAAGCGACTTCGGTATTATGTGGAGCTATAAAAGTAAAAGAATATATAAGAACCGCTATAATCATCTTTTTCAACATCATTTACCTCCAAGTTAGACTGAATGCTCTTATTATTGGAAGGAAAAATGAATTTATTCGAAGCTCAAAATAAAAAACCGCAACGCATATTTCTGCGTTGCGGTTTTCTGTTCAATAGAACTTTTTGAATCCGTCAAATTTACTTTTCCAGTAGGAATTATTGAGGCTCGAAACCTCAACCCCGTTGTTTCCTGCATGGATGAATTGGTTGCTTCCAAGATAGATTCCCATATGAGAAATACCACTGCGGTATGTATTCTTGAAAAAGACTAAATCACCAGCTTGAGGGCTTTTTGTATAATATGAGCGATTGTAGTAACCGTCTGTACCTAATCTACTGATGCTGTGGCCGGCTTGTTTAAATGCATAATAGATGAATCCGCTGCAATCAAATCCTGCAGGGGTTGTCCCACCCCATGCATATTTTACTCCAATATGCTGTTTGGCAGCTTGTACAACGTTGCCCACTTTTCCCTGAGTTGGCCTTGATACTGATGAAGCAGCTGAGTTCTGGGTATTTCCAGAGGAAACTGAGGATGAAGCACTACCGTTTAGGCGAAGGACTTGACCGACATAAATTATGTCTGACCTTAATCCGTTTGCCTGTTTTAATCCGGCTACGGTTGTTCCGTATTTTGCGGCTATCCGACCAAGTGTATCTCCAGAAACGACTTTATATGTAGTAGTATTGCCGTTATTGCTATTTGCTGACGGCCTCGGACTTGAAGAAGCTGATGATGCTGGAGCAGATGAACTGCTGCCTTGTACTTTTAATACCTGTCCTGGTCTAATCATATCAGATGTCAGACCGTTCCATTGTTTTAGTTGGCTGAGGGTGATACCATGTGCATTTGCAATTCTAATTAGGTAATCACCTGATTTAACTGTGTATGTATTCCCCGATTTTGAGGAAGTGACCGGACCTTGTGTTGAGGTGTTGGAAGTTGTTGAGATAGTCGGCTTATTGGTTGTGCTGCTATTTCCATCTATTTTAAGAACTTGCTTTGGATAGATGATATCATTACTTAAGCCATTCAACTTTTTAATATTGCTTATAGTCGTTTTGTATTGGTTTGCAATTTTCCATAGACTGTCGCCAGGCTTAACTTCGTGGCTTGCTGCAGAAGCTTTACCAGAAAAAGTTGCCACTAATGCTACTGTAGCCACGCCGCCTACTAACTTTTTCCGCACTATTTATTCCCCCTAAACATATAGCCTTTTAGCCAGTCTAGCATAAATTTTTCACAGTTCATGTTAATAATACAAAATGTTACATGATTTTAATAATGTAACCATTTTTTTCCAAAATAGAAAGAAAGGATTTCCTTTTCATCTGTGGGCCAATATCATAGAATGAGTAATAAGAAGGATTTCAGGGGGTTTTTGACTTGGTAAAAAAGAATCGATTTGAAACGGATGTTATCCATGCGGGGTACAGACCAGCTGATTATCAAGGCAGTCTTGTTCCGCCTATTTTTCAGACTTCGACATATACATTTCCTTCCGCAGAAGAAGGAGAAAGGCGATTCGCAGGAGAATCAGAAGGACATATATACTCTAGGCTGGGCAATCCTACTGTGACCGCTCTTGAGGAAAGAATGACAGCGCTTGAACAGGGGGAAGCTGCGCTTGCTTTTGCTTCAGGAATGGGGGCGGTTAGTGCCACTCTTTTCCATTTGACAAATACAGGGGATCATATTTTATGCTCTGGTGGTATTTATGGATGTACATTCGGCCTTTTACAAATAATGAAGAAAAAATATAATATTGACCATGATTTAATTGGTATGGACAGCGAAGAAGCGATCAAAGCAGCGATTCGTGACAATACAAAGGTGATCTATGTTGAGACGCCTATTAATCCAACGATGAAACTGGTTGATCTTGAAATGATTGTACGGATCGCCAAGGACCATGACATTCGTGTTGTTGTTGACAACACATTTTGTTCACCCTATTTGCAAAGGCCGCTATCCTTGGGATGTGACTACGTGGTTCATAGCGCGACCAAATATATTGGTGGCCATGGTGATGTAGTTGCAGGTATAGTCGTTGGTGCGGACAAAGACGAGATGGCGGAAATGGGCGTGACAATGAGAAAGGACATCGGGGCGATTATGTCTCCATTAGATGCTTGGCTACTGCTGCGTGGTTTGAAGACATTAGCAGTGAGACTTGACCGCCACTGTGAGAATGCTGAAAAAATTGCTGAAAAGTTAAAGGTACACCCAAAGGTTGGACGAATGTTCTACCCGGGAGATCCAGACTTTCCTCAATACGAACTTGCTAAACGTCAAATGAGGCTGCCGGGTGGCATGATTAGCTTTGAAGTCAAAGGAAATAAAGAGGATGCGCAGGCAATTTTAAATCGGGTGAAACTCATTTGCCTCGCCGTCAGTCTAGGTGATACTGAGACATTGATTCAGCATCCGGCGACAATGACCCACGCAGTTGTCCCTGAAGAAGAGCGGAAAAAAATGGGGATTTCTGATACGCTAATCAGAATGTCTGTCGGTATTGAGTCATGGGAAGATGTTTGGGAAGACTTGAAGCAGGCACTAGACGGAATTTGATAGATAATGAACCTTGCCACTTTCGTTTGAAATCAGGCAAGGTTTTTTGTTGATTCCAGTACAATCAATTAGCAACCATAAGCTTTCTACGATATTCATGTTGAGATTCTGCCGTGTGCGAGGGGAGGGTTCATGAACTCAGGGCATCAAAAGTGTCCGTTTAGTTTTGCGCCGATAAACAGGGCCTCTCGTACTTCTGAATCTTTCATTACATCGAAGGCATTTCGTTCTATACATTGAGACTCTTATACAAAGATGAGTAGCGCATTCTAGGCTCCTGAGTAAAATATTGGGAAGTGAAGCAACATTTTTGTAACTTTTTTTTCATTGTAACTGGAAAAAAGGAGCTTTATAATTAATACGTGTTTAGTCAGATGGTTGGGCTAACTCTGTATAAGCAAGGGGTTAATTTTTTGAGAAAGGGTTACTGTCAAAAGTGCAGGAATCCTGGAAAACTATTTGAGTTTAGCTGTTTTGTGCCTGTATATTGTTAGGAGGAAAAAATATGAATGTCTTGATTTTCGAAAGTCCCGACGAAGCTACAAAAGCCGCTTTTGACATTGTTATGCAACGCCTTGAAACAGGAATGCAAACAATGGGGCTAGCAACAGGAAGCACCCCTTTGAAGCTCTATGAAAAACTCCGGAATACGGATACGGATGTATCTCATGTGACAACTGTTAATTTGGATGAATATGTTGGTTTGGAGCCAACTGATCCTCAAAGCTATAATTATTATATGAACGAAGAATTATTCAAATATATGAATTTTTCCGCAACGTATGTTCCTAATGGTGCGGTTGAGGATCCTGAGAAAGAGTGTGAACGTTACGAAGAAATTCTCAAAAAGCATCCTGTTGATCTCCAAATTTTAGGCATGGGACCAAATGGACATATCGGCTTTAATGAGCCGGGTACCTCCTTTGACTCAGTGACTCATATTGCCGAATTAACTGAATCTACAAGAGAGGCTAATAAACGATTTTTTGAAAAAGAAGAACAGGTTCCAACAAAAGCTATTACGATGGGGATTGCCTCCATCATGTCAGCTAAAGAGGTTTTGATGCTGGCTTTTGGGGAAGGCAAAGCAGAGGCAGTAAGAAGCATGGTCGATGAGCCGGTCACAGTGGACTGCCCAGCCTCTGTTCTACAGAATCATTCAAATGCTATCATTGTTCTCGATAAAGAGGCAGCAAGCAAATTAGAGAGAAGTAAATAAGAAAAAGGCCGGCCCTCTTGTTGAGGCGTCCGGCCTTTGATATTTCATTGCTGCAATATTCCAATGAATATGTATTTAATTGCTTTCTTTCGAGAGATGTCTGTTGTTGCAGCACTTTTGCTCAATTTATGAACGTGTAAAGGTGTGATGAACGGAGCCTGCCTGATTACTTCTCGTTGATCCGTTATGTAAACCTCTTCTGCTTCTGCTCCTTCTGTAATGGAATAAAGATTTCCTACTTCTAAACCCGTGGTGATTTTTCGCTTTTCAACCAGTCCTTTTTCGTTCAATATCCAAATATAAGATTTTTTTCCATTCCGCTTGATGCTTTTTCCTGGAACGGCAGGAACGTCGTTTTCTTCTTCCAAAATAATATTTGCAGTGACATGATAGCCGATGTATACTTCTTCATCTTCTTGCTCAAAGATAACTGTAAAAGGGTACTGGCTTTTGTTTTTCTGCTCCGTTTTGTTAGAAGGGAGCTTAACGATTTGACTGATCTCACCAGTTAACCGGCTTTTAAATAAATGTGAGAGGATATCCACTTTCATCCCTTCCTCCACTTGGGTCATCTGTTCCTCGCTAAGTTTCCCCTTCATTATTATTTCATCAGAAACAATAGTCATGACTTTATTAGAATCTGGATTTATTTCTTTTATGATTCCTGTGGTGGGGCTGGTTATTGACAGATTGTCCTTATCGCTTAAATACGAGTCCCTTTGCTGTTCCAGTTTTTTTATATCAGCTTCAATCTTTTCCATTTCCAAGATTTTATCGCCAATTTCTCTTTCAATGTTTTGTTTCCATTCCGCTTCATTATAGCTGTCCTGATTAGTTTCAGGGACAGGCAGTGAATCATCAGTGTTATTGTTATAGGGATCAGTATAAGGCACTGCAGGTGTAACAGGAGGAGGCATAGACCTTAAATTATTGATCAGGGTTTGGATGCTATTTCTCTTTGATTGCAGACTTTCTATCTCCCCATCCAATATGGCAGTTTGTCGGTCAATGTCATCACTTTGATAGTTAAAAAGGGGGGTTCCTTCTTCAACGATATCACCTTCGCTCACATAGAATTCCTCTATGCTTTCACCCTTTTCTGCCATAATATTGTACATCTCCGCCTCAGCAATGATGCCATCAACAGGGAATGAATCGACCATATCCACTTCTTTTATTCGGGACCAGTCTGTAAGATGATTCACGCGGCTGACTTTACTCTTTTCTTTGCTGATCAGCGCAATATTCACTATTAGAAAAAGAATGATTCCCATAACAACTATAAAACGAAGCCACTTATTCATCGCCACAGCACACTTTCATTATAAGATCTTTTTAAAATCAAGAAATGCAAGAAATGTCGTACCGAGCCAAAATATAATATGGATACTAATAATGATAATAAATGATGGCAGACGGCGTCGGGTGCTTAAAATTCGCATACCGTAGAGCTGTATTGAAATCACCCACAGTTTAAATAAAGAGATAGAGCCGAGAAAATAGATTAAAAATCGTTTGTCAGTTATGTAATGAGCAACTGGCCCAAGAGAAAAAGCGGAAGAGAACCAAGGCAGGTCCATTTGAACGGCCAGTACAATGTTGATGATCTGTTCCAATAATAAGATAGGAAATATGAAAGTTTGTAAAACTATGAGTTTGGTATATGGGATATCTGTAAGTGTCCAGAACCAAAGAGCCTGAAAGAAAATGATTAAGACGGCATAAACGAGTCCATGAATAAACCGTCCCAAGCCAAAATAGTTTTTCAGCCACTCAAAAGTGCTGTCGGGAACTGCCGTTAGCTCAGATGACATGACATGTGTACCAATGCCAGCGAAACCCGAGGCGTAAAAGACGAGGGCACTTATGAAAAATAAAATCAATATATTGGCACGAAGCCCGTAAACAGTTTCTGCTTTCTCCAATTGGAAGAAGCTTCTTTTTGAATAAAGCAGTCCTTTTAATATCCTCAGTTGGTAAATCAACTTAAAATCACCTGTCTCAAAACCATTGAATTTCCTCTATTTTACCTCATAATCTCTGATTTTGTAATCCGAAATATGAAAATTTGATTTAATCCGACGAATCGCTAAAAAATTCAGATATGAAACCCCTTCATTTTTGGAATGAGATTTCTTCAAAAAAAGTCGAAAATAGATAACGTTGATAGAATCAATATGTAAACGGATACAGTATTTGCGGGGGTTTTTGAACAGCTAAAGATTCTGAAAAATGGTTGACGAAAGAAGGAATCAGCGTTATGATAAGGTACTATATAATACATCCACAAACGACAAATGTGCGAGAGGGGCGAACAAAGGTGAGTGAACAGTGGATATTCCTCAACGGCAACTATGTTAATAAAGAAGAGGCCGTTATTTCGGTATATGACCATGGATTTTTGTACGGGGATGGTGTTTTTGAAGGTATCCGTTCTTATGGAGGAAACATATTCCGACTAAATGAGCACCTAGTCCGCCTGTATGAATCAGCGAAATCCATTATGATCGACATACCGTATACACAGGAGGAAATGACACAAATTCTTGTGGAAACTCTCCGTAGAAATAATCTGAAAGATGGGTATATTCGCCTTGTTGTCTCTCGTGGGGTCGGAGATCTTGGGTTGGATCCAGCAAATTGCAGCAAACCTTCTGTGATTGTGATTGCTGAACCACTTCGGATTTTCCCTAAAGAGCTATACGATTCAGGAATTGAAATTGCCACAGTGGCCACCCGGCGTAACCGCTCGGATGTCCTTAACCCGATGATTAAATCTTTGAACTATTTAAATAATATTCTTGTGAAAATAGAGGCGAACCTTGCTGGTGTGCAAGAGGCATTAATGCTGAATGACCAAGGATATGTTGCTGAAGGTTCTGCCGATAATATATTTGTAGTAAAAGGTAATAAGATATTGACTCCTCCAGGGTATGTCGGAGCGCTTGTGGGAGTAACGAGAAATACAATCATCGAGATTGCGAGAGATAAAGGCTACGAGGTTGAAGAAGCTATGTTCACCAGACATGAAGTCTATACAGCGGATGAAGTTTTCCTAACAGGAACGGCAGCGGAAGTCATCGCCGTTGTAAAAGTAGATGGCCGTGTTATTGGTGAAGGCAAGCCAGGTTCTGTCACAAAAGAACTGCTTGAAAGTTTCAGAAAAGTGACTTTAACAGACGGAGTAAAAGTTTACGACGAACCATTACATGTTGGCTAAGATTAGAGGAGGATGACGATGCGCAGTGATATGATAAAGAAGGGGATCGATCGTGCTCCTCACCGAAGCTTGCTTTATGCTACGGGTATTAAAACACAAGATCTGGACAAACCGTTTATTGGTGTCTGTAATTCATATATTGATATTATTCCAGGACACAAACATTTGAATGAATTTGCAGAAATTGTCAAAGAAGCTATTTGGGAAGCTGGCGGAGTACCTTTTGAATTTAACACAATCGGAGTAGATGATGGCATTGCGATGGGACACATCGGGATGCGCTATTCTCTCCCAAGCCGTGAATTGATTGCAGATGCTGCTGAAACAGTCATCAATGCTCACTGGTTTGACGGAGTATTCTACATTCCAAACTGTGATAAAATCACACCTGGTATGTTAATGTCCGCATTCAGAACAAACGTCCCTTCCATTTTTGTGTCCGGTGGACCTATGGAAGGCGGTGTCTCTTCCGAGGGAGAGCCACTAACATTGACTTCTGTATTCGAAGGCGTTGGCGCATATCATGCAGGCAAAATGACTGCAGAGAAGCTTCTCGACATTGAGCAAAGTGCATGTCCGACATGTGGCTCCTGTTCTGGAATGTTTACAGCCAATTCCATGAACTCTTTAATGGAAATGCTAGGTATGACAATTCCAGGAAATGGAACGATTGTTGCGACTTCAAAGGAACGTCACCGTTTAATCAAAGAGGCTGCACGCCATTTGATTAGAATGGTAAAAGAAGACATTAAGCCAAGAGACCTTGTCTCCGAACGCACGATTGATGATGCTTTCGCGCTTGATATGGCGATGGGTGGATCAACTAATACAGTTTTACACACATTGGCTATTGCACATGAAGCAGAAATAGATTACGATTTATCTAGAATCAATAAAGTGGCTGAAAGAGTTCCGTATTTAGCGAAAATTGCTCCGGCCTCAGACTACACCATGCAAGATATCCATGATGCTGGTGGAATCAGCGCCATCATCCGCGAACTCTGTGAGATGGAAGCAGTTGAAGCAGATCGTCTGACAGTCACAGGCAAAACGGTTTATGAAAATGTAAAAGACAGCGTGATTAAAAATCCAGCAGTCATAAGACCAAGGGAAAATGCATATAGTCCAGTTGGAGGATTATCCATCCTCTACGGAAACATTGCTCCAAATGGCGGGGTCATCAAAGTGGGAGCGGTCGATCCTTCAATCAAGACATTTCTTGGCAAGGCTATCGTATTCGACTCTCAGGAAGACGCGCAAAATGGTATCAATGACGGGACTGTCCAAGCGGGTCATGTAGTGGTTATTCGTTATGAAGGACCAAAAGGCGGACCTGGCATGCCAGAAATGCTTGCTCCTACATCGGCTATTGCTGGAAGAGGACTTGGAAAAGAAGTAGCACTTATCACCGATGGTCGCTTCTCCGGAGCTTCACGTGGAATCTCGATTGGACATATTTCACCGGAAGCTGCTGACGGCGGACCGATTGCATTAGTTGAAGACGGTGACGAAATCTTTATAGACTTAGTCAACCGTACAATCCAATTGAATGTGGATGATGAAGTATTAAATGAACGGAAACAGAATTTAAAGCCATTTGAACCAAAAATCGAAAAGGGCTATTTGGCTAGATATTCGAAATTGGTCACTTCCGCAAATACAGGCGGAGTAATGAAAATATAAAACTGAAGGCAATGATAAGGAAAAAGTGGGTGAACTCCTGCATTTACAGAGAGCCGGTACTGCTGGAAGCCGGCAATGCAGTCATTCGCGACATCACCTTGGAGCCGGAATCCTAAAAGCGAAAGCGACTAGGGATTCACGGGGATACTTAGGAGTTCCCGTTATCAATGAATGGCTGTACAGCTGTTCTTAAGTCAGTGATTGACACTGAAAAGTAGGGTGGTACCATGAAAGTTTTTTCATCCCTGCATGAAAGGTTCTCCTTTTGTGTGGGCTGAGAAGACTTTTTTTTTGCACCCAAAAGTTCATATATAGTCAGTACAGGCTCAAAAATATAAATTTGAAAGGAAGGCGCTAGTGGTGAGTATAGGTTTCCCGATGAAAACTGGCAACCAACAACCAGACACGGCCGTACAGGAACAAGCAAAGACAGGGGCAGACTTGTTCATAGAAGCATTGCAAAAAGAGAACGTAGAAATAATTTTCGGATATCCGGGAGGTGCGGTCCTTCCAATCTATGATGCGCTTTATAAAAACCCCATCAAGCATATTCTTACAAGACATGAACAGGGGGCCATCCATGCAGCCGAAGGATACGCAAGGGTAACAGGTAAACCGGGTGTTGTCATTGCAACTTCCGGACCAGGCGCAACCAACTTGGTTACAGGTATTGCAGATGCGATGATGGATTCCATTCCCCTTGTTATCTTCACAGGACAGGTAGCAAGTCCTGTTCTTGGAACAGATGCATTTCAGGAGTCTGATATTGTCGGAATTACAATGCCGATCACAAAACATAACTATCAAGTAAAGAAGCTTGAAGATCTTGGACGCATTATTAAAGAGGCGTTCTATATCGCTAATAGTGGAAGACCAGGCCCTGTGCTGATTGATATCCCTAAAGATATCGCAACAGAAACCGCTGGAGAATATCCAGATGAGCCTCTCCATTTACCAGGTTATCAGCCGACAACGAAGCCGAATTATTTACAGCTTCAAAAGCTTGCCAATGTCATATCGACAGCTAAAAAGCCACTTATCTTGGCAGGTGCAGGCGTCATTTTTTCAAGGGGAGCCGACGAATTAAAAGCATTCGTCGAAAAGACGGGATTTCCGATTACCAATACTCTACTGGGGCTTGGAAGTATTCCTGGGGATCATCCACAGTTTTTGGGTATGGCCGGTATGCATGGAACTTACACAGCTAATATGGCCATCACAGAATGTGATTTGCTTATTAACTTCGGAGCGCGTTTCGATGACCGCCTAACAGGTAATCTCAAACATTTTGCACCGAATGCAACAGTTGCCCATATTGATATCGATCCGGCGGAAATCGGTAAGAATGTCCCTACTCATATCCCGATTGTTGCTGACGCGAAGGTAGTATTGAAACGACTTGTTGAGATGGAATTTAAATTGCCAGAGATTTCTGCTTGGACTGAGCATATCCAAGGATACAAAGAGAAATATCCTTTTAAAAAGCCAGTTTCTAATGAAAACGAACTGTCTGCACCGCATGTGGTTAAAATGATCCATGAGATGACAGGCGGCGATGCCATCGTTACAACAGACGTAGGGCAGCACCAAATGTGGACCGCCCAATATTACGAATTTAACGGACCGAATCATTGGGTTACTTCCGGAGGGCTTGGCACCATGGGCTTTGGTTTTCCATCATCAATCGGTGCCCAATTGGCTGATCTTGAAAAAACAGTCATATCCATTTCAGGTGATGGCGGGTTCCAAATGTGCCTTCAGGAATTGGCTATTGTCAGGGAGTTTAACCTTCCAATTAAAATTATCATCTTAAACAATAAGACCCTTGGCATGGTACGCCAGTGGCAAGAGAAGTTTTACGATGAGCGATACTCCCAATCCCTCATTCCTGAACAGCCAGACTTCATTAAACTGGCTGAAGCATATGGAATTAAAGGATATAAAGTTGAGACAGAGCAAGAGGCAAAAGAACTTTTAGAAAAAACACTGAACAGTAAGGAACCAGTTTTGATTGACTGCCGCGTCGTACAAAATGAGAATGTATATCCAATGGTTGCACCAGGCAAAGGACTACATGAAATGATCGGGGTGGGAGAATGAAACGCGTTGTAACATTGACAGTCCACAATAATAGCGGCGTGTTAAACAGAATTACCGGATTAATCTCAAAAAGACAGTTCAATATTGAGAGCATTACAGTAGGGCCTACTGAAAACCCTAATATTTCCAAAATGACCTTGATTGTTCCGATTGATGATTTATCTAAAATGGAGCAGCTCTCAAAACAATTGCAAAAGCAAATTGACGTACTCAAAGTAACGGATATTACCGACAAAGCGGTTACCCGTGAGTTGGCTCTTATCAAACTGTCTTGCCCGCCGTCGGTTCGCAGCGAAGTATACAGTATCATTGAACCGTTCAGGGCAACAGTCATTGACATTGGAAAAAATATTATCACTGTCCAAGTCACTGGCGAACCTTCAAAAGTCGAAGCATTTATCGAACTATTGAAGCCTTATGGAATAAAGGATATTTCCAGGACTGGGGCAACAGCCTTTGTCCGAGAGCAACAAAAGCAAGATGCACCACAACTATCAATTTTACAATTATAAAAGGGAGATGGATTAAAATGGCAAAAGTTTACTACAATAACGAAATTAATGAGGCAGCAATCCAAGGAAAGAAAATCGCGATTATGGGTTACGGTTCCCAAGGACATGCACATGCAAGCAACTTGAAAGAAAGCGGATTTGACGTAATCGTCGGTATCAGACCAGGAAAATCTGCTGAGGCGGCAAAAGAAGACGGACATGAGGTTTACACTGTTAGAGAAGCAGCATCCCAAGCAGACATCATCATGATTCTTCTTCCAGACGAAAGACAAACATCTGTATATGAGAATGAAATCAAGCCTGAATTAACTGAAGGAAAAGCGTTGGCATTTGCTCACGGATTTAACGTACACTTCAGTCAAATCGTTCCTCCATCCAACGTGGATGTATTCTTGGCAGCACCTAAAGGACCTGGACATTTAGTTAGACGTACATTCCAAGAAGGCGCTGGTGTACCAGCACTGTTCGCTATTTACCAAGATGCTACAGGGAACGCTAGAGATATCGCTTTAGCATATGCAAAAGGAATCGGAAGTGCGCGTGCAGGCGTTTTGGAAACTACTTTCCAAGAAGAAACAGAAACAGATCTCTTTGGAGAGCAGGCAGTACTTTGTGGAGGAACTTCAGCTCTTGTAAAAGCTGGTTTCGAAACACTTGTAGAAGCTGGTTATCAGCCTGAAGTTGCGTATTTCGAGTGTTTGCATGAATTGAAATTGATCGTTGACCTTATGTATGAAGATGGATTGGCAGGCATGCGCTATTCCATTTCTGATACAGCTCAATGGGGAGACTTCGTATCTGGACCACGTGTAATTGATGCTGATACAAAAGATCGTATGAAAGATATCTTGGATGATATTCAAACAGGAAAGTTCGCAAAAGGCTGGTTGCTTGAGAACCAATTGAACAGACCTGAATTTAACGCAATCAACCAACGTGAAAGTGAGCACCTCATCGAAAAAGTCGGCCAAGAACTTCGTGAAATGATGCCATTTGTTAAAGCGGGCAAAAAGAAAGCCGGCAAGGAAGTGGTAGCTAGTGAGAAAAATTGACATCTTTGATACAACGCTTCGTGATGGTGAGCAGTCGGCAGGAGTCAATTTAAACACAGCCGAAAAGCTCGAAATAGCGAAGCAGTTGGAACGCTTTGGAGTGGATGTTATGGAGGCGGGATTCCCCGCCGCCTCTCCTGGCGATTTGGATGCGGTTAGACAGATTGCTTCCACTATCAAAAATTCTTCTGTAACAGGATTGGCGCGCTCTGTAAAATCGGATATCGATGCTGCATGGGAAGCTCTTAAAGTAGCTGAGTGTCCAAGGCTTCATGTCTTCATTGCGACGTCACCTATTCATATGACTCATAAGTTGAAACAGACTCCTGAACAAGTCGTGGAAACTGCTGTTGAGTCCATCAAATATGCGAAACAGTTTTTCCCAATTGTCCAATGGTCCGCTGAAGATGCGTTCCGATCTGATCCTGTATTCCTTGCACATATCGTAGAACAGGCAATTAAAGCAGGCGCGTCCGTCATCAATCTTCCAGACACAGTCGGATATGCAACACCTCATGAATACGGGGCTATGTTTAAATATATGAAAGACAATGTTCCGAATGTCGATCAGGTAAAATTGTCTTCCCATTGCCATAACGACTTGGGAATGGCAGTGGCTAACACACTTGCCGCTATTGAAAACGGCGCGGATCAAGTGGAGGGAACAATCAACGGTTTAGGTGAAAGAGCTGGGAATGCCGCTCTTGAAGAAGTTGGCGTAGCTCTTTATACAAGAAAAGATGCCTATAATGTTCAGACCAATTTGACATTAAATGAAATTAAACGCACAAGCCAGCTTGTCAGCCAACTAACAGGAATGATCATCCAGGCTAACAAGGCTATCGTTGGTAAAAATGCCTTTGCTCATGAATCTGGTATTCACCAAGACGGCGTATTGAAAGAGCCGACAACATATGAAATTATCACACCTGAATTGATTGGTGAAGAATCAAACAACTTAGTTCTTGGGAAGCATTCCGGCCGTCATGCCTTTAATGACCGCGCAAAATCCATGGGATTCCAGCTTGACAAGGATGCTCTCAACCAGGCATTTAAGGAATTTAAGCAATTGGCTGACCGTAAAAAAGAAATTACATCTGAGGATCTGTGGACTATTTTGACACAGCAGCAATTGAAAGATGAAGGTGCTGCCACCTATGAACTTGAATCCGTTCAGGTTCATTATGGAACAGAGGACAGCCCAATGGCTACTGCCCGTGTCAAAGTACCTGACGGTATGATTAAGGAAGATGCCTGCAACGGTGCGGGTAGCGTAGAAGCTATCTTTAATACACTAGAACGTATCGTTGACGGAAAAGTCCATGTATTGGACTATAGGGTTTCGTCCATCGGCAAAGGCCGGGATGCTCTAGGTGAAGCAGTCATCAACCTGACATTCAATGGTGAAGAATTTACAGGCCGAGGAGCAGCACAGGATGTATTGGAAGCATCTGCGAAAGCCTATTTGAACGCAGTTAACAGAAGCCTGCTTCAATCGAAAATGAAACAACTTATTACAACGTCAGTATAAAAAATAACAATTAGGAGGAAAACGGGATGAAGAAACGGGTAGCTGTACTCGCTGGAGACGGTATTGGCAAAGAAGTAACGAATGCGGCAACGGCAGTTTTGGATGCAATCGGCCGCCGCTTCCAACATGAATTTGAGTGGGTGCATGGATTACTCGGCGGAGATGCCCTTGATCAAGCCGGTCATCCGATTCCTGAAGAGACAATCAAGAAATGCGAAGAAAGTGATGCCATTTTACTCGGAGCGATCGGGGGGCCGAAGTGGGATCATTATCCAAAGGAACTTCGGCCGGAGAAGGGGCTTCTTCAACTTCGTAAGCACTTTGAATTGAGTGTGAACCTAAGGCCCGTGCAAGCATATAAAATATTGCTTTCCTCTTCTCCTTTAAAGGAGGAAGTTGCAGAAGGCGTCGACTTGGTATTCGTCAGGGAGCTGACAGGCGGTCTTTATTTCGGGGAGCCGAGCTATCACACAGATGAAGAAGCAGTGGACACATTAGTGTACAAGCGCGAAGAAATTGAGCGTGTTGTCAGATTTGCTTTTGAATTGGCCAAAATCCGAAAGAAAAAAGTATCATCAGTAGACAAAGCTAACGTTTTAGAGTCAAGCCGTCTATGGCGTAAAATTGTGGAAGAAATTGCAGTTGACTATCCTGACGTGGAATATGAGCATATGCTTGTAGATTCTACATCTATGAAGTTGATTACTTCTCCAGCTTCTTTCGACGTAATTGTAACTGAAAATATGTTTGGTGATATTTTAAGTGATGAAGCTTCCGTCATTTGCGGTTCGCTTGGAATGTTGCCTTCAGCAAGTCTTCGTGCAGATGGATTCGGTTTGTATGAGCCAGTTCATGGATCTGCTCCAGATATTGCAGGACAGAATAAAGCAAATCCGTTGGGAGCTATTTTATCCGGTGCGATGATGCTAAGAACTGCTTTTGACATGAATCAGGAAGCAAATGCCATTGAAGAAGCAGTCAAAAAAGTATTAGAGGCCGGATTTAGCACAGGTGAGTTTAAGTCACAAGGCGGAAAAAGATTGACTACAACTGAAATGACAGAAAAAGTCATCAACGAAATTGAAAGTGAATTAGTTTCAGACCATATTTTAGCAGCGTATAAGTGAGGTGTGGAAGATGGGGAAAACCATCATTGAAAAAATTTGGGAGAAGCACGTTGTTCATAGTGAAGATTCAAAACCGGATCTTATCTATATCGATCTGCACCTCGTCCATGAGGTAACATCACCGCAGGCGTTTGAGGGATTGCGCTTAAACGGACGTAAAGTGAGAAGACCTGATCTTACGTTTGCCACTATGGACCATAACATTCCAACAAGAATAAATGAAGAGGTAACAGATCCGATAGCAAAAACACAGATGACTACGTTGGAGAAAAACTGTGCGGAGTTTGAAGTGCCATTGGCTGGCATGGGCCATCCTGACCAGGGGATTGTCCATGTTATCGGGCCAGAGCTTGGTTTAACGCAGCCAGGCAAAACCATCGTATGTGGAGACAGTCATACTTCCACGCACGGTGCGTTTGGAGCTCTTGCTTTTGGAATCGGAACAAGTGAAGTGGAACACGTACTTTCTACGCAAACGTTATGGCAACAAAAGCCGAAAACAATGCAGGTTAAAGTGAACGGTGAGCTCGGCACCGGAGTTACTGCAAAGGACTTGATTTTAGCGATCATTGCCAAGTATGGTGTTGACGTTGGAACTGGGCATGTCATTGAGTACACAGGTGAAGCCATCCGGAATTTGACGATGGAAGAACGCATGACTGTTTGTAATATGTCCATTGAAGCAGGAGCAAGGGCTGGCCTTATCAGTCCGGATGAAACAACTTTCGAATATTTGAGAGGCCGGGAGTATGTTCCGGCTGGAGAAGAGTTTGATAAGTTGGTAGCAGGATGGAAACAACTTGCATCTGATGCTGGTGCTGAATACGATTCAGTCATTGAGATTGAAGCTTCCGAAATTGAGCCATTTGTAACATGGGGAACAAACCCTTCTATGGGTGTAAGCATTTCGGAAAACATTCCGACACCTGAGGATGCTGCGAGCGGGTCTGAGAAAGAATCAATTGAACAAGCCCTTGAATATATGGGATTAACTGGCGGAGCCAAGATGACCGATGTAGATATACAGTACGTGTTTATTGGGTCCTGTACAAACTCAAGAATCGAAGATTTAAGAGCGGCTGCTGAAGTGTTAAAAGGCCGGAAAGTCAGCGAAGGCGTAACAGCTATCGCAGTACCAGGTTCCCGTACTGTAAAGGCTAAGGCTGAGGAGGAAGGTTTGGATCAAATTTTCCTTGAATCTGGATTTGAATGGCGTGAGACAGGATGCAGCATGTGCCTTGCTATGAATGCAGACCAGGTCCCTGCGGGTAAAAGATGTGCTTCCACATCAAACCGGAACTTCGAAGGGCGTCAAGGCAATGGATCCCGTACTCATCTTGTCAGCCCTGCAATGGCAGCCGCTGCGGCTGTTGAAGGCCGATTCGTAGATGTAAGGCATTTGATGAAAGGGGAGGTTCACGCATGAAGCCGATCAAAGAAGTATCAAGCGTCATAACACCGTTAGATCGCGTGAACGTCGATACTGACCAAATCATCCCAAAGCAATTTTTAAAAAGGATTGAACGAACTGGATTCGGACAATATTTGTTTTACCACTGGCGTTTCAATGACGATGGAACAGAGAAAGCTGACTTCGTCTTAAATAAACCTGAATATAAAAACAGCGAAATCCTTGTGGCCCGTGAAAACTTCGGATGCGGCTCCTCCCGGGAGCATGCGCCTTGGGCTTTGGGTGATTTCGGATTCCGTGTTGTCATTGCAGCAAGCTTTGCTGATATATTCCATAGCAATTGCTTTAAAAATGGTATTTTGCCTATTCAATTAAAAGAGTCAGAGATTGATGAACTTCTGCAGTCTGGTAAAGAAAAACCACTTCAGATTACAGTCAATCTGGAAAGCGAAACAATTGAGACTGGGGATGGAAAGACGTATACTTTCTCAATTGATCCATATCGCCGTCAAATGCTTTTGAACGGCTGGGACGAAATTGCATTGACTCTGCAGCTGGAAGATGAAATTTCAGTGTATGAAAAATTAAGTGCCAAATAAAAAAAGTGCAAAGCGATTTTTGAAATGAAAACAATAAATGTGCTTTCTTATCTTTTAAAAAAGACTTGTCAGCTGGCTTGATGCCTGCAGGCAAGTCTTTTTTAGAGATCAAAGGCCCAAAATTTTCTAGCATCACAACAGGATGCAGAAGATCTTAACAGTTAAAACTGATTCAAGATTTGAAAAATATTAAGTACTGCTAAATGGATGCTCTTCGAAGCAGTAAAAATGACAGAACCGTACTGATAAGGATAGACGGTAACAACCAATAAGAAAGCTCGACAGCTGTTTGTGATAAGAACCATTGGAAGATATGGGACCACGCTTGAAATTGATGTAGCAGAATCACGCTGATACTGCTGATCAGCAGAAAAGCCAATATTAAAAGCAGCATGCCTTTTCCACCAAAACGTCGTGCAAAGCTTGCAATCAGAAAGCCGACAAAAAATAAATAGGTGAATAAAATGATGTACATAACTAGTTGCTCTAAGAAGGAACCATCATTTAAGTAAGGAAAGTGGAAGAAGTGAAACCTGTTTCCCCAGCCATTGGTCAAGTTTTCTAAGAAAGAAAGAATACATAATAAAGTGCCTATAATGAAGCTCGCTATTAGCCCCATCAAAGCAGTGCCGCAAAAGTATGCTTTTCGTGTGACGGACATCCCTATCGCAAATGGAAAGGATTGGGTGACTACTAAAATTCCTAATACAAGCACATAAATAAAAATGGATGATACTCCGCCTGTATAAAATGGTTCTTCATTATTGATTAGAAGGCTGACAATCAAATTGATCAAGAAGCTTGAAGAGAGAATAATCGATGGAATAAAGAGCCATCCCCAGCGATCTTTCCTATGAATGTTTAAAACACCTTGAATATTCATTTTTCCATCACTCCTTGTTGATCAGGCTTCCCGGTCATTAGATGAACAATTAATTGCTGCAATGAAACGGGTGTTACTTCAAGACCGTACGTCTCAGCTTGATGCGGACCAGAGCTATTGTCACTTCCAATGACAGTGGCTGAAAGCAATCCTCCAAACGGTTCTTGGTGAATCACTTCTTTTCCAGCCAAATATGCTTCAACTTGAGCTGTTTTTCCTGTAACAGTATAAGCCATTCCCCTCAGATCCTCAGCGTCTTGATCTATCATCAACTGTCCATCTTTAATCACTAATACATGTTCAAGCAAATTACTGACTTCATCAATTAAATGTGTGGAGAGAATAACAGTTCGCGGATTTTCTACATAATCCTCCATTAGCCTGTTATAAAAAGTCCCGCGGGATACGGCATCCAGTCCTAGATAAGGTTCATCGAAAACGGTGAGCGGTGCACGGCTAGCGAGGCCTATAACAATGCCGACAGCTGATAACATTCCGCGCGACAGTTTTTTGATCCTCCTCTTTAAGGGCAGGTTGAAGTCATTTATAAGGGAGTATGCAAAGTCATGATCCCAATTTGGAAAAAGGGATTTGGATACATCCAATACATCTTGAACTATAAAATTAACCGGATATTGTTGGCTTTCCTTGATAAAGCAAATTTGCCGCAGCACTTGGTTATTTTCAAAAGGACTTTCACCAAAAACCCTGATCTCTCCGCTAGTTGGAAAAATCTGCGCAGTCATCATTTTCATTAATGTGGTCTTCCCCGCGCCGTTCCTTCCAAGAAGGCCATAAATTTTATTTTTTTGAATGGACATATGAACGTTTTGTACAGCTTTAAAATTACTATATGATTTTTCCAATTGTTTTATCTCGACAACGTTCTCCATCATTTGTCATCTCCCCTACGAATCATATCGGTTAATTGGTCAGTTGTAATGCCGAGTTTTTTTGCTTCATGTATCATCGTAACGATATATTGTTCAAAAAAGATCTCTTTCCGTTTTTCAATCACTTTCGTTCGCGCTCCTTCAGCAACAAACATGCCAATCCCTCGCTTTTTATAAAGAATTCCTTCATCCACCAGCAAATTGACTCCTTTCGCGGCAGTAGCAGGGTTGATTTTATAAAATGCTGCAAACTGATTTGTGGAGGGGACTTGGGATTCTTCCACGAGAACGCCGGAAATAATATCATCTTCAATACGCTCGGCAATTTGAATAAAAATAGGACGTCCATCATCAATTAAACTACTCACTGCTTCACCACCATGTTGGTTAGTTACTTATGTAATTAACCATATAACGTTTAACTTTAAAAGTCAATGATTAATTTGCCAAGATGACTCTCCAAAGCGTTGGGACTGTTCATTTTTCTATTGCTAAACTCGTCGGTTGGGGAATGATTTGGGCTTTTCCACATACAAATAGTGGAAAGGCATATGGAAGGAGATCAGACCTATATGATCCAGGACTTCCTCCAAGTGTTCTTTATGACAATGGTAAGCGACATTGACAATATGTTGATTCTTGGAGCGATATTACGAAGACATTCTAATTTTAAAGTTCCTTTTTTTGCGGCAGTTCTACTGACATTTACTCGGACTTTATATGTTGGTGTTGTAGAAGGGCTATCAGATGTTCCGCTATTTCATGTACTGACCGGATTCAT
This sequence comes from Bacillus norwichensis, assembly GCF_014836955.1. Taxonomy (GTDB): domain Bacteria; phylum Bacillota; class Bacilli; order Bacillales; family Bacillaceae_C; genus Siminovitchia; species Siminovitchia norwichensis. The sequence goes on from NZ_JACSPV010000006.1 coordinate 111,570, forward strand.
TTTACTGGTCATTTCTTATAAACTTGTAACAAAGCTGATTTATGGAGTAGATAGGGTAAGGCCTGCCCGTTACTCACGTTCACTTTTTCATAAGATAAGGATATTGGCAGCTTTGGCTGCAACTGACTTTTTGATTTGCTGGGATGGTGTTCTCATCATTTCAAACATTTCCGACCATATCCCAACTATTTCATTAGGAATATTTTGCAGTCTTTTAATCGCACTCTATTTTTTGCGGCTCATTGTGAAGCTGGCTGCCGCGATCCCTTGGATTAATGTGATTGCGGGAGGATTTATTGCTCAGAATGCCATTACGTCCATTGCAAAGGATCCCTGGATGGAAGGTTGGATTCATTTTGCCGATTCACTTGTTCCCCAGGTTAATATCGTAAATACAGCTGCCAATGGGGCTGTCATTATTATTGTAGTGATCGGCCTCGTGACATATATGAAAAATCATCGGATTTCCATTCACCGGAAGTTTTGAATAAAGAAAATTTGAGTTAAACATCTCTTGCTGTTTTCCATCTTAGTCTGTATAATGAAACCAGCAATAAAACGAATTAAACTTTATTTGTTTAAATAGTTTTCAAAAGGAGTATTTCAATGAAAGATCGGATTATGCAGGCTTTTGTTGATGAGGTAAAAGATAAGGGAATTAAATTTACGATGGATGATTTAGCAGGGAGACTGGGCATAAGCAAACGCACTTTATATGAGCATTTCTCGTCCAAAATTGAAATTCTGGACGCTATTATAGAATTAACGATCACAGAATTTGATGAAAAAACAGATGCTATTATTCAGGATAGCAGTTTAACCCTTTTAGAAAAAATAAAAGCAGCCATTAAGGTTGTTCCAAAATATGATGAGTTTTATGATTTGCAGATTTTGGAACAAATGAAGCGATATTATCCTAAACAGTGGCAAAGAATGAATCATTCACTTGAGGAATGGGAAGCTTTAAAAAAGCTGCTTGAACAGGGGGTTAAGGAAGGACTCATTAAAGAGCAAAATGTGGAATTACTCATGCGGTTGGTTATAGATGCTACGAATCTAACATTGGACCGGCGCTTTATTTGGGAAAATCGAATAACTGTGCAGGAGGCAATGGACGGCATTGTGAATGTATTGTTGTTCGGAATGGTTGAAAAAGATGCCAGCCTTTAAACAGAAGTCCCACACTTCTGTTAGTGGTGAGATGATAGCATATGGGCATTCCATTGGGGTTCAAACCCGGTTGAATAAAGTTAAATCCTCCGAGGGAATTTATCGAGCCAAGCTCGGGAAAATCTGTACGTAAATATGTCAAGGCACGTTTGATCTAAGCTTTGGCGATTAGTTGTATTTTTTTGAAAAAACTAATAAAACTTAAATAGTTTTTATGTTTTTATAGAGGTGCGATATGAATTTTATTAAGCAAATGAGTACGAAAAAAAGACTAGCATTAATGTTTGCTACTGCAATTTTGTTTTTAGATATGCTACTATATAGCGTTATTATACCGCTGACTCCTTACTATGAAGAGAATTTCAACGCTTCACCAACCTTGATAGGTGTTTTGTTCAGCAGCTATTCCATTACTTTATTGATTTTCACCACTTATTTTGGAAATTTAACAGATCGAATCGGAAGAAAGAAACCGATTGTGATCGGATTGATTGGACTCACACTTTCGACTATTGTATTTGCACACCCGTTCAATTTTGAAATGCTTATTATTGCGAGGGGGCTTCAAGGTATTGCTTCAGCAGCAACTTGGACTGCTTCGCTGGCTCTCCTTGCTGATATGTTCGTTAAAAAGGAAAGGGCGTTTGCCATGGGAATAGCGATGACCAGCATGTCTGCAGGTACATTGTTAGGAGCTCCGATTGGCGGTTTTTTGATTGAATTTGGTGGGTATGCAACCCCTTTTTACACGATTTCGGTGCTATTAATCATTGTTATGATTACAGCAGCTATCTACTTGCAGGATGAGCCAAGAACGGCTGTTCAGGTACCGACGAGGGTTGTGGATTTATTAAAACAGCGGGAAGTCGTTTGGATTTTGACCATAATGGTTGTCGGTGAAGGAGCATTGACGATGCTAGAACCCATTTTGCCGATTTATTTAGCCAGCACGTTCAGTGGGAATTCATTTTTTATTGGTCTAATGTTTGGAGTCATTACATTAACTTATGGAATAATGGCTCCGGTATCTGGATATTTAATCAATAAATACACACCGAGCCGGGTTGTGCTGGTAGGTTTGCTCTGCACAGGTCTAGTTTTGCCTTTCGTCGTCATAGCTAAATCCACCATTCCAATGATTATTGCTTTATTATTATTGGGGGCAAGTATAGGGCTCGCGGTTTCACCCACGTTAACAATGCTTGGGAATACACAAAAAGAAGGAGAACAAAACTCTTACGGAGCTTTATACAGCTTATTTAATATATTTTTTGCCGGCGCTGCTATTATCGGTCCCCTAGTGGGAGGAGTGCTGACGGATGTGTTTACGTCAAAAGTTACGATTCTGATTGCAAGTGGGGTAGTCATCCTATCGACATATGGATTGTCTTTAACAAGGAAAAAGAGCATGAGAAGTCAAGAGGGTGTACCAGCGGTAGATATTGCTCAACGGGTGGATTAACCTTTTTCCCTGTTTCTGTATGTTGAATTTGGAATCAAAATATGAACAAAATCCTTGGCTGGATTGTAGATCCAGCCAAGGCTTTTTGATGAGATTAGTTTTATCGAAAAAAGTTTTGGTCCACTAGGATGAACTCTGATCACCCTAGTGGACCTTCTAGTAGAATTGCTTCAAGAATTACATACATGGGTAGTTCAAGACATTCAAAAGTCAGTGTCATAAGTAGGGGAATCCGTAATAAAATGAATAGATGCAGGGGTTTTCGAAAAAAGGGGTGAACACCATGATGGTATTGAGTGGCCTGGCTACTTGGAATATGCCGCTCTTGATTATCCTTGTATGTATATCGGTGGGATATTTTTTCTCAATGAGAAAACATTCAGACGTCAGATCTGGTCAGTTCTATTGGTTTTTTTCGGGAATCGGGTTGTTCTACTTGTTAATTGGCAGCCCATTATATATCCTCAGTCATTTCACGTTTATTACCCATATGATGCAAATGAGTATTCTTTATTTTTTTGTGCCGCCGCTCCTTTTGCTCGGTATTTCTAGAAGCTTAGGACAAAAGTGGAAAAAGCGAAATCTAACTTCAATTTCTGCCCTCATCGTTTTCTCCATATTATTCTTTCTGTATCATTTACCTCAAATTCTTCCATTTCTTTATATAAATCTAGTTTTTCATACGAGCTTCATAATCGGCCTGTTTGCCTTAGCGTTTTTTATGTGGCTCCCTGTTATTACACCTGACCCTAGTCTGAAGAGGTATTCATGGTGGAGCAGTATTTTATTAATGCCAGCCTGTTTATTACTTATATTGAATGGATTATTAGGCGGGCAAGATACCAGTCCATTGTTTGGTCAGCTGATGTTAAAGCTGTGTATCCCTTCCGATCAATCAGGAGTCTTGCTTCCTTTTAAAATAAATACGAAGGCTGACCAAATTTTTGGTGGTCTATTGATGCTTTTGCTTCATAAATTTAGCTTAATGACGGCAATACGTCTTGGAAGACAGAGAATGTACCTGCAAAACCTAAAATTAAAACCGTCACTCCATAAGATGGAATGACGGTTTTTCAATGTGTTAAGCAGCTTCTTTCCTTCTGACTATGCGTTTCGGCCAAAAGCTCCATTTACCAAGGAGTATCAATATAGCTGGAATGAGAATTGGACGAACGATAAATGTATCGATCAAAATCCCCAAAGCCATAATGAATCCGAACAACTTTAATTCGTAGATAGGCATCGTTGCCAGTACAAGGAAAGTTGCGGCCAAAATTAATCCCGCAGAACTAATGACACCGCCTGTGCGATCAACGCCTTTTCTAACGGCATCTGCAAACGGCATGAAGCTGACTTCTTCACGGATCCTGGCGATTAGCATGATTGAATAATCTACACCGAGTGTGATAAGAAACACTAAAGCGTACAGTGGTATTCGATAGCTGATGGCATCCAGTCCCAGGAAGATTTTAAACAGGAATAGTGAAAGACCAATCGTTGCTGCGTATGAGAGTAGGATGGTCCCAATCATATAGATAGGTGCGACGATGGAACGAGTTTGCAGACCTAGCATGACGGAGATAAGGACGATCATCAATATCATGACTACAATGGTGTCACGTTTATTGATATCCCTGAGGTCTGCATTTTTTGCACTTTCCCCGGCAATGAACAGTTCAGTGTCCACCAGATCAGCGTTTTTTAGAATTTCATCGCTTTTTTCGCGGATAGTTTTAACAGCATCCAACGCTTCATGTTCATATGGATTTCCCTTGAATATCAATGAAAGCTTGGCGCTTTTTCCGTCTTCGGACAAAGAGTGGCCCTGCGCAGTCACCTGGTCAACGCCTTTGATGTTCTCAAGATCCTTGAGCACAGATTGCAAACTCTGCATTTCAAGCTTCTGATCAGATACGAAAAGCAGAGTTCCTGGTGCCAAACTTCCTTCAGAAAAATCTTCCCTGAGTTGTTCATAGCCGATCCGTGAAGACAGGTCTTCAGGGAAGGAGGCAATTATATCATATGACTCTTCTATTTTCGTCATATTCCACCCTGCAAGTGTCAAAAGAAGGGTGATAGGAATTAGAAAAGCGACCGGACGTTTCGTCACCTTGTCAGCAATTTTTCCCCAAATTGTTTTCTTCTCAGCTTTTTCATCCCCGTACTTTGGAATGACGGGCCAGAAGGCTTTTCGGCCAGTTAATGCGAATAGGGCAGGCAAGAGTGTCAGTCCTGCGATCAGCATGAAGGCTGCTGCAATCGCAAACGCGGGAGCAAAATTTCGATAAGGCTCATATAAGGCAAAAAACAAAGTTGCCACCCCAAGGACAATCGTACTTCCACTAAAAAAGATCGGCTCTTTAACATGGCGCATCGTTTCGCGCATAGCCGCGCTTTTATGTTCATGGGTACGGAGCTCCTCGCGATAACGGGAGAATATGAGCAACGAATAATCAGTTACCACCGCAAATAAAAGGATGGTCATGATTGAAACAGCCTGACTGTCAATGGTAAACAATCCCGCTTTCGTAGCCAGCCCGATTACTTTATCGACAACTGTGTACACAATTGCGGCGCCGATTAGTGGGATAAAAGTCAACAGAGGTGAACGATAGATCAATAGCAGCAGGACCAAAATTAAACAGACAGTTGACAGTAAAAGGACAATGTCTGCACGGCTGAACAGTTCAACAGCATCTGCTGCGATTCCTGCTGGTCCTGTCCATGACACCTTTACATCATTATCTGTGGTAACTTGCTTTTTAATTTGATTTACTGCTGCATGTAAATCCTTGCTCTCAAGCTTTTCAGGAAGCATGATGGGTAGGAAGAATGTCTTCTTATTTTCAGAGAGAAATGCATATCTAACTTCCGGAGGCATGTTGGATAATGGAATTGTCTCGATGTGTCCATACTTTTTATCCATCTCCAGGTCCTCAATCTGCTGGGCAAACTTTAATATCTCATCATCTGTCAGGCCGCTTTCCTTGGAAAAAACAGCAAACAGTGGCAATCCTTCGTCATCCGGGAAAAATTTTTCCAATTGCCGATCAGCGATGATAGATTCAGCATCCGGAGGGAGACCCGCGTCTTTATTCGCAGCAACAAAATCTTTGGCCCCGGGTGCAAAGCTTGACAATATGCCAGCCAAAGCGGCCCATATAATAAGCGCAAACCACCAAAGGCGATTGCCTTTTAATATATTTTTAGCCATCATCGTTTTACCCCTTTCTCTCAATAAGGAACGTCACAAAAATAAATAGTGCGAAGCTGATCAGTAGAATGGACCCGCCGATGATATAGAAAATCAGAGAAAAAGTTTTATTTACACCGAACGGCTGAATGAATTGGAACCACATTCCCAATGTCAAACCGACTGAACCGATGACAGCGGTCCAACCGTGGAATGTGACCAATTTTTTTGCTCGCACGTCGAATATCCTATAAAAAGCCCCCCATGCAAACAACGATAACCAACCTACTAAGAGAATATGTGCATGAATTGGACGGAATGCATAAGATCCTGCTCCAGCCATATGCGAACCTAAGACTGCTCCTATTAAACCGAAAACCGATGCAATGCGAATTAAACGGATACCCCATTTTTCCTGTGACATTGTTTATTTGTCCTCCTGTATTGTTGTGTATATATGTATCCTAAGTCCCGAAAGTGAACTTAACATTAACAGAAGGTTACAAGTCCATTTTTGTGTTTTACTTGGACTTAATGGAATGGGCTGATGGTCAAAACATTTATATGAACCTTTTTATGCCTTTGTACCAGGAAAAAGAGAATAGCATATAGTCCAAATTAGCAAATGGAAAAGGTTATTGGATGTGGATTAAACAGTCAAGATCCTAAAAAAGTGGCAGAACTTTTATTCAAAAGTTTTTTGCTGATAGATTTCTAAGCCGAAATGGATTATTAGGATAAATCTAAATTTGAAATTAAAGGCAGCCTAATTTGATTTTTTCCTGACTAGATGGATATTAACAGCAAGAGAGACTGTGAACTTGACTAAAATGGATAAAGGGCCGATGGAAATAGACGAGTTTGTAAAAAAGATCTTTTGATATTCCGTTAGTAGAAGGGACAGTGGTATGCTATATCGTTGATTCTAAGGGAGAAATAGCATCAAAATCGTCGCTTCAAATAGGTTAGCCTGCAATGGAAAGCTTAACGAATGAAATTGGGTAGAGTTAGTGATTCATTCTACCTTTATAAGTATTTAGTTATCCGGGTATGATGGCAATTTCACTATGAATTTCATACCTCGATCTGTATTCCTTCTTACATCTATAGAACCTCCGTGTAGCTTAACAACCTGATGGACAATCGACAGGCCAAGGCCTGTCCCCGGTATTTGCTTTGTTCTTGATTCGTCCGCTCTGTAAAATCTATCAAATATCCGTTCCAAATGTTTCTCCTCTATCCCAATGCCACTGTCACAATAGGAGACTACTACTCCATCTTCTTTTTTATTCAATGTAATATCAATAGAACCGCCAGCCTCGGTATATTTTAAAGCATTGGATAAAAGGTTTTCCCAAACTTTTTCCAAAAAAGCAGGATCTCCGAAGATTTCTGTTTCATCAAGATCTATGGATAAAGACATATCCTTTTCTTCAAGAAGCCATCTGTATCTCCGGGTGACCTCCATCATTTGTTCATTGAGTTTAAATCTTCTCTTACGGAGCGGTGAAACAAGCTGATCTAATGACGTTAAAAGCATGAGCTGATTTGTCAGTGAAGAAAGCCGTTCAGTTTCTGATTGGATCACTTTGGCAAAATTTTTCCTTTCTGTTTCTGGGAGACCACTGTCCATCAGCAGTTCCGCATATCCTTTAATATTTAAAAGCGGGGACTGAAAATCATGCGACACATCGCTAATGAAATTTTTTCGGATTTTGTCGTTTTCATTCAACCGCTCTGTCATGTTTCGAAAACTTTGGGCAAGCTGCCCGATTTCATCTCGCTGGTTGATGTCCAATTCGGGAGAAAATTGCTCTTTGCCCACTTCTTTCGAAGCCATGGTTAATTTTGTAATCGGATCAATAAGCTTTTTGGCGACGATTAACATGACGAGTACGCTGATGATCGCCATGATGATGATCATACCGCCAAGCAAATAATGTACTTCTGTAAAAAGGAACTTGATATCAGGACGGAGGAAGAGGGCATAGTCAGCTTCATTATGACGGAAAGGGACTCCAACCGTATTGGCAAGTTCGTCTGAGAAGAAGCCTGTTACAAATGTTTCGGTTGGGAAGTCCCTCATTCCGTGGTAGATTTTTCGATTCAAAACCTTGCTGACAGCATCCTCTGAAAGATTGTTGACACGAAATGGTGCACCATATTGAATCGTTTTATGTTTCTCGTTTACAACATAAATTTTATAGCCTGTTGCTGCTTGGGTTTGGAGAAAGCCTTCCAAATCCAGTTTTTTCTCTGATTCAATGAAGGAAGCTAATGATAAAGCAATTTCCATGTTTTTTTCATCATTTTTATCTTTTAACACTTGATGATAAAAGGTGTTAACAGCTAAAAAAGCAATCAGAGCGCTCATAATCATCGTTCCGAGTGTAAAGACAACGAATTTGCTGTAAAGGGATTTCATTTTTGCATCACCTCAAGTTTGTAGCCAACACCTCGAACGGTTGAGATGACGATAATATCCGCCAATTTTTTCAACTTATCGCGAAGCCTTTTAATATGCACATTCAAAGTTTGCTCTTCACCTTCATAGTCATATCCCCAAACACGTTCAAGCAATATTTCACGGGTGAATACCTGGTTGGGGCGAGAAGCGAGGACAGACAGTAATTCAAATTCTTTCAGTGGCAGCAGGATCACTTTTTTTCCGACAGATACTTCATAACTTTGCCTGTTAATCGTAAGGGGGCCTACCTCGATTATGATATCGACCGTTTTATCATACCTTCTTAAAATGGCGTTGATTCTAAAAAGCAGCTCTTTTGGTTCAAACGGTTTGACAAGATAATCATCCGATCCAGCCAGAAAGCCTTTCTCCTTATCTTCCAATTCTCCTTTGGCTGTCAATAAGAGGACGGGGACATCCGCCTCGGCTCTTAATTTTCTTGTCAGTGTATAACCGTCCATTCCAGGCATCATGACATCTATGACAGCGAGATCGGGAATTTCATTATCTAACAGGGCTAGAGCATTTTTGCCGTTAGCTGCCTTTAAAACGGTATAGCCAGCCTGCGTCAAATGGATATTAACCAAACCTAAAATATGTGGGTCGTCGTCAACAACGAGTATTTTCAAGTCGTCAGCTCCTTTTACTGAAACTGCTTCTATTATATAGGATGTTGAACTGTAAGAGAAAAGGGAAAGTGGAGGGAATAGAGAGCCATATTTTGAACAATATTCTTCACAATTCGAATAAATCATTGTTAGGTGCAATTTTTTCATTATATTTTACAATGTAATACCCGTCCCTCAACTGCCCGCGTTATAAATAAACAACAACAGAGACAGCCTTGGTTCGGCTGCCTCATTGAAGTCAATTTGGTTTGACAAGCTTATACTTCTTCATGTGATATTGAAGGCTTTGGCGACTGATTCCAAGTTTTCTGGCTGCGGTGGAGATATTCCAGTCCAATTGCTCCAAAGTCGCCAATATATAATGTTTTTTTGATGATGTAAACATGGATTTAAATGGAGTTGTTTCCTTGCTCTCCTGATTGCCTGTCTCGGCACTCCGTAATTTGCCCCTCATGAATACAGGCAGATGATCTATATCGATGGTTCTGTCGGTATCGCTTTGACGAATCATCAGATTTTCAATTAGATGCTCAAGTTCTCGCGTATTTCCAGGCCAGTTATACTGAAGGAGCACCTTTCGCAATGCTTCGGTCATTGGAGGCGCTATTTTTGAAAACTTTTCCTGATAAGACTTGAGAAAATAATCGATAAAAAAGTGGATATCTTCTGGACGCTCTCTTAACGGTGGAATAAACAAGCTTGTTCTTGCTATTCGGTAAAATAGGTCCAGCCTTATTTTTTTATTCTCAATGAGCATTTCCGGGTCCTCATTTGATGCACTAATTACCGTGCAATTAACCGGTTTTGTCTCGTTAGAGCCAACTCTTCTGACAAGTCGTTCCTGCAAAACTCTCATTAACTTCGACTGAAGAGTCATAGGCATTGAGTTGATTTCATCAAGGAATAATGTTCCATTCTTTGCGTATTCAAATAATCCTACTTGATCAGTCGCCCCGGTAAAAGCTCCTTTTACTGTACCAAATAAGGTGCTTTCTAAGAGGTTTTCCGGAATGGCCGCGCAATTGACTGCTACGAAGGGGCTTTCTGAGCGAGGACTGTGATTGTGCATACTCTGGGCGAAAAGCTCCTTTCCGGTTCCCGTTTCTCCTACAATCAAAACATCTGCATTATGTAATGCGATGTTTTGTGCATCTTTAATCAAGTTTTTTAGTGCTAGGCTTCTTCCTTTAATATCTTCAAACGTAAACGTAGTCCCATTGTTTGAATTGGTTTTTGCTACCTGATTATCAACAGTATGTCTTTTTTCCTCAATCGTTTGGTGAAGCCTATCCTTCAGCCGGGACTCGTTTGTGCTGATTGAAAACACGGCAATGGTCTCCCCGTTTTTTTGAATGGGAAAAGTGCTGTAGTTTACATATCTAGGCACACCATCAATTTTTGAATGTGCTTTGTACCGTGAAAATATAGGCTTTTTCGTTTTCAACACATGTTTATGTTCGGAGTTTTGTGGATTGTAATTATAAGCGGACCAGAGTGGTTTTCCAATTACTTGCGTTTTGCTCAGCCCCTCCATTTTCTCCTGAGCGTCATTGTATAGGACAATATCTCCGTTCAAATTGCTCATCATCACTCCCTCATCAAGGGAGTCGATCACTTTTTCAAGACAGTATAGACGATTGCTCTTGTTTTCTATGAGATCAGACAAATTTTCTAGACATAGAATGACGTAGGGAACTTCAAAAGTTAGCGCTTTCACTTCGATGCTATAATTTGTTCCGTTTAGCGCTTTGGAAAATGTGTCATTATGCTCGAAACTGACTTCACTACATGAGATTAGCTTAGAGATGGGCATTCCTATTTCGATATTTTTTGACAAATTTGGATTTGTATCGTGCCAAACAATCTCATGACTCGTATTTAAAATGATGACCTCGTCTACAAAGCCCTTAATAAGAGAACCAATAGCTGGTGCCAGCAAAGCCATTCCTCCTATTTGTTATCCTTATAAAGGATGTCCAAAAAGTTATGCGCAAATCTTCGTTGGCTGGTCTCTGCCCTGCGTCTGCGCCGTTTCGGGCTTCTAATTTGGCAACTTATTGGACATGCACTTATATTAAGAATATATCATTAATTAATTCTTTTTTAAATAATCTGCATGCAAAAACATTTTGCATGCTATTGAAATATAAGCGAACTCTACGCTTTTTTTCTTTTTTTAGTTAGAGTTCTCTTTTTGGCATGCAAAATTTATCTGCGATTAAGCTGAAAAAGGATAGATTAAAAGTTTGCTGAAATGAAGAGAAGTATACGACAATACAGGCTTTGTGTTTTTTTCTATCAAAAAATGATCCTTTAAAAAATTTGGCACAGAACTTGCAATAATAATGAGTGTGAAAGCAAATATTTACAACATAGGAGGAATTTCATATGTCAACACCAGAGATATTGTATGAAGTAAAGGCTCAAAGAGGAGACAAGCTGCGTTGTAAAGGTTGGAGACAAGAAACCATTTTGCGGATGCTTGAAAACAATATGGAGAATGCGGAAAAGCCCGAAGAACTGATCATTTACGGAGGAATAGGAAAGGCAGCACGTAACTGGGAATCCTATCATGCCATTGTCCAATCATTAAAAGAGTTAGAAGACGATGAGACATTGGTTGTGCAATCTGGTATGCCTGTGGCAGTTTTTAAAACGCATAAGTACGCACCGACAGTTGTTATGGCAACAACAAATATCATGAAAGCTGACTGGCCGACTTTCTATGATCTTCAGGAAAAGAATTTAACCATCTATGCCAATTATACAGCGGCACCATGGGAGTATATCGGAACTCAAGGGGTTATCCAAGGTACTTTTGAAACATTGTCAGCCATTGCGCGCTTGCACTACAACGATTCTCTTGTAGGAAAAATTCTCTTGACTGCAGGGGCAGGCGGAATGGGAGGAAACCAGACAAGGGCGATGACAATGCACGGCGGTGTAGCCATTCTATGCGATTCAAACGTAGAAATCATCAACCGCAGAATTGAAAAAGGGTTCATCGATGTGTTGGCTAATTCACTAGGAGAAGCAATCTCCATGGCCAAGCAATATGCTGCAGAGAAGAAAGCAATTGGTATTGCGGTTGTTGGAAATGCTGCGGATATATTTGAAGCAGTTATTGAAAAAGGATTCCTTCCTGACATCACAACGTCCATGACGCTGGCGCATGATCCAATCTCTTATTTGCCATCTGGATATACAGTCGAGGAAGCAGAAAAACTGCGCGAAAAAGATTTCGACCTATACTTAGAAAAAGCACGTGAAACAATGATTCGTGAATTGAAAGCGCTTATTAAATTCATGGATCTCGGGGTCCATTCATTTGAATATGGAACGAGTATCCGTAAAGAGTGTATTGATGCTGGAATGGACGAAAAAGAGGCGAAGCGCTTGCCGGGATTTGTTGCTGAGTATATCCGTCCGCTATTCTGTGAAGGCCGTGGACCTTTCCGCTGGACGTGTATGTCTGGAGATCCTGAAGATTTAAGAAAAATTGATGACATGATCCTTGAAAAGTTCAAAGATGATCTGCTTGTTACACGCTGGATCAAATTGGCAAAGGAACACATCCCAATTGAAGCCCTTCCTGCAAGAATCTGCTACATGGGCTTTGGACAACGTAAAGAGTTCGCTCTTGAAGTCAATGATATGATTCGTCGCGGTGAACTTTCAGGACCAGTTGCCTTCTCACGTGATAACCTTGATTCTGGATCAATCGTGAACCCAACGTTTGAATCAGAAAATATGAAAGACGGCGGGGACCTCATATCTGATTGGCCTGTTTTAAATGGCCTTTTGAATGCAGTCGGCATGTGTGACCTAATCGCGCTTCAGGCAAACTATTCTATGGGTGAAGCAGTACACACGGGTGTCACAATGATTGCAGACGGAACAGAAGAATCCGACATGAGATTGGAAGTGTCTATGACAGTTGATTCTGGTATCGGTGTTGTCCGTCATGCACAAGCAGGTTATGAGACTGCGAGAGACGTAGCGAATGGAAAAGGACAACTTACAGATGAAAGCATTCAAATTCCACTTTGGTGGACACCTAAAGCCACTTTCGGACCAAAAGATTTAGAGAAAGAAGACGTAAAAGCCTAACCAAGCCAGTTTCAACAGTTCTTTTTTTATCCGGAAAAACAAGTAGAGATTCAACAGCCCTGTTGAATCTCTACCATTATCTACTACAGCAGACTTTTAACTTCATTCAGCAGAAGTCTCCCACTTCTACATGTTGTGAGATGAATGCATATTGGTATTTTATTCAGTGGGGGTTCAAACCCCGGCTGAATAAAGTTAAAGCCTCCAGCGGATACCACAGAATTTATCAAGCGGAGCTCGATAAATTCTGGGCGTCAATACGCCAAGGCGGATTTGATTATTATAAAGACAAATAAATGCCGAAAGTGGTGAGAATAATGAGTGAATTGGACAATGCAGTGAGCGAGAAGGAAGTTATGATGGAAAACCAGGCAGAACCATCTTATCAATCATTTAAGAATATTTTCAGATTCTCGTTGTTTAGCATAATTGGGATTTTTATGTTTTTTATTCCAATAACGGTAAATGGGAAAAATTCTATTCCATTGGATCACTTTGTCACTTGGGTACGAGAAACCGTAGGATTTGGTGCTTCTGTCTACGTATTAATAATGGTTATACTGGGAGCCGCGTATCCTTTTTACAATAAATCTTGGAAAAAAAGCACTGTTGATCTGGTTATCTCTCTTTTTAAAGTATTAGGCGCCATAGCTACTGTGATGGTCGTGTTTAATATCGGGCCGGCCTGGCTGATGGCCGAAGATATGGGTCCATACTGGCTGAATTTATTGCTTATCCCTATTGGAGTGCTTGTCCCGATCGGAGCAGTATTTTTGGCCTTGCTTGTTGGGTATGGTCTTCTCGAATTTATCGGGGCGTTGATGCAGCCGATCATGAGGCCTATTTGGAAGACGCCAGGGAGATCAGCCATAGATGCGGTGGCCTCTTTTGTCGGAAGCTACTCCATTGGCTTGCTGATTACGAACCGAGTGTATAAAGAAGGGAAGTATACCAAAAGAGAAGCAGCTATTATTGCCACAGGTTTCTCCACTGTTTCTGCGACATTTATGGTTGTTGTCGCCAATACGCTAGATTTGATGTCGATCTGGAATCTTTATTTTTGGATCACCCTTGTCGTCACTTTTACAGTTACTGCCATCACGGTGAGAATTTGGCCGCTGAGCAAAATGAAAGATGAATACTATTCGGGGGTAGGCCAGCCTGAGGTGATGATTAAAGATAACCGGCTGAAGCATGCTTGGAATGAAGCAATGAAAACAGCCGAGCATGCTCCGAATCTTGGGAAGAATATTGTGGCTAATGTAAAGGACGGGTTGTTAATGGCGATGGGGATTCTTCCCACCATCATGTCGATCGGATTGCTCGGTTTTATATTAGTCAATCAAACTCCAGTTTTTGATTATGCCGGATACATCTTTTACCCATTGACATTCATATTGCAAATCCCTGAACCACTACTAGCTGCAAAGGCTGCAGTCGTAAACCTGATTGATATGTTTGTTCCTTCGCTGGTTGTAGTCGATACAAGTCTGGAAACAAGATTCATTATTGGGACGCTTTCTATCTCGGCCATCATGTTTTTCTCATCCTTAATCCCTTGTATTATATCAACAGAAATCCCGATCAAAATTAGCCACTTGATTATCGTTTGGTTTTGGAGAACTGTATTCACCCTTATCATCGTTACTCCAATTGCCTTTTTGATTTTGTGATTACTGGAAAGGAGTTTGATAGCTTTGTCAGAAATAAAGGTTGATTTGGTCATCGCAAACGCTGCTGAAGCATTGACTATCAGTGGAAAACAGTCAGATTTGGGTGTCATTAGAAATGCATGGATTGCTGTAAAGGATGGAGTCATTACTAGCATTGGGTCTGAAAGAGAGGTAAGAGCTTCTTACGACATTTCGGAAGCAAAAATGATTAATGCTTCTGGAAAAGTAGTCGCACCCGGATTTGTCGACTCGCATACGCATCTAGTGTTTTACGGCTCTCGTGTGGAAGAATATGCAGCTAAAGTGACTGGGATCAATCCAAAAAAGTTAGAGGAGCTAGGCATTATTACTGGGCCGAATCGCACGGTGGAATTAACTCGTGAATCGCCAGATGAAGAGCTGCTAGAGCAGGCGAAGAAGCGGATGTTGACGATGCTCGAATATGGGATCACTACAGTAGAAAGTAAAAGTGGATATGGTTTGACAACAGAAAGTGAAATTAAAATCCTTGAGATCAGTAGAAAGCTTGGGGAAGAAACACCACTGGATGTCCTGAATACTTTTCTTGGTGCTCATGGATTTCCGGAAAACAAGACAAAAGAAGAGTATATCGAGGAAATCATCAATGATATGATTCCGAAGGTAGCCGAGCGCGGTCTGGCAGAATTTTGTGATGTGTGGTGTGACGACGGCTACTTTACTGCAGAAGAATCCAAACAGATTCTAGAGGCAGGGATCAAGCACGGCCTGAAACCGAAAATCCATGCGGACGCCTATTCCTATATCGGCGGATCTGATTTGGCTGCGGAGATGAACATGGTATCAGTTGACCATATGAACTTTACTCCAGAAGAGGTGATGGACCGTCTGGCAAAAACCGATGTGACCGCTGTGCTAATGCCGGCGCTTGATTTTGCAGTGGGACATAAGCGTCCCTTTCAAGCACGAAAAATGCTGGATAAGGGCGTCAAAGTTGCTCTGGCGACTGATCTATGCCCAGCTTGCTACACAGAATCGATGCAGTTCGTCATCAATCTAGCTTGCAGACTGTACCAATTTTCTGTGGAGGAAGCAATCAAAGCCGCTACATATGGAGGGGCCAAGGCGCTTAATTTGGGTGACAGAGGTATTTTGGGAGAAGGAAAAATCGCGGACATCCAGATTTGGGATGTTCCATCCTATAAACATATCGCTTATCATCTTGGAACGAATGTAGTGGAAACAGTAATCAAAGATGGAAAAGTTGTAATCACCAAATAAAAATAGTTGGGGGAATGTTGGATGAGCACAGACCAAATTTCAAAAGCTGCCGCAAAGGTGGATGAAGACCGGCTGTTGGAGCTGTTTCTTGAACTGGCAAAAATAAATGGACCCAGCACGCAGGAACAGCTTGTTGCAGATTATTTAACGGAGGCGCTGCCTAAGCTGGGCTTTACGTTGGAGTTCGATAAAGCCCATAAAAACTTCGGAGGGGAAGTAGGGAATTTAATTGCTTGGAAGGAAGGAACCGATCCGACGATTCCACCGCTGTTTTTCTCGACCCATATGGACACAGTTCTTCCGACAGAAGGGTTGAAGCCAGTCATTAAAGACGGAGTGATTTATTCTGATGGGACAACAATATTAGGGGCTGATGATCGGGCAGCACTTGCCGCTTATTTGGAAGCTGTCAGAGCAATTACTGAAAGCGGTGTGCCGCATGGTCCGATTGAATTTGTTTTAACTGTAAACGAACAACCTGGTCTTGTAGGGGCAAGGTATATGGATTACAGCAAAGCGAAAAGCAGAACAGGCTATATTTTCGACAGTAGCGGAGATGTTGGACAAATCATTTTGAGGGGACCGTACAGCAGCAGGATCTGGATGGAAGTGAAAGGAAATGCCGCCCATATTGTGCTGAATGCAGAGGAAGGAAATAGTGCTTTCTTAATTGCCGCTGAGGGCCTTTCTAATATGAAGTTGGGTGAGATTGACAAAGAGACTTTGGCTAACATTGGAGTGATGAAAGGTGGAGAGCTAACATCCATCATTCCTGGAAGCATAACAGTTGGTGGAGAAGTCCGTAGCTTTTCAAAAGAAAAACTCGATCACCAGCTTAAAGCTATGGAAGGGGCCATGCAAGAGGCTGCTCATAAGTACGGGGGCTCTGTGGAAACTAGAATTGAGAAGAAGTACAGCGGGTTTGATATTTCGGAAAATCACATTCTAACAGAAACAGCGCAGGCTGCAGCACATAATGTACAAGTGAGTCCTTGGTTAACTGAAACGCTTGGCGGAGCAGATACGAATGTATTAAATGAAAATGGATTGACTTGCCTTACGCTCGGATTAGGTTTTCAAAATATTCATTCATTTAGAGAGTGCATTAGTATCGAAAATTTGACCAACACAGGTAAATTGACGGCTGCCCTTATTGAAGAGTGGTATGAGAAGCATAAGCAGGAATGAGTAAGGCGCTTGAAACGCAGGGGAAAATACAGCTTAAAGGCCATTAACAGATGTCCAAACAATGAAACAATCAGCGCCATCATCAATGGAGTTATTTTTGTAAAAACACTCACCTCTGAATCGGCAACAAGGAAAATAAAAAGACCTGGGCCGCCAACTTTTATCCAGATGCCAACGGCGGCAGTCAAAATTTGGAGTAGAGGGGACTCAGAGGTTATGCTGACCAATCCAGTCGTCATTTCTGTACTTGTCTTAACTATTTTAAGTTTATCAAGGGTGCATGTCATTTTCGCTTTGTTGATTGCAGCTATAACAGCCGGACTGGTTGCTAATCTGTCTCTGACAGACACAGTCTCCATCTTTTTAGGAGGCATGGGAGGCCAGTCAGAAACGGCGTTAAGCTATGTTCTGTTAGGAATATTCGCGGCAATGATTGCTTACTCAGGAATTACTTCTATTTTAATAGATAAATTGCTGGAGAAGAAAAATCGTAATAAGATTGTTTTACTGCTGCTGATTGCCGGTCTCACTTGTTTGTCGGGAAACTTGATACCGGTACATATTGCATTCATTCCGATCTTGATTCCTCCACTTTTGCTCTTCTTCAACCACTTGAAGATTGATCGAAGAGCAGTGGCTTGTGCTCTTACTTTTGGGTTGAAAATGCCGTACCTGCTTATTCCAGCAGGATACGGATTGATTTTTCACGGAATCATACAAACAGAAATGAAAGCGAATGGGATGAGTATAGCTATGTCACAGCTGCCGAAAGCTATGGCGATTCCAGCAATTGGAATGTTCGTAGGGTTGTTTATTGCTGTGTTTTTCACCTACCGTAAACCAAGAGATTATCAGGATACAGAAAAGGATAAAGCATTAGCCGAAGCAGGGGCAGCAAATGATCTACCAAAACGGAAATTTCAACTAAAGGATTTTGTTACTATTGGTGCAGTAATCATTGCGTTATTGACTCAAGTGTTATTTAGTTCACTAGTTCTTGGAGCGTTGGCAGGAATCATTATCATCTTTATTGGCCGCGTTGTAAAAGTCGGTGAGGGTGAACAGATTGTTCAGGATGGGGTGAAGTTAATGGGGGCGATTGCATTCGTCATGTTGATTGCCTCAGGATACGCAACTATTTTAAAGGAGACTGGTGCAGTGACCGAGCTAGTTGAAGCTGTTAACTCGGTCATAGGTGACAGCAAAGTAGTTGGGGCATCTATCCTCTTATTGATAGGTCTGCTGGTGACCATGGGAATTGGAACTTCCTTTGGAACAATCCCGATTTTGGCGACTGTTTTCGTGCCATTGTGTATGATGATGGGGTTCAGCCCGCTTGCTACTGCTGCTTTGATTGGTACAGCAGGTGCACTTGGGGATGCTGGATCTCCCGCATCGGACAGTACACTGGGACCGACAGCGGGACTGAATGCTGATGGACAGCATAATCATATCTGGGATACGTGCGTCCCGACTTTTATCCACTATAATGTCCCGTTATTTATTTTTGGTATAGTTGCGGCGCTGGTTCTTTAAGATACAGCTAGAATAATCATGTAAAGGGGTTGGGGACATGTCTACAGGTATCATTGCACTTGACGGTAAAACGTTAGATAGGAAACAAGTCCAAACAATTGTAAACGGTCAGTCTAAGGTAGAAATATCCGAGGACAATTGGAGAAAAGTCTGTGCAAGCAGAGAGCGTATTGAAAAACAGGTCACTGAAGGGAAAATTGTATACGGTGTTAATACGGGATTTGGGAAGCTAAGCGATATTGAGATTGGAAAAGAAGATATTTCGAAGCTTCAGTTGAATTTGCTCAGAGCAGATGCGGTGGGCGTCGGTAACCCTTTACCTACTTCAGTTGTCCGTTCCATGATGGTTCTGCGTGCAAATGCGTTGGCTAAGGGATTTTCAGGTATTCGGCGAGAAACTTTGCAGCTTTTAGTTAGCATGATCAATAAAGGGGTTCACCCTGTTGTTCCAAGTAAAGGTTCTGTAGGGGCAAGCGGAGATTTAGCCCCTTTGGCGCATATAGCCATTGTATTAGTTGGTGAAGGGAAAGCCGAGTATAAGGGAGAAGTGTTGCCGGGAGGGGAAGCGTTGAAACGAGCAGAGCTTACTCCTGTCTCCTTGGAAGCTAAGGAAGGCCTTGCATTAATTAATGGAACACAGGCGATGACAGGCATCGGAGTTTTAGCTTTAAATGAGGCGGAACGTGTGGGACTCGCGGCAGACATGTCAGCTTGTTTAACAATGGAAGCGCTTCAAGGGATTATCTCTGCTTTTGAAAGTGACTTGCTTGCTGTTCGCCCGCATCCGGAAATGGAATTCGTTGGATCTCGGATCAGAAGATGGCTAGAAGGAAGCAAGAGAATTACGCGGCAAGGGGAAATTCGTGTGCAAGATTCTTATTCCATCCGTTGTATTCCGCAAGTACATGGAGCCTCTTGGCAGGCGTTTAGCTATGTTAACGACCGCTTGGCGGTGGAAATCAATTCAGCAACAGATAATCCGATTGTGTTAGAAAGTGGTGAAATTATTTCAGGCGGTCATTTTCATGGACAGCCAATCGCTTTGGCAATGGATTTTCTGAAAGTGGGGGCCGCGGAACTAGCCAATATTTCAGAAAGACGAATCGAACGGCTGGTCAACCCACAATTGAGTGGTTTGTCCCCGTTCCTCGCATTAGATCCTGGTTTGGAATGCGGTCTGATGGTGCCACAATACGCAGCAGCTTCACTAGTGTCCGAGAATAAAGTGCTTGCGCATCCAGCAAGTGTCGATTCCATTCCAACCTCTGCAAACCAGGAAGACCATGTAAGTATGGGAACAATTGCATCTAGGCAAGCACGCGAGATCGTTCACAACTCAGCACGTGTCATTGCCATCGAAATGATTTGTGCATCTCAGGCTATCTACTTAGAGCAGGCGGAAAATCAGCTGGCGCCGGCGACAAGAGAATATCTTGAAAAAGTACGCGAGATATGTCCGCCGTTAGAAACAGATCGGGCTATCTCAGAAGAAATGGAAGAATTAGCACAATTTCTTCTCAAGAATGATCTTCTTGAGAAATAGGACTTCGTCAATTTTGGCTATCAATTTCTTAAGATAATATGCCATAAAAATTAGAGAGAAGGGAGACTACAGAATTAGCGGTTTCCGAAGTTGTCGCCACAGTTGAAGCGGGAGATTTTGAAGAGAAAAGTATAGAGGGAAAATTCTTATTTCAAAAACTGTAATATTTTACTTTGTTTGTAAGAAGTGCCATGCAGTTGCATTAGGAAAGATGACGTCTGTTCCGTACCGTCTTTGGTGCCTCACTACCCATTCTCGTTAAAACTCTGTAGTTTAAAGCCAGAAAGGAAGATCTTTGTGATTCAAAAGGTCTTCCATTTTGATTTTTTCCGCAAAAAACGACTGCTTTAGCTGTCCCAACAGTCCTGTGCTCTTTCCTTTTAGTTCCATGATAACCTATTTCCATTATTTTGGTCGAAAAGGCTATTAGAGCTTTTTCGATTTTTCTTTTTAAGCCGTTATGTACGCATCTGGGATAGGTCTTGTTAAGAAATAATTCTTTTTGAATTAACTCATAACTCTCTTTTGTGATATAATTTTGATTATTCGTAAATTTGTAGAGAGGGGATTTTCAGATGTCTCTTGTGTTGACGCAATTTTTGGATAGGGCAGTTCATTTATATGGGAAAAAACCGGCTATTATTGATGAACAGGGGAAGCGTTACACTTATGAAGCAGTAAATGAACGTGTAAACAGTCTTTCATTCGGACTGGATTCCCTAGGTGTAGAAAAAGGGGATCGGGTCGCTTATTTGGCTCCTAATACGCTGGGAATGTACGAAGGGTTTTATGGGATTTTTCAAGTTGGCGGCATAATGGTCTCATTGAATACAAGGTTGAAACCGAGGGACTATGTGTATATTTTAAATCACAGTGAAAGTAAAGTGCTTTTTGTTGATTACGATCTTTTAGAGCTGATTCAGCCGGTACGTGAGCAGCTTGCAACAGTAAAAACAATCATCGTTCATGGCCTGAAAGAGGACAAGGAAGGGTTCATTTCTTATGACCGTTGGCTTTCTTCTTTTCCAACGACTGACTTTCCTCGTGTAGAATTGCAAGAAGATGATGTCAGTACTTTGCTATATACGAGTGGAACAACGGGAAATCCAAAAGGGGTCATGCTGACGCATCGAAATAATTACTTGCATGCTTTGTCGACTATGCATCATTTGCGGGTAAATGACCGTGATGTGCTTATGCATATTTTACCGATGTTCCATGTGAACGGTTGGGGGTCTCCTTTTTATTATACAGCGAATGGCACGACACAGATTATGCAAAAAACGATTGAGCCGAAGGAAATCTTGAAAAAGGTTGAAAAATATGGGGTCACGGTGATGCATATGGCTCCTACTGTACTTCAATCAATTATGGATCAATACATGAAAGTAAACCCGCAAATTGATCAAAATGTCCGGATTATTGTCGCGGGGTCAGCACCACCAAAAGCTTTTATTAAGCAGCTTGAGGAAGAAATTGGCTGGGAATTCTATCAAGTATATGGAATGACAGAAACCTCGCCTTTAAGCTTAGCGTCCTACATTTCATCCGAGGATGAAGGCGTTTCCAATGATGGTTATTATACATTAAAAGTAAAAACTGGCTTAGAAATGATCGGTACTGCCGTTAGGGTGGTAGACGAATTTGGAAATGATGTTGCGAAAAACGGCAAAGAAATCGGGGAAGTGATTGTAAAAGGCCCTGGCGTCATGAAAGGATATTGGAAGGATGAAGCGGCAACAAATGCGACGATCATCAATGGGTGGCTTCATACTGGGGACATGGGGACGATAGATGAAAATCGTCGCATCCAGATTGTTGACCGAAAAAAAGACATCATCATCAGTGGAGGAGAAAACATTTCCACTATAGAAATTGAAAATAGGATATATGACCATTCGTCAGTGAAAGAGGTGGCTGTCATTGCCGCGCCTCATGAGAAGTGGGGTGAAACTCCGCATGCCATTATTGTAGTGCGGGAAGGACAGGAAGTGACTGAACAAGAAATCATCGATTTTACAAGAGAAGGTCTGGCGCACTTTAAATGCCCAACTATCGTCACTTTTATGGAGGAACTTCCTAAAACAGCGAGTGGCAAGATCATGAAGGTGAAGCTGCGGGAACTCGTAGCACAACTATAGTTGTCCGAAGTAGGACAAAAGCTGATATAATAATGGCAGCCAATAAGAAATTTTGACAGAAAGAGGGCTGCATGATGACATCAACCATTGATATTCGCGTTCTGAACAGCAATGAAGAAATGAGACAAATGTATCAGCTCGAAGAATTCATTTGGCAGGGGGAAGGAGGAATCCCTGTTCACCAGACCATTACGGCCATTCGGAACGGAGGCCTTGCGATTGGTGCATATTGTGATGGTCAGCTAGTTGGGTTTAGCTATAGTTTTGCAGGATTCAAGGATGGTAAGATCTATCTGTGTTCACATAATATGGGAATCCATCCCGAATACCGTGACAAGGGTATCGGCGCTTCTTTAAAAAATAGGCAAAAGACGGAAGCGGCTCGAATGGGGTACGATATGCTGACATGGACATATGATCCGCTGGAGACACGCAATGGCTATTTGAATCTATCGAAACTTCGCGCGGTTTGCAGTACATATATTGAAAATTGCTATGGAGAGTTCGATGACGGACTGAATGCGGGCTTACCGACAGACCGCTTTAAAGTGGAATGGTGGGTCAACAGCAGGCATGTGAATGAACGTCTTCAAACTTCTATTGAGGATGACGTCTTTTATATCCCGTGGAAAGAGACTGTAAGTGGTCCGACTCTTGCCATAAATGGTGAAATCCCTGATGCGAAACAAGTAATGGTTCCAGTTCCTGCGGCATTCCAAACAATTAAGCAGGATGATATGAAGTTCGCACTGGATTGGAGATTGAAAACCCGAGCTGTATTTCAGGAGCTATTCCAAAAAGGGTATGCGGCAGTTTCTCTTGAAAGAAGTGGAGAAGGGCCAGTACATCATTATGTGTTTTTAAAAAGATCGGAGCTTTTTATATAAGCTGGCTACAAAGAGAATCAAGAGTTATCCTTTGACGGTAGACATTCCGGTTGAAGAGCTTCGGGAAAAAGGTTGCTTTTCCTTATAACTAAACTCATAATGTAAAAAATAAAGTTGGTTGATGATGGAAAATTTAAAATAGTAAGAGTTGACAGTTATATGGTGAGTACGTATAATACTCTGTAACTTAACAAAGTGGAATAATCCGTATTGACCGGTTGACCGGAGATACAGCCTTTTAAAAGGATTGTGTCTCCGGTTTTTATTTGCTTTGGAGAGTCTTTATTAAATTGCATATGTAGTTTTTTCTTATCAAGAGAGGTTGAGGGAATGGCCCAATGACACCTCAGCAACCACCGTATCAAAGCGGAAAGGTGCTAAATCCTACAAGTTGTTCCCAACTTGAAAGATGAGAAGAATCCTGAATTTGATTGGGTCTTCTTCTAGTGGGAAGTCCCTTTTTATTTTGTTAAAAAGGCTTTCCTTACATTGAAAGGAAGGAGAGAATGTTTTTTCATTAAATAACAAGATGATTAGTATCGATTCGTGGATCAAATGAAGGAACAAAAACTCGCCAAACCTCTATTGGCAAGATTGGTGGGAGTTATGAGTTTTGTTAGAAAACGCTTTCCTCTGCTGTTATGAAGTGAACTCGTAAATCATTGCATAATGCTTTAAGGGATTGAGACAGGGCTCTTAGTTATTTTTTCGGGAGTGGACGCGTAACTTCTTGTTGCACGAGACGTATGATGATTTGGGATGAATGCCCATTGTTTCAAAAATCACATTTGAACAGTTAATTTTCATGTGTTACTACATGAACCGGACTCCCGGAAGCTTTCGGTTATTCTGGCACTAGGTTATGTTTCTTTCCTTTTTCAAGAATCTGGTCCTCATCACTTCTTGTCCCTGAAGATTTTTATCTGGAGGTGATCATAATCAATCTGGAAATGATTATTGTTTTGTTACTGATTGTGATGATGCTATTGGGGCTACTTTTGGAAGTAGCGAGGCCAGGATTAATTATTTTTCAGGTACTTGTGATTTTACTGCTATTTGGAATCATTACACCTGAACAAGCGCTAAGTGGCTTTTCTAATGAGGGTATGTTAATTATTGCACTTTTATTTATTGTAGCAGGTGCTGTGCAGAAGAGCGGGGTGATAGATGGGATTATTGAAAAATGGCTTGAGAAAAGCAAGACGGAGCAAGAATCAAAAATACGCTTTTTTGTACCGATTGCCGGATTATCTGCTTTTCTTAATAACACTCCAATCGTGGTTGCATTCACACCTATTATAAAAAACTGGTGTGAAAAGCGCGGAATTGCACCGTCCAAATTCTTAATTCCATTATCTTATGTGACCATTTTGGGCGGAACGATTACACTGATGGGAACTTCAACGAATATAGTCGTCCATGGTATGCTGCTGGATTATGGCTTTGAAGGCTTTTCTTTATTTACAATCACTGTTGTTGGGATTCCTATAACGGTTGTAGGGATGCTTTACTTATTTACTATTGGAAATAGACTGCTACCGGATCATAAAGGTTTCAGTCAGCGAGTAAAAGAGGATGTAAAAGAGTACATCGCTGAATTGCAAGTGGAGAAATCTTTTCAATATATCAATCATAGTGTTGAAAAAGCTGGATTAAAAGATCTGAACGGTTTGTACTTAATTGAAATTATCAGGAGGAATGGCCGGGTCTCTCCTGTGCGAAACTCAACTATTATCCAAGCTGGAGATCGATTAATTTTTACAGGACAGATCTCAACAATCGCTGAATTGCAAAATATTGCTGGATTAACATTAGAAACTGGAACAAATGTAGAGCTGGACGATCTTAAAAATGGTAATACGTTTTTAGTTGAAGCCGTTGTTTCTCATCATTCTTCTTTATTATCAAAATCCATCAAGCAGTCACAATTTCGCTCCCGTTACGATGCTGGTGTTATTGCTGTTCATAGGAAAAATGAAAAAATACAGAGCAAAGTGGGTGACATCGTTTTAAAACCTGGAGATACACTTTTATTACTGGCGGGAGAAGACTTTATTCAGAAATATAAACAATCCGATGACTTCTACGTCGTTTCCCGACTGGAAACTCCAAAACTTTTAAATAAAAGCAATTTCCAAGGTTTATGTTCAATTGCCATTCTATTAGTGATGATTATTCTTGTATCGGTTGGCGTATTGTCAATGCTAAAGGCTATGGCCCTGGCAGTTGTTGTAATGCTAGTATCAGGAATGATTTCCGCCGAAGATATCAAGGGATATGTACAATTTCATGTTCTTCTCATCATTGCATGCTCCCTCGGTATCGGCACAGCAATGACAAAAACGGGCCTTGCACAATGGATAGCCGATGCTTTAATGATAGTATCCGCACCAATTGGAGTTATTGCGGTATTGGTCATTATGTATATACTGACAAATATTTTCACCGAGCTAATTACAAATAGTGCCGCAGCAGCATTAATGTTGCCGATTGGTCTCGAGGTGGCAATTTCTTTGCACCTGGATCCAATTGGTTTTGCGGTTCTGGTTGCAATTGCCGCTTCAGCAAGTTTTATTACACCAATAGGTTACCAGACAAACCTAATTGTCTACGGACCGGGCGGATATAAATTTAAAGACTATATAAAAGTTGGGGTTCCTTTAAGTTTTCTAGTAATGATAACATCCATAACTGTTATTTACTTTGTATGGTTTTAGGAGGGGTTTGAAGATGACAAAAGCTACTAATCTAGTGTGGCATGAATCAGAAGTTTCAAAGCAGGAGCGAAGAGAATTAAAACAGCATAAAAGTGCCGTTCTTTGGTTTACAGGATTATCAGGCTCTGGAAAGTCTACTCTATCATCAGCTTTGGAAAAAGAATTATATATTAATGGAGTTCATACGTATAGATTGGATGGAGACAATATTCGGCATGGGTTAAACAAAGATTTGGGATTTAGTCCGGAGGATCGGACGGAAAACATCCGGAGAATAGGTGAGGTATCTAAATTAATGGTAGATGCCGGATTATTTGTATTAACGGCTTTTATTTCTCCATATCACAATGACCGCGAGCTTGTTCGTGATCTTGTGGAATCGGAAGAGTTTATAGAGATTTATGTAAAAGCCAGTCTGGAAACCTGTGAGAAACGCGATCCGAAAGGACTGTACAAAAAAGCGCGTGCTGGGGAAATTAAAGGTTTTACAGGGATTGATGCGCCGTATGATGAGCCGTTTCAGCCAGAGGTCACAATTGATACAGATGTGTTGAACATAGAGGAATCAGTTGAGGCAATTGTTGATTATCTGAAGCAAAACGATTATCTATAAAGCTCAGAAAAAAAGGGATCCTTCTAGCATAAAATCAAAGTTAATGTATATGTGTTATCGAATTAATGAGTAAAGGGGGAAAAGGGATGAAAATAACATATGAATCATGGGCGGACCCGAGTCCTCGTTTTATTGTTGATGATGCATACAAGGGTGCTCTGAATGTATTGGAATGGGCTTTTGAAATGTATGAAAAGGAGCTGGTATATGCATGTAGCTTTGGTGTGGAAGGTATAGTCCTGATAGATTTAATATCCAGTGTCAACCGGCAGGCAAAGATTATATTTCTTGATACAGGGCTGCATTTTCAAGAAACATATGACTTAATTAATTCGGTGAAAAAGAAGTATCCCTTATTAAAAATTGAAATGAAAAATCCAGAAATGACATTGGAAGAACAAGCCGAAAAATATGGTGGAAAACTCTGGGAGACCCAGCCAGACCAATGCTGCCATCTTAGGAAGGTATTGCCGCTGCAAGAAACGTTGTCTGGGGCAACTGCATGGATTTCGGGATTAAGACGAGAACAATCGGCAACAAGGCAAAATACGAACTTCATTAATAAAGATGAAAATTTTCGCTCTATAAAAGTTTGTCCTCTTATTCATTGGACTTGGAAGGATATCTGGAATTATGTTGAAAAACATCAACTAGAGTACAATCAGCTTCATGATCAAGGCTATCCAAGTATCGGCTGCCAACCCTGTACATTACCGGGGGATATGTCGACAGGCTCCAGGTCCGGGCGTTGGGCAAACAAAGGGAAGACAGAATGTGGTTTGCATCAAAGAACACAAATTTAAATAGTGATGAGGAGGATATATAGATGGGACTAAGCCAACCGCATGGAGGGACATTAGTGAATCGCTGGAATCCAGATTATCAAGGTGAATCTATTAATAAGGAGATTGAATTAGATGAAATATCCTTAAGTGATTTGGAACTGATTGGTACAGGTGCCTACAGTCCGTTAACAGGATTTTTAACTAAAGAGGATTATGATTCGGTGTTGGAAAATATGAGGTTATCTACAGGTGAGCCCTGGACAATTCCAATTACTTTGCCGGTTACAGAGGAAAAGGCACGAACTTTTTCTATAGGAGAAACAGTGAAGCTGGTCAAAGACCAGGTAGTATATGGCGTGTTGGAGATAATTGATATTTTTACGCCAAACAAGGAAAGAGAGGCAAGGCTTGTATATTTGACAAATGATCTTGAACATCCGGGAGTAAAAAAACTGTTTGAACGTCCAAATGTTTATGTCGGTGGAAAAATAACATTGATCAGCCGTACACCACCTGGCCAATTTTCAGTATATATATTCGATCCCATTGAGACACGAGAAGAATTCAAAAAATTGGGGTGGAATACTGTTGTCGGTTTTCAAACGAGAAATCCTGTGCATCGGGCGCATGAGTACATTCAAAAGTCCGCGCTGGAAATTGTAGATGGACTGTTTTTAAATCCGTTGGTCGGAGAAACAAAACAGGACGATATTCCGGCAGGTGTACGATTGAAAAGCTATGAAGTTCTATTAAATAAATATTATTCAAAAGACCATGTATTCTTAGGCGTTTTCACAGCGGCTATGAGATATGCGGGACCCAGAGAGGCTGTTTTTCACGCAATGGTTAGGAAGAATTTTGGATGTACCCATTTTATTGTTGGACGTGATCATGCCGGGGTTGGAAATTACTACGGGACTTATGATGCCCAAAAGATTTTCAGCAATTTTACGTCAGAGGAGCTGGGTATTACTTTATTATTTTTTGAACATAGTTTTTATTGCCATAAGTGCAGCGGTATGGCGACACATAAAACGTGTCCGCATGATTCAAAGTATCATGAAATATTATCAGGAACGAAAGTAAGGGAAAAACTTAGAAACGGTGAGTCATTGCCGGAGACATTCAGCCGGCAAGAAGTGGTTGAGGTACTGATTGCTGGATTACAAGAAGAAGTAAAAGTCTAACCCTAAATAAAGAGGTGGGAAATTTGGGAACAGTATATATAGTAGGGGCGGGTCCCGGTGATGTTGATCTAATTACAGTAAAAGGCTTGAAATGTATTCAAACAGCAGATGTGATCCTGTACGATCGTTTAATTAATAAGGAACTGCTGCATTATGCAAAAACAGGGGCAGAATTAATTTTCTGTGGAAAAATGCCGGGTTTTCATCAAAATAAACAAGAAATCATCCATGAATTATTAGTGAAGTACGCAAAAAAAGGAAAAATTATCACGAGGCTAAAAGGAGGAGATCCTTTCGTATTCGGGAGAGGAGCCGAGGAAGCACAAGTATTGGCGGAAAATGGCATACCATTTGAAATTGTTCCGGGTATCACATCAGGAATAGCTGCTCCTGCTTATGCAGGAATTCCTGTAACACATCGGGAACTGGGCTCAAGTTTTGCGGTTGTGACAGGTCATGCGAAGGCAGGGAAAGATGATTCTATTAAATGGAAAAATTTATCTGAAGGTGTTGATACACTAGCGATATATATGGGAGTCGGGAATTTACCTTATATTTGCGAGCAGCTTACGAAATATGGAAAGTCGAGTGATACTCCGGTCGCTCTGGTTTATTGGGGGACCACAAAAGAGCAGCGCACGATTACAGGAACACTTGCAACGATTGTTGACGTTGCCCATGCTGCCAAAATTCAAAATCCCAGCATGATTATCGTCGGTGAAGTTGTTACATTGCGTAACGAAATCCAATGGTTTGAACAAACTCAGGAGTATCGTCATATGACGGTAATTTGAACAGGAGAATTTCTTATGCAGGCAATCTTATATGTAGCGCATGGGAGCCGATTAAAAGCAGGGGTTGCAGAAGCGATTGAGTTTATTGAAAAGGTCAAACTCAATGTCGATGCACCTATCCAGGAAATTTGTTTTTTGGAGCTGGTTGAGCCCGATATCTCAGAAGGTATATCAAAGTGTGTAGAACGGGGGGCGTCACACATTGCTATTATTCCCATTTTGCTGTTAACTGCAGTTCACGCCAAAAAAGATATTCCTGAAAAAATTGAAGTGGGAAAGCAGACGTATCCTCACGTCCGATTTACGTACGGTAAAACAATAGGGATTCACCCAAAAATAATTGAAAGTCTGTATGACCGTATAATCGAAAAAAAGACAGCGTTAGATGCAGATGCCGCAGTTTTGCTAGTTGGACGAGGCAGCAGTGATCCTTTGGTCAAGCAGGAGTTAACCCGAATTGGAAACTTGCTAAAAGAGAATTACAGCTTTCAACAAGTTGAAGTTTCCTTTCTCTATGGAGCAAGTCCCCATGTTGATGAGGCTATCAACCTATTATTGAACTCCGCAAGGAAGCAAATATTTGTGATTCCTTACTTATTATTTTCTGGTCTGTTAAAAAATGGCTTGGAAAAAAAGATAAAGGGATTGTCTGATTCAAACCAGTCCATTATTCTGTGTGACAGTTTAGGGTATCATCTGAATATTCAAGAGGTCATTACAGAACGTGTTAAAGAAGCCATTGAAACGGAAAGAGTGGGTTAAGGTATGGAGGCATATCCGGTCATGCTTAATTTACATGAAAAGAAAGCTTTGATAGTCGGAGGAGGGAAAATAGCCTATAGGAAAGCAATAGGACTTTTAAAAGCAGGCGCAGAGATCACGATGATTAGCCCCGATATTTATTCTAAGTTTAATATTTTATTAGAAAAAGGCCAAATTAGCTGGGAACAGAAGGAGTTTGAGGAGAGTGACTTAAGGGACGCCCTGATTGTGATTGCAGCAACTAACAGAAAATCAATTAATAGGGAAATAGCCCAGCTCGTTTCTGATCATCAGCTAATAAATGTTGTTGATGAATCAAGGCTCAGTAATTTTCACGTCCCTGCAAAGATCACCAGGGGAAAACTGACGATTGCTGTGGGGACGAAGGGGGCCAGTCCGATATTGGCAAAGAACATCCGGGATGAAATTGCGGACGTGTATGGTGAATCCTATGGTGATTATCTTCACTTTCTTGAAAAAGCTAGAAAATTAGTTTATTCCAAAGAGAAAAACACGGTATTGAGAAAGGAATTATTAACAGGGTTAGCAGAAAAAGATTATCAAAATGCAAGAAATCAACGAAGTTTTTTTGAAAGGTTGATGTCTAACAATGAGGGAAAGTAAGTATAAACATTACTGGATACAATACAATTCGGATCCAGCACTTTGATTATACAAGATAGCCAAGTAATCCAAATTTTAAAAATGAAAAAATCAGATTGAAATAATTTTTCCATGAGAGGTGAAAATGATTGCAACTGCAAGTGATGAATAGTCCGTTTACTGAAAAACAGGCGGATCTTTTGAACCGTGTTCTTCCATCTTTATCGGAAAGTCAACAATTATGGCTGAGTGGCTATTTAAGCGGCTATCACAATCGAGCATCAACTGTGGTGCAAAATCCGCCAGCGGCTGCTTTGCAGGAATCTGGAGTGGTACAGGCTACCAAAGAATTAACAATTTTATTTGGTTCTCAAACAGGGAATTCGCAAGGGTTGGCTGAAGAAATATCTGAAAAGATGAAAAATATGGAATACCAAGTCATGTTGACACCCATGAATGAGTTCAAAGTGAAAGATTTGAAGAAGCTCACTCATCTATTGATTATTGTCAGCACACACGGTGAAGGAGATCCACCAGATACTGCTCTGCCTTTCTATGAGTACCTTTATAGTCGGCGGGCTCCAGAATTAAATGATTTGCACTTCTCTGTGCTTGCATTGGGTGATAGCTCCTATGAGTTTTTCTGCCAAACTGGAAAGCAATTGGATGAACGGTTAGAGAAGCTGGGGGCTAAACGTTTAAGTCCCCGAGTCGACTGTGACTTGGATTATGATGAACCAGCGGCCCAATGGTTTGAAAATGTCGCTCAAAGTCTGAAAAAATTGATTGAGCGCGAACCTGCCGGTGAAGGTGCATTTGTCTCGGGAGTGCCAAGCTCCATTCCAGAGCAGCTCAAATATTCAAGAACCAATCCTTTTCGGGCGGAAATCTTAGAGAATATCAATTTGAATGGCCGTGGCTCTAATAAAGAAACCCGCCATTTAGAATTATCCTTGGAAGGCTCCAATTTTCAGTTTGAACCAGGGGACAGTATCGGAATATATCCTGAAAATGAGGAAGAACTGGTTCATCTAATCATAAAGGAACTTCAGCTTGATCCAAATGAATCTGTGCCAATCAATAATCAAGGTGAGGTCCGTTCTTTATTAGAAGCCTTAAAGAACCATTACGAGATTACGGTTCTATCCAAACCATTATTAGAAAAAGCTTCTAAAATAAATGAAAAATTACAGGCGTTTATTGAATCAGAAGAAGATGTCAGAGATTACTTAAAAGGGCGAGACTTATTGGATTTAGTTCGTGATTTCCCTTTCTGGAATATCTCAGCTGTGGAATTGGTCGGAATACTACGTAAAATTCCTGCGCGTCTATATTCCATCGCAAGCAGCTATCAATCTAATCCTGATGAAGTCCATTTGACAATAGGGACTGTCCGCTATGAAGCGAATGGGAGAAAGAGGAAAGGTGTTTGCTCTGGATATTGTGCGGAGAAAGGCAAACCAGGCGAGTTTTTATCCATATATGTGCAAAAAAATCCCAATTTCAGACTCCCTTCAGATCCGGACGTTCCTATCATTATGATTGGTCCAGGTACTGGTGTTGCGCCATTTAGGTCTTTCCTTGAAGAAAGAGAGGAAATCGAAGCAAAAGGGAAGTCATGGCTTTTCTTTGGAGATCAGCATTTTGTTACAGATTTTCTTTATCAGGTTGAATGGCAAAGATGGCTTAAAAAGGGCGTGTTAACCAATATGGATGTCGCTTTTTCAAGGGACACGGAGAAAAAAGTGTATGTTCAACACCGTATGCTTGAAAAAAGCCGTGAGATATATGGTTGGCTTGAAGAAGGAGCTCACGTTTATGTTTGTGGAGATGAAAAAAATATGGCGAAGGATGTGAACTCAACATTGCTTGAGATTCTTGAGAAAGAAGGCGGCATGAGCTCTGAAGCAGCAGAAGCTTATCTAACGGACATGCAGCGGGAAAAACGTTATCAAAGGGATGTGTATTAATTTATTAACTGCATCCTGCAGGAGTCTCTTGCTTCTGTAAGTGGTAGATGAATGCCTACTGGTATGCTACTCCTTAGCTGAATAAAGTTAAGGCCTTCGGCGGATGCCTCGGGAATTTATTGATCAAAGCTCGATAAATTCTGGGCTAAATACGCTAAGGCGCATTTGATAAAGTGAAGGGAGAACGGATTTATTATGTCAAAAACAAAGCTTGTTCCATCCCAGGATGGTCCACTAAGTGATGTTGAACAAATCAAAATAGAAAGCAATTATTTGCGCGGTACATTAGCTGAAACCATTGCGGCTCCTCTAACTGCAGGTATACCTGATGAAGATAATCGATTGATGAAGTTTCATGGCAGTTACATGCAGGATGATCGGGATGTTCGCAATGAGCGGCAAAAACAAAAGCTGGAACCTGCCTATCAATTTATGGTCAGAGTGAGGGCTCCTGGTGGTGTCATCACTTCAAAGCAGTATATAAGCATGCATAATATTGCTCAAAAATATGGGAATGGAACCTTGCGGTTAACAACAAGACAAGCAATTCAAATACATGGCATTTTAAAATGGAACATGAAGAAAAGTATAAGGAAAATTAACGATTCACTATTAGACACATTCGCTGCTTGTGGGGATGTGAATCGAAATGTGATGTGTAATCCAAATCCATATCAATCAGATGTACATGGAGAAGTGTATGAATGGTCTAAAAGAATAAGTGAGCACCTTACGCCAAGAACCCATGCTTATCATGAAATTTGGCTGGATGGTGAAAAGGTTGCGAGTGATACTCAGAGTGATAAAGAAACAGAACCTATTTACGGGCCCGTTTATTTACCGAGAAAATTTAAAATTGGGGTAGCTGTGCCTCCCTCCAACGATGTAGATGTATTTTCGCAAGACTTGGGTTTCATTGCCATTTTGCAGGATGAACAATTACAAGGATTCAATGTCGTTGCAGGCGGAGGAATGGGCATGACTCATGGGGATACAAACACATATCCTCAACTGGGCCGGATTATTGGTTTTTGCCTCCCAAACCAAGTAATAGATGTGGCTGAGAAAATCGTTACCATACAAAGAGATTATGGAAACCGGTCAGTCAGAAAGAATGCCCGTTTTAAGTATACAATAGATGCTAGAGGTGTAGAATGGCTGACTGATGAGCTTAATGAGCGCCTCGGTTGGGAACTTCAGCCTGCCCGCTCAGTTGAGTTTGAACACAATGGAGACAGATATGGTTGGGTAAAGGGAACTAATAAAAAATGGAATTTTACATTATTTATTGAAAATGGAAGGATCAAGGACCGGGATAACTATAAATTGATGACCGGCCTTTTGGAAATAGCCAAAATCCATAAAGGAGATTTTAGACTGACCCCCAATCAAAACTTGTTGATCGGCAATATAGAGGGGAAGGACAAAGCCCAAGTCGAGGAGTTAATCAAGAAGTATGGATTAACAGATGGCAAACAGTATTCCGCATTACGGAGAAATGCCATGGCCTGTGTTGCGTTGCCGACATGCGGACTTGCCATGGCAGAATCGGAACGTTACTTGCCTTCCTTACTCGATAAAATCGAAGAAATATTAGAGGAAGCTGGCCTTAGGGAGGAAGAAATTGTCATCCGTATGTCCGGATGTCCCAATGGCTGTTCGCGTGCAGCTCTCGGGGAAATTGGTTTCATTGGGAAAGCACCTGGAAAGTATAACTTTTACTTAGGAGCAGGATTTTCAGGAAATAGACTAAACAAGCTTTATCGTGAAAATATAGGAGAAAACGAAATTCTGGAAGAGCTGAAGCCCATCATCCATCATTACGCAAAAGAACGTGTAGAGCGGGAACGTTTCGGAGATTTTGTGATCCGCGCAGGCTATGTGAAGCCAGTTCATTCAGGATTGGATTTTCATGATTGAGTGGGGAAAGGATAGTTGGTGCAGCAACTATCCTTTTTTTAATTTCATTCAGCAAAAGTCTCTCACTTCGATAAGTGGTGTATTTCGTTAAGTGGGGAGGCAAACCCCAGCTGAATGGGGTTAAAGCCTCCGGCGGATGCCGCAGATTTTCAGTTTGGGTAAATTTTCAAATTTAAATACTAAACAAAAAGAAAACACTGAGATTTCCTCAATGTTTTCTTTTTAGCACATGTTTATTAACGACTGACAACAATTTTTCCTTTTTTTATAACTGTCTCCACAATGTTGGTCCCAAGTTCATAGGCGATATGTTTATAAGAAGGGACATTCCAAATCTGCAAGTCCGCGAGTTTGCCAGGCTCAATGGTTCCTCTATCATTCAGACCCAATGCTTGAGCTCCTCCATATGTAGCGGCTTTGATGGCTTCCTCCACAGAAAATTGGTACAGTCTGCAGGCTAGGTTGATGACGAACTGCATAGATTCCGTATAACAAGCTGGGCAGAGATCAGTTGCCAGAGCAATTTTGACGCCCTTATCCAGCATTTTTCGTGCTTGAAACGGACGTTTATGTCCCACTGCAAAATCGAGCGCTGGCATTAGCACTGCTGTCACATCGGTTTTTGCCAGACGGTCCATCACCTCTTCAGGAGTGTAGTTCATATGATCCACTGATACCATGTTCATCTCTGCAGCCAAGTCAGATCCGCCAATATAGGAATAGGCGTCTGCATGGATTTTCGGTTTCAGGCCGTGCTTAATCCCAGCTTCGAGGATTTTCCTGGATTCTTCTGCAGTAAAATAGCCGTCGTCACACCATACATCACAAAATTCGGCCAGACCGCGCGCGGCAACTTCCGGAATCATATCATTGATGATTACATTGAGATACTCTTTCTTTGTCAGCCCTTCCGGAAAACCATGGGCTCCCAAAAATGTGTTGAGAACATCCAGTGGTGTTTCACGGTCGAGTTTTCTTCCAACACTAAGGATCTTTAATTCACTCTCTGTGGTAAGACCATATCCGCTTTTGCTCTCGACAGTTGTAATCCCATAACGCAGCATATTCATTAAACGCTTCTCTGACTGTTCAAACAACTCATTTTCCGCTTGATCGCGAGTTAATTCGACTGTTCGATTGGGGCCGGCAGTCATTCCGAGTTTTTTTAACTGATATGAGTTTCCAGAAACTTTGGCAGCATATTCATCTACACGTGATCCAGAGAATACTAGATGAGTATGGGAATCAATGAATCCAGGTGCAACAACCTTTCCTGAGGCATCAATGACAGAGGCTTCACTCAAATCGAAATCTCTTAAAAGTTCCTGGTAGGTACTGACACCAGCAATTTTGTCATCTCTGATAGCAATCCAAGCATTATTGAGAATTCCAATGTCATTAATCCCCTCATTCGTACAGGTGATCACCTCTCCTGCGTTTTTAATGACAGTATCTATTTTTACTTTTGCGGTCGTAGGCATAGACTTTAATTCTCCTTATTCCAAAAGATTTAGTCATTTTTATGCAGGTTGTGCCAGGATTGGATCAAACTAACTGTATATCTAACAGTATTCACTAGATTCTTAATGCTGATGTGCTCTTGATGAGTATGGATATTTCTAAATCCGTTTCCCAAAGTGATGCAGGTTAAATTATTTTCATTTAAATTATTTGTATCTGCCCCACCTAGCGTTTTTGTCAGCCAGGGTTGAACTTGAATTTGCTCTGCGGCATCAAACGCATTTTTCGCTAATAGACTGTCTTTGTCCACCTGAAAGCCGGAATATTTCTTTTCAATCTCATTCCTCACTCTGCCGCCATATTTTTCAGCAGCACTTAAAGCGTTACTGAAAATAAGCTCTAGTTGTTCATTCAATTCTTTTTTATTAAAACAGCGGACTTCCCCGGTCATCTTTACATTGCCCGGAATGATAGAGGAGAGTTCTCCACCGTGAATCAGTCCCACATTGACCAAAGTTTCCTCATCAATTTTTCCGACCTTAACACTTTTGATAATATCTGCAGCGATCTCAAATGCGTAAATTCCTTCTTCGGGATTTAGTCCAATATGGGAAGACTTGCCGATAACCTCAATATGAAATTTACTGCTGTAAGGTCCTTGTAAAATAATTTGGCCAACGTCTCCACTGCTATCAAAAACATAACCGAAATCACTTTTTACCTTCGAATAGTCTAAATGGCGGGAGCCTTGCAAAGCCTGCTGCTCGTTAACTGTTAAAATTAATTCAATGGGACCGCAGGGTATATTGTTCTCTTGAACATATTGGATAGCTTCCAGATAAGCCGTCAATGCTGCCCGGTCATCAGCTCCTAATATAGTCGTGCCATCAGAATAAATTACTCCGTCTTTGATAACGGGTTTTAAATCTTCGGTGGGCAGGACCGTATCCATATGGGTGGAAAAAAATAATGGCGGTATGCTGGAATCAGTGCCATTCCAAAATGCAATCAAATTTCCAACGTCCCCGTCGAAATTTATATGGGCTTCATCAAATTGAATAGAAAATCCCATGTCAGTTAAAGTGCTTTCCAGTCTTTCTGAAATACTTTTCTCTTTTCCACTGGGGGCATTCACTTTGGCCCATTCAAGAAAGCTATTGACAACTTTTTCTTCATCTAATTGAATTTCTCTCGTAATCAGGCTCACTTTTTATAATCTCCTTTCTAGGTAAAGCAGTTAAATCTCAAGTGTTTGCCAGCCTAAAAGCTGTTCCGCTTTAGCGGTCATATTATTGGCAATCAAATGCCGTATACGGGTAGAAGAGATAATTTCCCCATCCTGACAGCAGATAAGATCCAAACTATTCACGTGAAAATTTTGTTTTAGTGTATCGGTACTCCCGTTCCGATTCGCTCCGAATTTGAAGTTTTTTCCAACCCATATACTCAATGGATTCATGTTGCGGATTTCGTCTAGGAATACCTTGGCTTCCCGGGAGGCATAAAAGGTATCAAAAGGTGCAACGATAGTATGGTCCACTCCTAATCGCCGAAGTCTCTCCAGTTTTTCTGGCAAGGAAGCAAGCTGCAGTTTTTTTTGAAAATATACTCTTGGCGGGGGATCGAATGTATAGACAACTAATGGCATCTGCATCCAATCAGCCTGAGTCTTTGCGTGACGGATCAATTCTTGATGGCCTTTATGGACTCCATCAAAAGCGCCTATGGCTAAAACAGAAGCAGGAAGTTTTAAATCATCGCAAGAATAAATCTGCATAGGTGGTCACCTCTTTTTCTTAAAGGGGAACAGGCGTAAAGCCTGTTCCTTAAGCTTGCAGCTCCGCTTTTTCGGAAAAAATATTCGCCGCTTTTCGAACCATCTGGCGAGACGGCTCTAAGTCGAAGTTGTTGAAAGCAGCTTGCAATTGAGTAAAAGGAGGTCCCTGTGCAAATAACTCAAACGTCGTTTGATGCCCACCACGTGATGAATTTAGCAAGTCACGGGCGAAGAATAACAACTTGGTACGATCTTCGGCATCCCAGCCGGCAAGTGAATAATATTTATCGATGTATCCCTTTACTTCAGGGTGCTGAATCGTTACGGAATCCGGAGTGACAGCCAATTGTCCTCCTACCAGCTCCCTTGTCAAATGCAACATGTCATTGAAATTAGCGATCGCCTGGATTCGGCCTGTATAGAGCAGTGATTGGTTGGGCATCAACAATCCGCTGGTACTTTCTTCAGCTTCAGCAACCGCAGCTGTTAGATGGGCATTGATAGACTCCCTATAGCAAATCAAATTTGTTATTTTTTCTTGTACGGCTGGAATTTTAGTCAGTCCAGTTTGCTCTGCATTCAATACAGCTGTACCCAGCAATAAATCTGCACGACGCAAAAGCCGGATGACGTAGTTAAAAGCGGAATATCTGTGTACCGTCTTTCTGATAAACTGGACGGATTTAAGGTTATTATGGAAAAGAACGTTTTCCCAAGGGATTAGCACCTTGTCAAAAATTAAAAGAGTGTCGATTTCATCAAATTGTGTAGAAATAGGATAGTCAATGGGATTTTGATTTTTACCATGGGATGTACGGCAAATGTGCTTTAAACCAGGGGATCCCATGTCGCAAATGAATCCAGAAGCATAAGGCAGCATGCTTTCATCCGTCCAATTTGAGATAGTAGGTTTTACGAATGCCTGATGGGCATAAGCTGCTGCTGTTTCAAATTTGGCACCGCTTACAACGATTCCGCGGTCATTCTCCTCGACCACGTGTAACAAATTTGTATCACTACCGGCTTTTCCTGTGAAAAGCTTGCTGCGATCACCTTTTGGATCCGTGTTGGCAGAAACATGGAACAGGTCCAAGCGAGAAATCCTGTCGATATGGTTTTTAATATTTTCGGTATAGGTTGGATCAATTTCATTCAGCGATTCCTGTGCATCATAAAGGGACCACATCTCTCCGATCGTCTCATCCCCGACTCGATAGACGACTCCTCCCAAATCATCAAGAACCGTTTCTACATATTTACGGATTGCTTTTAAGTCATCTTTTGTTTCGGGCATTTTGTATGCTCGGCAGATTGTTCCGTTAGGAGTATCTACAGTGCAAATATTTTTGTACTTCGCTTCATGATTCATATCATACATTCTGGCTTTAGCTTCGATGATGGGCCTCAGTGAAGGATGTTCCGCAATGTTTTTTACTTTTTCTCCATCGATATACACTTCACGGCCATCATTTAACGATTCCATATATTCCTGACCTGTCATTAATGCCATCGTTTATTCCCCCTAAAAAGACGTTATAGTGGTAGAAAGTTCCCAAACTTGCCTCGATAATAGACGAGTGGATCTTTCTTTGAGACTTTAATACTTTTCACTTTTCCAAGGAACACGGAATGTGTCCCACCTGTGATTTCCTCGGCCACTTCACATTCAAAGACAACAAGTGATTCATTTAATATGAGCAATCCATTTTCTGTACGGGATGCGTCTACCCCTTGGAATTTATCAGATTGTGGAGTTGCAAATCTCTTTGCGGTTTCCACTTGGTTTTTCTCTAAAATATTGACTGTGAAAAAACGTGATTTTGAAATAGCGTTACAAGTGCCAGCATTTTGATTCACACAAACCAAGAGCATGGGTGGATCCAATGACACTGAACTGACTGCGCTGGCAGTAATTCCATAATCCTGTCCATCTAGTTTGGATGTAATGACAGAAACACCGCTAGTAAAATGACCAATAGCATTTCTAAAAGATTCCGAAGTTACCTTCTCTTGAACTTCATTCAACTTATTCCCCCCGTTCATACTTTAAGTTTTAACAAAAGGAGTAGTATTGTTCCTTTTGTCGTTATTTAAAATGCAAGTAATGTGCCAATCTTATAAAGCTATTGTTTTAAAGAGATTTTTCTTATTTAAATAAAATCACAAGTGTTTTTGCATGCAAAACGACAAGATATATGCGCAAAAATTTGCGTTTAAGAGATTTTTTCTTTTGCACTATCACTAGTAATGGTTGTTGAGCGGGTGCTTTTAAGGAAGCCGGCTACTTTTTCATATTCAGGCTTTGTGAAATAACTGACAATGATATAAGAAAGCAAACTTAAAGATAATCCGTACAAAATCCTTTCAGCAGATTCAGGCCAAAAGGTTGGAAGTTTTACCCCCATGTCTACCATGAAATTGTATAAGACAAATGAGCTGCCCATGACCAAGCTCGCAATAGCACCAGCTGCTGTCCCTCTTTTCCAAATAAAAGCCAAAATAAGTGGAACTAATACACCAGATGCCAAAATATCACTGGACATCCAAAGCACCCATAGTGCATCAGGAATTCTTAACGAGATAAATGCTCCAATCAGACTGATTGCCATAGTTGAAGCAATACCTACACGCACCACTGTTTTGTTGGACGCATTCGGACTGACATATCGGTTAAAAAAGTCGGTGACGTAAAGAGAGCCGGTATTAATAGCTGTACTCATCGTTGACATGATGGCTGCAGCTACTCCTAAGAAGACGATACTTCCCAAAACGGGGTTCAAATACTGAGTCGTAATAGCCGCCACAATTCCACCTTCAGGTAACTCGTTAAAAATCGCACCACTAGCAACTCCGATGATTGCAACAAGGAAATACAAGGGAATAAAGAAAGCAATTCCACCTAAAGGCATTTTACGAGCTTCACTTTCATCCTTTGTGGCAGCCAAACGTTGCCAAGCATCCGCGCTGATGATCCAAGCAAGTCCGAATGATAACAAGTAGAAGAAGTTGTTGCGAAAGTTGGCAAAGAAATTAAAGTAATCATCCTGTCCTTTTACTGCAGCTGCGGATTGAATATTCTCCCAGCCACCGGAATGTTTTACTGCTACTACCGCGGTGATAACGAGGCCGATAGCTAGTAAACCGAATTGGATGATGTCCGTTAGAACAACTGCCCTGAAACCACCGATGGAAGAATAAACAGCTACAATTGATACACCTAAGATAATTGCCGTTAAATAAGTGGTTCCGAACATGGATGAAAAGAACTTCCCAAGTGCGACCATCTGGGAAGAAGCGAAAGTAATCATGTACCAAATTACGATAACGCTTACAATTAGTCCCGCCGTTCGATTGTATCGATTCTCAATTATTTCTGTTTGTGAAAGTGATCCCACATTTCTAATCGCTTTAGCTAGGAAATATAAAACGATGGAAGCGGCGATTGATGGTGAACCAATAATCCACCAGGCACTGATTCCTTGTTCAAAAGATTGATCCACTGAGACAAGAGCCGATGTGCCTCCAAACCAAGAGGCTACAAAAGTCATTGCTAGTGCCCAGTGTGGGAACTTTCTACCTGCAAGGAAAAAGTCCTCCTTTGTTTCATTTTTGTTCTTTCTTACACTTACAAAGAGCAGGACCCCAAAATAAACTAATAAACTGACTATCGCCCAAGTTTTATAAATGATCATTTTACTCCCCCGTTTTTTTATTTCTCAATCACTTGAGGTGGCCTAAATCGACTAAAAGTTTTTGTGGTATAGCAGATATACTACACAGACATCCACTCCTTTTTTTCCTTGTATATTGAGTATAATTGCAACAAACATGCCAATCTTTCGAAAAAATAAAAATGTGATAAAATAGTGTCATTCCAACAATAAAAACGTTTACATAATATATCAAGTCTGCAAAAAACAGCTGCAAATTTGCGTTTTTGCGCAAATTTTGCTTAAAGAAATCTTGAGAGGATGAGTGATTTGCGAATTTCAGATCTTGGCTCTGTGTTTGCACAAATGAATGAGGGCGTATTGTTTCTCAATAAGGAAGGGGAAGTACTATATGAAGCGGGAGATTTTGTCGAAAGTCTATTATCTGTAAAAGGACTAGTAGATGGTACGGCAAATAGCATCATCATAGAAGACAAGGCATATGAACTGAAAATCCAAAAATTAGTGGTGGAAAATTCACCAGTAACCATGATCCTCGTAAATCAGGATGTAAGAGGTACAAAGTTGGCAGCATTGGAGCAGATTGTTGATTCTATCAACCAAGGAATCATGGCTAGTGACTCAGAGGGCAGGATTTTTATTTATAATAAAGCTCAAGAAAAGCTTGAAAACTTAAAAAAGGCTGAGGTAATTGGAAAATATTTGTGGGAGGTGTATCGGATTGATCCCAAAACATCGGAGCATCGTGGGGTTTTTAGAACAAGAGAGCCAATTATAGGTCAATATAGGGCGCATGCGTATATAGAAGGCCAGCCGCAATATACGACTTATAGCACTTATCCTTTAGTTAAAAACAACAACTCAATTGGGGCTTTTTCCATATGTATGAATGATACGAAGTTGAAAAACTTACTCTATGAAACAGTGGAGTTGAAAAGAAAGCTTTTCCAGCCAGCAAAGGCAAAAAGTGAAACAGATAACGGTACTTCTTTTAGTTTCGAGGATATAAAAGGTGAGAGCAGTGAGTTAAACAAGCTAATCAAAGAAGCGCAAAATTTTGCTGTCTATAATACGGATGTTTTGATTGTCGGAGAGACTGGTACAGGGAAAGAGTTATTTGCTCAAAGCATCCATAATTTCAGTTCAAGAGCGAGCAGCCCATTTATAGCAGTGAATTGCGCAGCTATTCCCGAGACATTGTTGGAAAGTACGCTGTTTGGAACAACAAAAGGAGCGTATACTGGAGCGATTGATCAAGCAGGACTCTTTGAATATGCCCAAAACGGTACGCTGTTCCTTGATGAAATTAACTCCATGCCCATGTCTTTGCAAGCAAAGCTTATTAGAGTACTGGAGGAGCGAAAAGTCAGAAGAGTTGGCTCAAACAGAGTCACAGCAGTCAATTGTCAAATCATCACTGCTTCAAATGAAGATCCACAAATACTCATTAAAAATGAGAAACTGCGCTTGGATTTGTATTACAGAATCGCAAAGGCATGTTTACTTATCCCGCCACTTAGGAGCAGACCTGAAGACCTTACATTTTACCTTCGATATTTTATTAATAAATGTAATGAAAAATTTAACAAGCAACTTAAAGGAATGTCAAAGGAGTTGGAAGAGCTTTGTTTCCGATATTCTTGGCCTGGCAACGTCAGGGAATTGGAACATGTGATGGAAAATATCATGTTAAGAACAGAAACCTCCGATCAATATCTTGATGTAAGACATGTTCCCGATTATTTAAAAGTAATGATGGAAAGTGAAGAAGAAAGAAGGCCGTCCATAGGGCAGCGGGAGGATTC
Source organism: Bacillus norwichensis (assembly GCF_014836955.1). Taxonomy (GTDB): domain Bacteria; phylum Bacillota; class Bacilli; order Bacillales; family Bacillaceae_C; genus Siminovitchia; species Siminovitchia norwichensis. The sequence continues at coordinate 154,894 of NZ_JACSPV010000006.1, forward strand.
ATTAAGAAGCGTGCAAAAGCTGTCTTGGGATAATATAAAAGAAGAATTAGAAAAAACAGACTGGAATATTACACAAGCCGCAAGAAACTTTGGGCTGTCGCGTCAAAACCTGCAGTATTATATAAAAAAATACAATGTAAAAAGAGAAAAGACATAGTTGGCTAAATAAACGGGCCGGAGCCTATCAAACTAGGGGATAGGCTCCGGCTGATTTGAATTTGTTTAGTGTAGAATGTTTTTCAGGATGTAGGGTAATTTTAAAAGAAGACTTCATCTTTATTCACAATTGTAGAACCTTTTTGCCTTTTCCAAGAATCACTTTAGAAAAAGTGCAGTAAATAACTGAATGAACACTATAAAGAGTTATGACGGCTATCACGAAAGTAAGGATGTTGAATTTCGTGATAGCCTATTTTTTTCTTCATAGTCAGAGCAAGTACCATATTTAATTTTTTACATAGGGAAAATTAAAAATATATTGTGTTTTCAGAATTTATTTGATAATCTAAATTGTATACAGTTATAAATACTTATAAAAATACATTAAGGTGCACCTTTTATGATGGAGGTAGGATTATTGTGAAAAATGGGTTGGAAAATAAAATATATAAAATGTTAAAGGCTGCAATTATCAATAGAGAATTACCACCAGGAACGAAACTATCAGAACAGGAGTTGGCTGATACCTTAAACGTCAGCAGAACACCAATCCGATCAGCACTTCGAAGGCTATCATACGAAATGTATGTAAAAATCATTCCGAGAAGGGGAGCCTTTGTTAATCAGCCGACACTCAAAGAAGTTGAAGATGTGTTCGAAATGCGAATACTACTAGAGGATTTCGCTGTTATGAAAGCTTGCCAAAGTCATGCAAAATTCAAATCTACTATACAAAGCTTAGAAGGAATGATTCAGAAGGAAAAAGAGGCCTATGCATCAAAAAATATAGGCGGAGTTCTAGAAAATGTATATGATTTTCATATTGAAATTGCTAAAATCTCACAAAATGATATATTGATCAATCAACTTCGTGAATTAATATCTTTAACGAATATCTACTTGACTTTCTATAGTGAAATGGATCTCGACGAGCCTGCCTCACCTCAAGAGCATGCAGATATTTTGGAAGCGATTAAAGTGAACGATGAGGAGCTCGCCCGAAATAGAATGAAGCATCACATTAATAAAGTAATAGACAGATTGAATTTTGGAATGCTGGCACGTAATGATACAAAGCTAGAAACAGTACTTTCGAAATATATCTAAATGTTTATAAGACAGGAGGAACCCTATGAAATTTAATTCCCTAACTTATCCATACGCTTCCCAACGCATGGTTCATTATGCAAAAAAAGGTATGGTTGCTACTTCTCAACCACTTGCTGCTCAGGCCGGTTTGGACATTTTAAGAAAAGGGGGAAATGCTATAGATGCAGCTATTGCTACAGCAGCTTGTTTAACTGTTGTAGAACCTACATCAAATGGCATCGGGGGTGACGCTTTTGCCATTGTTTGGACAAAGGGAAAGCTCCACGGTTTGAACTCAAGTGGACAGGCACCGAAAAGAATTTCAGCTGAACAGCTGAAAGAAAAAGGATTTGACAAAATACCTGAACACGGATGGGAACCGGTGACAGTTCCAGGTGCACCAGCAGCTTGGGCGAGCCTTTCAGAAAAATTTGGCCAGATGCCTTTTGAGGAGGTTTTACAGCCAGCCATCAACTATGCAGAGAAAGGGTTTCCAATTTCACCTTCAGCTGGGTTTTATTGGAATCAAGCTATCACAGAGTTCAATGAAACTCTGCATGCCAGCGTTTATGAACCTTTTTTCAATATGTTTACGAATAATAAGCGGGCTCCTAAAATAGGGGAAATATGGAACTCTCAACTGCATGCGGAAACACTCCGTTCTATTGCTCTCACAAAAGCCGAGTCTTTTTATCGAGGAGACTTGGCAGCGATGATGGATGAGTTTTCTGCTTCAACTGGTGGTTATATTAGAGCGGATGACCTAGGAGCATTCCAGACTGAATGGGTAGATCCAATCAATGTTCATTATAACGGCTATGATATTTGGGAGCTTCCTCCAAACGGACAAGGAATTATTGCCCTAATGGCTTTAAATATTTTAAAAGGTTTTGATATTAAGGAAAAGGAGAAAACTGAAACGTACCATAAGCAAATTGAGGCTTTAAAACTAGCTTTCGTAGATGGACAAGCCTATATTACCGATCCATCAGAAATGAAAATGGATATTCGTGAGCTATTGTCACCTTCTTTTGCTGACAGAAGGCGTCAGCTCATTTCTTCTACGGCAATTTTTCCGCAAACTGAAAAACCGGTAGAAAGTGGTACTGTCTATTTAGCAACTGCTGATAATGCGGGAAATATGGTTTCCTTCATTCAAAGCAATTATCATGATTTTGGATCTGCATTGGTTGTTCCAGGCACAGGCATCGTCCTTCAGAATAGAGGACACAATTTCTCGCTAGACCCGAGTCATGTCAATTTCTTGAAACCTAATAAAAAAACTTATCATACGATTATCCCTGGTTTTATCACAAAAGATGGTGAGGCATTTGGAGCTTTTGGTGTTATGGGTGGATTCATGCAGCCACAAGGACATATGCAGGTCCTCTCCAATTTGATAGATTGCCATATGAATCCGCAAGCAGCGTTGGATGCTCCTAGGTGGTATTGGTCGGGGAAAAAAACAGTCATGGTCGAACAATCTGTTCCAACCCATATTGCAAAAGAATTGAAAGAGATGGGGCATGACATTCATATAGAGCTTAGCCCTAAAAAATTTGGCAGGGGGCAGATCATATTAAAAGATCCAGTTTCTTCAGTGTTTATTGGTGGGACGGATTATCGAACAGATGGAACGATTGCATCATGGTAATTTTCGCTAAAAACTTTTAGTTTATAAGGAGGTGAAATGAATGCGGTTCTTTTTGGAAAACAAACATTGACTGTAGTCGTTGCCTATTTGTTGTACCTCCTCCATTGGTAAACGGAAACATTGCCTTGAAAATAGGTCAAAGGAAGTTTCGTTTTTTGCTTAATGGAGAGTTTTACCACATAAGGAGGAAGATATATGCAAAAACGACAACCCCAATGGTCTTCAAGGTTCGCGCTGATATTCGCATCAATCGCTCTGATTGTAGGTACGGGAGTCATTTGGAGATTTCCAAGGAATTTAGCCGAGCATGGGGGATCTTTTTTAATAGGTTGGGCGCTGTTCCTGTTTTTATGGTCTATTCCGCTTATCATGATAGAAATGGTAATAGGCAGAAAAACGAGGATGGGAACATCTGGGTCCTTTAGAGATTTTGTTCATGAAAAGTATACATGGATGGGTACTGTAGTGTTTTGGGTTGCTGCTTTTGCAACTTTTTATACTTCTGTGGTAACAGGATGGACATTAAAATATTTATTATTGACATTTCAAGGGGCATTTTTCAAAGATGGAGTCGATACAGGTCAGATTTGGGATACATTCTCTACTAATGCAGTGGATATGATTGTATTTCATATACTTGTAGCAGTCATCTCAGGCTTCGTTCTATATTTGGGGATAAATACTGGAGTAGAACGAGCCAATCAGGTTATGATCCCTTTACTATTCCTTACACTTATTTTCACAACTATCTATACCCTAAATTTAGAAGGTTCTATTGAAGGAATCAAATATATGTTTACTCCTGAGTGGAATAAACTGACCAACGCAGAAACTTGGTTGGCAGCGCTTTCTCAATCAGCCTGGTCAACCGGAGCAGGATGGGGAATATTTGCAACTTATGCAATTTACACCAAGAAAAATGAAGATATTGCCCAGAATACTCTTACTGCTACATTTGGAAATAACTCGGCGGAGTTAATGGCTGGGTTGACGATCATACCAGCTATCTTTGTTTTATCACCTTCTCCAGCATATTTAGAAACGGCGCTTGGTTCAGATAATTACGGTATGATATTTGTATATATGGCAGAATTGTTTACTAAAATGAGTGGCGGGTTTTTTGTTTCAATAGTGTTTTTTACTGCTTTGGCCCTGGCCGCGATCAGTTCCTTGATTGGTATGTTTGTTTTCCTCGTACGTAATATTGAAGACTTTGGTGTTCCTTATAAAAAAGCGGTTATTATGACTGTAGTGGTAACGATTATCCTTGGGATTCCTTCCGCAGTGAGTCTTGACTTTTTAGGCAATCAGGACTTTGTATGGGGACTTGGATTGATCATCAATGCAATGTTTTATCTATTTGCTGCTTACCAATATGGTATTGAAAAAATTAGGGATGAAATCAACGAAGTTAGTGACATCAAACTTGGACGCTGGTATATATGGATAGTCAAATACTGTATGCCTGTCATTGCTGTAGTCTTTTTTGGGTGGTGGATATATCAATCTATTGTTTGGTATCCGAGCAGTTGGTGGTCTCCAAAGGAAATATTTAGCTTTGGTTCATTTTTTGTACAAGTTGGAAGCGTGATAGTCATATCAATCCTATTCAATCGATGGGTGAAGCGTAATATACGTAGACAAGAGCTTTCAAATCATGAGGAAATGAACAAGGAGGTTATGTAATTGGAGCCAATTACCATTATTATGATGATTGTCATGCTTACCGTTTTTTGGGGAGGATTTAGTTTTTTATTAGTCAAATCGCTGCTCAATGATAAAAAGAAAGTGTAAAGTTTCTTGTAAAACTATTGATAAGATAAATTAACTGAAAATTCAGAGGGGATGATAGTATGAAAAAACAAAAAGAAAAACTCATTGACTTGTCTCACACTCTAGAGACCTACGAAGCCAATCCGTATCAACAATTAGGAGAGAATGCACGCTCCATGATAGGTACATTTGCGACGTACGAAGCGGATGGATTTTATGAATGTTCGCTATATATAGGAGATCATGCTGGAACACATATGGATGCAACCAAGCATTTTAACCCTGATGGACTATATACGGATGAAGTTCCACTGGAAGCATTTTTCGGAGAAGCTTGTGTTCTTGATTTAACAAATATGAAAGCGCATTCTGATGTGAATATCACTGATATTCAGGCAGCAGCTGAAAAGGCAGAAGTGGATTTGAAGGATTATCATATTGTTTTGCTGAAAACCGGTCGGGATAAATATTATGGAACGCCAGAGTATTTCCGAGATCTATTGAATATTTTACCAGAAACAATAGAGTGGATGATTCAGCAGGGAATGGTTACGCTTGGCGTGGATATGGTCACAATTGAATTGGACAGGTATATTTATTATCCGGACTCTAACCTTAATCCAAATGACGCGGAACGGTATCCAGCACATTGCTTAATGAAAAAATATGAATGGTACATGATTGAAAATATGGCCAATCTGACAGCTATTCCTGGGTCAACCTGCAAATTTGTAGGCTTTCCATTAAAAATCAGTAAGGGAAGTGGTGGACCAATGAGAGCTGTAGCCATTATTGAGGAATGAGGAGAAGAATATAAGTATGAGGAAGTTGAAGAACATAAAAAAAAGAAATTGCAAGATCCAGTACTGGTGCGCCATACCAATAAAACTGAATGCAAGCAACTTCTATTGTACTTATATTAGGCTTTTAATTGAAAATAATCAATTTGCCCTTAAATGACAGCTAGTTCAAATACAAACATGGAATCCTTAGCTCATAAGAGCTTAGGAGATTCACATGGCAAAAGTGAGAGCAGGCGGAGAAAAACAATTTTCACCGCCTGCTTGGTTTTTGAAAGCAGTTCAGATTTAGTCTGTCTAGATAATTTGAATTAAAGTTCCTCTTGTAACTATAGTACGTACTGGTTCCAGACTGTGCACATACACTTACATTCAAGGCATCGGATGTGGCGTTTCAGCCGTAGTAATTCTCTCTTTTTCTATCGTGAGCTGTTCTAATTTTTCGCGATTGACGTTAAAACCGATTCCAGGTCCTGACTGAACTTGAATGATTCCTAGATCCATTGTGACTTCAGGCTCGATGATATCTTCGTCCCAATAATGGGAGGATGGAGCTGTGTCTCCTGGTATAGTAAAATTGGATAGAGATGTCAGGGCAATGTTATGAGCGCGTCCGATTCCGGTTTCAAGCATTCCGCCGCACCAAACAGGCACTCCGTTGTCTCTGCACAGGTCATGGATCCGGATGGATTCACCCAGTCCGCCAACGCGGCCAATTTTAATATTGATAATTTGGCAGCTGCCTAGCTGCAACGCTTTTCTAGCGTCTTCGAGTGAATGGATGCTTTCATCCAAACAGACTGGCGTCTGAATTTCTTTTTGCAAAGTAGCATGGTCAATAATATCATCATGAGCAAGCGGCTGTTCGATCATCATAAGGTTGTATTGATCGAGCTTTTTCAAATGCTCAATATCATTCAGGGTATATGCTGAATTGGCATCTGCCATTAATGGAGCGTCCGGAAATGCTTTGCGGACTGCCTCAATATAGTCCAGGTCAGCCCCAGGAGCAATCTTCACTTTTATTTTTCGGAATCCTTCCTTCACATATTCGCCGACTTTCTCGACAAGCTTTTCAGGAGATTCTTGGATACCGATACTTTTTCCTACTTCTATCTCCGTTTTCATACCGCCGATTAATTCGGAAAGCGGCAAGTTATTCTTTTTTGCAAATACATCCCAAATCGCAGTTTCAATCGCTGATTTCGCAATCTGATTTCTTCGAACAAATGTGAGCATGTCATGGACATCCAGCGGATGATTAATGGTTTTATGGATGATTCTTGGAATAAGGAAATCCTTTAACATATAAACGGCTGTATGTGTGGTTTCCTCGTTATAATAAGGCTCGTCGCTTGTTGTTGTTTCTCCCCATCCGGAGATGCCTGACTCGTCGATAGCCTCCACTAGGCAGACATGCTTCTCCTGAAACGTACCAAAACTCGTTGTAAAAGGTGCAATTAGCTTTAACTTTACGGTATGAAGAACAACCTCTTTAATTTTTACTGGTTTCAATGCTAGTTCTCTCCTTTTTTTGCCAACACTTGTACAACTTCTGTAATAATATCAATTCCCTTGAAAAGGGCTTCGCGGTTGAATGTCATATATGGATGGTGGAGACCTGGTTTCAAATCACATCCAAGCCCGATCATTGTGGCTTTCAGTTCTGGTCTTTTAATCGTGTAAAAATGAAAATCATCTCCGCCTGGTGTCATCAGCGGATCCATCGTATGATCAGGACCCAAAATGTTAGAAATCGCCTGTTCGGTAATTTCCTTTGCTTCCGGGGCGACTTCGGCTGCTGGGATTCCATAATCGTCCGTGATCTTTATCTTTGATTGGAAGAGCTGTTCAGTTGCCTCCAAAGTCTCGTATACTTTATTTTTCAGCATTTTCATGTGCTGATTTGTTTGCGCCCTCAAATCAAAAGCGAGAGATGCTTGCCCTGGGATAATATTGGTGCTTTTTCCACCAGCGTGGAATTTTGTGACTTTTACTGAATGTGGAACGGTTGGATCCAAGTGGATGGCGTTAATGGCATTCACAATATGCGTCCCAACTTCAATTGCATTGCTTGTTAGATGTGGTCTGGCTCCGTGGGCGTCATCCCCGATGATGTCACATTCAATTGAACTGGCTGCTCCATGAATAATAGCTGGAGTTGCATATCCGTCAGGAGCCTCCTGGACAGGTCGCAAATGAATGCCGAATAAGTAATCAACGTCATCAACGGCACCTTTTTCCACCATTTTCAATGCGCCATCACCAACTTCTTCCGCTGGTTGAAAAATAAAGCGGACAGTTACCTTGTCTTTGATGGAAGGATCTTTGGTAAGCTTCCATACGGCACCAAGCACCATTGTCATGTGGGCATCGTGGCCGCACGAATGATTGGCTTGGAATTTTCCATCTACTTCCTGCCACAAAGCGTCCATGTCAGCTCGAATGGCTACAACCGGATTTCCGTTTGCAGGATCGCCAAAATCAGCGATTACACCTGTGCTACCATTGAATGTCCGTACTGTGCAGCCAGCTTTTTCAAGCTGTTCCTTCACAAATTGATTTGTGTTCTCTTCTTCCCAGCTGATTTCTGGGTGAGCGTGTAGATAATTAAACGTATCGTAGACTTGTTGCTTAAAATGTTCCTCTTGCATGCCAGCTGATTTCCTTTCTCGATAAACGTGTTAGTTTGATAACGGTGAAGAATCATCGTTACCAAGTCGTTAAGTACTTCATTATATGAAATAAGGACATCAAAGTCGCCCGAGCGAATGCCTATTGGTGAAAAAGCTGTAAAACGATCACCGGTAAAATCGGCATCCGATTATTTCATTAAAAATTTCGCCAGTAGAATAATCTACATAACTCAACTTTCGCACCAACAAAATAAGTACTAATCGTTGGCTAGACTGAATCTTGAGCCTATCAATTATGTTGCTTGA
>NZ_JACSPV010000070.1 GCF_014836955.1 Bacillus norwichensis
AGAAACAGAAACCTCGAATGTGGTTCGTGTACCTCAGACCGAGGATTTGCCTCCGACTTCCTTCAGATTCCACGTCATCATGGACACCCTTGTCTTTAGCTAATGGTTCGCATATCCCAACGCCCATAACGGACTTTCACCGTCAAGTTGATGAACATGCCCGGCACACCAAATGAAAACAGCCGGCAAAGCGCCGGCTGTTTATTAGTGATATTTATTTTGGCGGGCTGCGGACTCATCTTGAATTTCCTCTCGCATGCCCTGAATACTGTCTCTTCTTTTTTGATTCTTTTGCTCAATTTGAGCTTTTTGTTCTTCATTGGAAAATTGCATCGTTTCTTCAGCCTTTTCCATGTTTTCAATCGTGTTATCAACCATTTTCTGAAGCTTATCAGCGTTATCGCTGCGATCATCCGGTTTCGGTCTGTTCTGCACTGTTCTAAATCTCCCTTCAAAAATTCTATGGTGTTATTCTCCTTTTGTTTGAATCTGAGAAGGCTGCCGCCCAGTTTTATCTGCCATTTTCTTACCCTTATTGGCATCAATGGCAACAGACTTTTCCCCAAGATGATCCGGGGTGAAATTCTGTTGGCTTCTTTTTGGATTGCCCATATTACTCCCCCCTTAATAAGATTATTACCTGAGAGGGAGAAAATATGAGCTGTTCAACTGATTTTTCCGCGTTTCAGATGCTTTTCTTCTAATCGATCTTCAATTTTTTGCAATGCTTCCAGATCTTTAAGAAGCGCTTCCTTATTTTCTTCCACCAAATTTAAAAATGATTTCCTTTTATTCCTTCTCATGCTCGACCACTCCTTTACTATAATATTGTCCTAATTTTCTAAAGTTAAACCAATTTTCTAACTCTTCCTAAAAAGAAATGGACATAATAAAAGCGAGACTTAGAAGACTTTCTGTCGTTTCGCGTGTACTAGACGTCCTGACTGTCAGCAGGATTAGAATGAACGCGACGTTCTGTATAACACAGCCAGACAAACAAAAAAAGTTCATTGAATATAATTTCCATAACAAGTCATACTTTTTTTACTCACGCACAAAAACATCCCGCCAAATGGCAGGATGTTTTCATTGGATAGGCACCTATAATGCCTGGTTATTCAGCTATTTTTCCGCGAAGAACCAATGGCAGAATACCACCATTGCGGTAATAATCGATTTCGACAACTGAATCAAAGCGGACAAGTGCTTCAAATTCAGTTTTGCTTCCATCTTCAGCGATTGCTGTAACTTTCACGATATCCCGTGGTTTGACATTTTCATCAATTTCAACATTGATGACTTCTTTTCCTGTCAATCCGAGTACCTCTGCGTTTTCACCTTTTTTGAACTGTAATGGAAGTACACCCATCATTGCAAGGTTAGAACGGTGGATACGTTCGTAGCTTTCAGCAATAACTGTTTTAATGCCAAGCAGATAGGTTCCTTTTGCAGCCCAGTCACGGGAAGAACCCATACCATAGTCTTTTCCTGCAAGAACAACGAGTCCTGTGCCGTCCTCTTTATATTTCATGCAAGTATCATACATAGACCCGACTTCACCAGTAGGCCAGTATGTGGAAAAGCCACCTTCTGTACCAGGTGCTACCTGATTACGGATACGGATATTCGCAAATGTACCACGCATCATGACCTCATGGTTTCCTCTGCGTGAGCCATAAGAGTTGAACTCGCGTGGCTGAACGCCATTATCAAGTAAATACTTACCAGCAGGCGTATCTTTTCCAATTGCTCCAGCTGGAGAGATATGGTCAGTTGTAACTGAATCTCCAAACTTCCCTACAACGCGCAAATCTTTAAGTGATTCGATCGTTGTCAATTCTTTTGATAAATTCTCAAAGAATGGTGGGTTTTGAATATATGTTGAATCAGCATTCCAATTGTATAGAGGTTCATTACTTGTTTTAATTTCATTCCAACGCTTATTGTCACTGAATACATGTTCGTATTCCTTGCGGAACAATTCTGGTGTAACTGTCTTTTTAACCGTTTCAGCAACCTCTTCCTTGCTTGGCCAAATATCTTTCATGTAAACGTCATTACCGTCAGCATCTTTTCCAAGTGGCTCTTTCGATAAATCAATATCTACAGTTCCAGCCAACGCATAAGCAACTACAAGCGGAGGTGAAGCCAGATAGTTTCCTTTTACAAGCGGATGGATACGGCCTTCAAAGTTACGGTTTCCGGAAAGTACAGAAGTGACAAGAAGATCATTGTCAATAATTGATTTTTCAATTTCTTCTTTTAACGGGCCAGAGTTTCCGATACAGGTCGTACAGCCATAACCTACAAGATCGAATCCAAGCTGGGATAAGTAAGGCATTAAGCCAGCATCATTTAAGTAACCTGTAACAACCTTGGAACCTGGTGCAAGGGATGTTTTAACATATTTTGGTACTTGTAGTCCCTTTTCAACAGCTTTTTTAGCAATAAGACCGGCCCCTAGCATTACATAAGGGTTGGATGTGTTCGTACAGCTTGTGATAGCTGCAATGACGACAGCTCCGGTTTTCATTTTTTCTTCAGCACCATCATTGAACTTGACATTCACTTCTTTGCTAATTTCAGCAGGCTCAAGACCAAAGCTTTGGTTGCTGACTGGAGCACTCAATGCTTCGTTAAATGTAGTCTTCATTTGAGAAAGAGGAATCAAGTCCTGCGGACGCTTCGGCCCAGAAAGGTTTGCCTCAATCTCAGAAAGATCAATTTCTACAATATCTTTATAAACAGGCTCTTCTTTATCAACTGTAAAGAACATATCATTTTCACGCAAATATGTTTCAACAAGCTTTACTTGTTCTTCTGGACGGCCTGTTAAACGAAGATAATTCAAAGTTTCTCCATCTACAGGGAAGAATCCACATGTAGCACCGTATTCAGGAGCCATGTTAGCAACTGTAGCACGGTCTGCAAGCGGCAGCGTAGCAACTCCGTCTCCGAAGAACTCAACAAATTTACCTACAACACCGTGTGTACGAAGAACGTTTGTCACCTTTAATGCTAAATCAGTAGCTGTTGCACCATTTGGCAACTCACCTGTCAATTTTACCCCTACAACTTCAGGAATCGGGAAATAAGACGGCTGTCCGAGCATACCAGCCTCTGCTTCAATTCCACCTACACCCCATCCAAGGACACCGATACCGTTAATCATTGTAGTATGGGAGTCTGTTCCGACAAGTGTATCTGGGAATGCTTCATAATCTCCATCAGAAGTTTCAACCGCATGAACAACATTCGCAAGGTACTCAAGGTTGACCTGATGGACAATCCCAGTTGCTGGAGGAACCGCACGGTAATTTTTAAATGCTTTTTGAGCCCAGCTTAAAAATTCATAGCGTTCGGCATTTCGTTCAAACTCATAGTCCATATTCACTTGAAGCGCCTGAGGAGAACCGTATGTGTCCACCTGTACAGAGTGGTCGATTACCAAATCAACCGGAATTTCAGGATTGATTTTTTCCGCGTCTCCACCAAGATCTGACATGGCTTTCCTTAATGCAGCCAAATCAACAACTGCCGGAACACCTGTAAAGTCTTGTAAAATGACACGTGAAGGCTTAAATGGAACCTCTCCATCCTGCACTTCTCCTGTTGCCCACTTTGCCAAGTTCTCTACATGTTCTTTTGTAATGACACGTCCATCATATTGTCTGAGGACTGATTCCAACAGCACTTTAATGGAATATGGCAAACGAGAGATCGATGCCACTCCTTCATCTTCCAAGGCTGACAAGCGATAAAATTGATACCGTTTGCCATCAATCTCAAAAGATGAGCGGGCGTTAAAAATGTCGTTTTTAGTTTCTGCCATTTCAATTACCCCTTTTTTGATCGTAGTTTCTTTCCCGAACCGCAATTTTGCCAATCCCACAAAGGGATTGGCTAGTTCACTACTTAATCATATTACATGTTAGGACATAAGTAAATAATAAGAAAGTTATTGAAAACAATAAGTATTTCTTATAAAAACAACCTTATTCCACCTTCATGATAACAAAACCGGCAGGATTTTAAAAATAAAATCTACTCAGTTTGTGTATACTAACTTTGTCGCATTAAAACAGATGTTTTTTAGCGGCTGCAAAAAAATGTTTAGTCTATATTTCAACAGGCAATAATAAAATGAAGGAAAAATAAAAATTTCTAGAAGGAGATGATTTTACATGGGCTTTCTATTATATCTGATTGTTGGAGGAATTATTGGCTGGCTAGCAGGTTTGATTTTGGGTAAGGATGTACCTGGTGGCATTATTGGTAATATCATTGCAGGTATTATTGGAGCCTGGCTTGGTGGAGCGCTGTTTGGAAATTGGGGACCTATGATGGCCGGTATTCCGATAGTTCCAGCACTGATTGGAGCCGTGATCCTAGTACTGGTTCTCAGCCTTATCATGGGGGCCATGGCAAGAAACCGCAGGTCTTAAATCTATGCCTTAATTACGGGAGCTTAATGCTCCCGTTTTGTATTCCTGCTGATATTTTTCAGCGTAATATAAGACTTCCTCGACATATTCATCGCTGTGATTATAAGCAAAAACAGCTTTCTCAATGTCTCCTGCGGCTGCTCCGTTTTTAGCTAAATAATTCGCTGCTGTAAAAATCGAATCCTCGATATCCCACGGATCGGCCTTGCCGTCTCCATTTGCATCCACACCATATCCACCGTATTTCTTGATCACTGCAGGATCCGTTTTTTCGTTTTCAGGAATATCTCCTTCTCCCAGCCCTTCACAGCTGGGGTGAGACCACCCAACAAAAGTACACGGCATAAACTGCATGTGTCCCTCCGCACCGGCGGGAGACAGCATTGGATCCATTGTGGAAAAAATGGTTTCCACTCGATGATGCGCTGCGAGCAAATACCATGGAACACCGTATTCTGTTTCTGCGGCCTTATAAATCGGCATAAATTCACTCGGGACTTCTTTATTGGGATGCTTATCTTTAATTTCTGTCCTATGGTCTTCCAAATATGAAAGCAACAGCATAAATACGGCTAAAGGCAATATGAGCATAAGCAAAACCCTGCGTTTTCTTTTTGCTGGCCTGTTTTGGTTAGCAGGTTTGTTTTTGCTTATCTTATTCATGAAAATTCTCCCCTTCTTAAATAACACCTGCCATGAGCGGGCAAGCTAAACTGCTCCTTTCCCATTATCGGAAAGTTTTCCAATTTTGGCAAGGATAAGCGGAGGTTATGAAGGAGTGCGCTCATAAAATAAAATAATTTTGCCCTCATTTAAGTGAGCAACATATTTTTGCGTATTTCCCTCATTCAACCCCATTGTAATCAGAAGATCCTTAACATCATGATGGCTCTTCCCTTGGATCAAGGACGCCAACGGACCGGCAGCAATGATGGGACCCATTCCAGGAACAGTCAAACCCGGGACGATAAAGCCACCGCTTATCCCTGTGAGAAACCCGCTAATGATCCCATATGCCTCTTCGCTGGCCGCATGCCTGTCATGGACATTTGTCTCTTGCTCAATGAATTCCGTTTTTGATTCATCAGCCGCTAACACCGAGAATTTTTCCTCTTTAAAGCCTTCGTGAATACTTGTTTTGATAACGTCTATCACTTCTTCTGCTGTATCATATACGCCTACAACAGTAAAACTCATAAGCATCCCTCCTATTCTTACTATCGTACCCCTATTGCCGCTCATATAAAACAAGACCTAACCGTTTTGTGGTTAGGTCTCTCATAGGGGCCTTATTAATTAAGTACTTTAATTTTTACTTGTTTGACTCCAAAGTCCATTGCTTCGGACTGTGAAGGTATGAAAAGATCGATTTTGTGACCTTTAATAGCTCCGCCTGTATCACCAGCAATGGCTGTCCCATATCCCTCAACTTCAACCTTTGAGCCTAGTGGAATAACAGATGGATCTACAGCAATCACTTTTTGTCCAGGATTTTTCCGAAGGTCAATGCCTGTTGCAGTCACACCTGAACAGCCATTACAAGATGCCGTATAGGCAGTTGCCGTTACTGTCATCTCATTTCCATCTGAACGGGCAGACGTTTCATTTTCAACAGGTTCCTGATCTTGTTTCGGTGCAGATTCCTGAACTTGTTCCGGAGCAGCAGTCTCTTTTTGGACAGGAGCAGGCTGCTGCTGTGGAGCAGTATTGGCGGTTTTAGTTTGAACTGGAGCTGCCTCTCCTTTTAGCGCCAGTTTCTGACCCGGATGAATCAGATCACCTGATAATTTATTCCATGTTTTTAATTCATGGACTTGAATTCCGAATTTCTGAGAGATTTTCCATAAGGAATCTCCTGATTTAACTGTATATACATCATCTATATTTTTTTCCTTATTAACAGCTGCATCAGCAGAAATATGTAACTTCTGGTTTGGAAAAATGAGATCACTGGAAAGGTTATTCCAGGACTTTAACTGTTGTATTGAGGTGCCGTGTTTTTGGGAGATTTTCCATAAAGAATCGCCCGGCTGTACCTTATATACCTCAGCTGCCGATGCCTGCCCTGACGCCAAGGCCCCTACAATCATGGCTCCTGTGAAAAATGCGATAATCTTCTTTCTCATTTTTGTTCCTCCCTTTTTTGTTAGTCGAAAATCGCTAACGATGACTATCCTAACAGAGGAACATATCAAACGAATAACAGGATTATTTATGTTCGATTACAAATGTATTGCATGCTGTTACATCCGGCACATTACGATAGTATTAGATAATTGCATCCAAATATAAACAAACGCTTTTTCAAATATCGACATCCCTCTTCATTCTGCCAGTTGACTGATACACTGTTTTTTCTCCAACAAAAAGTGTGAAAGCAATAACGGCAATAAAGAAAAAGCTAGAGATTTGGAATAATTTAGCTGTATCCATAAATATCGCGACCATTCCAAAAACTAGTCCACTCATCCCGATCCCCACATCAATTGCAGAATAGAACATTCCATTTGCTACTCCTCTTCTTGCCTTCGGTGTTTTTGCAAGAACCCAAGCCTGAAGTGCAGGAATCAGGGAACCATAGCCAGCTCCGAATAAACATCCGGAAATCGCGATCCCTACCCAGTTAGTTGAGAAAGACAAAATCCACATGGATATAAAAGTAAGGCCCGAACAAACAATAACTAAAAGCTTTGGACCGTTCCTATCAAACCATTTGCCCGTAATTGGACGAACAAGTGTCGCAGTTATAGCATTCAAGAAATAGAAAAGAAATATTTGCTCTATTCCCCGCTCTTCAGAAAAGATTACAATAAATGTGACAATTGTTCCATAGCCAAACGTAGCTAACAAAGTAACGAAAGCGGGGAACCAGCTGGACGATTCAATAAGCGAACCGGTAAATGAAAAATGAACATCTTTTTTATTCATATTTTTTACATTCTCTGGCGTTTGATATTTAATGACGGAAAGCAATAGGAGAGCAATAACGCCAAAAACTGCAGAAATTTTGATCATCGTATCGAATGAGTAATGCTGGTACAGAAATATTCCAATACTAGGAGCAATAATCATCCCAACAGTAATAGAGAGTCCAAAATAACCCATCCCCTCCCCAATTCGGTCATTAGGTACAATATCGACCGCAGCCGTTCCATTAACAGTCGAAGACCACCCCCACATGAACCCATGAAGGAATCGGAATATTAGAAGGACGAATATGATTTGTGTCAATGGATAAAGAATAGTAACAGCCAGCAGTCCTGCCGCCCCAACTAAAATAAGCCATCGGCGCTGGCAAAATCCCAGCAAGTATCCTATAAATGGCCTGATTATGACTGCCCCTACTGAGAACACCATCGTCACCAGCCCAATCTCTATTCCCGATGCGCCCAATGACTTCAAATAAGGCGATACAGTAGGAATGAGCATTTGAAAACTCATAAACACAAACAAATTAGCTAGCACTAGCAATATAAAAGATTTAGTCCATAATTTCCCCTTGGTTGTCCGCTTTTCTTTTCCCATTTTTTTCACCTTTCGCTGAAAACTTAGAATACTACTCTTTTAACATATAGTGAAGCAGACAAGAATACAAGAATAATATTTCGTTGTACGAAACTTTTTTATGAAAAACAGGACTCAAAAAAACCGACCCTTAAACAGGGCCGGTTACTTCATCATTAGTTTTATATTCAAAAGCTTTTTCTAAAAGCTTTTCCGCTGCGGATTTTGGGTCATCAGCTCTTGTAATAGCTGATACTACAACAATCCCATCTAGTTTATAAGCCTGAAGCTGGCTTGCATTTTTTTCATTAATGCCTCCGATTGCAACAACGGGAATGGATACCGATTCAATAATTTTACCGAGCATTCCGTTTGGAAGAAGTTTGGCATCGGCCTTGGTTGAGGTTGGAAAGACTGAACCCACTCCAATATAATCTGCTCCAGCTTCCTCAGCAAGAACAGCTTCTTCCACCGTGTGTGCGGAAATTCCAACAATCATGGAGTCTGGTATGATTTTTTTGACCACTTCTATTGGAATATCTGATTGTCCGAGATGAACCCCTGCCGCATCCACTGCCAAAGCAATATCCACCCGATCATTAATAATTAATGGGATGGACAATGAATCGAGGAATTGTTTCAATCGAACGGCTTTCTCGTAAAAGGCCTTCCCTTCGGACTTTTTTTCCCGCAATTGAATAAGACTTGCTCCTCCATTTACCGCTTGTTCTATAATCGGCAAGAGGTGATCAAAAGACATACCTTCTTCTGTCACTACATAGAGTTTATAATCGATATCACGCTTCAATAATCCTTACCCCTTCCAGCCACATTTCCGCGCTCATATGAGAAATGAAATCCACCAGCCTGACTCTGAACGTTCCAGTACCTTCCTCATCAGATAAACTGGCAGCCGCTAACTCACCAGCAATTCCCATTAGGGAAATTCCAGCGACTGCCGAGTGCAAATGATTCATAGAAAGCGCCGCAAAACAGCCGATTAATGCGGAAGACATGCATCCTGTTCCAGTTACTCGAGTTAACATTGGATGTCCATTTTGAATAAGGTATGTATGTTTTCCGTTACTTACAGCATCTTCATTACCACTTACAACTGCTATACAATTATAGGTAGCTGCAACTGTTCTGGCAATATCTGCATTTGAAAGCGCAACATGCACAGCATCAACGCCCTTTGTGATCGAGCGACCGCCAATCAGCCAGTTCATTTCACTTGCATTTCCTCGAACAATAGCAGGAGTAATCTCCTTCATAATCTTCATTGCACAGTCTGTCCGATAGGCAGTGGCTCCTGCACCTACCGGGTCAAATACAACTGGGATTCCCTTACTGTTAGCCGTTTTTCCAGCAGCCATCATTCCATCAAAACTTTCGGGTTGGAGCGTTCCAATGTTGATGACAAGCGCTTCAGACAGCATCACCATTTCTCCAGCTTCACAAGGACTAGAAGCCATTACAGGTGATGCACCAATAGCCAATGTCACATTCGCACAATCGTTCATGGTTACAAAATTTGTGATTTGATGAACCAAGGGCTTTTTATAACGCAGCTTGGTAAAAAGTTCAGCAATTTCCTTTTCCACTTTATTCTCTCTCCAGTAACACTTTTTCATAAAAAGGATGAAAATGATGCGCGGGGCCATGTCCTTGTCCGATATCGAGGCTTTCAGCGATGGCAGTCGTAATATAATCCTTCGCATTTTCAATAGCAGTCAGCATGTCTTGACCCTTTGCTAAGTTTGCAGTAATGGCCGAAGAGAGTGTACACCCTGTTCCGTGAACATTTTTTGTTTCAACACGTTTCCCACTTAACAATTGAAACTGTTGCCCATCGTAATACAGATCATTAGGATCCCCATCGAGATGCCCCCCTTTTATGAGAACAGCTCCTGACCCTTTTTGAAGAATATCCCGACAAGCCTCATACATGTCAGGCTCTGACTGAATTCTTCTACCTGATAAAATTTCAGCTTCAGGAATATTCGGAGTAACGAGCGAAGCTAAAGGTAATAACGTTTCAATTAGATCAGTAACAGCACTTCGTTCCAATAAATGATGTCCGCCCTTTGAAACCATGACAGGATCAAGTACAACATGTTCTGGCTCATATATTTTCAGGCTTTTTGCAACGGTCTGTATGATTTCAGATGTAGCTAACATGCCTATTTTTAAAGCATCTACACCAATATCCTCAAAAACAGCCGCAATCTGATCGTGGATGATATTCAAATCAATATTTTGAACTGACCTTACCTCTACAGTGTTCTGGGCTGTAATGGCGGTAATTGCAGACATACCAAATACCCCTAGAGCTGAAAATGTTTTTAAGTCTGCTTGTATTCCGGCCCCTCCACCAGAATCAGAGCCGGCGATGGTAAGAGCTGTTTTCATGAAGCAAGCCTCCAATCGCTGTATTTTTCATTAAAACTTTTAATAATCCATAGCCGATTGCTGCCCCCACAATAGAACTTACAGCAAATGCCGGTACCAATCCGAACATTGCCGTCTCCTGTCCAAAGAAGAGTTTGGCGAGCGGATAAGCTGCAACAGCACCTAGGAAACCGGTCCCTACTACTTCTCCTAAAAATGCAAATTCCATTCTCTTTGTTTGGGCATAAAGCCATCCGGCTAAAAGCGCGCCTATCATACTGCCAGGAAAAGCAAAAATAGAGCCAGTTCCTGCCATGTTTCTCAGAAGAGAAACAATAAACGCCTGCGCCAAGGCATAGGAAGGACCGAACAGTACTGCCGTTACGATATTAGCAAAATGCTGCACTGGGAAGATTTTTGCAAAACCAGCAGGAATGAAAATGATATGGCTGGTTATCGTCGTAAAAGACACAATCATCGCGGTTATAGCCATTTTCTTTACCTTCATTTTGTACCTCCCCGTCTAAGGGAACACTCAAATCTCCCAATCTTGTTTATGGTAATTCATTTCCCAGAAAAGATATTCATATTTGGACGTGATGAGGAAATGTTTTTCCAATATAGCCAATTCTCTTTCTGGCTTACCGTGCGTCAGCTCGTTCAACAAATCTATTAGCCATTCACCCAATGTTCCAAACTGTTCTGATGAATATGTCTCGATCCATTTTTTGTATGGATTATGTTCCAAGCGATCTTTATATTGTTCCTTTAATCGTTTTCCGGTTTCCGCATAATGCCATGCACAAGGTAATAAGGCAGCGATCAATTCAGTGAGCGTTCCATTTTGAGCAACATTCAACATATAGCGAGTATAAGCAAGGTTGACAGGTGCCGGTTCGGTTTGTTCCAATTCTTTTCTAGTGATTCCAAATTCCGCTGCATATTGCCGATGTAACTCCATCTCAAAATGAAGGTGTTCATGAAGCAAATGGGCAAACTGTTCCATCGTTTCGAGGTTATGTGACTTTTGCACACCAATGGCAAATAACTTCACATAATCTATCAGATAAACATAGTCTTGCTTCATATAATAGAGGAACTTGTCTTCATCAAGCGTTCCATTTCCTATTCCTTGAACAAACGGATGCTGATAACTCTTCTCCCATATCTCTTTGGAACTTTCATAAAGTCTATCTGTAAATAATAGCTTGTCGACTTCCATTCATTGCAGCTCCTTTATATTTATTACGTCTCTTTTCCTCGCTTATGTAGCGCAAAAAGCCGCTCCCTAATAAGGAAGCGGCTGCATAGCAATATTAATATTGTATATTCAGCCTGCTTCCCTACGCTGGCATCAACCAGATCAGGTTCAAAGGGTATCAATCAATGATTTCTCTCAGCATATAGCTCCCCTAGCAGACACAAACTTATTTAGTTTTTAGTTTCATAGAAAATTACGCGAAGAAATAAGAGACACGCCTATTCTTCACTATAACAGGAATTAGCCAAAAAGCAAGTTTAGTTGATAAACAAGCTCATGACATAGACCATGAACGGAATAGTAATCAAGCCAAGAAGTGTAGAAAGGACCGTTGTCAGTGCCCCCATCTGTTCATCCGCAGAATATCTTGCAAAGAGAATGGAAGCCAATGTGATAGTAGGCATCATTGATTGTATTAGTACGGTCTGGATCAACACCGAATCAAAATTAAAGAAGTGAATCATAAATATAGTAGCGATTGGAAGCAATATGAGCTTGACTGTAATTGGAACCCACATTTTGGGTGCGGATTGACGAAACTTTCCTCGCTGCAACCCCATGATCATCATGCCAATGTAAATCATGGCAAGCGGAGCCGCTAAGGCGGCAAGCCGGTCTGTCAATCCGATAATGATTTCAGGAGGTTTAATATTGAAAAAGCCCGCAAGCAGTCCGATGACGATAGCTGCTGTCGGAATATTGATCATGGATTTCAACGTGTGCAAAGCAAATGTTCTATTTTTTTGCAGCATCACAACCCCAACTGTCCAAATGGTCACGTCAACTCCAGCATCAAAAATAGCCGCATAGAGCGCCCCCTCAGGTCCAAACAAAGCCGCGCACAGTGGAATACCTATGAATCCGGTATTTCCTAGTCCGGACAGCAAAGCAATTTCTCTCGTACGGTTCGACTCTTTTTGAAAAAGAACTGCAAAAATCCATCCAATGGCAATACCGACAACATTGATAACGATGGATAACACAAATACCAGTATAATCTTCTTAAACATGTCTCCATCCATATCTACATGAAAAATACTGGAAAGGATGATACAGGGCATTGCCACGTTCACAATCATGTTAATAAACAAAGTCCGTGTTTCATTATTTAACGGCGAGGTTCTTGCCAAAATTGCGCCGATCATAATCATCATTGTAATAATAAGTATTGATTGAAAAACGATTGTAAATTCCATTTTTCTCCCCATTTCCGGATAAAAAAGGCTCTCTGTCAAATGTGGTGGTATTATCCACCCATATTCTTCTTAGATCCGTGGCCTAGGCCACGGATCTAATTG
>NZ_JACSPV010000071.1 GCF_014836955.1 Bacillus norwichensis
TCAGTTTTCATTCTAGACGGTGGCGACGAGAAACGTCGCCCGATTGTTTCCTCTGAAAATCTGTGGCATCCGCCGGAGGCTTTAACTTCATTCAGACAGGGTTTGCCCCCTACTGCATGGAATACCAATACGCATTCACCTCACCACTTACAGAAGCGGGAGATTTCTGCTGAATGAAGTTAAAATAAAACAACCTACTATCTAAATAAATGATAGAAGGTTACTAACGTTATATAATGAACCCATCTCTGCGTCCCTCTTCAGAGCGCATTCCAGAATGATCTAGATAAGTTCATTAAAAAAGAGCGAAGATACCAATTTGTTTTAATTAAATGAAATGGAAATTGAGAAGAAATAAGGTAAAAATACAACAAACTTTGAATCCAACTGTACGATGCATTAAATTTAGACGAAGTCGAGAAAATCTGCACGCGAATCGCTATAATGAAAGATGGTAAAGTGGTTAAGATCGGCACAATGGCTGAGCTTAGATCCTTCTATCGGTCAACACTTATAGTGAAATTGAAGCACTCTCCAATCCCCAAAGCAGAAGAGTTGACACTAACCCAATGGTTGCATACAGCAGGAACAAATTTAGATATGCAAGAGCCATTTGTAACCATAACACTTGAAAATGAGAAAAAAATTGCCGAAGTTATACGGGCATTTAATCAATATAAAATAGACGTTTACCGTGTCGAGGTGGACGAACCTTCACTTGAAGAAATATTTTTAGATGAATAATAGTAGTGCTAATACAAACAAGGTGGTGATTTCCATTGAATGCTCCTCAGCAGCGTTTATCAAAGAACGCAATCAAAGTTTGGCTCGTCAGTGACACGATTGGGAATACCATCGGTCTCATTATCCTAAGTGTTTTATTTTACCTTGATTTTTATTTTTCTTGGAAAGAGTGGATTGGATGGATATTGATAGGAATTACAGCTTTAGCTATAATCGGTGGAATTTGGTCATTCATTCATCCCTTTTTACTTTATAAAAATTGGCGTTACGATGTAAATGAAGAGTTTTTACAATTAAAATTTGGCGCAATCAATGAAACTCATGAACTCGTTCCGATGACAAAAATCCAATCGGTCGCAACCGAGCAAGGGCCGCTTCTTCGAAAGTATGGACTCTGCTCCGTATCAGTTGAAACTATGGGTTCTTCTCACGCCATACCTGCCCTTCCAAAAGAGGTGGCTATTGAGTTGAGGAACCAAATTGCTCAATACGCGAAAATTAAGGAAGTGGAGCAATGACAAGGATCAAACGTTATTCTCCACTTGTAATGCTTTTTGATCTAGGTAAATTAGTCAGAAATTCCTTTTTCTTTGTGATTTACTTATACGTGATAAAGGCGGGATCTGCATCGCTTTTCATAAAATATGGCCGAATGGTTTTCTTACTCGCAGTTGGATGGACTTTTGTATCAATCATCTATAAATGGTTCACTCACAAATACGAACTTGATCATCAATCTTTTCATCTTTATAAAGGACTTTTCAGCAAATCTGAACAAACTATTCCTTTTTCTAGAATTCAGAACGTCAATCGCCATACATCGGTTTTTCATCGTATGTTTAAAATGACCTCTATTCATTTCGAAACTGGGGTACAAGATGAGGGTGCGACGATAAAATTCGATGTGATCTCACAAACAGAAGCCGAACGGATGGAGGCATACGTGAAAAATGTCGGTCGGAGTAAATCCGCGGGTTTGAGGCATGAAGTTAATGACAAGGGACTTAAAGTTGAGCACCAGTATTGTACAACCGAAAATCCAGGGGTTGTAATTCCGCAGGAGGATCCGAATCGAACCATTCATTTCGAGTCAACGAAGAAGGATATCTTAAAAGCATCCTTCACATCTTTAAGTTTTTTTGTTCTTATACCTTTAATTGGCTCATTTTATTATAAAATCAATGAAATTTTTCATTTGGAGGATACTACAGGGGGGTTATTTAAACAGCTGATAAGCTCGTGGTGGGTGACGACCATCCTTGTTATCATACTCATTATTGCTTCCGCAGGCTTCGGAATTGTTAGAACGCACTTAAAGTATGGGAACTATAAAATATCTTCAGATTCAAGTCACATATATATTACTAGGGGGATTATCGATGAAACAGCCTTCACCATTTCAAAAGAAAAAGTGCAGGCAATTGAAATTAACCAGTCAATGATGAAAAGGTTATTGGGGCTTGCCGAAGTGAAGTTAAGAAGTGCAGGTAAGCTAAACTTTGGAGAAGAGACGCTCGAAACGAGTACACTATATCCTTTTCTGCCGGTTAATAAAGCGTTTGAAATGGTTTCAGACATTCTGCCCTCATATACGATTACTCAGGAAATGATTCGTCTTCCGAAAATGTCCCTTTGGGTACGCATACTGTCCCCAAGCTGGTTCTGGTTGATTGCTACAATTGTTTTATATTACTTTAAGCCAGTAATTTGGGGCGTGGAGCAGGTTTGGATGATTCTGTCAGCTGCTCTTTTGGTTTGTATTCTACTATCAAGATTGTTAGATTTTTTCCATACCAGTTACGTCATGAATGGGCATCTTATTCAATTTAAAACAGGGGCACTCACTACCTCTTTATTCGTTTCTAAACGAGAAAAAGTGATTGAGGTTAAGATGACCCGAAACATTGTTCAAAAATGGCTTGGCCTCGCATCAATTGAAACTATCAATAGAGGAAAGCCAGTGCATCATTCAAGCATAGACGATGTCCCCGTTGAACTGGCGAATTCATTTTTCCAGTGGTATGCGAACCGTAAAAATGACATTAGAGTTGAATAAAGTTAAGGGCCTGTTTTGATGTGAAGTCATAACAGGCCCCAATTTGAAAAAGAAGAATACTAGGGATCGGCACAAAATGGGGAACAAAAAAACGGCTGTAAAGGGAGATTTTTACGAGATATTCATACTCCGCATCATTCAAAAAATTGCTGCTGTTTTTCTAATTCTTTTCTTCGCCGAATTATTTTATAGATAGGAAACACTAACAGGAAAGCAACCATGATACTCAACGACCAATGCCTGCCTGCTTTTGAATGCTTGAATCTTTTATGGCAAGAACTCTCTAGTTAGTCTGAATATAATTACCACCATGAAATTCCTCCATATTGCCGGGATAAAATTCAACATCAGTTAAAGAGCGTCATTTCGGACTTATTGTCATTTGAATATTTGCACTGTTGTTAGTGAGTTCAACCATAACATCTTCTGTATTCATAGCCTCTATTTTATTTTCTTTTACACTCGTCACCAACTGATTTACATCGTACGACACTTCTAGAGAAGCGAACAACATTTCCAAGGTTGCAATACACTCTTTTTCAATATTAGTAAATTTAGCGCTCGGTTGATCGATCAATATATAAATATATGTGAGGGGATCATTTGCATCTGTTGAATCATCTTTATAATCTATCTTGATTAAGTGATCCTTCGTTTCATATCCCATTTCTGTTTCGTTTAATACGGCATCATTACTTTGTGTTTGCATATTTTTTTCGAATTGCTCAATCGTTAATGAAAATGTTTTCATATTTTCAATGGCTGCAATTTCTTCTGGTGTAGGCTCACTGTCATCTGAATCTGAGTCAGGCCCCCCTGTTAGCCCATATGGAGAACATGCTGTTAAAAATAACATGCCCATACAAATATAAAGAATAACTTTATTCAACAATCTCTCCTCCATTCAACTCGTATACTCGATCACATAAATAATCAATCTGTCTATCATCGTGACTCGTTAAAAGAATAGTAGCCCCTTTATTTTTATAATCTACAATCAGATCTTGAATCTCTGTAATCGAGTCTTTATCTAACCCATTAAAAGGTTCATCCAAAACTAAAATGTGTGGATGTTCCATAATGGCTTGAGCAATTCTAAGACGTTGCTTCATTCCTAAAGAATATTCTTTTACCTTTTTATCTTTTGCATCCTTTAAACCCACTTTCTCAAGAGCGAGTAAAACATCGTCCTTTGATATCATCTTTTGTATATCGGCTAAAGCAAGTAGGTTATCCATCCCTGTTAAGTAGTTAATAAAAGAGGGTTGTTCAATAATAATCCCCGCGTTCTTAATATACTTTTCACTAAAGATAATTTGCTTATCATGTACCCATATCTCTCCAGCATCAATTTTAGTAAACCCGCATATTGCTTTTAATAGCATGGTCTTACCTGAGCCATTATGTCCTACAAATCCAACACAGATTCCTTTTTTAATAGATATAGAGATATTTTTTAAGATGACATGGTCTTTTATTTTTTTATTTATATTTTTAATTTCAATCATGTTATAACTCCCTATTCAATTTCATATTTCACGTTCTTAAGAAATAAGTGAGACAGAAAAATAAGAACAGACCCAGTTATTATTCCACCTACAAAATAAGTATCATTACCAATAAATACAATACTTACCGTTTTCCAATTTAAATCTACAATAAATAAAAATAGAATGGATATAAAAATAACTAAAAGAGCAATTGTTTCATTACATTTTAAATATATGTAGAACATTAACGATGAAAGTCCGATAGTGATAAGGAGGCTCGAAATGGCTAAAAAGACACTTCGTCTTATGAAATGCCACATATCTTGAAAAACTAAAACATCATTAAGATAAATAAAAAGGAAAATAGAAGCCACATACATCACAACAAATAAGATAACATTTTGCACATAGGGACCTCTCAATATTTTTAAAGCTTCATGTTTGGTATTTATTCTTGAATATATCAATTGATGGTAATTCTTTTTAAGTAATAAATAATAGAAAGAGCCCCAGAAGATCGCCAAAATATAAAATGTAAATGGACTTATAAAATGAAATACACTATTGCCTTCCATATATTCGAGTTTTGCAAAATCAGTATTCACGAAAATCCGATCAAATACAGCCTCTTTTGCCAACACGACATTATAATCATTCATATAGGTGATGATGTTTTTATATCCCTGCTTAAAGTTAATAAACCCTAGTAAAAGAGCAGATGAAATGATTATAATAGATAATCTGATTTTATTTTTTATTACCATATATCGAACTCCTTACTCCTCAATATTTTTAACTGTTTTATTTACACCTGCTACAAGTAATATGAATGAAATTATAAGTAAAATAACTAATGGCTTAAACGTCTCACCAGTTGAATAGAGTGTATTAAAGGCTGTGAAACTTGTGAAAATATCAAACCACGCACTTTCTGTGTACACGCCTAGTTTTCCATACAGGAAATAAATAAACAGGATCAATAAAATCACTTTATACTCGCGATCTGTCAGTAAGATTAATGCACAAGACAACAAACTAAATACAATCGCTAAACTAAGATAAATAGTGCACACCATAAAAACAAAAAATAAATAAGGGTGATTCATATAAAAATTTTCAGGAAGAATAGATGCGAAGCCACCTATATCATCAATACTTCGATAGACAAACAGTCCCCCTATGGAATAAAAAATTAAAAAGGAGACAACAACAATCATCGCTGATAATAATACATATTGCATCACATCTTTATAAATTGCTTTTCTAAATGACGGGTAACGATGTCTCCCAAGCATATATAGACTTCTTTTTTCAGCAAAAAACCCTAAGGTTGGTAGCATAAATAGCACTGGAATAAAATTAATTAAATAAAACATCGAAGAGTCTATGAATGTTTCCCATGTCGAAATCTGTTCTAAAAAATTATGTCTGATTTCTTCTTTCGTTCCTACTAAGTCAGGTGCATTATAATCCATTGTCATAATTTCTAAAAAGTTACTGGCAAATAACCAAGAGCCTGTCAATCCGCCAATCAAAAAAAATAGAGCCAGCAACATATATCTACTTCTTATTTTAAATTTACTCGATAACATTTCTTTCTCCGTCCCTTTTAGTAGTACCTGAATCTATAAAAAATATGAACGTATTCCAAAAGTCCTTAAGTCTTTGAAAAAATAAAAATGCATCTTTGCGAAAAATGGTAAAATGGAAGCGGCAAAACTACCAAAAGTACCAATTTGCGAGATACACTTTCACGGTTGAGCAGTTAGAGCTTCTTCCTTGCCATT
This sequence comes from Bacillus norwichensis, assembly GCF_014836955.1. GTDB lineage: Bacteria > Bacillota > Bacilli > Bacillales > Bacillaceae_C > Siminovitchia > Siminovitchia norwichensis. Next base: position 6,078 of record NZ_JACSPV010000071.1, read on the forward strand.
ACCATAACTCACTCGGATTTGGCAGGGAACTGAATGATTATATTACTGTATCGCAAACATTCCATTGGATGTCCCTTACCTTCAATCCTGCTGTCGATTATTCTTCCCCAGATGTTCTCTGGTTACAATAGTTACAGATTGAGCCGATGTATAAAATCTGACTGTTTAACCAGCCAAAAATCATTTATGCCCAAGAAGAAAATCAGTTTAGGTGTACATTCAACTTTTGAGATTGGTTAAAAGTCCGCTTATCTAAAAAAAGAAATATCATCCAAATAGAAAGCAAATCTATCTGGATGATATTTAAATTCATCATCCTCCGCTAGAAGACCAAGAACCTTTGATTGTAACTTTTCCTCCGCCAGTGTTATTTGTTTTTCTGAGCCCCAATTTATACTTATAGTTAACCTTAGCATTTTTGGTTGCAAATGTTGCTCTTTTTCCTCTTTGAACGTTAGTTCCTCCCCTATATGCACCCTCGGAATTTTTCATCGTTGCCGTAATCCAAGCAGTTCCAGTATCATTCTTCAGATTAACCACAGCCTTAGTATTAGACTTTCTTAGCGAATATGGGGTAAACTTTTCAGCACCTGAATAGGTAACCTGAAAATTCGTGAAAGTCTTCACTTCCTGAGCATACGTCTCTTCACCTGTGTAACCCAGCATACCAAGAGATAAAACGCCTACTAGCAACAGTTTTCCTTTCTTCAATGTTCTCAACTCTGATTACTCCTTCCAAATTTTTATTGATTACTATCGAAAAAAATCATTCAACCTCCTAATACTCCATAGAGTTCTATAGAAAATGTAAACTCCGCAATAAAAGGTGGTTATAGAGGGGATCTTTTGAGACTAACCTTATTTCAATCTTCACATACCTTTCATTGAATTTCACCGTGAATCAATTTGCGAATTACCGCAATCCACTTGCAGTAATGAAAATTACGAATTTAATGATACACGGAAGCTTTAGGCGTGATAACCCACTTGATAGCAGTCAGTGATTCATAATCAGCGTAAATATTTAACAGTAAACCAATGGATTTTTATCTAGATTTTTATACAGCGCAATATACCTTACGGATAACCGCAATGAGCATTGCGGCAAAATATGAGGTAGCTAGATTAAAATATAACTAAGAGGAGGTATTGGTCTAATAGGAGGGGGTCAAATTGAGTGATGTTACAGATAGAATATTACACTCAATAAAACGGATTGTAGATAAAGAAATTCAACAAGAACATTTAAAAGAAACAATCAAAACATATGTGGATGTCCAAGCGGAAAAAGGCTTTCCATTTGGTGAGCTTACTATTTTACATTATCAAATGCTCAAAGGGAAAGAGTTAGACAAAGTAATCTCCGTTGCTGCTGCAATTGAACTATTGGTACTGTCTTTTGATATTCTGGATGATCTAGAAGATAGTGATGATCACTTGAAGTTATGGATGAAGGAGCAAAACTTAGCATTAAATGCATCCACCGCAATGATTTTCTTATGTTTAGATGTGATTAGAAAATCAGGTTTGCAGAATAAAGAAGAAGCTGTTTCCATCCTTTTGGATTATTCACTTACTGCTATTAACGGGCAGCATATGGATCTTCTTGGTCGTTGCTGGACAGAACAGGACTATATAGAAATGACGTTTAAAAAATCAGGATCTTTGGTTTCACTTTCTTGTTTGGTCGGAGCCGTGCTAGCCCGTAAAAATTATCCGACAGTGATAAGGCAATACTCAAAGTTAATAGGCTTGATCGGCCAAGTGAATAACGATGTCTCCGATTTGCAGACTTGGGAAAGTAAAAACGATTTATTAAACAGAAAAATTTCGCTCCCAATCATTTATCTATTGAATTTTAAAGGAAAAGAAGCGGATATAATTCGAGATTACTATAAGGGCATTGTTGAAACTGACAAACTTCTTCACAGTCGGGATCAAATGAGCGAGCTAATCATTGATAGCGGTGCCCTCCTTTATACTGAAGTGATGAAAAACATTTATCAACAAAAGGCGAAGGAAAGACTGAAAAAGCTGGATGTCGATAGCAAATATATTCACAAACTTTCAGATTATATACTTTAAAGAAAAGGGGAAACTTAAAATGCTGGAAATGGTACAATATTTATTAAACAGTCCGGATGTTTTAGTCAAAGTGAAAGAAGGCACTGCAAGCTTGATTGGTGTTAATGAAGATCAACTCAAAGCGATCATGGATGCTTTCTCTGGAGAAAACATTTCTCCCAAAATTCGTTATTGGAAATAAAATTTTATGCTGGAATAATCCGGTTCCTCCCTAGGTGATAAGAATGAAATGGTTCCAGAAATCTCATATAATCTTCTCAGTGATGGTTTTCTTAATGATTGGGCTGATCTCGTATTTTGGCTTATTAATCATTCAATATCCTTTAATAGGCATAGATGTTGAGCAAAGGAACGGAAATTGGGTCGTAGAGCAAGTGTATGACAAGGGATGGGCGGCAAGAAATCCGATTGAAAAAGGCGATATTGTTCAATTGATCAATGGCATCGATCCTGACGAGCATAAAACAGTGGCTAGGTTTCACTACCTGGAGAAAGCCAAGTCTATTACAATCATCGATCAGCAAGCCTATACGAATACATATGCTGTTTCATATACTAGTGAAGATATTCAGCTCATCATCTATTTATTGCTGCCAATTCTATTTTGCCTTTCAACTTTTTTACTGGGCCTATATTTTTATTACGGAAAAAAAGAAGAGAAAAATTCAGTCATGATCCTAATAGCTTTTCTATTTTCATTGGGGTTATGTTATTTAAGCGCCCCTGCATCTGCAAGAGCGGACTTGATCGGCAGGATTACAGTAACGATGACTTTTCCCGGTTCATTGATCTTATTGATTCACTTTTTGAAAAACTACTTCCAACAATATCATCTCTACTTTGTTAAAGGCAGCAGCATAAAAAGATTATATATTGCTTATTTTCTACTCCTTATAGCGTTATCGAGCAATTTCTTATTTGGGAAAATTCATTCGTTTATGAGAATGGTTGAACTAGGTTTTTTCATTTTTCTAGTTTGTTTTTTGATTTTTCTTTTGACGAGGCTGAATATTAGGCATAAAAATTCAGAGGGCAAAGTTATTATCCAAATACTGTCGACTGCATTCGTCATCGGATTTAGTCCCTTTGTAATCTTATATGCAGTCCCTCATATTTTTTGGGGGAGAGCTTTGCTTTCTGCTGAAATAACATCCATGTTTTTATTAATCATTCCATTGGCTTTCGTTTATTTACAAATAGCGGAAAAGCTGTTTGATATTGAGTTTTTGCTTGGCAGGCTCCAATATTATGCGCTCTTATCTTTTTCTTTTACTATTTTTTCAACCATCATTTTAGCTTTAACTTTCAAGATCAGATTTATTTCTAGCTCTGCTTTCCTTTTTTCTCTCTTTGTCTTTATAGGATCCATTTTATTTTTATACATTAAAGAATTTATAGATTATAGAATGAGACATCATTTATTTTCACGAAAGAATCATGTGGAATCAAATCTTTATACATTTTTTCAAAAAACTAAACACGAGACAAAAGTAGAGCGCTTTATCGAAAAGCTAATGATTGAAGTGAAAGAAGTACTAAGAGTAAGAGAAGTTCATTATTTGAAAGTCGAGGAAAGTAAAGATTTAGACACGTGGACAGTACAGAACAAAAGGACATTCTCCTCCACCAGTTTTATTAATGAAATAGAACAAGTAGATTGGAAAAATTGCCATCCAGGTTTACTGATCGAAGTTCGAACTGGATTCTGTGTTGTTATTGGCGAAAATCACCAGATGAAAGAAGTTATTTTTTGTGGTTTAAAAAAGCATAAGACAACCTTAAATATTCAAGAGAAAATATGGTTGAAAAATATAGCTTATTTTTCTAGTATTTTGCTCGAGAATTTCCAGCTAATTGAGGGATTGTTCAAAGAAATTGAACATTATCATAAAAAAAAGCAAGTTGAAAATGATTCCTATCCTTCATGGTTATCCCGGTTGTTATTTTCTTTGTCTGAAAAAGAACGGATGAATTTATCAATCGATCTTCACGACACTATTTTACAAGACCAATTCCAGCTCTTAAGAGACATTGAATCTATCGAAATCAAAATAACAGATCCTATACTCAAGAATGAGTTATATCTTATCAAAGAAACAGTTCTAGACAATATTCATCTTATAAGAGAGACATGCAACGAATTAAGACCACCGTTTCTGAATGAATTGGGTCTTATCCAATCGATCCAAAACTTAATCAAGCGGGTCAAATTAAGTTCTAACTTTCTTCTGCATGCGGAATTAGATTCTACGATTCAGAAGATCAAGCCTGAATATGAATTAACCATATATAGAGTCTTTCAAGAACTCTTGAACAATGCAATGAAACATTCGAAAGCTTCTGTAGTGAAAATCTCATTAAAAAACAAAGATGAAGGTTTAATACTTACTTATTTGGACAACGGAATCGGCATTTGTATGTCAGAACTCAATGATTCATTTAAAACGATGGGGATATACGGGATCAAAGAGCGGGTCCGATGCATGGGTGGTGAGATAGAAATTGAATCGGCACCAAACAATGGGTTTAAAGTCCAAATTATATTCAAACAGGGAGTCAATTAAATTGATCAATGTATTAATAGTAGATGATCATCCCGCAGTGGGAGAAGGAACTAGGACCATTATTGAATCAGAACAGGATATGAAAGCCGATGTCTTGTTTGAAAGCGACAAGATTATGGAAGTATTGGAAAAAGGAAAATACGATATATACCTAATTGATCTATACATGCCTAAGATGAACGGGATTGAATTAACCAAAATGATTCTGCAATTTGATCCTGATGCGACTATTCTGATTTACACAGGCTATGATGTAGTATCCCATTTTAATTTGTTGATTGAAGCAGGTGCATCTGGATTTATCAGTAAAACATCCACACGAGAACAGTTAATTACTTCTATTCGGTGCTCTTTAAGAGATGAGGCAGTTATTTCTATCCAATTATTAAAGCAACTAAAAAGAGTAGAATCAGCCCCATCAGTCAACGAAGGAAAACAATACTTAGAAAAAATTAGCTTATCCACCAAAGAACAAAAAATTTTAGATGGTATTTCTAAAGGGCACACAAATAAAGCGATCGCGCTGGAGCTTTCTATGAGTCAGAGGACAGTTGAATATCACTTAACCAAGATTTTTACAAAACTTGGAGTCGGTTCAAGAACAGAAGCACTTTTGAAATCAGAAGAACTTGGATTATTATCTATATTCTCCGTGAAAAATTAGGGACAATGGATATTTGTGTTACATCTTTCAAGCTGGGGCTATTCCAAGTATATTTTATTTAACGCTTGCCCAAGTACTTTACGGAACTTGGTTTATGGTGAAAACTCGTAAAAACTCAGCCTACTACCAGTCCAGTGCTCTCTCTTACTTTAAAAGAGCTTTGCACTACACCACAAATAGTAGCTTGCATAGCTCTTATAAGGTTACCAATTAAGCCCTAATTTTTCAACATCTTTTTCTGAAGGGGTTTGTTTTAGTCCCCACACAGTTTTAAGAACTTTCCTTAACGCAATATCTCCCGCAGGTAATATATTTAATCTTCCCATCCCAAAAAGAAGCGTACATTCAATTTTCCATTTACCAATTCCTCTTACATTTGATAGAATTTGAATGATCTCTTTATCTGTTAATTTCCAAAGATGATCTAAGTTAATTTTTCCTTCTACAATATTTTGTGCAAAATCTATCACATATTCAGCCTTCCTCTGATTAAAAGATATTCTTCTTAATTGATTGTAGGACAGTTTTGCTATTGATTCTGGCGAAGGAAAAATTGGCAAACACTTCCCTTCAAACCTCTACTTCCTCAGCAGTAAGAGTAATTAATCTATTAACAAGCTCCGCTGCAAAAGTTGTATTTATTTGTTGATAAATGATTAATTTTGCAATTGCCTCGAATAAATCTGGCTCCAACACTAGCCTTAAACCATAAAATTGATTAATAAGTGGTTTTAGATAGGGAGAGCCTGATAAAGAATCGTAGCACTTTAATAAATCACACTCAGTTGAAAACATGTGTCGAACAACCTGTAATAGCTTCTCTTGTTGAATTTTTCTAGTGTCGTTAGGAATATGTACCTTTAAAAGTGGATGATCAATATCTCCCTGAAAAGTAACGTATAAAAGTGTTGGTTGGGAATCTATGGTTACAATTCGTTGAAGAGTAAGTTTTTCTCATTAATAAATACATTATTATTCCTTGATGAAATTCTTTTTAATATTTTTTAAAATCAAAAGGTGCTTTTGGAATAATAATTTTAAACAAATGTTTATCCTCCTTAGTTCATACTGAACAGCATTCATTACCTATTTTAAGTCAGTTTTGCCCCTCCAATTGACATACGCTACACAGGTGTGACTGATAAACTAAAGTGGACAGTTCCCGCCAAATAAGATTGAACACTTTATCTGAGGGAATGGGAGTTCAATT